>JANRJA010000015.1:0-16713 GCA_033764315.1 Oculatellaceae cyanobacterium bins.114
GGGCAGAAGTATATTGGTACATCTTTGATAAAAGATCCGCGACCGCGCAAGAAGTCGCCCTCGGTACTCGCATGGCAAAAAATACCGCTCAAGGTCACTTAGCCGCATTGGAGCAGATTGGTATTTTGTCGTCTATAGGAAAACCCAAGCTTTATAGAGTTCAAGAAAATTTTCCCGAAGAGTATAAAATTGTGCTAAGAGAACTAGAGTCTCTTGCCCGTTCTAGTTGGCGACTTAACGGTATTGAGCCAGTATAGTTTCAAGAGTAGATAGAATTTAAGTGCTTAATTGGATTCGGGTAAAAGGGGGCACGCTGCCGTGTCCCCTTTTACCCGATTAGAGCATTAAAATCCTCCGCAAGCGGATAGCCAAATAAAATCCAAGCAAAAATACCTAAAATCTATGTTGGCGCAACCCAAGTTACAAGCATAAGATGAGCAGCGAAAAAAACAAGCATAAAGTGAGCATTTTGCTCAACTTATGGTTGTATGCCCAAGCGTACATTTAATGTGCGAACGTACAGTACAAATGGAGCTAAGCGGACTCGAACCGCTGACCCCCTCAATGCCATTGAGGTGCGCTACCAACTGCGCTATAGCCCCGTAATGCGTATTCCATCATGCCTGACTATGGGCACTTCGTCAAGTCTTTTAGATCTTTAGCATCTCCTCCAGTCTAGCGCGTCCTAGAAACGGTACAGTTGGCTTAGTAAGTCCAACCCGCGTTCTCACGTTCGATTTCTATGACCATTACACCCCCTGACAATTTCAACCCTCACCCTGATGAGAGCAACATTGATGTCGAAGACCTGTTGCGATCGCTCCGACGCAAAGAGGGCACCTGGCACAATTGGGGGCAAGCCTGTCAACAGTTGCAAAAAGTGGGCTATAACCCCCAACAAATTTTTGAGGCGACAGGGTTTGAGCCAATTCAGCAAAACCAGATCGTGGTAGCGGCTCAGGTGTATGAGTCCATTCAAAAAAGTGGTGTGTCTACCAGTGTGCAAGACCGATTTGAGCGGACAGGCAGTGATTCGTTATATGAGTTGCGTATTCTTAATCAGGGCGATCGCGCCGCCGCCGCAGAACTGTTAGTAGAGAAGGGGATAGACTCTGAAGGAGCAAAAGAGGTTGCTAAAGCCCTCAAAGATTTTTCTCGCTTATCCAACCCGCCTGCTGAGTTTGCTAGCCCTCCAGGGGATGCCGTGGCTTATCACTATTGGCGATTGGCGCGACAGCAGTCTGACCTGCAAATGCGATCGCGCCTGATTGCAATGGCGTTACGGTTTGCCAATAGTGAATCAGCCCGCCGCCAAGTGGAGCAATTACTCACTGACTTTACGGTGAGTCAAACCAAAAAAGCACCCACCCTCCCGATTTATCGACTGGAGTCAGAGTCGGAGTTGCCAAGAATCTTGCCTGTTGTGGGCAAGTTGCCCCTGACGATTTCAGATTTGCAAGCAGTACCTTTGTTAGAAGAAGAAGGAGCATTTCGCCTCGTAAAATTTTCAGGGACGGGTGCTTGGGTGCCTGTTCCGGGGTGGCAAGTTGTTTTTAGTGCCGAAGATCCGGTGGTGATTTTGGCGGATAGTGATCAACTGCCCCACTCTTTACCCGGAGCCGTAGAAGAGGTGTTGGTGATGATCGATCGCGCCCAACGCGAGTGGGATGATTTGAGTTACTTTGTGATTGAACAAGAGGGACAATTGCAATTTCAGTGGTTTGCTGAGCCTTCTAATGTGCAACTGTTAGGGCGAGTATTGGTGGTGTTGCGTCCTAAGAAGGTGTTGGATGAAGACTTTAACAAGGAGTTATGGCAGATCGAGGAATAGACCTGGCTCTAGCAACGATAGAGCTGATAGGGAAAGCCCAACCGATGATATTCCTCTGGATCGCGAGTGCAAAGGCTATTGGTATTGGCTAAACGCAGATGAGGAGGGAAATCTTGTCGTCGGCTTTCGGGTGACACGACCCACAGGCGGAGCGGCAAGGGCAACGGTTGAGTCATTTGGGCAAGCGTCAGGCGAGGTGGGTCTGTTTGCGGGCGGCGATCGAGAAACCCAAAGCGCATAGAAAGGTCAGGAGCGATCGCCCCTACATCAGGGTGAACCCTCTGGTCAATCTCAGCGATGTAAGAGTCGTGAGTCTGCAACTCTAAGGCAATACTTAAACCCAACGCAATTTCTTGTAATGAGCGATAGTTGGTAACAACGATCAGCGGCTCCGCAGGATAGAGTAAAACGTCTTCAGCGACTTCATCAGGGTTGTAAGACTTTTGCAAGACCCACCCCTGCACCACTAATAGGCTACTGAGGAACCCCGCCATTAGCACGATCGCCCATCGCCGGGATGGAGCCTGGAGCAAACCTGATCCGGGCTTTAGAAGATAGGGTAATCTCAAAAGTTTAGGTTGAGCCGGAAAGACACCCCCCTTTAGAGAAGCTAAACACACCCCCAGCAAAGCACACATGCCGGGATAGTAGACAAAGTTATATCGGGGAACGGCCGTGATATCTTTATCTAGCCCATAGGCGATCGCAAAAAATTGAGCGACGACACAAGCCGTAAAGCCTGCAATGAGCACCAGCGCAGACCGAGACGAGGGTTGTTGCCACTGCTGTTTGGCTCCTTGCACTGCCTGTCGCACCAGCCACACCAAGAATAAGCCAATGACTGCAATCACGAATAAAGCGATCGCCCAGTGCTCATCTTGAATGGGGAGGGCGATCACCATCAGCATCCAACCCACCAGCGTTTGATAGATCGGGGCAAGACGAGTCAGCCAGGTGGGGTCTTGAGGAGTGAGCCAGTCAGTTTCAGGGCGACTGAAGTGACTCATGACCGTACTCAGCCAGGGCAGGTAGCTCAAACCAACCACCACAACTGCCAAGCCAAATAGGGTCATTGCTTTTGCAGGCACCCGTCGCCACAGCATCCAACCGCCAAAGGCAACGACCTGAGCGATCAACGCCAAAATGCAAAAGTAATGGGTGTAGAGAGCTAAAACATTCACCCCAACCCAGCCCAGCCAGACCCAGGGGCAAACTTGTCGGTGTTGAATATCTTGTTGCATCTGCACCAACCCGACCAGTGCCAGCGTGATCAATAGCATAGGCAGCGTATAGTGCCGCGCCTCTTGCGACAAATAGACCGCAAAGGGAGAAACTGCCATCAGTGCAGCAGCTAACAAGCCTGCGGTAGCTGAAAAGGCAATCCGGTTTAACCAATAGATAGCGGCGATCGCCCCCACTCCAAACAAGGCAGGAAGTGCCCGCAATGCCCAAATCCAATCATCGGCTCCTGGTTTAAGCCAACTCATCCAACCATGTAAGAGGCAAAAAAACAGGGGAGGATGCACCGACTCAGTCGCCACAGTTTTGGTAATTTGTGGACAACTCACCCCAACTTGCACCGTAAAGAGTTGCTGCAAGTCGGCGATCGCAAAGAATTCTTGAGTGGGAATGTCGTCGTAGCTGCGACCCAGGCTAAAGATCGCCGTGAGCACTTCATCCATCCACAAGGGTTTGGTGTCGAGATGCCAAAAGCGCAAGGCTGCTCCCACCAATAGAATGGCAGCGAATCGGAAGGAGTGGAGAGTAGTTTTGTTGAGAGCCAAGGGTGGAGGGGTTAGGGGTTAGGGGGACAAAAGGAGGAATGGTGAACGATTGATCATTCTAAGGCGGTGGGTGTCATGCACTGTAATCCCAAGTCAATGTGAAACTGCGCTCAAGCAACGACCCCCTAGAGTTCCCCTTTGCTAAGCTACGGTGTATAACAAGCCTTCTAAGCTAGCCAATGCTAGGGTTGATCCTCCCTAACCCTCCTTAAAAAGGAGGGGATCGGACTCAAAGTCCTCTTTTTAGGGAGATTGAGGGGGATCGTGCAGAAAGTTGGCATCTCAACTGAGATCTGTGTACACGGCTCCGCTCAACCCAAATTTTGAATTGAGTTTAATGCGGTTCTCCTATTGAGTAACGATTTGACCATTAACCAGCTTAACCCTCCCCTTAACTCAATCCTCGTCTAAAGAGATACACGTCATCTCGTTGATAACGCAACTGAAATTGCGGATGTTGCTGTAGATGTTGCAGTAAATCAGTAGCAACATCCTGTTGTTGAGGGTCAGGATGGCGCATATCAAGCCAGACATAATCGATATCTTGGAGCAAAAGGCGAAAGCGTCGTCCTAGCAGTTTGACGACCGGACGTTGGCTCACCTGGGATGCCAGTCGATTATCAGTGAGCACCCCGCCTTGGGTTTGAATGTGGGCGATCGCCTCACGATTTGCCTGCCAGGTATCCATTGCCCCCAAGTAGCGAGAACCAAAGTAGCCCACCTTTGCAAAGGCGAAAAAGAACACCAGTGACCAGAGAATTGCCCATCGAGGTTGACGCAACCAGCTTTGATCGGCTGCAACGGTCGCAATTACCACAAGCATCAAAAATGGCAGGGCTGGCAGCGAATATTGATGCAGCAAATCTTTTTGACCACTCCCTTCACTTAACAGATTTAAAAAAACAGTCGGCAGGGCACCTATCAACGCACTGCTATGTCGCCCTGACAGACCCCAAATTAAAGGCAAAAATAGGATTGTCAGATAGCCGAAATTAGTCAGATTCAAGATTTGTGATGCCGCCAGACCTGGGTTGAGAATCAATGTCTTGGCTATTTCTAGAGGAGAACTACCAAAGTCAGCATAGCGGCTGACGGCGGCTGGAGGTGCCCCACTAAAAACGGGAATGATCCACTGAGTTGCAAAGAGAAACCAACTGATTCCCGCAAGCAGGGCGATCGCTCCCATGATTCGCCGCTTTTCAAAGATCAGCAGCCACAGACCCAGCGCTGCCACTGTCAGCGAGAGCACGGCTTTGAGACTTAGCACAAAAGCGATCGCCCCACAAAACCACGCAACTCGATGTGATCGCGCTGCCCACACAGCGGTTAATAGCCCGACGGGGGCTAAGACATCGGGGTGAAAGTCAAATAAGTTGACGTTAAAGATCAGGGGATACAAGAGATAGACAATGGCAAGGGCGATCGCCCACCGTTCACTAGTGCCTGCTTGCCGAGCTAGTGCCCACACGGGCAATGCTCCTAGTGCCAATCCCACAGCTTGCACAAAAAATAGCCAATGCACATCCGGATGAATCGCATACAACACCGCTAGAGGATAAAAAATAAACGCGGCATGATCTCCCAAAATGTGAAATCCCATCAGTGACGAGATGGGAGGCAACCCCTGACTGATGAGATAAACGGCTTGATCAAAAATCCCCAGATCAAAGCCAGTTGAATACATCAGCGCATGACGCACACTGCTGGCGATGAATAACACCACCGCACTGCCCACAATCCAACGGGTGAGTAGGTGTTGACTGAATCGCTTGACGGCGGAGAGAGATGGCATAACGAGTGCTAAACATCTGGATGAGTCGTTTGAGGATAATTCCTTCAGCTAAGACTGTATCCGAAGGGTGCCCCTTAAAGGAACGCGAATTTGGAACAAGAAGTCAGGTACCGCCTTCGCCCCAAATGATTAGCGTTAATATGGGACGAAGCAGCACCATAGTGGGCTGTTCTAACTTTCTCAGCAGGTTGATCAGGTTTTGATTATCAGTCATGAACGTAACTCTGTAGCCAGACTCAAACTTAAACTATGGTGTTAATGGGTTATGGCGAGAGAAGACGCCTGCATCATCACTGGCAACACACTGGCAACACATGCCTGCAAAAGTGAAATGGTAACGACTCAAACACAAGCGATCGACCCCACTGCTCTGATTGAAGGAATTGAACGGTTGCGGCGACAGTTGCGACCGGGGCAGCAACGGATGGCAGATTGGGATGGGGGTTCCCTGGCGGTGTCGGCGGTGCCGGGTTCCGGGAAATCCACTGGGATGGCGATCGCAGCGGCTATTTTGCTGGCTAAACGACGACTCCGGGCGATCTTGCATCAAGTGTTGCCCACCGATCAATTGGTATTGGTGACGTTTACGCGATCGGCAGCAGCAAACCTCAAAGCCAAGATTCGTGGCTATTTGCGCGAGTTGGGATTGCCCACCACCGGATTTGCCGTTTACACGCTGCATGGGTTGGCACTCAATATTGCAACTCGTCATCCTGGGTTGTCGGGTTTGACGCTCGATCGCCTCACGCTTGTTTCTCCCACCCAAAATAATCGGTTGATTCGTGCCTGTGTCGAGCAGTGGATTGCAGCAAACCCGCAACACTATCAGCGGCTATTAGAAGGGCAACAGTTTGACGGAGAAGAAAGTGAGCGATTGCGGCGACAGTCGGTGTTGCGAACGGAAGTATTGCCAGAGTTAGCCACCACGGTGATTCATGAAGCCAAAAGTTCGGGGTTGCTGCCTGCAAAATTACATGAAATGAGTGTTGAAGTGCGATCGTCTCTCCATCTCTCTCAGTCGGGAGATGAAGCTGATTATGACGTGTTGGCGATCGCCGCTGGACTATACGAAAATTACCAGGCGTTGTTGCAACAGCGTCATCTGATTGACTATGACGACATGATCTTGGCGGCCTTGCGTGTCCTTGAGAATGACAGTGCCCGTCACGTGTGGCAACAACAAGTCTTTGCCGTGTTTGAAGACGAGGCACAGGATTCTTCTCCATTGCAAACTCGATTGCTAGAGATCCTGGCGGCAAGTCCGCTGGTGAAGTCTCAAAGTTCCGCAGAATTGGGCGATTTAGGGGGCATTGCCAACTATCTGAACTTGGTGCGGGTTGGTGATCCTAATCAGGCTATCAACTCCACCTTTACGCCTGCTGATCCGGTCTTTTTTCGAGAGTTTTGTATTCATTGTGCAACGCAAGGCCGACTGGCAGAAATGGATCAAGCTGGACGCAGCAGCCAAACCATTATCGATGTCGCCAATGCCACCCTGAAGTGGGTGAATGCTCGCTATGGAGGCAACCCCAACTCAACTCCAGCCGCGATCGCCGCGACAGATGCTCAACCTCAAGCCCCATTTCGGCTTCAAGAAATTCATCCGGTTTCTCTGGGCGATCCACAAGCGGATGCCAACCCCAAACCAGAGGGGTGGGGAGTCGAAATTCGCTTTCCACAAGATGTTTTGCACTCAATCGAGTTGATGGCACAACGGTTAGCCGATGTGTTTAGTCGCTATCCCGATGGACGAGCCGCCATTCTAGTGCGAGAAAATAGACAGGGCAAATGGATCGCTGATGTATTGCAAAACCCAGCTCAGTACAAGGTGGGGGTGAATTTGGGCGAGTTGGGCATCGAGATCTATGATGTGGGTCAACGCGATCGCCATTCCCATGTTCCTCTTGAAATTCTGGCATTGCTGCAATTTGTTGATCGCCCTCATTCCCCTGACAATCTCAAAGCAGCCCTCAAAGTGTTGGTCGATCGGCAACTGATTCCCAAACAAGACCTGAACGCATTGACCGTTGAACCTGAGCAGTTCTTGTATCCTGGGCCACTAGAAACCCCCCAACCGGAACCCGTGGTGCAGGCACGTCGCTATTGCACGGCTCTGGTGCGGGCGCGGTTAGAGTTGCCGCTCTATCAACTGATCTCATTTTTGGCACTGACTCTGAAATATGACCCGACAGAACTAGCCACTGCTGACAAATTGGCAGAGCGGATTGGTCGGCAAACAAGCGATCGCCAATCGATGAGCACAATGCTGGATGCTCTGGGGGAGGTCGTGCGATCGGAGCGGTTTTCCACCGTGGAAACGGATGATGCCGAAGCCCAATACACTCGCCCCAGGCAAGTCACCATCATCACCATGCACAAAGCCAAAGGACTAGATTGGGATTTTGTCTTCATTCCCTTTCTGCACGAGCAATCTATCCCAGGTCGCCGTCGCTTGCCACCCCAGGCTCAGTTTTTAGGCGATTTTGGCTTATCCGAAGTAGCACGAGCACAGATTCGCGCCCACATTCACAAAGAACCTGTTCCAGGGGGTGAGATGGCGTGGCACCGAGCCGAATATCTGCAAATGGCAGAGGAGTTTCGCCTGCTCTATGTGGCGATGACTCGTGCTAAACGGTTGTTGTGGATGGCAGCCGAGCGCAAAGCCCCCTTTACCTGGAGCAACCCAGACAATTTGGAAGCGAAGATTCCCTGTCCGGTGTTACCGTTTTTGGTAGAGCGGTTCCCCCAGGTAATGCAGAAAAGTTAATGGCGATCGCCTCTTTCCTCTTGAGGTTACTGTGTATACATAAATCCTCTCAACTCCCTATATCTCCCAATTCCGAGAAACTTTGAGTCTTTGTCAAAGGGCTTGACTAGATCAGAAACACCCGTACTGGGTAGAGATGCGAAGCGTGTCCTTGGGTTAACCGAAACGCCTTCTGCTAGGGGGTTTGGGGGAGGCAGTGGCGTCCCCCAATGGGGGTTTGGGGGATTCTCCCCCAATGCCTGGTTCTCAAGCTTGTTGAAACAACCAAGTGTTTTATTGATACACGGTTGCTTTTGAGTAAAGGAGGTGTAGCAGACAGTGGAGTATTGAAGATTTCAAAAATCTGCACCAGACCTCTACGGAATGCCTGGAAATGACTCCACAAGTTGAATCTGAATGTCGGGAAAGGACTCAACAAACTGTACTTTGAAATCAGGAAACGAGTCGGTGTAGTGCCACAACCCACAGCGATCGGGGAAGGACTCGACGACTTGCACCTTCAGATCGGGAAACGATGACACAATCTGCACTTTAAGATCGGGAAAGCTATCCACAATTTGCACATCTCCATACAACGGAATGCCGTTGTAAGCGCAGGTGCTGGGGTCAATGACAGACTCTGCTCTGGTGACGGTCGCCCCTAGCAAAATAAAAGCCAGACTCAGAAAAAACAAACCGAACCAACGCCACACAATCACGTTGTCCTTTTCCCTGTGCGAAAATGTCTCCTTTCAAGGATACAAAAGAGATTGGGCGATTTCCGTTGGAACGGGTCATTTGAGAGACGCGGAGGTCAATCAGTGCCCAATTCTAGAATAAACCCTTGTTCACACAACCGTTAAGGGATTATTCCTGTTTGAGGGGAGACCAATTCAACAAATAACCGTTATAGATCAACGGTAGGGGCGTTTCGCGAAACGCCCCTACGGAGATATTGATGTGTAGCCCAAATTTTTAGAAAGGGTATGAGACTGTTTCTATTTGAAGTGGGAAAGTTTTGAGTTCAAGTGAAATCATTTCTGTTCAGAGTGGGATAGTTTTCGTTTGAAGTGGGAATGGTTCTGTTTCAAACAGCAATTTTCTTGATTGCAGTGAGACTGTTCCTGTTTCAAATGAGAACACTGCTATTTCAAGTGGGAATATTGCTGTTTTGGACGAAACTGTTCCTGTTTTTAGTCAGACGGTTGCTGCTTGAAATAAGAACAGTCTTGTTGAAAGGGAAAACATCACTGTCTTGAGTGAACCTGTTTCTGTTCTCAATAAAAAAGGGTGCTGTTGGAAGGAGAGCAGTTTGTATCAAGGAGGCGATATTTTGTTTATGGAGAACTGAGCTTGTCAAACTCCTATGAGGGATTTTGCTGACGTTGATTAAAGAGCCTGCTTAAATAGAGTCAATTCCTTGCTTTTAAGCAACACTCATCTCAAATGCCTTATGACCAGCGAATCTGGATTGTCGGTGAGTAAACCCACCTCAGTTTTTAAGAAATCAATCAAGGTTGATTTCAAAGGTTTCTCAAAGGCACTGGGTAAGGGTTTAGTCGATTTGGGGTTTGGCAAATGGGATAGTTTGGCAGGAGATGGGATTGATGCTCTGTCGGCATTGGGTTTAGCCGCAAATGCCGAGGAAATTGCCTGGTTAATGGTGTATCGCTCTCTGCTTCAGGCGATGAAGACGTTGATTGATGAGAAAGCTGAGTTAGAGCCAAATAAGTTTGATAGCAAAGCTTTGCAAACCAACATTAATCAGGCTCTAGAAACCAATAGTTTAGTGATCAACACAAAGTTTTTTGAGCATCCTGATAAAGACCCCCTGGTTGAGAGGGTGAAACCTGCATTTGTGGGGTGGTTGCAGCGGTCTGGTTTGAGCGAGGTGGATGCTCACGCCATGAGTAACCGATTACCGATTTATTTTGCGGTTGCCCTGCATGACGAGTGGGGCAGTCATGCTAGAGATTATGGGGTGCTCAAAGAAAGGCTCGATACACCCTTTACGCAAGCAAGCGATCGCAGTCAGGCATGGTTGCGATACTCCACCTGGCTACAAAAGCAGGTAGAAGAACCGATGTTTTTAGAAGCCTTTAGCTTGAAGCGGGTGTATGTGCCCTTGCGGGCTTACTATAACCGCAAAGTTGAGGGACAGAAACCGAATGAGCTAGAGCGGCGGGTGATAGACAGCAAAACGGTTGAACGAGTCGTCGTTGACCTAAGCCAAGAACTCGAAAGTTGGCTCAGCAAAGCTAAAAAGGATGATGCGATTCGTTTGATTAGTGGCGGACCTGGGAGTGGCAAGTCGTCTTTTGCCAAAATGTTTGCCGCAACATTGGCAGCACAAGGCACTATTCCAATTTTGTTCATTCCATTGCATCATTTTGAACCCTCCGATGATCTGATTGATGCGGTGGGTAGGTTTGTGCAAATGGATGGCATCTTGCCCCACAATCCCTTAGCGGTTGAGCAACGAGAGCCACGCCTGTTAATCATCTTTGATGGCTTAGATGAGTTAGCCATGCAGGGAAAAATTGCTGAAAAAACAGCGCAAGACTTTGTCCGAGAAGTGCAACGCAAGGTAGAGCGGTTTAACCAGCGAGATATCGGCTTGCAGGTTTTGATCAGTGGTCGAGAACTGGTGATGCAAGCTAATGAAACTGACTTTCGTAAAGATGGACAAATTTTGCATGTTTTACCCTACTTTGTGGCTCAAAACGATCGAGAGAATTATGTAGATGACAAAAAGCTATTAGAGCAAGATCAGCGACAGCTTTGGTGGCAAAACTATGGTGCAGCCAGTGGCAGTGACTATGGTGGCTTACCCTCTGAGTTAGACCAGGGTCATTTAACAGAGATCACGGCTCAACCGTTGCTCAACTATCTGGTGGCTCTCAGTGTGCGGCGAGGAGAACTAAAATTTTCAGAAGAAACCAATTTAAATGCGGTGTATGCAGACTTGCTCAAAGCCATTTATGAGCGAGGGTGGGCAGGTTATCAACATGCTGCCATTCAAGGAATTAAGGAAGAAGATTTTATTCGCATTTTAGAAGAGATTGCCTTGGCAGCTTGGCATGGCAATGGACGCACCACCACCGTAAAAGAGATTGAGCGACATTGTGACAGCAGCAACCTCAAAAACCTATTGAGTCGATTTCAAGAGGGCTTTCGAGACGAGTCCAGGGCAAGCATTACTCGCCTGATGACTGCCTTTTATTTTCGCCAAAGTGGGCATGACTCGTCGGGTGACAAGACCTTTGAGTTCACGCACAAGAGCTTTGGGGAATATCTGACTGCCAGACGGATTGTGCAAGAGGTGCGCTATATTCACCGCAAACTAGAAGATCGCTATAACGACTCCTATGAAGATTGGGATGAACGCCATGCCCTCTATCGGTGGGCATTGGTTTGCGGACCTTCAGCAATGGATAAATATTTGTTTAAGTTTGTTTTAGATGAGATGCGCCTGCACCATCAGCACAACCCAGCCACGGTCGCTGCATGGCAACAGACCCTTTGCCATCTGATTGGCTTGATGCTGCGACAGGGGATGCCGATGGAGCGACTAAACCCTCGACCTGACTTTCAAACTGAGAATCACCAGGCTCGCAATGCAGAGGAAGCCCTATTAGCGGTTCTCAATACCTGTGCTCGGTTAACTCAAAAACTTTCAACGATTGAGTGGGTGTCTGAAGAGTCTTTTGGGGCGTGGCTCTCTAGACTACAAGGACAGCGGTTAGAGGTTCATGTGTTTTGCCTGAGCTGCTTAAGTTTTTTACAGTTGCAAGACTGCATGCTCGTATTCAAAGATTTTTTCATGGCGAATCTAGAAGGGGTGAATCTAGAAGGGGCTAATCTTGAGGGAGCGAATCTTGAGGGGGCTAACCTTGAGGGAGCAAATCTTTTGGGAGTGCATCTTGAGGAGGCACATCTTGAGAGAGCGAATCTTTTAGGGGCAAATCTTTTGGGGGCGTATCTTGAGGGGGTGAACCTGAAGGGGGCGACTCTTGAAGGGGCGCATTTGAAAGGAACGATTTTGGAAGACAAAGTACCCATTGGTGGAAATGAGGCCGCCGAATCAGACTAAAGATCGCACTCCCGACCGTTCTCATGAAAGGGATCTACAGTGTATGCACAAATTCTCTCAACCTAACTAACGTCAGTTCGGTTTAAGAGCCTGTCGAATAAATTCGCGGCTATCAGAGCCAAGTTCGCCTTCGCGAACTACAGAAAATCAAGCGGTTTTGCTCCTGTAGTTGCGGTTTCAACCGCCAAAATCCTTATCCCGAATTCACGTTAACTAATGCTGGGTTTGATCCTCCCTAGCCCTCCTTAAAAAGGAGGGAAGCGGAGTCAAAGTCCCCCTTATCAAGGGATGCCGGAGACAGGTGGATCTGATGTGTCGCGTTCATAACTTAAATTGGGATAAGGTAGTCGCTTGGAGGTCACTCAAAGCGATCGCCCCATCATCAACCCTCAGGTGTAACTATGACCAACCCCATTCAATCGCCCTGTGAAGAAGGAATTATTCGCTCCAAACCATGCTCTACTTCTTGTCAGCGCAACCTCAGAGTTTGGGTGTTGATTGCCACTATTCTCGGTTCTAGCATGGCCTTTATTGACAGCACCGTGGTCAACGTTGCCTTACCCACCCTGCAAACGCAGTTGAATGCGACGGTTGCTGATGTGCAGTGGGTGGTGGAATCTTACGCCTTATTTGTGGCGGCCTTAATTTTAGTAGGTGGGTCACTGGGGGATCATCTGGGGCGACGATGCATCTTTGTGTTGGGGGTGACGTTGTTTGCGATCGCCTCTGCCTGGTGTGGTTTGGCCCCCACCGTGGGGCAACTAATTGTGGCGCGAGGGGTGCAGGGGATAGGCGGAGCGTTATTAATTCCCGGAAGTCTATCAATTATTGGAGCCTCTTTTCCAGATGATCAACGGGGTGGGGCGATCGGGCTGTGGTCTGGGTTTACGGCCATCACCGCAGCGGCAGGGCCAGTGTTAGGAGGGTGGTTGATTGAGACTTTTTCCTGGCGGTGGGTGTTTTTGATTAACCTGCCGTTGGCCGCGATTGTGATTGCTATTAGTCTTTGGCGAGTGCCCGAAAGCCGTGACCCTGAGACTTCTAAACTCGATTGGTTGGGGGCGTTGCTGGCGATCGCTGGATTAGGCAGCATTGTCTATGGGTTACTAGAGTCTGCCACGGTTGGGTTTAATGCGGTGGTGATAGGGGCGATCGCACTGGGGATAATCCTTTCAGGGCTTTTCTTTTGGGTAGAAGCTCACCTCACTGCGCCGATGATGCCATTGAGTTTGTTTCGATCGCGCACCTTCAGCGGCGCAAATTTGTTAACTCTATTGCTCTATTCAGCGTTGGGGGGTGCCCTGTTTTTCTTACCGTTTAACCTGATTCAGGTGCAGGGCTATTCCGCCACTGCTGCTGGAGCCGCACTGGTGCCTTTTCCGGTCATTATGTTCTTGCTCTCGCGCTGGTCAGGAAACCTGGTAAGCCGTTATGGTGCTCGTTTGCCGCTCATGGTGGGGCCTGCGATCGCGGCTCTGGGGTTTGGACTGATGACTCGTCCTGCCATTGGCGGCAGCTATTGGACAACTTTTTTTCCAGCTGTGGTCGTGTTGGGAGTGGGTATGGCCATTTGTGTGGCACCCCTGACAACCGCTGTGATGAATGCGGTCAATATGCGCTATGTCGGAGCCGCCTCAGGTGTGAATAATGCCGTCTCTCGCATTGCCAGTTTATTGGCGATCGCCCTTCTGGGAATCGTTATGCTCAGTCGCTTTAATCACAGTCTGAATCAACGGATTGCTCCCTTGCAACTGACACCAGAGGCACAACAGTTTTTAGACACTCAAAGAGTCAATTTAGCCGCTGCAACATTGCCACCGGAGTTAACTCGTGAGGTAGCAACTGCATTAAAGAATGCGATCGCCACTGCATTTGTGGATGGGTTTCGGCTGGTGATGTGGATAGCGGTAGGATTAGCGATCGCCAGTGCGATCACAGCCGCATTGATGATTGAACGTCGTCAAAAATTGCGATCGCCATGACCATTCTGACTATGACAAGACTTCTAAATAAGTTCTAAAGTCGTTCTAAAAGCACTGCTACATCGTAGATTGAGTAACCTACGGGCAGTTTCGACCTATCATATCCACAGTTTTGTCTAAAATTAACCCATTGGAGAATAGATCGAGTAGGGGAAGGCAGGAGGTAGAGAGAGTGAAGGTTTGCCAGAGAAAGCGACTCCCGTCTAAAAAAGCGTTAAATACACTCAGTTTCACCTACAAATTCAATGCGATTCGTAGTCGATTTGTTCTTTTTCTGGTGTTATAGCCGTAGCCACACTTGATGAGGCGGAGGCGAGTCAGAAAGCTTTCCCAGCATCAGGATTTGAGCCATTGCCTTTGCCGTAAGCTTTCTGACCAAAGCTATAAGGGAGTTGCAAGAAACTCTTGTGCCACTGGACTTCGACTTCGCTCAACCCTCCCAGTCTGTGAGTTGAGCGGAGCCGAAACTCGCTTCACAGGTATTCTTTTTGTTTGCACGTCCCTAATCCCATTGGTCAACATCAAGATTCCTTCACTCCAAAGAGCTTGAATGGGTTGCCCAAACTGCGTTGAGGAAAGCGATTTGGGATTGCTATATTCAGGGTGACATTAATCTAGATTGCTAAGTAGCTTGAATTGTTATGAAATTATCTCCCTTCAAACTTGAACGATTCTTTGCGAAATACGAATTTAAAGCTCCCTATCTACTCGCTGCTTCAGACTGTGAAGCCATGACGATCGCAGAGTTGTTGAGTCTAGAGCCAGACGCCACACAAAAATTTCATCAAACTGGGTTGGGTTATACAGAAACACAGGGAAGCTCTGAACTACGACAGGCCGTTGCACAAACTTATCAAACCATTGGAATTGAAGATATTTTGATTCATGCAGGTGCAGAAGAAGCCATTTTTATCTTCATGAATATTGCGCTTCAGCCTGGAGACCATATCATTGTCCATTCCCCTTGTTATCAATCCCATAGCTCAATTGCTCAGTCTATTGGCTGTGAGGTTGGTTGGTGGATGAGCCATGAAGCAGATCACTGGGAGTTAGATTTAGAGTGGCTTCAGGGGGCAATTCAACCCAACACAAAGGCGATCGCCATTAATTGTCCCCATAATCCAACAGGTTATGTCATGAGCCGAGCCAAGCTAGAGGAATTGGTTGCGATTTGCAGAGAACACCAGCTTCTTTTGTTTTCTGATGAAGTCTATCGATATTTAGAATATCGAGACGAAGATACGTTGCCAGCCGCTTGTGATCTGTATGAAAATGCAGTTTCTTTAGGAGTCATGTCAAAAACTTATGGGTTAGCGGGCTTGCGGATCGGTTGGATTGCAACTCGCAATCAAGAGATTTATCAAGCGATGGCAGCGTTTAAGGACTATACCTCGATCTGCAACAGTGCTCCCAGTGAGTTTTTGTCAACCTTGGCTCTGCGCCACCGAGATCAAATTGTTCAACGCAATCGAGCCATCATTACAAAGAACATTGAGGTGTGTAACGACTTCTTCTCGAAATATCCCCATCTCTTTAACTGGACTGCACCAAAAGGCGGTTCGACCGCATTTCCAAGCCTTAATCACCTAGATGCAGAAGAGTTTTGCCTTAATTTAGTGAATCAGCAAGGAGTCCTGCTGTTGCCCAGTCCCTATTTTGACTTTGGGAGGCAAAACTTTCGGATTGGCTTAGGGCGCAAGAATTTGCCGGAGTGCATTGAAAAACTAGAAACTTACTTAAAGACGAATCAATTTAATGCAATGATGTCAGTTGGATAGGGGCGATCGTGGCACCACACTGATGAGTGGATTGATGACTGGCAGTGGAAAAAATGCCGCCTTAAAAACCGACTTTAACGCACTTGAACCTAGCTTTGACTTAAGACTCTGGAGACATCTTCCGTAACGGTTGTCAGCAAAAGTGTTGTTAGCAACGGTTGACCATAAACGCTATACAGCGTATTTCATCTCAATGAAGGACAGGGGTTCCACTCCTGCACCCAGGTTTTTTGTACCTCATCAACGTCAAAAGTGCTGTATAGCCGTAGCCACACTCGATGGGGCGGAGGCGAGTCAGAAAGCTTTCCCAGCATCAGGGTTTGAGCCATTGCCTTTGCCGTAAGCTTTCTGACTAAAGCTATATTTCTAAATCGTCACTATGTCACTGACTGCTCCAGCACGTATTCATCTGATTCCAGCGAAGGCATCACCCTATGTGCTCATCATCCGCCGAAAGCCTTCCAAATGCTTCCACCTCATTCTCTGGAACACGCAGATCGACACTCTAGAGTATGGTTCGTGGTTTCACGGCAAGCTGTATCCAAAACGTTGTGACATCTCATTTGATGGACAGTGGATGGTCTATTTGGCAATGGGTGCCTCTGGCAACACTTGGAATGGGGTCTGTCGCCTACCGTATCTCCGCACGGTTGCTGAAGGTTCAGCGATGGGCACCTGGTTTGGGGGTGGCTATTGGAGCGATCGCG
>JANRJA010000245.1:0-20760 GCA_033764315.1 Oculatellaceae cyanobacterium bins.114
CCTTTACACCCACCTCCCAACAAATTGCCTATAGCAACCCCAAATGGTTGGTGAGCGGCCCACCCCTGTGGGGGGCGCCTCTCACAACCCGCCCATTTCACAACTGATTTAGGACTGCTATGTAAGGAGTTGTTACAAGGAGATGTGGAGGCTTTAACCACAGTTCGCTTTTGACCTGAGTGCTCACGCCAAACCCTCTGCACCCCGTTCTAACCAATACTTCAGTTGCAATAGAACTACCCTAATATCTAATGAAAGAAGCATGAAGTGGTAGATCTTACAATGACATCGACGATAGCAAAGACATTACAGCTTGATTTTGTCCGACAGCAATTTCCATCTCTGGCAGGAGATTGGGTGTTTTTTGATAATGCGGGGGGGTCTCAAACCCTCAAGCGAGTCGTCGATCGCATTACTGAGTATTTGCTCACCTCTGATGTGCAATTGGGCGCGTCCTATGCGATTTCACAGTTGGCTGGTCAGCGGGTCGCGATGGGGGCACAGGCTGTGGCAACCCTCATGAATGCCGCTCCCGATGAAGTAGTGATGGGGGGTTCCACGAGCCTGTTACTGAGAATTTTGGCATTGTGCTTGAGCCAGACTTGGCAACCAGGGGATGAGGTCATTGTCACAAACTGCGATCATGAAGCCAACATTGGTCCTTGGGTTGACTTGCAACGTCAGGGCATTGAGGTCAAAGTTTGGCAGGTTAACCCTGAAACGCTAGAGTTGCATCTTGAAGATTTAGAGATGTTGCTAACTCCCAAAACACGCCTGGTTGCCTTGACCCATGCGTCTAACGTCTTGGGAACAATCAATCCTATTGAGCAGATTGCACAGGTGGTTCATGCACATGGGGCACTAATTTGTGTCGATGGAGTAGGTTATGCCGCTCATCGGTTGATCGATGTTAAGGATTGGGATGTAGATTTCTATGTCTTCAGCTTTTATAAAGTCTATGGTCCCCACTATGCCGGTTTGTATGGCAAGCGAGAACATTGGTTAACGCTGCCGAGGTTCAACCACTACTTCATCGGCAATGCAGACCTTCCCTACAAGTTTCAACCAGGAAACGTGAATTTTGAGTTGAGCTACGGCATGGTAGGGCTATGTGATTATTTGAGTGATTTAGCCGCTTACCCAACAACTCTCCCAGCACCAGTTGCCACGGCTGATCAACGAACTCAAATTACCCAGGCATTTGAGTTGATTTCTCATTATGAAGACGTGATTGGCGATCGCCTCTTGAGCTATCTCAACAGCAAACCCAACGTCCGCATCATGGGTCATCCCACAAGCGATCGCCACAAACGAGTCCCCACAATTTCCTTTGTGGTGAATGGGGTCAACAGTTCCACTATCCCGGCTCAAATTGATCCCCATCAAATAGCTATCCGTTATGGAGATTTCTACGCCAAGCGATTAATTGAGTCTTTGGGTTTAGCCGATCAAGGGGGAGTTGTGCGGGTCAGCATGGTGCATTACAACACTATTGAAGAAGTCGATCGCCTGATTCAGTGTTTTGAACAGGTGATCTAACATGAATTCGGGATCAGGGGTTTAGCGGTCAAAACCGCAGCTATTAGGAGCAAAACCAACCTGCATCGGCTTGTCAAACCCTGCATCTTCCGGAGTCCGTCAATGTGGGACTTGGCTCCCATAGCCGCCAATTCACTCGTCAGGCTCTTAAACAAACTGACGTTGATTTAGAGCTGAGTGATGAGTGATGAGTGATGAGTGATGAGTGATGAGTGATGAGTGGAGGTATTAAACTCACAATTCAAAACTTAAAACTCAAAACCTAAAACTCAAAACCCATCATTTACAGTGTGTGATCCTCAATTATCTCAACCGTTGATTTGGGGCTGAGTGATGAGTGATGAGTTGAGGTATTAAACTCACAATTCAAAACTTAAAACTCAAAACTTAAAACTCAAAACCCATCATTTACAGCTTATGATCCTCAATCACTTCAACCTCAGCTTCGGCAGCAGCTAACCATTCCTGCATCGTCGGCAGTGCCCAAATGGCATCAGCATAAGCTTGAGCAACGGGATCCAGTGAAACGCCATAGGTGACAAACCGAGAAACCACAGGGGCAAACATCGCATCGGCATACGTAAACTGCCCAAATAAGAAATCACCCCCTGCGCCAAATCGTTGACGAGTCTCTTGCCAGAGTTGCGTGATGCGCTCAATATTGCTTTGCACTCCAGGTTGTCGCCCTTCTCCAGGATGGCGAGATCGGCAATCCATAGGCATGTGTTGGCGCAATGCCTGAAAGCCTGTGTGCATCTCAGAACTAACGGCACGGGCGATCGCTCTAGCCGTTGCATCTTGAGGTAAAAGATAGCGATCGGGGACTTGTTCTGTGATGTATTCACAAATGGCTAACGATTCCCAAATGTGAAGATCATTGTGAATCAACACAGGCACTCGTCCAGAGGGAGAATGTTGCGCGATTTGGGCATGGGTTTCAGGAGTGTCTAAAGGAATGCGGATCTCTGTAAATTCAAGCCCCGATTGCTTTAAAGTCAACCAAGCCCGCAACGACCAAGACGAGTAGTTTTTATTACCGATGACCAGAGAGAAATGTGTCATGAGGGGAAATTCCAAAAAATTGCTCAAACTGGAGGACTAAATTACAAGACCTATCACGCAACAGTGTGCAATCGGTAGTCTACCGTGCTCTCTCCGCTAAGTCCTATCAACAATATTCAACCTTGTCAGAAATAGAGTTCATCCGAGTGCAATGGAGAATGGGGTACAGGCAAACTGAACGGCGTGAGGGTCGAAATCCCTTATCTCTGCAAATCCCTATGATGAATGTAGTCGCTTATTCTCAACGCTCTGTAACAGGTGACAGTTTAGATTGCACTTCAGCAGATTGGCTCACCTACTTCCGCTTTAATCGAGAAAACTTGCGATCGCTGCCCTGGGAGAGAGATATAGCATTAACCGCCGTTGAGAAGCTCAGAATTGCTTATTCGATTAGCTATTTTCAATTAGGTGAAAGCTCTGAAGGAGCACACCTGATGCGGCTATCACGAGACTATGCTGAGCGAGTGGGCGATCGCCACTGGGTTGAGACAGTGAAACTGTTTATCGGTGAAGAGCAACGCCATGCTAAAGATTTGGGTCGGTTCATGCAACAACAACAGTTGCCCCTGGCTAAACAGCATTGGTCTGATACGTGGTTTCGCACCTTGCGACGATTAGCCAATCTGGAAGTTGCCCTCATGGTGTTATTGACAGCTGAGTTGGTGGCAACCCTTTATTACCCGGCGTTAGGCTCTGCTACCCAATCCCCTCTGCTACACGATCTTTGTCAGCAAATTCATCATGATGAGATGCGACATGTTCAGTTTCAAACGGAGACGTTACATCGCATTTGGCGATTGCACCCACACTGGCGACAGCGTCTGACCCAAACCCTCTATCCCCTGTTCTTTCAAGCCACTCTGATTGTGGTTTGGGTCAACCATGCTCCAGTCCTAAAAGCCGCAGGCTATTCCTTCACAGCATTCTTCCAAAGAGCGTGTGCTGCGTTGCAAAGTAGTTTATTAGAAAAGAAAAATATATAGATTCAGTAAACTTGCTGAAGCGTTCATAGATGCAGATGCTAGACTGAATCTATTAGTAATGTTGCAAAAGGTTGCAGTGCGTTGAGAATTTCAGCATTAACTGGTCGTTCTTGGCTGCCAGTGTGGTACTTAGAAATGAAATTGCAGCGCAAACGGCTCTCAGATCCGGCTCTGTCGTGGGCAGACCGCTGTGAGGGACCTAGTATGAGCTGATCGACCTGTAACTGTAGGTTTGCAGGCAGTAGCTATTGGCTACCCACTAGAGATGAGACGAATGCTGTTTCTAGTTGCCTCGCCAACTCGGTCGGTCAATTCTCAATGGAGAGTTTTTCCCTTAACTGAATGATCGGATGATGGCAAATTGCTCTGCGTTTGTTGCAGTGCTTCATCTGCCCACATTTGTGATTGGTTCGTAACCCAGTTGCAAAGAGGTAGGGCTGTTTGTCGTTTGCCTATCCTTCCGTTGATCAAACGCATGTTCACTTCACTTTAATGTGTTGAATTCATTTGGGAGTACCACCATGTCTAACCTACTCAATCGTAAAATTGCCCCCACGCCCATGCCCACTGAAATTGGGGTGGTGGATTTGATTGACAGCTATTTTACGGCTTATAACTCAGCTCGTCTGCGGGAAATCTGTCACTTGTTGAGCCGTGAGGTGATGCAAGAAGGAGTCACCGTTGGTCTTAGTCTCTCTGGAGCGTTGACCCCTGCTGGGTTTGGCGTGTCTGTACTATCTCCACTGATGCGTCACGGCTTTATTGACTGGATCATTAGCACTGGAGCTAACCTCTACCATGATTTGCACTACGGCTTGGGGCTAAACCTTTATAGCGGCAATCCGTTTGTGGATGATGTCAAACTGCGTGAAGAGGGGCAAATTCGCATCTATGACATTACCTTTGGGTATGACGTGTTGCTTGAAACGGATGCCTTTATTCGAGAGCTACTGCGGGCAGAACCCTTTCAAAAACGCATGGGTACCGCTGAATTTCATTACCTGTTGGGCAAATACATTAATGCTGTTGAAAAGCAAATTGGGGTGCAACATTCCTGTTTGCTATCCACAGCTTATGAGTGTGGAGTGCCAATCTACACTTCGTCTCCGGGTGATAGCTCCATTGGTATGAATGTGGCGGCTCTCGCGCTAGAAGGGTCAAAGTTAATTCTTGATCCTTCCCAGGATGTCAATGAAACAGCGGCGATCGCCTATACCGCTCGTGATTCAGCGATCGCTGGTGAAGAAGGCAAGAGTGCTGCAATCATTTTGGGGGGCGGCAGTCCTAAAAACTTCTTGCTGCAAACTCAACCTCAGATCCATGAGGTGTTGGGATTAGAGGAACGGGGACATGACTACTTTGTACAAATCACCGATGCTCGCCCTGATACTGGCGGATTGTCGGGCGCAACTCCCTCTGAAGCCGTAAGTTGGGGCAAGATCGACCCTCATGAGTTACCCAGCACCATTGTCTGCTACACCGATAGCACGATCGCCCTACCGATCATGACCGCTTATGTAATGAGCCAGTGCGCTCCTCGTCCTTTAAAGCGGCTCTATGATCGCCGAGAAGAAATGCTCGATCGGTTGCGGTTAGCCTATTACGCGGCAAAAACCCGTCAACCAGAACAAGCTACAGCGGCGATCGCTCAGATTGTCACCGCTACTCGTGAACCTGTAGCGACTTACCCCTGTGGTACGCCCATCAAACGGTAATAGGGGAAAGGATAAAAGTGAAGCGGTGGTGGGTTGTGTGTCATTAAACCTCACTGCCGCTTTTTTGCTGCAAACGACCTTACGGACTCTGAGAATCTCGGCAGTTCGAGAAGTGCCCGTTCAAATGGCTAGAGTGATGTACGCACCTCTAATCCTGGGATTCCTGCAAAGTCTTTTACGTTGTGGGTCACGAGTGGGAGATTATAGCGAAGTGCTGTTGCAGCAATCCATGCATCTTGAACAGAGATCGGTTTTCCTGTGGTTTGCATTGCTGCTCTCAGACTTCCCCAAGAACGACACAATTCAATATCGACAGGGATGATCAGGTAGTTGGTGAGAGTTTGCTCAAGTTGCCTAATACGAGGTTCACCCCAATTACAAATTGCAGCCATTGAAAAAGTTCAGCAACTGTCATAAACGAAAGTGCCAGTTGATTATCCTGCAACAGTGTGGTGTAGTTTTCAGCGCGGCTATCTTGCTTAAAAATAAATGACACTACGTCGGTATCTATCAAAAGAATACTCATAACATCTCAATTGCTTCAGAGGTGCGTTGTCGCCGCAAAAATATTAGAAATTCATCCCCTGATTCATCACTCTCCCAAAAGTCAAGCTTCAGTGAACTCAGGTCAGTAATGACAGGAGGCTTTTGTTCTTGAATAAGTTGGTCTAGTGAATGAAAAACCCAAAACCGCTCGTTCTGTGCTTCCAAGGAATCCGGTTTTTGAATAATATTTGATAAGACGCGCAGCAATTCGATTTGCTCAGTTTGTGAGAGCAAGTGAACTAGATGAATAGCTTGTTGGAGTTGAGGAGTCATAGTAAATTAGCATTCCTAACATGAGTTATCTAACTAATGAATGTGTAAGTTACTCCATTAATCTGGCTTGAATCTTTTCAATCAAATCCTTAAAGTCAGCTTCGCTATGCATACTAGCTGTTAGGGTATTCATATTTCCTAAAACCCCAAGTAGATTAGAGATAGCTGCTCTAATCTCAGTAAACTTGTTAATTTCGTTATAGAAGTCTTTAAGGTTTGCTAAACTCACTGCTTTAACAGCTTCCTCAAGTGCTTTGATTTCCCCTTCCCAATGTGCAATATAGCTGATACGTTCAACGGGTTTATAAATTTGAGCTGAGGACTTAAGGGGCTGAAGGGGGCAAAACTTCTTTCCTCTAGTTATACCAACAGATCAGATTGATTTTCCTGAGACAGCAATGTATCTCAAGATTGCTTGACTCAGAAGCCAGACATAGAGACATAAAATGATCTGAGCGATCGCCTGCCCTATGAATACTGTAAAAACGATGCGTTAGGCTGCGCTAACAAATCATACTGGACTGCTCTCTGTCTTCTCTTATCTTTCAGCCTTTATCGTTTATCCTTTTTTCTTTTTTCTCTCTTCTTTTTTCCTTCTTCAGTTTCGATGATTGTTGCTGTAGCGAATCCGTGCGCCTGCCCACTGGAGTTTTTCGCGCAAGGTTTGATAGTAGGAATAATTTTCTTTCAAAATGATAAATTGTGCCTGACACTCTGCCATGCGAATGTCAACTCGTTGTCCGGGCCAAATGGAGGTGGCTAATACCCCATCCATCCATAACTTTGTGGTCAGTTCGCGATCGGCAAGAGGCCATATGCTAACCACCGAACCAGGGGGTAACACAATGGGGCGACTAGAAAGGCTGAGGGGGCAGATAGGGGTAACGGCGATCGCCTCCATGCCGGGATGAATGATCGGGCCGTTTGCCGCGACGGTGTAGCAGGTAGAACCAGTAGGGGTAGCTACGATTAGCCCATCACCCTGATATTGATCGACGACTTCTCCATCGATTTCCATTTCCAAAATGGAGGTGATCATGCGATCGGCAGAGGCAGGTTTAACGCACATCTCATTGAGAGCGAGGTAGCGATCGCTCATCGGTTCTTGATTGCTGCGATTGCCCTCAAAGGTTGTTGCTTGCAGCATCATGCGACGTTGTACTGCAAATCGATCGTCTTGAAGCCGATCTAATAAAAGACTGGGATTGCTAAAATCATCAGCGGATTCTGTCAGGAACCCTAACGTTCCACCGATATTGAGTGCCAAGATGGGGATTCCTTCAGGGGCAAGATGCCGAGCAGCTCCCAAGGCTGTGCCATCCCCACCCAAGACCAACGCAAAATCGATCGGCTTGGAAACCGACGCCAAAAAAACAGGATAGGGATTGTCTTTAGCCCCGCTAGGTCCTAACAAGACCTTGCAATTTCTAGCTTCCAACTGTCGGGCACAACTTTCTGCCCAACGCTGACTGAGCAGATCACCCGCTTTATGAATAATGATGACTTGGTTTAATTCCACTCCCGGCGATGCTCAATCTGCTACCACTTCAACAGATTGAATTGCTCCATATCTACAGTATCGCGGTTACGGTAAATCGATAGAACAATCGCCAAACCAACGGCTGCTTCAGCGGCTGCAATTGAGATGACAAACACTGCAAATACTTGCCCTTTAACCCCTTCAGGGTCAAGGTAGTTGGAGAATGCCATCAGGTTGATATTGACTGCGTTAAGCAATAACTCAATCGACATCAATACCCGAATGGCGTTGCGACTGGTGACTAGACCGTAGATGCCAATGCAAAACAAGGCAGCAGCAATGAGAAGAAAGTATTGGAGTTGCATGGGTTGGTTCAATCTAGAAGGGTCAATTAAGCGTTGCGATCGCCAGGTGAGTCAGTAATAGTGCGCTCTGGACGGCTGATGCCAACTGAGGTCAGCTCACGAGGTCGCTCTGGCAAGGTCAGAATTGGCTGCTGTGGTTGCACCGCAGAAGAATCTTCGGGCAAGAATTCACGGCGTGCGAGGACGATCGCCCCAATTAACGCCATTAACAGCAACACGGAGACCAACTCAAACGGCAGCAAAAAGTCACTAAAGAAATGCAAACCAATCGTAACAGTTGCCTCATCTCCAGCGATTGGGGCACTCGAAATAGCCCACGGGGTAGCAATAACCATCGTTCCCAACAGGGCAAAAAGACCAACACAAACCACCGCTGTGGCAGCTTTGCCTAACCAAGCATTGGCCATAGGTTGAAAGGGTTGTCGCTTGTTAACCAGCATGATCCCAAACAGGATCAACACATTAACCGCTCCAACATAGATGAGAATTTGAGCGGCAGCGACGAACCCAGCATTGAGCAGGATGTACAACCCAGAAATACTAATAAAAACACCGCCCAGTAAGAAAGCTGAATAGACGATGTTATTTAACAACACGACACCCAGAGCTGCTGCCAGCGTCATGAAAGTCAGGATGCCAAACGAAACAATTTGAACCCCATCTGCTAAATTCACCGCTACCTTATCTCCATCAAAACTGCATCAACGTATCTAATCGCGATCCCTTGCGGGTATCTCAGAGAGATCGCCCGATCAACGGTTTAGCTGATCAGCTCAAGCTATTTAGCTTCCATGTCTTCTAAGATTTCTTCTGGCATCTTACCAGCCCGACGAGACCCTGCTGGCAACCCATGTGGTTCTAATACCCCTTTGGGCAGGTAGGCAAGTTCACGTAATGGCGTCACCATTGGATCCTCTGTCACCTTATAAGGCAAGCGACCCAACGCCACGTTGTCAAAATTAAGTTCATGGCGATCGTAGGTTGCCAGTTCATATTCCTCTGTCATAGAGAGGCAATTGGTAGGGCAATACTCAACGCAGTTGCCACAAAAAATACAAACTCCGAAGTCAATGCTGTAGTGATTCAACTTTTTCTTCTTGGTTTCTTTGTTGAACTCCCAATCCACTACAGGCAGGTTAATTGGGCAAACCCGGACACACACTTCACAAGCAATACACTTGTCAAACTCGAAGTGAATGCGACCGCGAAATCGCTCCGAGGGGATCAATTTTTCGTAGGGATATTGAACCGTGATAGGACGGCGTTGCATGTGGTCAAAGGTAACAGATAGCCCTTGTCCAATGTATTTTGCCGCTTGTCCTGCCTCTTTTGCATAGTCAACAACAGACTTGAGAAATTTCAGCATGGCGTTAACAGTAGGGTTGAAGCAAATAGGGTTTGAGCTAGGAGGGAATGGGTCGGATTAACCGCCAAAAGCAACGGGAAAGGCAAGCTTAAGACCAGCTGTAAGCAGCAGATTGACGAGCGAGACAGGGAGTAAAAATTTCCAACCTAAGTCTAGCAATTGGTCAATCCGGACGCGAGGAACTGTCCACCGGAGAAGAATAGCGATGAAAACAAGCAAATATGCCTTAAAGACAGTCATCGTGATGCCGATCGCCCCAGTAATAACTTGCAGCCACGGAGTCGTCTCACTGACCCCAATCCAATTAGCGAGCAAGTTAATGGGAATTGGAAAATCCCAACCGCCCAAGTACAGCACAGCCACAAACAGAGATGACAGGATCAGGTTAACGTAGGAACTCAGGTAGAACAGACCAAACTTCATACCGGAATACTCAGTCTGATACCCGGCGACCAACTCTTCTTCTGCTTCAGGTAAGTCAAATGGAAGGCGTTCACACTCTGCAAGGGCTGCAATCCAAAAAATGAGGAAGCCAATGGGTTGTCGCCAGACATTCCAGCCTAAGATGCCATAGCCTGATTGCTGATTAACGATGTCAATTGTGCTGAGCGAGTTTGACATCATGACGATCGCCAATACTGACAAGGCTAAGGGCAGCTCATAGCTAATCGACTGAGCGGCGGCTCGCAAGCCACCTAACAAAGAGTATTTATTATTGGAGGCATAACCTGACATTAGCAAGCCAATGGGCGCGATACTCGACAACGCAATCCACAGGAACACGCCAACACCCAGATCAGTAATTTGCAAGTTCTGACCAAAAGGAATGACCAGGTAGGACAAGAAGACAGGTATAACAACCAGTACAGGCCCTAAGGTAAAGAGCCAAGGATCCGATTTGGTCGGGATCAAGTCTTCCTTAAACAGCAGCTTGGCTCCATCAGCAATTGGGATCAACATTCCCAGCGGGCCCGCAAACTCAGGACCAATGCGCTGTTGAGCCGAAGCAGAAATCTTTCTTTCTAACCAGGTTGTAACCAACACCCCAAAAGTTGCACCCAGCAACATCAAGATCATGGGTAAAGGCAGCCAGATTAATTTTGCTAACTCTGGCGACAAGCCAAAACCAGTCAGAGCTTCAATAAAGCTTCCTTGTAAATCAATTCCAGAATTCATAGGTTGCCGCTCTAGGCTAGTACTCTATTGAGCAGTTTCACTAAAAAACGATTGTGCTGAATTGCAGACTCGTCCAGATCCATCGGGTCACAGCAAGAACGCTTGTTTGTGAAGAATCTTCACGTCAGTCCTCGTCATCAGTATATCGTTGCCCGGTTCTTAACGTGGCACTGATTGCCAGAAGTTCTCTCAAGTAGCGGTGCAAATATTGCGATTTGACAAATGCTTGTAATGCTTATCAAATCAGGAGGACAGCGATCGAATAGTGTTTTATCTATGATTAATCTTGCACAAATCGAATTAAATCTATCATTGATGATTAGTTTGGCTAAACATATTTTTGCGATCGCTGGCTTTGATCACACCACTTCTAACTTCAAAAGTTGATAGTCCTTACTCAAAAATCATTACTTTTAGAGGACTACTCAAAAGTTTGAAAATTTATCGTAAAAAAAGTTGTGTAATCTAAAACAATGTGTATATTGAGAGCTATTCATTTCAGCCAATCTTTGTAATAAGTTGGCGATCGCCAAAGTTTGTGTGAGGCAACTGAGATTATTGTGCAAATTCCAAACTTTCCTGAATGTCATCATCCCCTGTTGAAATCGCTGCATCATTACAGCGATCAGGAATTGTTGACTCTGTTTCAACGCCATCCCGATGCAGGGCAATACTTTACAGCTATTTTTTGCCGTTACAGTCCCATTGTTTATACGCTCATTCGCCATTCAGCGCGATCGCCCGTTCAAGCTGACTATCTATTTGCCATTACCTGGCGGCACATCTATCACGAACTGGGTGGGTTAGATCTGCATCAAAACCCAGCTACTGGAGCAGAGCAGTTCAATCTACAGAGTTGGATCATCAACGTTACGGCAGTTTGTATCAACCGTGCCGATCTGCCCCCAGTCGAATCAATTCACTATTCACTGCAAGCGGCTCCTCCGCCTTTGTGGTGTTATATTAAGCGATCGCTCGATCAACTGCCACCCGTCCAGCGATTGATGGTTTTAATGGCACAGACGTTTCATTGGAGTGAAACGCGAATTGCCGCTTATTTACAAGCCGAAGGAGAAATCATCTCTTCTGCTGAGGTCAAGCAACAGCTTCAGGCGGGCTATCAGCAGTTAGAAAACAGCCTGCCTGAAGATATTCGAGCAATTTATCTAGAAGGCCAAAATCGCAGCTTGATCAACGCAGAACCTGTCCCTTCTGAGAGTTAGTTGAGATAGACAGAACCATTTGGCTCAACTCTCAAGGCAGTGCGATCGGCCGTAAAGTCGCTCGTCTGCTGCAAAATTAAGGTGAGTTCACCTGCGGCACTGCTGGTCTCAATAGTGGCAGTGACCAACCCACCGTCGTTACGGCGAAAGGTCACGGTGGTAGGAATGCTCAGGTCTTGCAACGTCGCCTGAGATTGTGCACCCAATACTCGAAACTGAGTATCGCCAATGACCTGATAATTTAGCTCAGCACCCGTGGCATTGATGACCTGAATAGTAATGGTGCTGCCGTTGGGCTGCACGATCGCCAAAGGAATCGGCAATACATCTGAGGTTGACTGCTTGAGCTGAGCCTGACTCAGTTGAGACCGATTGAGTTGAGGGGTTGTCTGAGAAATGGCGGTGGTTAACGCTGTGGGTAACGGCGCAGCAAACACCTGGGAGAGAGGGATAAGACTCAAGCTACTGATGAGTGCCGCACGACTGAGCCGTGTCCAAGTTAACCCTAAAGAGGGGCGATCGGTTTTTTGATCAGGGTTCCTAGCCATAGCCATAATTGAAAAAGTGAATTGATTTTCAGTCAAATTGTCATATCGTCATTCATAACTCAAAAATCACAACACAAAACTGATCCACCGACTGAGGTATCCTTAGCAGGAAGAATCTAATTCCAGCGAATAGCCCTGTTAGTGAGAGCCCGTGAAGTATTTTTTTCTTTCAGATGGATGGAATGTCGGCAGAGTATGGGAGTTTGGCGGTTTGTGGAACGAACTCGCTTGGCGACGAAAGCCCGAAATTTATCGCCTAGACCTGTGCATGATGGAACGTGGGGAAAAACTATGGCTCTATAAAGTCGAAGACGCTGTTTTGATGTTAGAAGTGAAGCCCTCTGTGCTTCAAGCCGATGACCCCGCCAATGCGATCGGTCAAGTAGTGTTGAAGCGGCTCATCTCCGCTGAACAAGTGATCGATATGTTGTGCGCGGCTGAAGCCGTGCTAGAAGCCGATAAAAAATAAAGATTTTGGGTAAGGATGGGTTGGGCAGCACACACTTAGCCCATCCTTACCTGTTTAGGGATACCTATTAGAGACACCTAATCTCAGTTAAGGAGTTTCTCCCAGGTTGCTACTAGCCAAGTTGCTAACAGAACGTTGAAGTTGTACTAAGGAACGGTTGTAGCCCAAGATGGCGTTCAGTTGATTCACTTCTGCACGAGTCAACTCGGTTTGCGATCGCAATACATCGGTTTGAGTTCCCACCCCAGCCTGGAAGCGCAAACGAGCCAGCCGCAGAGCTTCTGTAGCTTGTTGCAACGCTAATGCTGTCGTTGCAATGTTTTCAAAGTTAGCTTGCAAAGATAAGTAGGATTGCTCGACCTCAAAGCGCACCTGATTACGAGCATCCGCAAACTGAGCCTCAGCGATCGCGATATTAGCTTCTTGCTGATCAGCTTGCGCCCTGGCTGCTCCGCCATCAAACAGCGTAATGCTCACCTGTGCCCCTAACTCATAGGTATCTTCAAACCCTGAATCTTGATTGAGGAGGTTGCTGACATTATAAGCTGCACTCAACGAGACTTGAGGGTCTAGTGCCGCTAGTGCCGCTCGGCGTTGTTGCTCGCTGATATCCCGTTGCACCAATTGCTGCTGCAACTCAGCCCGGTTGCGGTACGCCAGAATAATGCTTTCCTCTAGAGGCAGACCCCAGCGATCAGCAACTTGAACCGGGTCAGCCGCTGCAATGTTAATGGTTTCAGGCAAATTGAGACGACGGGCTAACTGACGACGAGCAATTTGTTGCTCACTGATGCGCTGTCTCAACTCCTGTTGAGTATTTGCCACATCGACCTGAGCTTGTAGCACATCAAAGCGAGTACCTACGCCCGCCCGTTCCAACGCTTCAGCATCCTGTAAACTCCGCAGAGATTGTTCCAGAGTATCCTGCGAAATCCGCACCTGTTCGTCGGCTTCTTGTAAGTCGTAATAGTCGTTTGTGACATCTAGTCGCAATTGCTCAGCCGTAGTTTCGACTTGGAGTTCCTGCAATCGCACCTGTCCCTCAGCGGCTCTAATAGCTGCCGATCGCCGTCCAGAGGTAAACAAATTGTAGTCAAGCTGCACTGTGCCGCCCAAAGTGACATTAATATCATCCTGGTTACCGACAGGTCGCCCAAACACATCCGTCTGACCTTGATTTTGGTTCTCTGCGGCGTTGACTGAGACCCCCGCTTGAACAGTCGGGTCATTCGCGGCCTGTTGTTCACGCAGACTCGCCTGATTTCTCTCTAGCTCTAATTGAGAGACTTGCAACTCTCGGCTATTGCGGCGGGCCACCTCTAACGCTTGTTGCAGCGTAATCGGTTGAGTCCCAATAATTTGGACTTCTTCAGGGCGGGTGGGAAACAGCAGAGGGTTGGGGTCAGAATTTAAGTATTCTGGGGCAGATTCAGTCAGGGGTGCTGCCGTTGATGTTGGCGTCGGAGCATCGGTGACAGATGGTGAATTGCTGGTATCGGGTCGGGGTGTAGCGGGGAGATCTTGGGCGATCGCCTCTGGGTTTGCAGTCGCTGGTGAGCGGTCTAAAGCAGACGGAGCAGTTGATGCATCACGTCCTTGCTCCAGTTGCTCTTTGGTCAGCGGCTGAACTGAGCTAAACGATGACCTGACAGCAACAGCATCGACCTTAGGTGGATCCATAACTTGCCGTTGAAATCCAGAGATCGGTTGATCTCTTTCAGATTGACTACCCTTAGTCAATCCCAAATCAGAATTCAACGGTGGAGGTGTTTGAGCAGAGGCAGTTCCAACAGAGTTAAGGGCTATGACTGCACCAATGCTAAGAGCAATAAGAGGATGAGTGGGTTGCATGTTGGATGAATTGACAGTCCAAAGAACGAGTTGGAAGAAAAACCTTAAGCAGATACTGACAGGGTATTTTACTGGGCAAATGACCCGATTCAGTTAGTTTATGGAACCTAAAGGGAATACACTTCATCCGGTTGGATCAACTCGCAGACTAATCTTACTCAATCTAGATGCAAGACTTCAAAATTTCTATCCCTGGAATGATTTTTTGTCGTTCATAGAGATGGTGCGGTCATTGACGCAGAAAATTTAGTAACTCTCTGTTCACCGTTTGAGGAGCTTCTTGCTGAATCCAATGGCCACACTGAGAGATGGGGGTCAAGCGAAATGGAGCAACAATGAGTTTATCGATACCTTCAATGAACTGGCGACTCACCAAAGCATCTTCTTCGCCCCACAGCACCAAGGTTGGCACCGTAATCGGCTTAGGCGATCGCCCCCATTGATTGAGCCATGCTTGAGGCGACAACAGTTGACGATAGTGATGAATAGTGGCTGTCAAAACTCCTGGTTTTTCGAGGGCAGCCTGATACATCTCCGTATCCTTCGTAGAAAAGGCACCTTTGCGAATGGCTTGGTCCTGCAACATCGTCTTGACAAAAGCACGCAGGTTTTGTCGGATCAACCACTCAGGCAAAGCTGGAATCTGGAACGCTAAAATCTGCCAACTGCGCCGCACCTGATCGAGATTGCTGACCATCGCTTGGGTAAAGTCACGGGGATGCAAAGCATTGAGCACAGCAAGCCGATTGAGAGATTGAGGAAATTTTTGGGCCAGAGACCAGGCGATCGTGCCTCCCCAGTCATGCCCAACGACATGAGCTTTCAAATATCCCAGACTTTCAATCAACCCTCGAATATCATTGCTCAGGGTATCTAAGTCATATCCGTCGTCTGGTTTGTCTGAGTCGTTATAACCCCGTAAATCAGGAACTACGACTTTGAAGTGACGAGCTAAAGCTGGAATTTGGTGTCGCCAAGAGTACCAAAACTCTGGAAAACCATGAAGTAAGACAACCAAATCTCCTTCACCTTGGGTCACACAGTGCAATCGAATACGATTGGTCTCGACAAAGCAATGTTGCCATCCAGTTCCTAATGCAGTCATAATTCTAGAAAAACAGTGGACGTAGGGTACGTCTCCTCAACCTGAACGCTTCATGTACAGACTCAGGGAAATCAAACTGGGACAGCCAAAACGGTGTAATGATGACTACTTCTGGGTTGAAGACATAACACTTGCAGCTATTTCTACAACCCGACCCACGTAGAGAAACACGGCACTGATCGCCCGCCTAAGAGACGTATGAGTAACGATTAATAGTGTAATGATTAATACAATTACTGGATTTCGTCTTACAGCTTAGCACCTTGGGAATCACAGTCGGTTCAGTCGGAGTACTGAACAGGAGACGACTCAACCTAATGTAATACTTCCATAATGTGACTGGTAAGTGCCTAAAGCCAAAATTTTTGTGAAAGAAATTTTTAGGCTCAGCTTTAAGGACAAACAGTACCAGTGACTACAGGTACGGTGGCAGGGGTTCCCTGGCAGACAATTGACCACGAGGTTAACGTACCATCGGTTAACACACCCAGCCAAACTCGTCCTGCATATCCCCGCATGACGCCTGCTGGAGTGGCAGTTGTAACAGCGGCTGCAAGGCTGCCTGCCCCTACTGGAGTTGAAGCATAGGTATAGTTTTTAGAACTGGAAAGACCTACCTGGAGATCATCCAAATTACCAAAGGTATTTTTCTCAAGGAAATACGCTTGTTGACCGCGATTGATCGAACCGATATAAGTTAATGCTTCTGATTCACGAGCTTTGCTCGATTGAGAGAGAAATGAGGGTAATGCTAAAGCAGAGAGTAATCCAATGATCATGATTACGACTAGCAATTCCAAGAGGGTGAAGCCCTGCTCTCTTGGAATTGACTCAATCCAATACTGAAGCAATTTCACTCGTAATTCAGTTTTCATGAGTAGTTCTTCCTTGAGGATGGAGGGTTAATTTCAGCTCCTGAAACAAAGGGGCAGTAAGAATGTGGATCACCACTGGGTAATTTGGTCACATTCTTGTTTACGTATTCCGAGAGCCACAAAAAAATCCGGAACCTAACCTCAAGGGGATCAATCGCCTTTTTGAACTCTTAAATGATCTGTGAAATTACTGTATGGATGAAGACTACCGAGTCACTTTAGGGTATTTGTACAGGGTTGAGCTGCGATAGAGAGTGCACAGGGTATGGATTAACCCTTGCACAACAAAAAAGGCGCGAGATTTCGCGCCTTTTTTAAATCAGTCAAAAGTAGATGAAGCCGTTACAGGAGACCCAATTGAGAAAGGATGCCATTACCAGTCATCAACTCCGTTGCGAGACCGATGGCAAACCCTAACATGGCTAACCGACCGTTCCAGGTTTCAGCAAATTGAGTAAATCCGAACTTTGCTTGTTGGTCTTGCATGGCGAGTGTCCTCAATATAAATTCAAGCTCTGTAACAAAAGTTAACACAGCCCTGAGGGACTTGACAATATTCTCCTTGGGTGGGTTAACCGTACCTCAGATGGTGGGGGCTGCGGATTCAACTGTTACAGCAGTGTTGCCCATCACCTGGTTCATATGCTCAGCCAAGCGGACGGCAAGAGCAACCAGAGTCAGGGTGGGGTTAGCATATCCGCCTGTAGGAAAAACTGAGCTGCCTGTGATGTAGAGATTCGAGATGCCATGTACCTTGCCATTTGCATCGACAACCCCTTGTGTCGGGTCTGGGTGCATGCGAGTGGTGCCAATGTGGTGGTGTGTGCTTTGAAACCGAGGTACCTCTTTGCCATTGACTATATTCGTTGCCCCGTTAAGCTCATACATCGTCTGAAACTGACCGATGCCCGACTGGGCAAAGTCTTCTTTTAAGATGGCAGCAGTCCGACGTAGGCTTTGTAGATCGAGATCAGTCCATTGCCAATAAAACTCGATGCGACGACGACCAAATGGATCTTGCTCGTTACCCAACATGACCCGATTTGTTGGATCGGGGACTTGCTCGACCTGGGCAACTGCTTCTAAAAATCTAAATTGGTTGGAGCGATCGGGCAGGGTAGACCATCCGCCCCGACTCGCTGTATAAAGATTGCCGAGTTTGCGTGCCCGACGATACGCATACAGAGCCGTATCGTCAAGATTAGTAAGGACTTTTTGAAGCTTTTTGATCGCCTCTTCGGGCAGTTTGCCTTGTTTGGCGGAGCGCACTAGAGTCATTAACGGTTTGGCGGCTAAGCCATACCCGATTGGTTTAGGAACCAGCATAATGCTGCTGTTTAAGAGTTTTTCTTGACGCATCACCTCTGGGGCGATCGCCAACCGTCCTAAAATCGGAGTTTGTCTGACCCGTCGTAAATCATAGAGCGTGGCGATGTCAAAAATTTTGCGATTTGTGGGAATCAAGACTCCGATTCTAAAACCGGGGTGATCCATGAAATATCGCCCTACCAGGTCATGCTGATTCCCTAACCCGGTGGATTGAGTTTGATTGGATAGCAATAAAAGGCGAGCATTTTCAAAGCCACCTGTTGCCAGAATCACAATGCGAGCCGCAACCCAAAACTCGCGGTTAGGGGCAGAGGCAACCCGCAAACGGCTGACCTGGGTAGCCGTTTCGTTGGTTTCAATATTCAGGACGTGGGCGTTGTAATAGCTGGTGATGTTGGGAACATTCTGCAAGGCTTGTCGGGGCACATGAGCAAACGCTGCACTAGGGCCGAACTGAAAAACCCCTGTGGTAATGCGATCGCCCATAGATAAGACACGAGCATCGTCTGTTTCCCAGGATGCCCCGTCATATTGGAAAGGCCCTGCCTGACAGTATTCTTGGGCACGCTCATAATAGGGCACCAAGTGGTTGTAATCAAAGGGCCAACCACTGTAAGGTAACCACTCTCGTTTTTCAAAGTCGATTGGGTCTAAAGGAGCGTGACGAACGTGGCACTTTTCTTCGCCCCGTTGAATTTTAATATCCCAGTAGTTGGATGACCCACCAAATTGGCGGCAGCGTCCACGGGTCAGTTCATCAGTGGGATAAAAATGAGGGGTTGTAATCTTTCCGGCTGATAGCGACTGGGTTGCCTCATCAAACTCTAATCCACCACTTTCAAGTAAACAGACACGGAAGTTTTTTCCGGCCAACTCGCGGGCAATGGTAGTCCCAGCAGGGCCAGTGCCAACAATACAAATCTCAGTTTCAATTGTTTCGTTGATGGGCAACGTGCGGGCGTCAATCAGCATTAGACAACACCTTATTAAGCGTCAGAATAGGGGCACAGAGACTGAAAATATGGCGATCGCCTACATGAGCTCTACGGTCATATGGAACGATCGTGTATCCACACTATATTGACCCCTAAGGAAGATGACTAGTGCTGCCTTTTGTCTTTATCCAATCTTGAAATCGTCAAGGTGTGCCGTTGTAGAAGGTGAAGTTTAAGTAAAATTCTGTGAGAACCCCATGCGCGACTTTGCCAAGATCCCCGGTTTCGGGTGATGGGAATCAGACCCCTTTCAGGATGCTGATGAGAAACCGGGGATCTAGCCCTTTGCCCTAACCCAACACCCAGTTGACTAGAGTCCGCACACCAAACCCAGTGCCTCCAGCATTGTTATAGCCATTGTCTTTGTCAGTCCAAACAGGGCCAGCAATATCCAGATGTGCCCAGGGAGTTTCTTTGACAAATTGCTTAAGGAATAAACTGGCAGTGATGGCTCCACCGGGACGAGGCCCCGTATTTTTCATGTCTGCTACGACAGATTTCAGGCCATCAAAGTATTTCTCTTCCATCGGCATCTGCCAGAATTTTTCGCCTGACCGCTTAGCAGCCTCTAAAAACTCAGTGGCGATCGCCTCACTGGTGCTCCACAATCCGGCGATATCGTCACCCAGGGCAACGACACAAGCTCCGGTAAGGGTTGCCAGATCCACAATGGCATCCACGCCCAACTTTTCGGCAAAGACCAAGGCATCCGCCAGGGTGAGCCGCCCTTCGGCATCGGTGTTGTTGATTTCGATGGTTTTGCCATTGGAAGCGGTGAGAATATCACCAGGATGCATGGCGCGACCACTGATCATGTTCTCTGTAACGGCACTGATAAAGTGAACTTCGACATCAGGCTTGAGAGACCCAACCGCCTTGGCAGCTCCTAAAGTAGCAGCGGCTCCCCCCATGTCAGTTTTCATCATTTCGATGCCACTGCCCGTGGGTTTGATATTCAAACCGCCGCTATCAAAGGTGAGTCCTTTGCCCACGATCGCCAGCTTACGACGGGGAGTGCCCTGAGGACGATAGGTGAGGTGAATGAATTTGGGAGGCAGTTCAGAGGCTTTTGCCACACCCAAAAAAGCCCCCATACCCAGTTTTTCGCACTCTGCTTGCTCTAAGATTTGCAACTCCAAGCCATATTCATGGGCGATCGCTTCAGCGGTTTCTGCCAGGGTGACAGGGGTGACGATGTTAGCAGGGGCGGCTACTAACTCTCGTGCCAAGATCACACCCAGAGCAATTTGGCGGGCTCGGTTGATAGCGGCGTCTTGACCCGCAAACCCTAGCAGTTCGACGTGTTGAATCTCAAAGGTTTTGTCGTCGCTGTCAGATTTGAAACGGTGATCTTGGTGTAGCGTTAGTTCTAAGCCTTCGGCGATCGCTTGCACCGTTTGTGCTGGGTCTTCGTTCCATGTTGGAAAGCTAAACCCGACCGTTTTGCATTTCTCGCGTTTGGCCAATCGTATGGCTGCGGCTGTCGCTCGTCTCAGGGTTTCCAAGGTCAAAACCTCTGCTTTACCCAACCCCACAACCGCAATTTTACGAATGGGACTATTAGCACCTACCCTTGCTACAGCAGTACTTTCAGCTTTACCCTTAAACTCAAACTCACTGATCAGTTCTTGCAGCGTGCCTGATAGGGTTTGATCTAACTCTGCTAAATCATCGGTTAACGCGATCGCGTCTTCAAACAATCCAATGACTAAGCAATCTCCTGTCCAGTTGACCCGTGGTGTATCTGTGCCTCGAAAATCCATGACTACAATTACCGAATATGTCCTTAATCCTGTATTTACCCAGTATTGCTCAATTCTTTAACCCTTGGCTTAGCATTTACTAAGAGCCTATCCGAAA
>JANRJA010000051.1:0-3844 GCA_033764315.1 Oculatellaceae cyanobacterium bins.114
GATGCCGAGCGGGCAGCTAAAGTCTATCAGGGGCTGAGACCTCTGACCGCAGATGATATTGCGGATGTGGTGTTCTTTTGTGCGACCCGTCCGGCTCACGTTAACATCAGCGAAGTGTTGGTTATGCCAACTGATCAAGCCAGTCCAACTCTGGTGCATCGCCAGAGCTAAGGTCATCAGGTTACAGGTTAAGGGTTAAAACCTTAAACCAACCCCACCTTGAACAGAGATGCCAGCACCGCCCCCTTCTTTGTAACCATCGAAGGCAAAAATAGCATTTCCAAAGACAACAAGGTTGCTGTCAGGGAGGCTGTAATCAATCCCAGGTTGCAAGACAAAGCTAGTTTGATTACCAACAGGGGAGGTATCTTCGGCATCTCCCCCGGTGACGATAGACGCCCCTGCCCCAATATAAGCATCTGTGTGCCAGTTGAGAGGAATGTCGTATGACACCGTTGGCACGATCGCGGTTCTTTCACTAATCAGGGCTTGTGCTCGCAGAGAGATCGGCACTTCTAGAAGGCGATAGCGCACAGCCACCACTCCACCTGAGTTGCTTCCTTCTGCCGCAACGTCTGACCCCTCGGTTAACCCAAAAGACCCCCCCACACCCACATAGCTTCCATAGGCAGCTTGAGCCATCGTGGGAGCAGGATTTGTGATGACTAACCCAGTTGCTAGAGCTAGACCACTCAAGCTAGCAGGTACAAAATGACTGAACCAATGGTTGCTATTGGGCACGGTTGAACTCCTCAACACCTACAGAAGATACTTTTGTTGATAAGTGATAGTGGCTATAAACCAATCGATAAAAGCAGATGGATTTTGACATCAAGATTAAGAAAAATTCTCGCTTTATTCAACCAAATCGTAGCTTGAATAGCAGGAAACTGTTACCTATTGTTACTTGCGTCATTATATAGTAGTCGATTTGGGTTGTGAAAAAGGGTTTTTTGAATCATTTTTGGATCCTGTTCTTTGAGCAATGCAAGCTGATCGAGATTGGCGTTGTGGAATACCCAACTGATGAGATGAATTTGTCCGGATTGAGTTGGCAGTAGAACGAATTTTGTCAGTAGTAAATCATTTTCTAAGCATTTGATTCTGCTGAAAGATTGATTTTTAAGCGTATTGATCCAGTCATTCGCCTCTATTTCATCATTCACCTCTATTGCACCATGCTCAAATTGTTGCGATCGCCCACGCTTTTGCCTTGCATTGTGATGCCATGTGCCCTTTTGGGTGTGCTAGTGAGTGGTAGCCATACCCCAGTGCGATCGCAGGAATATCAAGGCTGTTTTGTGATGGATGCAGGAGGCCAGGTTTTTGATCTCTCAAGCATTTGTGCTAACAACGCTCAAAGCTCAGCCACACCTCAACTGGGTACAGGAGACATTCAGGTAACCTTGCAGTGGGCGACAACCGATGATTTAGATTTGGCAGTGACTGACCCCAGTGGTGCAACGGTGACTTATTCTAATCGTCAGATCGCCTCTGGTGGGCAACTTGATGTTGATGCCAACGCCGCTTGTAGTGGAGTGACGCGATCGCCCGTTGAAAACATTTTTTGGCCTCCTGGTGGGGCACCTCAAGGGCAATACAACATTCAGGTCAACCTTTATGCCCCTTGTGGAGACTCGTCAGGAGCCATTCCTTTTACCTTGCGGTTGCTCGTGCAGGGATCAACCCAAACCCTGAGGGGAAGTGTTAATCCGCAAAGCCCAACCGTTTCTTTTCCGTTCTCATTGCCACGTCAATAAATCCCACAGGGTCAAACAACCATTAACAATCTATAGGCCGGCTCTCGTGAAACAGGTTGGAGTCTGCTAAGTTTATTTAGGTTGGTTATTCGTAGTAACACTGCGCTCCCTGACTCTGAGTAAACGTGAACCCTTTAACCGTTCAGAGATATCGGGGGCAAGGGGAATCGGTAAATATGGGATTGATTGTGCAGAAATATGGGGGCACCTCTGTCGGAACGGTAGAGCGGATTCAAGCGGTTGCCCAACGCATTAAACAAACTGTTGCAGAGGGGCATTCACTGGTGGTGGTAGTGTCTGCAATGGGTAAGACCACCGATGGATTGGTCAAATTAGCACACCAAATCTCGACCCATCCCAGTCGCCGAGAAATGGATATGTTGTTGTCTACAGGCGAACAGGTGTCGATCGCCCTGTTGAGTATGGCGTTGCAAGCCCTCGACCAACCTGCCATTTCGCTGACCGGAGCACAGGTCGGAATCGTTACGGAGGCACACCACACCCGTGCTCGCATTTTGAGTATTGAAACAGAGCGGATTCAGCGTCACCTGCACCAGGGAGAAGTGGTTGTGGTGGCTGGGTTTCAGGGCATTAGCAGCACGACTGATCTAGAGATCACTACCTTGGGTCGGGGTGGGTCAGATACTTCAGCCGTGGCATTGGCGGCGGCTCTACAAGCAGATGCCTGTGAGATTTATACTGACGTACCCGGCATTTTGACGGCGGATCCCCGTCTTGTGCCCGACGCTCAGCTCATGGCAGAGATTACCTCAGATGAAATGCTAGAGCTGGCGAGTTTAGGAGCCAAAGTGCTGCATCCACGAGCTGTGGAGATCGCCCGCAACTATGGGGTGATGTTGGTGGTGCGATCCAGCTGGGAGACCGATCCTGGCACCCGTGTGATTTCACCTATCCCTCAAGTTCGCCCGTTAGAAGGGTTAGAGCTGGTGCATCCGGTCGATGCGGTTGAGTTTGACACCGATCAGGCCAAAATTGCCCTGTTGCGCGTGCCCGATCGCCCCGGTGTAGCGGCTCGTTTGTTTGGGGAAATTGCGCTACAAAACCTGGATGTGGATTTAATTATCCAATCGATTCATGAGGGCAACAGTAATGACATTGCTTTTACAGTGACTCAGCACTCGTTGCGACGAGCAGAGGCCGTAGCAGCAGCGATCGCCCCAGCTTTGCGAAATCACACTGACCCTCATTTGGGAGAAGCCGAGGTGTTGGTAGAGCGGCAGATTGCCAAGGTCAGTATTGCGGGTGCAGGGATGATTGGTCGTCCGGGTGTGGCAGCCCAAATGTTTGCCACTCTAGCCACGGCCGGAGTGAATATTCAAATGATCTCAACTTCAGAGGTTAAGGTCAGTTGCGCCATTGATGCAGCAGATTGTGATCGGGCGATCGCTGCCCTCTGTGACGAATTTCAAGTCACCAGTTCTCCTGCCAATTTAGAAAAATTTAGCAATCGCCTCAAAGCTTCTGCCCCGATGGTGCGAGGAGCCGCCCTAGACCTAAACCAGGCTCGTTTAGCGATTCGCCATGTGCCTGATCGCCCTGGCATGGCCGCTCAATTGTTCCGTCTGTTGGCTGATAAAGGCATCAGTGTTGACATGATTATCCAATCGCAACGCTGTCGCCTGATGAATGGGGTTACGACCCGCGATATTGCCTTTACGGTGGCTCAAGCAGACGCAGAATCAGCCCAGACTGTTTTAAGAGAGGCATCCCCTGAATTGGGGTGTAACGAGGTCACGGTCGATCCAGCGATCGCCAAAGTTAGTGTCGTCGGCACGGGCATGATTGGTCGTCCAGGTGTGGCAGCCAGAATGTTTGAAGCTTTTGCAAAACAGCAAATCAACATTCAAATGATCGCCACCTCAGAAATCAAGATTAGCTGTGTAGTTGCTGAAGCAGAAGGCATTAGAGCACTGCAAGCCGTTCACGCAGCTTTCGGGTTATCTGGAACGGAGAGGATTCAGGTGTCAGCCTAATACCAATCAGATATGAAGATGCGCCAAACTAAAGAGTAGAACCTATCAGAGACAGTGAGATGACAGGACGACCTTTTAGGGTAGAGATTA
>JANRJA010000093.1:0-8617 GCA_033764315.1 Oculatellaceae cyanobacterium bins.114
CGAGAAGACATCAAATTATTCATCAAACTTCCACCCTGGTTTAAGGTGCAAACTCCACTTGGTACTTACAATCCTGATTGGGCGATCGTCAAACAAGTTTCTGAAGACGAGCAAAAGCTTTATCTAATTCGAGAAACGAAAGGAACAAGAGATCAGCTAAGGCTACGAGTTGGTGAAGGCGCAAAGATTTATTGTGGTCAGAAGCACTTTGATGTACTAGATGTTGATTTTGATGTAGTTACAAGTGCTTCAGATGTATGACAAAATAGGAGTGATCGCCCTTTATCCATCACTCTTTAACCTCAAAACACGAAACTCCGAATTCAGAACACGAATCTTCAACGTCAGAACATGAAACGTTAACTTCAGAGCATGACGTTTTAAGTTCTGAACTCGAAACGTTGACCTTAGAGCTTGAACCTTCGACTTCAGAACTCGAAACATTGACCTCAAAACCCGAAACATCGAGTTCAGAACTGGAACAGTCGTGTTGAGAACCCCAAACCTGTGAAGCTGTATCAAAACACGCTTGCGAAAAACCCCGTTCTCCAGTACGGTTGTTTCTCAGCAACAAAAAATATCCGCAATCAAAGCGTCACCTGCTGTTGCTACCAACAACAACAGGCGACTAACCCTCAAAACTGCGTTACCAGTTCGGAGGGCTAGAGGGCAGTTTATCACTCCACTAGCCACCCTGACTTTGCTATGGCAAAAAAGCAGCAGGGTGGCTTTGGTTTTGGGCATCTCATCAACCCATTTCCTTGGTGGAGTGAAACAACTGCTATGACTGATCACACGTCTTTTGTTCAAGTCAATCCCGATCCGCGTATCCTCACGCTGCTGGTCATCGGCACCGAAGACAACGTCAGAGCGCACATCTTGCGACAACATACCCTTGGTGTCATTGAGGCAGGGCAATGGAGCAGACTGCTTCCCGTACCAAATTGCCCCGATAAGGTGATGAGTGTTCACAATCGGGTAATGGTGTAGAACAATCAGCATCAGAAAAGCGGAAGTTTAGCCCTTCTATACTTCCGCTTTCATAAGAAATAAGAGCCATAGAAAAGAACACTATGAATTTCTTGAGATGTCATCAAGAATTTGAGCGACTACAGGGCGAAGCACAGCAAGATCTTGTTGAACCGTGTCCCAAACTACCTCCAAGTCAACCCCAAAATATCCGTGGATGAGTTTGTCTCGCATTCCCGTAAAACCTCGCCAGGGAATTTCAGGATACTGATCGCGAATATATTGTGGAATACTTTTAGCCGCTTCGCCAATCACCTCAATCGCTCGAATGACAGCAAAGACCGTTTTGGGGTCATTTTCAAAATCAGCGAAGGTTGACCCAGCAACGAATTGTTCTAACAGGTTGATCGTAGTCAAGATGTCCTGGAGATAATCTCTGATCTCGCGTTGGGTCATAGGTAAACAACTTCTTGCAGGATCTGTTCACCAATATAAGGTTTCAATCCCTTTTTCATAACCAGGTCAACTTTTAGCCCTAGCAAATCGCTTAAATAATTCTCCAGTTCACAAAAAGTTAGCAACCCAAAGCGAAATCCTGGCTCAAATTCGACCAAAACATCAACATCACTTTTTAGCGTTTGTTCCCCTCGCACATAGGAGCCGAAAATGCCGATTTGGGCAACGTGATATTTCTGCTGAATCAATGGTTTAGCAGCTTCTAATCGTTGCTTAATTTCGACAATTGTTTTTGCCATTGCCCTTACTCAACTGTCACCGACTTGGCGAGATTACGGGGTTGATCCACGTCCAGACCCCGACGAGCAGCAATGTGATAAGCGAGAAATTGCAATGGCACCACCGTCAGCAGCGGCGACAATAACTCATCCACCTCTGGAATCGGCAGCAGGTCATCATAGACATCAATCGCATGGGGGTCTGTGGCAGGGGTCACGCCAATGATGCGGGCATCGCGGGCTTTTGCCTCTTGAACATTCGAGAGCACCTTTTCATAGACCGTACCTGGAACAGCGATCGACACCACGGTGACTTTTTCATCGAGCAGAGCGATCGGACCATGTTTCATCTCACCCGATGGATAGCCCTCAGCATGAATGTAGCTGATTTCCTTGAGTTTGAGTGCTCCCTCTAAAGCGATCGGGAAGTTAATGCCGCGTCCGACAAAGATAAAATCTTTTGCTTCTGAGAAATCGTGAGCCAAAGTTTCGGCTTGTTTTTCGAGGGTGGCAAGGGACGACTCAATGTGGGTGGGCATCTGCCGCAGTTGGTTAATGATTTGCTCTAACTGCTCTGGCGAGAGCATGTTACGGCGATAGGCTAAATCTAATGCCAGACAATAGAAGGCGACCAGTTGAGCCATAAAGCTTTTAGTCGCGGCCACTCCAATCTCGATTCCTGCATGAGTATTGATCACATGATCTACTGAGCGAGAGAGTGTGCTCTGCATGCGATTGGTAATGCCCAAAAAGCGCGATCGCATCTGTGTCGTTTGGTCGGCTCGTCGCTGCCGCTCCATGTTGATCGCAGAAAGGGTATCTGCCGTTTCACCCGATTGCGTCACCCCAATCATCAATACATTGGGGGCGAGTGGAGGTGGAGCATAGCGAAACTCAGAGGCATACTGCACGTGGGTCGGCACTCCTGCCACCTGTTCTAATAAATATTTGCCAACTAAGCTAGCGTGCCAACTGGTGCCACAGGCGACAATCTGAATCTGATCGAGTTCGGTATACAGTTCGTCGGGCAATCCTAGATCAACGGGGTTGGTGCCTTGGCTAGCCGTCCAGTCGGGTTTGATATACGTGTCTAAACAACTCCGCACTACACTGGGTTGCTCGTAAATCTCTTTGAGCATGTAGTGGCGATAGCCCTGCTTTTCAGTGGCGATCGCGGCACTACTCAACAAATGCGGTTGTCGCCGCACCCGTTTACCCTCAAAGGTATAGATCTCCACACCTAAAGGAGTTAGCGTTGCCATTTCGCCATTTTCGAGGGGCACCACCGCGCGGGTATGGGCTTGAATCGCAGGAGTATCAGAGGCGCAAAAGAATTCTCCTTGCCCAAAGCCAATCACAAGCGGTGCTTGTTGGCGAGCGATGACAATCTCATCGGGATATTCAATACAAACAATGGCGATCGCAAATGCCCCTTCGAGTTGGTTGACGACCCGCCGCACGGCCTCACTAAAGGGAGAGTCATAGTTCTCTAACTCGGCGTTGCCGCGCATTTGATCGAGGCACTCGACAACCAAATTAGGAATCACTTCTGTGTCGGTTTCAGTAACAAAGGTATAGCCCCGTTGCTTCAGGTTTTCCCGGAGTTCCCGATAGTTTTCAACAATGCCGTTTTGCACGACTGCCACTCGGCGTGACATATCCAGGTGGGGGTGGGCATTGTGTTCTTCGGGTTTGCCGTGGGTTGCCCAGCGAGTATGACCGATCCCCACTTGACCAGGGGGATTTTGCTCAGCTAATTTAGCTTCCAGGTTGAGCAATTTACCTTTGGCTCGAACGCAGTGAATCTTGCCATCTGAGAGGGTCGCAATGCCCGCAGAATCATAGCCTCGATACTCTAGCCGTCGCAGACCGTCTAGCAAAATCCCGTTAGCCGATTGGGTTCCGATATAGCCGACGATTCCACACATCAGAGCACCACTCCCAGTGAACGAAATAAAATTAACAACGTCTACGTTAACAGACAATCTTACAGGGTGACACTTCCTTTGCGTCAACCTGAGGCGATCGCAAGCATAATGGGTTGTTGTATAAATTTCTTCTGAAAAACAAATAATGGTGTGACATGAGCATGGGCAAATTTAGGATTGGTTCAATCGGCTGCATAACCGCGTTGAGTTTAGTGACAACCATCAGCAGTGCTCTCCCTGGAGTGGCGTTGTCTGAGCAGGAGAGCATCTCCCAAAACTCATCAATACAAAGCAGGTCTCCCTCTGGGATGATTACCTCCCCTGTTGAAGTCGCTCAAAGTTTAGTGGGTCAATGTCGCCAAACCCTGCGGGTCGAGCGAGTCTATGGGAGTGCTGACTTAGCAGCGGTGCGCGTTACTGACATTCAAGCAGGAACCCCCGTCACCCTCGCCAATGAACCTAATCGCCCCAATTTTGGTTGGGTGCAAATCAGTACTCCGATTGGGGGCTACATTCAAACGGCTTTCCTGGTGCCGTGCAGAGCAGTTCCCAATACAGTTCCCTTCAATAATCCACCCAGTAATTCACCTGCTGTCGGAAGTACCTGTGGCATTGTCACGGCTCAATTTCCCTTAACGATTAGACGGGCACCCAACACAGCCGCCGCCGCAACAGATGCACTACTCTTTCCAGGCGACGGCTTTCGCATCGTGGGTAGACCCCAAGTGCAAGCTCAGCCAGCCTCTGAGAATGGGCGCATCTGGGTTGAGATTGATCGCTTTGGGGTGACAGGTTGGGTGGCAGAGACAGGAGCTAGAGGCATTGGAGAAAACTTTAGACGCGCTTCTTGCTCAGAGGCGAGAGTTTAGAGAAGGAGTTATGAATTCTCAGTTATGGGTGATGAGTTTTGCGGGATGGGTCAATAGAGAACTAAGATGCAGAATTTGCACTTTAGACCTCAATTCAAACCCCACCCTCAAAACTCAAACCCCACCCTCAAAACTCAAAACTCAAAACTCACCCCTCAAAACTCAAAACTCACCCCTCAAAACTCAAAACTCACCCCTCAAAACTCAAAACCCCACCCTCAAAACTCAAAACTCACCCCTCAAAACTCACCCCTCAAAACTCAAAACTCAAAACTTAAAACTCAAAACTCACCATCCCCTCCCCTCTTTGTAAGCTGTGGTACAGACCTAACGCAGTCTCTCCCACTCCCTACTCGTTTAATGACACGCTTTTTGGCTCACCGATGGCGGCACGTCAATCGCAGGACTGGAATCAAAGAAGCTAACGGGCTTAAGCATGAATCCAGAGTAGGCGGTAGGCATGACGGGCCAATCTTCTGGACGAGGAATGTGGTGATGTCCAAATACATACCACACCACAACATCGGTGTTATCGATGGGGCGATCGCCCTGAGTCCACTGGGGCAAGCCTTCACCCCCTACATGCTGGTTGGGATACTGACCCGTGGGATATTTTTCTTCAGCATCGTAAGGAGTGACCCACAAATGTTTGGTCATAAATCCGGCTCGTTTCAAAATCGGTGCATCTGGATGAGCAAAGGGCAAGACATTTTCACCGGGCACAATCTTATACCCCACGGGTTGTCCCAACCGATTTGTGACAGAGGGGTTTACCACCTTCCAATAGCGGGCTGTGAGGGGATCGATAATGCGTTGAGCCGCCTGCTCAGTTGCCAATAACGTGGACTTGGCAAAGAAGGCGTTGCCGTAGGGGTTCTCAGGGCCAAGGGGTTCTGATTCGCTATTGACCTCATAAACAGAGTTTTCACTCCCGTCAATGTCAAAGTCGAGCCGCATGCAGAAAAAGTGCTGATGGTTTAGAGCGTTGAGTTCTGGTGCAACCACTGTGCCAAATTTGGGATAGTCGTTGAGTGCGCCACAGAGCAAAATGCCCGTCAGCTTGATTTCGTATTGAATCGTGCCATCTTGATAGAAATACCAGAAGAAGCCGTATTCGTAGTTGTCAACCGTTGCAATAAAGGACAGCACTAACCGCCGCGATCGCCTCACCTCAACGCGATCGCGCCGCCAATCGGTATGCTTCCACAAAATGCCATAGTCTTCTTCATGGAGACAGACCGCATTCTCCGTAATGGCTACTTCACCTCGGCTATTCGTTAGCACTGCATCAAAATAACGAATTTCTCCAACGCAGTCGCACCCCAGTTTTAGGGAATTGGCGAGCATTCCCACACCGTGTTCGCCCAAGTCAAAGGCATTTTTGCGAAAGTGTTGTGGACGCGGATCGCCATAGGGCACCACCATCTCTGCCATTGATGCTCGATAGAGAATGGGACGCAATTGTCCCTGGTCTTCATAACCCACGGTATACAGCACTAACCCTTCACGAGGGGTAAACCCAATCCGCATGTGCCATTTTTGCCAGCGAATCTCGTGTCCGTTGACCTCAAAACTAACCCCCTCAGGTTGGGTGATGTGTAGGGGCTTGATGTCAGTTCGTAAACTGGGCTGAAATTGCGGTTCATATTCCCCTGATTCTGGTGGCACAGGTACGACACCTAGATCTTCAATCCGCAACACTTGCATGTGATTGAGATCGACCACAGGCACTAGCCCATCAATTGGGCGAGCATAAAAATTGCTATCGGGGGTGGTTCGCACATAGCAAAGACAGCGAGATAGGCGCAGACCTTCTTCATCAGCAAAGCCAAAATTGCCGATCGCCCACGGGTCAACTACCACCGCATCCAGATCAGTAATGCCACGTTTTTCTAGAGCCGCCTGAAACTCTGGATGCGCTTTGACTGCCGCTTCGCACTCTGACAACTCATCTGCCATGATGTTGGGCTGCACTCCTGGAACCGCAATCCATGAGGTCACTGCACCTTGAGTTAATGAAACGATCGCCTCATAGGTGGTGCCTGTGGCGTTGTCTAACAAAATTAGAAATACCTCGCGCTCAAATGGCTCACCCAATTTGTAGGTCAATACCAGCGATTTGGGTGGCTCATGCAAGGTCACACAAGGAAAGCGAAATGACTCACCCAACGACTGCTGAGCACGCACAATAGCCACGGCAGCAGACACTTCTTCAGCCGTTAACGGCTCTAATGGATGAGTAGCAGGGGGCAATGACGAGGATAAATTCAGTTGTTCACGGGCAGTGGTCATACACCAATCAAAACAATAAACAGTATCAAACCAGTATGAGGGGGGGGATTTAGCCCTCCGTTGTCCCTCAAACTACACTTCAGACTATGTTCTAAGAGCAGCGGTTTTAACCGCCAATCCCTTGTTTAGATTACCAAAACGCAAGAGAGGCCCATCCATAAGATGCGCCTCTAGCCGAGAGTCACTATAAAATGTGGCTAGCGATAAAAATGCCTAGCGTTTGCGGGCTTCGCGCTTTTCGCGCTCTTGACGACGGCGATCGCGCCACTCTACAGCGGTCAAGTAAGCAATGCCACCTGTCACTGTCAGCAACAACACGACCGCTAATAGGGCTAGACCAGTAAGAGCATATGCTTCAAAATTCATACTGGATTGTGATTAGAAGCCGTTACGACCCCAAATAACCATAGAAATTGAGAAAGTGAAGACTGCCAACAACGAAACCCATCCTAAAGTCAAGATATCCATAACTGAATGAAAAGACTAAATTGTTCAAACTTTGTCCAGATCCAATCATAATCTACTGAGGGAAGAAGAAAGAAACGATTCTGGTGATTTGGGGCAAGTGAGTCGATCACAACTCTTAATCACCCACCATGCCCTTTTGCCATTTCCCACCGTTATTCTTTTGATATGCACCTAGCCCGTCGATATCGTCTCAAGTTTGCCGCTCAACGAAGCGATCGCCTTGCTCTTTGTCTAGCTGCCGCTGTCACGGCTCATATGGGGCTAATGGCACTCGGGTTTAAGGCGTGGCAAGCCCAGACCAGCCAGGTTGCACCAGAATCAACACAACCCATTGAGTTTGTTTATTTAGATCTTGAGAATTCTGAGAGCAGCGAGACAGGGCCGACTTCTAATATCAACGCTCAGGCCGGTGGCAACAATCAACCGGGTTTATTAATAGCCGCCGGAAAACCTGAAGAATTAAAACCGTCGCAAGTCGCCCAAAACAAGCCGCTCACCCCTAATCAGCCAGGGACTTATGTGCCCACCTATAGCCACGCAGATGGAGATAAGGAGGTGGAACCAGAATCAGTCGAAAAGACCTCAACCCGTGCTGTACCGAGAGCGACTCAACCAACGCCACCAGGCGAGGCAATATCTCCAGCCAGGGATTTGCAACATGACACTCCTGCTGTTACGCTCCCTTCTCCTGTGGCTAAACCAGAGGATCCCATTCCAGAATCTTTTTCACAAAACTCTGTTTCTCCATCTGCCCAACCAACCACAACCCACGAGGCAACTGACACAGGAGCAGCCTCCGCTGGATTTGGGTTAAATGGGCTATTCAACCCCGATCGCACTGCCATCAATCGTCCTAATATTGACGCTCAACGAGACGAAGTCTGGGGAGAGTATACCGCTGTCTTAAACCAGTCGATTTATGAGCATTGGCAACAGATTAACCCCGATAGAACTCGTGAAACAGTAGTCCGGTTTGAGGTCGATCGTCAAGGTCAATTAATTCATCTAGAAGTGCGTCAATCGTCAGGTTTGGCCATTGCTGATCAAACAGCCATTGGAGCGATTGAAGCAGCCGCTCCTTTTGCCCCGTTTCCAGCCAATACAACAGAGGCTTCTAAGGTGATCAACTTCACATTTACGCATCAGGTGCGATCGCCTCGTTGAAGTCATACGCCTCGTTGGAGTCATATCCATTCAACTTGTGAATGCGGTTATACCCCTTGCCGCTGAAATCAGGTCAGGGTGGTTTCATTTATGGGGATAAAAATCAAAATGGATTGAGGTGCATTGGCTTCAACCATGACTCAACCTCAAACCCTCAATCTCATCGAACACCTCAAACAAATTCCAGACTACC
>JANRJA010000094.1:0-2819 GCA_033764315.1 Oculatellaceae cyanobacterium bins.114
CATGTCATTCAAAATTTGACGTGCCGATAAAAAATTTGTTTGGCGATATCTGCTGTGGCAATATAAATAACAACAATTACGCCCAGCAATAGCAAAAAAGAGACAGGCAACGGCTGGAAGCCAAATGGATTTGCCAATGGGGTGAATGGTAAAAGTAGTGTGATGCCACCAATCAGCACTGTTGCAATCAGCAAGTATATTCCCGGCTGACTCTTGAAAAATGGCTTGCGAGTACGAATGACCAGCACAATCAGTGAAGCAGAAATCACGGATTCCATGTACCAACCCGTTCTAAACTGATCGGGTGTAGCGTGCAAAATCAATAGCAACGCACCAAAAGTCAGGTAGTCAAACACGGAACTGATTAAGCCAAAGACCAGCATGAAGTTGCGAATAAACTGGATATTCCAACGACGGGGTTTGTTGACCATATCCCGATCGACGTTGTCGGTAGCGATCGTCATCTCCGGCAAATCAGTGAGCAGATTAGTTAGTAAGATCTGCTTGGGTAATAGGGGTAAAAACGAAAGAAAGATAGAGGCACCTGCCATGCTAAACATGTTGCCGAAGTTGGCACTGGTTGCCATGAAGACATACTTGAGCGTATTGGCAAAGGTGACCCGTCCTTCTTTCACCCCTTGCACCAGTACACTCAAATCTTTTTCTAACAACACAATATCTGCGGCTTCTTTTGCCACATCTACTGCGCTGTTCACCGAAATACCAACATCGGCAGCATGAAGGGCAGATGCGTCATTGATCCCATCACCCAGGTAGCCCACAACATTGCCAGCCTTCTTCAGTGCCAGAATGATTTGTTCTTTCTGATTTGGCTCCACTTCGGCAAATATATTCACGTCGTTCACTTGTTTGAGCAAAGCAACATCACTGATTTTGTGCAGATCTGAGCCAGTCAGGATTTTTGGATGGGTAAAGCCCATCTGTTGTCCAATGGTTAGGGCAACCCGCTGGTTATCGCCGGTGATGATTTTGAGCGAAACACCTAGATCTCCAAGGTTACGAATGGTATCGGTGATGCCAACTTTGGGTGGATCGGCAAGCACCAGGAAGCCTAAAAAGGTCATCGCTGCCTCGTCATCCTTACTGATTTGTGTCGCTGCTCCCAAATCACGATAAGCAATTCCCAGAGTGCGAAATCCTTGACTACCAAATGTTTCGTAGCGTTGTAAGATGTTGGCTTTGAGGGGAGACAGATCGGCGATCGCTCCTGCTGATGTTTTGACCGATGAACAAACCGCTAATACGGTTTGAAGTGATCCCTTAGTGACTAAAATTGAGCGATCGTCTTTTTGAATTAAAATGCTCAATCGTTTACGAATAAAGTCGTAGGGGCATTCATCCAGCTTTTGATAACCTGGCAGATCCCAGTGGCGGTGCTTACGAATCGCCTCATCAATGGGATTCACATAACCTGTTTCATAAAAGGCATTTAGATAGGCATAGAAGAAAACTTCATCACAGTCCTGCCCATCGATATCCAATGCTGCTTGAATCCGTACGACACCTTCAGTCAGAGTGCCAGTCTTATCCGAACACAGCACATTCATGCTGCCAAAGTTTTCGATTGAGGCGAGCCGTTTGACGATCACCTGCTGGCGAGCCATACGCTGGGCACCGTGGGACAGGTTAACACTGATAATGGCAGGTAGAAGTTGAGGAGTCAGTCCAACCGCAAGTGCCAGCGAAAACAGAAAAGCATCTAAAGCGGGGCGCGTCAGATAGACATTGATGGCAAAAATAGCAATCACCAGCATCAGCGTGACTTCCATCAGGAAATAGCCAAACCGTCGAATGCCCCGTTCAAATTCGGTTTCGGGCGATCGCAATTTTAATCGTTCTGAGACTTGTCCAAATTCCGTTTGCTTGCCTGTGTGAATGACGATCGCCTCTCCTGCCCCACTGATGACATGGGTGCCCATAAACAACACATTGGTGCGTTGGCTCAGAGGCGTTTCGGCTGGTAAAACCCCACTCTCTTTTGCTACCGGGTAGGTTTCCCCCGTTAATGTGGCTTCATCGATGAAAAGATCGGTTGAACTCAAGATCAGGCAGTCTGCTGGAATCGTGCTACCTGCGGTAAGCATCACCACATCGCCAGGAACAATTTCTTCTACCGGGATAGTTTGGGGTTGTCCATTTCGCTGGACGGTGGTTTTTGCCTCGACAATTGCCAGCAGTTTTGCGATCGCATTCGCAGCTCCCCGTTCTTGCCAGAACCCCAACAGCCCACTCGCCACCACAATTGCCAGAATGATCAAGCCATCTGTATGATCATGAACAAAGAAGGATAACCCAGCAGCAAAGATCAAAATCAAGATGATCGGACTTTGAAACTGCGCCAACAGTAGCGTGAACGTGGTTGACCTTTGTTTGGGTTTAAGCTGATTGAAGCCATAGCGCGTCAGTCGTCGCACTGCCTCGTCAGTCGTTAGCCCCTGCGGAGTCGTTTGCAGCCGCTGCAACAGGTCTACGGGCGAAATGTTCCAAAAGGGCAGTGCAGAGTGGTTCATTGCAGTTCACGGGAGATAAGCATTGGTGACATATTGCTGCACCATGCGGTGGGTATTGAAGAAGGATGCATTGAGCGCAATCGTATGGCGCATGATCTCAATCCAGCGATCTCGATCGTGATAGAACATTGGAACGATCACGTTTTGCAACTTGTGATATAAATCCTCCGCATCCTGCCAATTCAATGCGTCTGAAGTCGAAGTTTCCGGCTCCTGAAAACCGATTGACCAGCCTGTAGCTCCTTCGAGATGCCCCTCGACCCACCAGCCATCCAGAATGCTGAAACT
>JANRJA010000103.1:0-17822 GCA_033764315.1 Oculatellaceae cyanobacterium bins.114
AGAGAACACACTCATGGATGAATCGATTTCGACGTTTGTTGATACGTTGGGAGAAACATGAAGAAAACTACCTTGGCATGATTCATTTAGCTTGTGCATGTATTGTCATAAGGGCAATTCAAGTTTTCGGATAGGCACTTAGAATATGCCAACTTCAACAAAGCCAGCCTTTGTGGAGCCAATCTGGTGCACGCCCGGTTGTTTCGTGCTCATCTGTTTGAAACTGATTTGCGCCCTACCTCTGACCAAGTCACTGATTTAGGACATGCGATTTTAATCGATGCCGATTTGTCTTATGCCAATTTGAGTGGAGCTATGCTCTATCGAGCCAACTTGAATGGGGCAAAGCTGTGTCGTGCTCATTTAAACCGCACGTTGCAACAGGGGTTAAGACCTACTGATTTGCGCGAGGCTAATCTGAGCAAATCAGACCTGAGTTATGCCGACCTGACAGGAGCTATCTTGCAAAAGGCAAATTTGCAAGGGGCTGACTTGACAGGAGCAATCCTCACCGATGCTGACTTACAAGGCGCAATTATGCCAGACGGCACGATTCACGACTAAAAGCCTCACAAGATTCTCAAATTTCAGTCCTATGATGAAGCGTCGTTCGTAAATAATCTTCATCTTAAAACTGCATTATGCCGATCGCACTTTGGCTCAATGAATACTGCACTGGCAACGATCAAGTCGATCGGGAACATCAAGTTTTATTCCACATTGTTAACTCGTTACACGAAGCAATGGGGCAGCAAGCCGCATTACCAATTCTCAAAGACTTGCTCAATACGCTGGCGACTCATACTGTGCTTCACTTTGAAAGCGAAGAACGGTTAATGCAGGCTCACGCCTATCCGGGATACGATCGCCACAAACAGTCACATGAACGGCTGAAAGCAAAAGTAATTGCGCTATCTCAAAAGTTTCATACACAGGGTGAGAGTGCGATTGAAGAGTTAACTGGCTTTTTGGCAGAGTGGTTAGTGCACCACATCAAAGGAGAAGATCAAAAGATGATTCGATTCTTTCAAGAGAAAGCTAATCAAGCATCGGTTCTCTTACCCGCTTCAGGGGATAGATAAATTTAGGTGTTGCCCCAGGTAATACCCCTGATATGAAGTTCTGCTATGAAATGTCACTTAACCCCACCGCGGTTCGACGGCTTGACTGATCTTCTCCAAACCCTAATACCAATTCTCTAAAGTAGCCCCCAAAGAGAGGTTGGGAGGGGTACGTTTTGTAGGGCTGTTTTGCCACCCAGATTTCGTGGGAGTCCTGATCTAGAACCTAGAGTCATTAACGACAAAGCCCCTGAATCAGGGGCTTCTAACTCAATTCCAAACCTGTTAATTGATTCGCTTCAATTAAGCAGCTTTGCCATTAGGGGGTGAGACTTTTTCTTTAAAGAGTTTTCCTGCACTAAAAGCAGGAACACGGGTTGCTGGAATTTTCATTGCCTCGCCACTCTTAGGATTACGACCCTCACGTTCTTTGCGATCGCGAGGTTCAAAAGTACCAAAACCAACCAACGTAACCTTTTCGCCACCAGCAACGGCATCTTGAATCGCTTCAAATGTAGCTGACAAAATTCGATCAGCTTCTTTCTTAGTGACCCCTGCTTTTTCTGCAACGGCGTCAATCAGTTCACCTTTATTCATGAAACTCAGTCCTCACAAGCATCTGGAGCATTTAGAAGAAAATTGTAGTGCAGATGTTTAGAAATGAATCAACCAAATCAAGAATTTGATAAAAATCGAGATGAAATGGCTCTGAGTTGGACACTGTCACAGCCCTTGAGCGATTTATAGACCGGATCAAACTGCATGGTTATGAGTTGATAAGTGGAATAATTTGAGCCTCAATTACAGCTCCGTCAATGTATAGAAAAGCCAGACAGATAGGCAGTTTGAAGCGTCTTGGTCCGGCACTACCAGGGTTCACAAATAAGACTCCCTGTCGCTCTTCGATCTGGGGTTTGTGAGAGTGCCCACTGACAACGACCTGAACCGTTGTTGTTAGTGGGTTCAGGTTAAGATTTTTAATGATGTGGAGCAGATGAATAGAGACCGCTTCAACGGTGACTGTCTGTTGCTCTGGAAGCACCTCTGCCCAGCCACCCGTGTCATTATTGCCTCGTACTGCGATAACAGGGGCGATCGCCGCCAGTTGTTCTAATATCTCCGGTGTGCCAATATCTCCAGCATGAAGAATTAAATCGGCTGTCTGAAGAGCATCTATTGCTTCTGGGCGCAATAATTTATGTGTGTCTGAGATGACTCCAACTTTGGTTCCCATTGATCAGTTCCATCGATCCACTCTGTTTGCCATCTTCCACATTACAGGGCTTGGCTCAGGTGATCCTCACCCCTGAAGTGACTCTCTTTGTAAACAAACTTCTCCATACAAAAACCCCCTGCATTGCAGAGGGTTTAGGCAATTGTTATTAACTGTTGTTACCAACTGTTATGGTTCAAAGCTTATGCAGCGATTTGATTGAGCTCTGCTTCTAACATCCGAACTAACTCTTGATCGCCTCGCTCGCGAGCGACTTGAAGACGACGTTGAACGTTTTGCAACAGATTTGCTTTGTGGACTTTAGCAATGTAGTTGCGAGATAATGCAGCAGGAACTGCTTTTGATGGAGCTTGAGGCTTATTTGCAGCTTGCACAGTTGTCGTGGTCACACCTTGAGCATCTCGATTGACATGATAAGTCATGCCCCGATAGATCAGGTCATAGGACGACGGTAGAGGAGCCTGAGCCACTTCAACGGTTGGATCAACCACTTGGGTCGTTCCACGATAGGTTAGGGTGTAGGGAGCATGATAACCATTGACCGTTTTGAAAGGGGCATTGGCACCCGTGCTCGAAAGTTCAGGATGATAGTCGTAACTGTTGCCACGATAGATGAGTTTCATAATGTCGCTTCCCCAGATAACTCTAGATTGATTTGTCGAAGAGAAGCGCGTTCCTTCGGGGGGTTGTCCCTACTTCCGTCCCCTTAATGTCATATAGAGGGGATGAACGATGTTTTCTTCTGTATCTAAATTTACCATTTTTCAATTTAAAAGCCATATCCCCCAATAGGGTGAAACTGCGGCTCAGATCGCTATAACCTTTGATGGACAACAGCTTTGGTTTTATAGGGACTGAAAAAGAATAATAAAAATTTATATATCCTCACAAACGCTTTAAATAGGGATTCCTCTTGATCAGACATCCACGTGTTACCAGTCAAAGAAACTGGATGATTAGGACTGATAGTTTGAACCCCCTTTAAGTAGGAGAACTTAATGAAACTCAATTGAGGTGTGGGTTTCGACTGCGTTCAACCCGCTGCCAGAGAGATTTAGACATTGAGCGGTTTGTCTTGAGCGAGTCAAATGGGAGTCGAAACGCATCTTACCGTTCATGACACCCACCTTCTTACACTTGATAGGTTTGTAAATAGGCAGTCAATAGGGTTTTTGTCTCTGCCACAAGCTGTTCTCGGAAACTGCGATCGCGCGTCAGAGAGAGCCACAATAACTCATTTGTCGTTTTTATCAGCACAGTAGCCATCAACTCACACTTAGATGGCTCTAAGGATGCATTGCGCTGATGGAGAAATTGGGCAAGTTCTTGAAAAATCTGGTGATCATAGTCATCTAAGGTACTGGCATCAGCGACTGTCATTAGATCAATGAGTTGCTCTAAAACCGCTCGATAACCGGGATGATCGGTCGCAAATTGATCAAAGGCATCAATCATCCGATCGATATAGGTGGTGATAGGTGCTGTTGCTAAATCAATATGCAGGTCTTTAAACAGCTCATACTCTTGCTTAAAGTAGCGATTTGCCAATGCTTTGAGAATTGCTTCTTTGTCTGGAAAAAACTGATAGAGCGACCCAATGGCAACGCTGGCACGAGTGGCGATCGCTCGTGTAGTCGTCTGGTCATAACCCACTTCAATAAACAGTTGCTCAGCCACATCCAGAATGTGGTGGACTCGCTCTTGACTGCGGGCTTGCTTGGGTTGCCGTCGCATAGTTGAGGGGGGTTGAGAATCAGCCGTCATGGGAAGTGAGATATCCTTGACAAAATGTGAGCAATGTTCATATTATTGAAATGTGAGCAATGTTCATATTCTATCCTGGTTGCGTTTCTTGGTACTTATTCTCATTCATTGATTTAGGAGATCTATATGCAGTCAATGACTTCTCAGAAACCGTTGCAAGACCTGTTATGGAGCAATGTGAGAGAGCTTTTTTGGATGTTAAAAGGGGCAAAGGCATTTCTAACGCTGCTGGTTGATGACAGCGGTAGTCTGGAACCTGTTGATGAGCTAAGCAACAGTTTGGTGGATAGCCGTGCCTTTCAGCTTGCTCTTGCTGATATGAAGACCGTACCTGAGATTGAGGCTATTATTGCTGACCGCTATATGGCTCCGGCTCACAACTTAGACCTGCTGTTGCAATATCCTCAAGATTCTCTGGGTTACGTCTATGCCAGCCACTTAAAGCAAGCAGGGTTTAAGCCCCTGACAGCGGCTGTCGAAATTAACTCTGACACTCGCTATGTAGAAAATCGCTGGCAACAAACCCATGACATCTGGCATGTAATTACCGGATTTGATACCAGTGAAATAGGTGAGATGGGGTTACAAGCCTTCTATTTAGCACAGTTTAAGCTTCCTCTGGCTAGTCTGTTAATTGCCAATGCTCTGATTAGTGCCACTGTGTTGCAGCCTGAAGCGTTGTCGCCCCTGTTAAAAGCGATCGCCCAAGGATGGGAGATGGGGCAACTTGCCAAACCATTGATTGCTCAAAGATGGGAGGAAGCCTGGGAAAAGCCCGTTTCGGTGTGGCGGACAGAGTTGAATATCAGGCTAGAGGCAGACGATGCGAGAGGGTGAGGGACTAGCAATATGGTTTTGTGTAGGTTTTATTGGAAAACCCTTCGCCTCACCTATCCTTGGGGACTCCTGATTGTTAGACTTTGGAGCTTACTGGTTGTTACAGGCGATGGGAAACAGTTTCCCCTGCAACGCGATCGCCACAGTCTTACTCAGATCCGGGTTTGGGTGTTGTTGGCTAAGATTGACTTTGCCAACTTATTGGCGATCGCCATTGAGTTAGCTCAACCTGAATTTTGGATTTAATGAGTTTTAGCGACGACTGAAGTAGATGGACAGAATTAACTGAGAAACTGAACTGCCTAAATGGCTTTAGAGAAGCCAGCGGTGGTTCGCTTTTCTAAATAGGTGTCAAACACAGCCGCAATATTACGAATCAACAAACGCCCAACAGGAGTGACTTGAATGTGATTAGGCGAGTGTTCAATTAATCCATCTCTTTCAAGTTGGTTTAAAGCGGGTTGCTCTCTTGCAAAATAGTCATCAAATTCTTGGTCAAAACTTAGATGATACTTCTCTTGCAACGCTTCTTTTGACAGTTGAAATTGACACATCAACTCCATGATGATGGTACGACGAATGATATCTTCATGACTTAGAGATACTCCTCGCTCAATCGGCAATACATCTGAATCGATCGCCCGATAAAAGTCTTTTAACCGTTTGTGATTTTGCACATACACATCATGCAACATGCTGATCGAAGTCATGCCAAAGCTAACCAGATCAGATTCTGGTTTAGTGGTATAACCCTGAAAGTTTCGATGCAGTTGTCCGTCTCGTTGAGCGATCGCCAGTTCATCAGTGGGCTTAGCAAAGTGATCCATCCCAATGTAGGTATACCCGTTGCTGGTTAGCTCCTCAATGGTCATTTGCAGCATATCTAACTTTTCAGATGTTTGCGGCAGTGCCTCCTCAGGAAGCCGACGTTGAATTGGTTTCAGCCAGGGTACATAGGCAAAGTTAAAAACGGCAATGCGATCGGGGTTAAGCGCGATCGTTTGTTGAATCGTTTCTTTAAACGTTTCTCGCGTTTGATGGGGTAAGCCATAGATTAAATCGACATTGACACTGTCAAATTGAGCTTCGCGCATCCAATCCATCACGCTGAACAACTGTTCTTTGGGTTGAATACGGTTAATTGCTTCCTGCACCACTGGGTTGAAATCTTGAATGCCAAAACTAATGCGGTTGAAACCTAGCGTTCGCAAGAACTGCACATACTCTCGATCGAGATAGCGGGGATTGACCTCAATTGAAATTTCAGCCGCTGGGTCAAACTTAAAGCGGTTATGAAGTGCTGTCCACAACGTTTCAACTTGTTGAGTTGAGAGATAGTTGGGTGTGCCGCCGCCCCAATGCAATTGCTGAACTGGGCGATCGCTGTCAATCAAGACGTCCAATTGGTGAATATTGCGAATTAAGTAGTCAATATAAGGATCAGCAAGTTCTTTGCGTGATGTAATAACTGTGTTGCAACCACAAAAATAACAAGCTGTTTCACAAAACGGAATGTGACAATACAACGATAGGGGTGTTTTTTTATAGTTGCCTACTGCGATCGCCGCTCTAAAGTTGATGTCCTCAAACTCAGGCTTTAACTCGGTTGCAGGAGGGTAGCTCGTGTAACGGGGAAGAGCTTGGTCATACTTGCGGAGCAATTGTGAATCAAATTGAACGGTAGGCAGCGAAAGGCTCATGGACAGTGGTTCTCTCTAAATGATGAATGGGAGGATGGGACAGTAAACTGATGTCGGGTGCATCCTTTAGTTAGAAATGCACCCTGACATTTGGGCAAGTCGGCTAAATGCTATATTCCGCTATGGGTTTTGTCGTTGGTTGATGAGGCGATTCAGAGAAATTCTCTCCGTGGGGCGATCGCTCAGTGGCTCCAGGAATTGTTTGACGAGTTAGCAGATCAAACACGTGCTCACCAACAACGGCTTTAACATCGTCTTCTAAAGCATGAACCACATCCCGATTTAAGGTAAATGCATAGTTTGCCTCAGCGATGATGTGCTGAATCGTGTCTTCATCAACTGGCAGCGCATTTAGTGCATCCCGATATTTTTCCTTAAACAATCGCTTGGCTTCAGGCGTTGGCAACTGTTCAAATTCGTGCAGGGCAGTTCCCTGATCAACAGGCAAGTTCATCGCACTGCGAACAATATTTTTGAGTGCTTGTCCTCCAGATAGATCGCCCATATAGCGAGTGTAAGCGTGGGCAATGAGCAAGGCGGGGTTAGTGCTGGCAACCTCATGGATGCGATTGACATATACTTCACCTTCAGGCAAAGGAGAGATTTGGTCGCGCCATGTATCGCCATAATAATAAGCTAAATCTCTCTCTAGATTGGCCGTGCGGTTGATCTCTGGAAAATAAAGTAGCTTCACCGCGGGATGATCTTGATGCTGGCGCAATTCATCTTCTAGCGCACTATACACAAAATAAAGATTGGCTAACAGTTTACGGAAGGGTTCGCGTTCTACAATTCCTTTCAAAAAGCATTTCATGAATGCAGTGTTTTCAGCTGCCGTATGAGAGTGTTTAGTGCCTTCTCGTAGGCGTTGGGCTAAATCATGGCTCATGGGACATTCCTCGTTATTAAAAGCAAAACTGAAGCGAGTAGACATCTTATTAAGCACTTTATAGCTATTTGGTGATTAAATGCATCACTTTTCATAACTTAACGATTATCCAAGCTTCTTTGGAGCGATCTTTACAATCCTGTAATGAGTATTGCGCTCATTTCACCATTATCATAACTTGATAGCTATCAACTCTTATTAGCGATCTTCAGCATATGGTCAACTCTCCATCCAAGCCTGCTTTGCAGATGTCAGAAACCAAAACGAAGGCACTAACAGAAAACATTCTGACTCCTCGTTTTTACACAACCGATTTTGAAACCGCAGCAGGGCTAGACTTATCCGCTCAAGATGCTGAGTTACAGGCGATGCTGGCAGAGATGCGAGCTGATTACAATCGTCATCATTTTGTGCGCGATAGTGCATTTGAGCAATCGTGGGATCACATTACGGGTTCGACGCGCAAAGCTTTTGTCGATTATTTAGAGCGATCGTGTGTTTCAGAATTCTCTGGGTTTTTGTTGTTTAAAGAACTCTCGCGCAAAGTCAAAGAACGCAGTCCACTGTTATCGGAAATGTTTAGCCTGATGGCACGCGACGAAGCCCGTCATGCCGGGTTTCTCAACAAAGCTATGGGAGATTTTGGCTGCACGATGGATTTGGGGCACCTCACTAAAAATCGGGTTTATACTTTCTTTCCGATCGAATGGGTGCTTTATACGGTTTATCTTTCCGAAAAGATTGGCTATTGGCGTTACATCATCATCTATCGCCATTTAGAAAAACACCCAGAAAATGAGTTTTATCCTCTGTTTCGTTATTTTGAGAGTTGGTGTCAGGATGAGAACCGTCATGGCGATATTTTTAAGGCATTGTTGCGGTCTCAATCCAATCTCTGGAAGACCTGGCAATCTCGCCTGTGGAGCCGATTCTTTTTGCTGTCTGTGTTTGCAACTCATACGCTGACGGTGCATGAACGTGCGGAGTTTTACCGCATTTTGGGGCTTGACCCCACTGAGTTTGATGCAGCCGTGATTCGTAAGACTAACGAGACAGCAGCGCGAGCTTTTCCATCGGTCTTGGATACCGACCATCCTGAATTTTTCCAACGACTGCATCACTGCTCTAATCTCAATCTACAGATATCCCAGATCAGTGGCAGCACCCAGCCCAAGTGGCTAAAATCAGTCCGCAAATTACCGTTACAGTTGGCTATTGTAGGTCATCTGTTGCGCCTTTATTTGCTCAAACCGATTGATGCAGAAGCCCTGCGAGCAACAGTTCGTTAGCGGGTTTATTAGTGCCCTAAAAGAATTATTTTGAGGTAAGGATGTGGCGCATTTTGTACGACACATCCTAAACCAGTAAGGATGTGCCTTTATCGATTAGAGGTTGCTGCTGCGTCAGTAAAAATTGACACAGAATATTGACCGCTAGCCGCAGAATCAGGCGCAGCAATAATCACACGATACATTCCAGCTTCAGATAGGCTAAAGCCTGCGGAAGCTCCGTTGGAGGTGGAATGGGTCTCCAGGTTTTGAATAGCAGGAGAACTGGCATCTCGAATCAACTCCCCGTTTGAGGCAATCATGGCAATGATGTTATAACCAGAGTCCAACAAAATTAGATTGGCTGGAAACTCATTACTAGACCAGTCGATGCGAATGGGAATATTAGCATTGCCCTCAAAGGTGTATTCATCATAGAAGATGCCGCTGGAGGACAGCGTCGAATCACCCGTTTCAAGCACACCTGTTTCTTGCAACAAAATTTCAGAGCTAGACTGTGCTCCCGCTTCTAAATTCACTAGAAGCAAGGAGGCCACTAAAGAGACCAGAAGAAGAGGAAAGGCTCTCACAAACGTATCCTACTTAAAAATGAGGTTGGCATTGGATTCAGTGTGAGTTTATGCCATCTCAACAAAATCCTCAACCATTAAGGCAGCAATTTTTGTGATGGACAATGAGGTCTAGAGAGTACTTAGGAACGGCTCCGATAGAGTCATAGGACTGGTTTTTAAGGCACCCATCAAACATAGGAGGCTGCTAAACACTAATCTTTGAGTGTATTGAAGAATAGTTTTCACAGCCGTCTTTTGATTTTTCTGCTACGCCCCTTCTTGCAAATTTTGTCTCCTTGGACTCCCTGTGTTGGAGAATAGTGCAAGATCTCAGATAACCAAAAATGCTTTTGCCTATCAGTAAATTACAAGCAATCTCGATTTTCCACTGTATTATCAGGCATGGTAGTGCGACACAAAATAGCTCTTTCCACAACTGGCGACTTAGCTCCACTTAAACTAGCACCAGTTAAATTTGCTTTAGTCAATGTAGCTCCTTGCAGGTTAGCTTCAGTCAGATTAGCTTCCTCCAGGTTAGCATTATAAAAATTAGTGCCGTTCAAGTTACTGCGGTAGAAGCGAGCCTTGACTAAAGTAACATTCATCATCTCAGCATTACTCAGATTAGCTCCTACTAAATTCGCATCACTCAGGTTACTTCCTGTAAGATCTGCCTCTTCCAAATGAGCATTTCTAAAATTTACATACTCTAATTTAGAATTACGAAAATCTGCTCTCGTCAGACGTGCGTATTCTAAATTAGCCCCTCGAATATCTACTTCTTTAAAGTCAATAGGAGGAATATCTTCTTTCTCATACATATTGAGTAGTCTTTTAATTACATCTAAGGCTGCTTGAACATCAGTTGGAGGCTTTGGCGGCGTTTCTGGCTTCTGATTTTTTTGCAAAACAATCTGCTGAAGATGAACTTTGCGAGCTTCCCCCTCTAGAGAAGAAGTTGGACGTTTTACAAAGGAAGTACATTCTCGAATATAGGTAATCAAAACTTTGATAACAGCTTCTCGATCCCTTAGGTCTTGGGCATCTCTAGCAATCCACTCAAAGGTATAAATTCCACCTAAACGAATTTCTAATCGTTCATGCCCAAGCTGCTCCACGGCTTTAGAAAAGCGATCAGTAATCAGCCGAGCTTCTGCCAAACTAGCATTTGTCTGGGCAATTCTAGTGTTTTTCTGAGCATTGAGAAGATTAAGAAAAACAACTATTCCTCCTATGATTGTTGCTAATGTTCCAATGAAATTAAGGATGAACTTAGCTTTTTCTTTATCTTCAACTAGCGTCCATAAACGTGTCATTTCTGACCAAATCTGCAGTTTTGTGTTAATGGCTACAATGGTTATTGTTACAATCCCCAACAACAGAACTAGCAATAACCATTTTTTCGATTTGTAAAGAAATTTTGTAATTACAGGCATTCTCTCAACAGTGATTGTTATAAACGACGGTAGTTAACCATCACTAAATTAACTTGTGTTGAAGAATGAGGATAGATGTCAAATAAAATTTTTATTACTTATTGCTTTGAAGATGAGCGAATAGCAGCAGAGGTTGTACAAGCTCTTAGTAAAGTTCAAGGGTCTAGCCTTATTCCTTATATCAAACAGAGAGAACTAAGTTCTGTAGGTTCCTCTACTCAAGAATGGCTTAATGATATTGAGGAATGGGATCACGTAATTGTTCTAGTTTCATCCTCATTTCTAAAGCTATTCTCTCAATTTCAGCAGGATCTTGATCAATGGATTCTAGAGTGCGATCGCCAAAAAATTTTACTATTGCCACTCCTGGTTCATCCCTGCTCAGTATCATCGTTAATGTCAAGCATTATGTATGCTGACTACAGCCAGGATCAATTAGGGGCTTTAGAGAAGCTGCAAGCAGCGTTTGAACGAGCAGCAATGCCCGGTGTGGAACCACGACGTAGCCAAAAATCGAGTCTAGCAAGAGAATTAGCTAGTCAACCCCGATTGATTATTGCAGAGATCGCTTCGACCTGTTTAACTTCAAGTGATTTTCAAAGTTTTCTACAAGCCACTAATATTAGTTGGAGTTGTACTGGTTTGGTGCAACAAGACATCCGCCAATTTGTTGTAGATTCGCAAGAAGCTCAAGTAGAAGAGTTTGCTTTTTGGTTAGTTCAAGATGATTTACGGATAGAGATCATTCAGCAACGATTAGCTGAAGTAACAACGACTGCTAGGAAAGGTTGGCTATCTCGATTTATTTAGAATTCTCCTAAACATACTATGAACATTACTCAAGAGATTGATGTATTCCTAGCTGGTAAAATTCCACGTCAGTTAATTGAACGATTTGATAGTGATATTGATATCCCACTTGTACACAGTCGCTGTACTGGCCTGTTAGAAATGCTCAATGCGTATGATCCACACCACTCTAAAGACGTACTTAAACTCGCAGAGCGTGTTGGAGCCTACTGGTGTCGCATTGTGCAGAGTGATGTACTCTACAATCGTTTAGCTGGATTAGAAGCGATTGAAGTATCTCAGGCAGATGCTAAAGCTCTGGCTAGCAAAGTTTTGAATAATGAACTTGGCTTAAGTGATGAGAGCGATCGCCGCTGGGTTACCTATGCCGTGGCTCGATGGCATGATGGAGCGGGAAAAATTTATTATCGGCTCGCTGAATATACTCAAGCAAATGACCTACTTGAAAACGCTAAACAATTGGCACAGCATGCTGATCTTTGGTATTGCCTTCCTGATATCCAAAGCAACGTAGTACGAGCCAATTTTGAAGCTCAACGAATTGCTGGTAGACCTATGAATCATGAAACCCTGATCGAAGAATTTAGAAACTTATTCTCAGAAGTTCGTGATGATTCAGTTGATGTCGCTGTACCCAACATTAATGCTGATCTTGAGTCTTTTGTTACAATTCCTCTACAAAATATCTCTCCACAAGAAAAAGAATTTTTTAGGGGGATATCAAGTCTTTTGCACAATTGGTCAGTTGCATATTATGACCAGTACAAAAAAGAAACAAAAAATGAGCAGAACTTAGACCGCTCACTGGAACTTTCACAGAAGTCAGAAGCGATTTGCCGTCAATTGGAAGATGATTATCGCCTATCTCAAGCACTAAATCATCAAGCATTAATTGAAAATGAAAGGAGAAATTGGAATATAGCTCGAAAATTATTTGAAGAAGTCACTACCCGCAAATGGATTCGAGGAAAGCGCATTGCCCGACAGCGGTTAGCCGAAATTGATGCTGATGAGGGAAATTTTGATAGAGCATTTAAAACTATTGAGCAGTTAATTAGTGAGTTACGAGAAGAGCGTCAACGTCAACGGGGTGAATTAGGTTATGACAACCATTTTCTTTACTACACAGTCAATGTTGTTTTTAAGAAAATTCTTGAAGCTGCTCAAGAAAAACGAGTGAAATTAGTTGAAAGACAGCTTAGTTATTATCAAAATTTATTCCAAGAAGAACAGTTGCAAATGATTCGTTCTGTTCGTAATGTTGTCAAGATATCAACTTATAAAAATGATTTTGCCAAAATCTTTTATCCTATCTATCAAGATTTGATTGGAGGGCAAATCGCACCCATTCTTACTTCAGAAAAAACTCTTAATCAAAAAGTGGAGTTAAAACATTTAGAGAAGGCGTTTAGTTTTGTTGAAGAAGCAAGTAGCCGTGAATTGCTTGATCTTTTGCAGTCAGTTCAATTAGACGAAGAACAAGAATTTTAGTGGAGAGTAAGCATATGGATAAGGGACAGGAGTTGAATACTACTGAATCCGCACATTCCGATCCTTTCTATGGAAAACGGCGGAGTAGTTTACGCAGGCAAGAATCTGTTGATGAATCTGTCATTAAGGTATTAAGCCAACGTAGAAGCGATTATGATGCTTGGTCATTAAAACATCCCATCACGACGACTCCCCATAATAGTGAGATTGCCTATGAAATTCGTATGTTCACTGCTAATCATCCAGGAACTGTTATTCTTCGATACTTCCTTTATAAAAATCCATCCTTAGAAAACAATAATTTAGAACTGGGTGTTTATATTTTCCGTGATGCCAAGATGGACTGTATTCCTTTAGATTGGAGGCATGTTATACAAGCGATCCAACAGTGGAATGAAACACTGAAATTGACAGCTAATCCTGATACCCGGATTACAGAATTGCAAGCAGCATTGTGCAACAGTAGTGAGCAACTTTCCCAGTGTTTACTTAAGCCTATTTGGAAACATATCGGCAGAATTGATCAGATTCAACACTTAGTTATTATTCCTGTTGAAGAACTATTTCGTGTGCCATTTCATATTGCCTTTATGCCAGGAGAACAAATTCCTTTATGTGCTGTTGTTCCTCTTTCTTTCTCAGTGAGTGCTGCTGCTTTTGTAGGCAGAGGAAGACATTTATTCCGTCGGCAGAGAGTTGAGCATACCGATGATTTGTGTGCCCTAATAGTGCAACGGGGCGAAAACGATGTAAGTGGCAAGGAACTGGTCAATCTTAACTGGGATGAAAGGCATTTTCATATTGCAGGGAACAAGAAGCAGTTACCTGATTTTATTGGTTCATATCAATATGTAGGGAGTGCAAACCAAGCGGGTTTAGAAAAACTGGTACAGCAAAAACCAGAATTTTTTATTTATGGTGGTCATGGAGAGTACCACAATAGTTATAGTATTTTAGGTCCTGCATTAATATTGGAAGAAGAAGGCAGCTTTTTAACTCAATTTGATATTGCGATGGGATTGCGTTTGCCTAGAAACAAATTGACCTTATTAGGTGCTTGTGTTTCTGGTCAAGGAGTTAATCTAGGTGGAGGTGAGGTTTCAGGATTCCTTCGTGCTTTTATAGCGGCTGGATGTGGAGCCATCGGCATAACACTTTGGGAAGTATTGGATGATGAAATTGCTAATAGTGTTCGACATCTTCTCAATCAAGCCAAAAAATCTGCGGATGATCCTTCTTCGGTATTTGATGTGGTGCAGGAACTACATCAGTATTATAAAAACACTTGTTCATCATTAGAGTCTGTCGCAAAACAGATTGAAGCCTGCCCATTTGCACTGTATCTTTGAACCTAAAGTTTTCAAAACGTACCTATTCCAATGCAAATTCATTATTTATCAAAGGTTTTAACTCAACATCCCAATTTTTCTCCAGGTTGGCATCCACAAGGAATAGATTGTCCTCTTACTGGTGAAAAGTTTGGCACAATTCTGCATATCGTTGTTTGCAACGATGCAGGGTATCCCCTTTATGACCAACCCGTATGGGCAGAGCCAGTTGGGGCAATTATAGTGCCAGTCGATGAAACCGGCAGAATTGGATTTATAGAAACATTCCGGGTTGCGCCCCCGGCTAAAGGAAATAGGAGCATTTATCCCCCTACTGAACTTAATCAGCATGGTTTGTTGTCTCTTGAGCTACCACGTGGCTTTCCCGAACAAGGTGAAGCACCGGAGGAAACGGCGCGACGGGAAACCGAGGAAGAGATGGGAATCGTAGTACGAGATGTTGTTTTACTTGGAGAAAATAATACAAATACGACGTTTTTCTTAAACAATATTCCTGTTTGGCTTGCCCATGTTGACAAAGAAGCGACAACATTACAGTCTCCCGATCCCATCGAATTGATTAGGAAAACAAAATTTTTCTTAGTCTCAGAGGTGATGGATTTAATAACATCTGGAAGGATTGTGTGTGGAATAACAAAAGCAGGTCTTCTTCATTACCTAGCATGGCTCCAGCAGGGGTCATAATTTGACTGGTAACTGTATGCTTGATTTTTGAGACTCAGTAAATTATTGGTGAATTTTTAAGCGGCATGAACAACGACGAAATGGTACGAGTTATTCTAGTAGTGGCTTGTGATTAAGAAATGTAAATAGATGTAATTCGGATATGACAGGATCTCGCCGATTGCTTGTGACGGGAGGAGCTGGATTTATTGGTTCCAATTTTGTTCATTATTGGTGCGAACAATATCCGAGCGATCATATTGCTGTATTAGATAACTTAAGTTATGCAGGGAATCGTAGTAATCTAGCATCTCTCGATGCTAATACTAATTTTCGATTTGTACAGGGAAGTATTAGCGATCGCCCTTTAATAGAAGAGCTTCTAAATGATGAAGCGATTGATACAGTTGTCCACTTTGCAGCAGAATCTCATGTTGATCGATCAATCTTAAATCCTGGTGATTTCGTTCAAACTAATATTGTTGGAACGTTTACGTTGCTGGATGCTTTTCGGTGTTATTGGGAAGCTAGAGACAAGCCTAACGATTATCGATTTTGTAATATTTCAACAGATGAAGTATTTGGGAGTTTAGAAGATGATGCGCCTGCTTTCTCAGAATCAACTCCTTATGCTCCAAATAATCCCTACTCTGCATCGAAAGCAAGTGCAGATCACATCGTTAGAGCTTATTTTCAAACCTATGGACTACCTACACTTACAACAAATTGCTCCAATAATTATGGGCCCTATCAATTTCCTGAAAAACTAGTTCCATGTGTATGTACTAGTGTTTTAACTGAGCAGCCTATATTCATTTATGGAGATGGGCAGAGTATAAGAGATTGGATTCATGTGAGAGACCATTGCACGGCTCTAGATAAAATATTGAGTAGCGGTAAGCCTGGAGAAACCTACAATATAGGTGGCAATAATGAAGTGAAAAATATTCATTTAGTCCATAAAATATGCAATTTATTGCAAGAATTAGTTCCTAATTTAACCGTTTGTCCCCATTATCTGATTCGATTTGTTGCAGATCGACCTGGACACGATCGCCGTTATGCCATTGATGCAACAAAGATCCAGACGCAATTAAATTGGCATCCTAGTATTAGTTTTGAAGAAGGTCTGAAACATACAGTCCAATGGTATGTTGAATATAAAGATTGGTGGTTGCCACTGCTAAACCGTAATGACCTCACTCCAATTCATTTGAAAGTTTAAAGCAATTTATTCGATTGCCATAGTGGAAGCGTAAGCGGTTGCTCGTCGGGATGCGAAGCAGTTTCCCCTTAGCTCGACTTTATCCAAGTTAGGTAGCATAGCACAACAGGCTAGACCAGCAATCTAGCAAGGGTTTTGGTATTTTTACCATATCGGTTGCTGCACCAGAGAACTGAAAAAGTCGGATTTGCCAAAACCGTTGACGGACCAAAGCTAACGCATCAATGAACGTGGGTAGCTCTTTGTTATACCAAGCCGATTGAGGCAACAAGAAACTCATTTGTGATTGCAATTGATGGGCCAGCAGAACAACCATTGAGAACAAAGCAAGCAGAGCAGGGGTCGTGCGTAGAATCGCTAAGTCTGACCACTGCCGTTGAGTTTCCACCCCTAAATGCGCCCGCACTTCCTCAAACGTCACTTCCACTTGCCAGCGTTGCCGAAACCACAACAAGATTTGTTTAGGGGTGGCGTTCAAATCCGTCGAGAGAAATGCTTGCGGCTCAAACTTGCCCTTTGGGTCTTTGACGAGCACCCAACGAATCGGCACCGCAGGCAGTCCACTGTGATACCACACAGCCGTTTGAGAGGTAATCTGAAGCTTGCAGCACCGTCCCCCATACCACCCCTTGAGATGCACAGGTAGCCAAACCGTTTCTGGGTTCTCTAACAGCTTGTGCAGGGTGGGTCGCCGCTTGCCAACCTTGCGGGGTCGTCCCACCTGCTTCGGTTCGCGCTGAGGAGCAGGATCATAGAGAGCAGCATCCAGGCGTAAACGGGTCACGACATGAACGGCTTTGGGCAGTTGCCGGAGCGCCTCAAGCAACTCCAGGGCAGCAAAAGAGCTATCTGCCACCAGGACAATGGCACGCTGAGGCACCCATCGTCTGACTTGAATTAACATCTGTCGTGCCCAATCCGTCAGGGTTTTATGACGTTGATGGTGCAGTTGGTCATAGCGCTCTGAGGGCGCTAAAACGGTGAAACAGGGCAGTGCCCACACTCGCTCTGCCCAAGGAATCTTCACCAGCAGCATCAAACTCAGCCAGCGCAATCCACTGGTTTTGACAAAGTGACTGTCACTGGAACACACCGGGTCACGGTAAATGCCTCGGGCTGCAATGCGTTTGCCCCATCGTCGCTCAATCGTGTCATCGATACCCATCACGAGTACCCCTCGGGGGGCAAAGACTTTGACTAATTGTTGCAGGAGCAATCTGCTGGCATGACGACTCGACCACACCGCACGATTGAGCACCCGATGGTATCTCTGAAATTGCAACTCCTGCTCTAAGCCCATCACTCGTAAAATGGCACTCACTGTCCGCTTCCCAGGAGCCAGGATTGCACCGACTAACAGCACCACGGCTGATTCCCATACCGGCTTGGAAAACAATGGGGCAAACGTTACGATTAAGGGTAGAAATTCTTGCGGTAGCAGGTTCATCAGGATAAATCCAACAACTCTTTCCTGATCTTGCTACCTTTCCTCCACTTCAAAATGGATAAAGTCGAGCTTAGAA
>JANRJA010000037.1:0-3042 GCA_033764315.1 Oculatellaceae cyanobacterium bins.114
AAGTGCTGCATACGGGTCAAATAGGCGCACTCCTAAGCCCTTATCGTCAAAGTCTTCAGGGAGTTTGACTCCACCGTGGAAGCTGTGCTCTGGAAAGGTTGAAAGCCAGCGCCGGTTAATTACGCGCTTAAGCGTTTCCGCTGTACCGCCACTTAGAATCACTTCGTCGCAGCGGACAGTCAACTCATTTAATACATCTTGCATCCAGCCCATTAACTCCCGCAGGTAGCGATCGCAGGCTTGCTCCGTAGCCACCACTAGGCGATCCACCTCCTCAGTTTGATTAGAACCAGAGTGGTGATGGGTAATCCGGTAGAAGGGTTGACGATCAATAATCCCCTCTCGCCCAAGCAGTTGCTTCGGGTCAAACGCCTCTGCCAGCACAGGAGTAAGGGTTTCAATGGACTGCTCAACTACTTTGTCGGAGTCCGAGACCTCCTGCACCAGATGAGCAAAGCCCCATTTAGAACTTCTCACAATCGATTCCACCCCGCGTTCCATCACAAGTACCGAAGCATTGCGAAACCCCAGCATAAAGAAAGCACAAACCTTATCAGAAAAGTCTGGGTCTGTAGCTTCTTTGTAAGCGGCAATACCACTACCTTCAGGGACAAAACGAATGCGGGCTTTGATTTTGAAGGTGCCTGTCGGGGTTTCAAATCCCTTAAGGGCTTCGCTGAGTTCCTGAGTCAGGGCTTCACGGGCAGGCATTTCACCCGCAGGCAGTTGTCCCACAAATGCGAGTCCAGCTTTATTATTCAATCCATGTTGTTGATAGGCTGACCAAATCGCAGTTAGAGCTTTGGGCACAATCCGGGTTTGTTTGAGTTGGTGGATGTGCAGTTGTCCATGCTTGACACGCGCTAAGTTCCCCACTACAAACGTGCCCTTACCATAGGACACCCAGGCTTGATTTTCAGGCGGCAGGTTGGGCTTATAGCGAAAGCGCGGATCTTTGAGGTCATCAGGGTTCAGCTCAACAACCTGCGGGTCTGTCGGCTGCGTACTGAGAAGACCATCGGCGAGTTGCGAGATGGGCTTGGTGCGAGACATGCCAAAGTCTCCCGCCTGAGCAATGGCAACACTAAACGATTTTGACGATCGAGCCATGCAATTGAAAAACTCCTGATATATGAATGATGTGGCAATACTTAATCACGCCTGCGCAACGGTTGTCGTCAATCCCAGATCGAGCAACACAAATGACCTATCCTATTGCCTCATGATTGGAGAACATTGGGAGCCGTTTTTGCGCGATATAACGCTCCAAGGGTTGCGAAGGTAACAGCCAATGAGCTGAGTAGCAAGAAATCAGGTGAGTTAGAGATCCGTCCACAACCCGCATTATCGGATAGGGAGGAAACGGAAAGCCACTCCACTTACACTAGCGAATTCGATCGCCGTTGTGTTGCGCCAAGCTCCAGTCTCTTAATATCGCTGAATCAGGAATAATGCTAAGGACGGATGTCCAGCAATGCTGACTGGGACTAATTCTACAAATCAAGAATTTACAATTCCTAAACGGTGTTCTCGACAACGATCGCCGAATTGCGATCGCAGCCACATCACACTACAATGACAACAAGTGCTCACATTTTCAGCACACAAGTTTGCAATTCACAGTTCATCTTCAATAAAGATGACTGACTTAAAAACACTGGTAAGCACTGAAGCCGCATTACCTGACAGACAAGAGGTGCATTACGCATCTTGACGACAATCAGTGGATAACTTCCGAATGAACGTGAATCTCTATCAAGCTATCGAGCAACAAACCTTAATTCATGAATTCTGCCAAGCAACTTCTTAAAGCCTACGTTCCACCCGAACTTCTTCAGCAGGTAGACTCTACCGCTAACTCCTGTGGTATGACCCGCAGTCAATGGATCTGCACCTGCCTCGACTCCTACCTCAACAATAAACGCTTTCCTCGCCAAAGCCAGCACTTCCCCATCTACAAAGCAGCAGTGCAATTTCAACGCCGTCAGGTAGCAATTACTGGACATTTGCAGTACCTCAAAAATCAAGCAAGACTTGGCAGGATTGAGGGTGCCAATCTAGAACTTTTGAATGAAGTGTGTAATTTGAGCATGGAAGCCAGTCGTGCCATCTTGAGGCAAATCCTCTCCAGTAACGCTGAAGACAACACAATAGAAGAGAGTTGAATGTTGCCTTCAAAACTGCCTCACTGTAGGCGGGACAGCGTCTCACAAGGAATCGTACATCTTGGATCATGCAAATTTGAGTAAGTATTACATGATCCTCTACCTCCTCTAATGCCCTTCCTCCTCGACAGCACCTACTTCTAGTCCATACGAGAATCATTTTCAATGCTGGCAACACACTTCAAACCTCGCGACATTTACAAAACATTTGCCTACGACCTCAACAAATCTGGAGCAAAAGCGATCGGCGGAAATATGGCAGGAGAAGACCTCAGAGAACTGAGCCAAGAGATTCTCATTGCTCAGCCTCTTAACCGTCGAGTTCAACGACCTATCTATCACGGGGCACTCAGCCTACCAGTCGGCGACTATCTTAGCGATGAACTGTGGAACATCATTGCCCAAGACTTTCTAGATAAAATGGGGTTTGTGGAACACCCCTACCAACTCACACGACATACTGACCAAGCTCACGACCACATCCATTTCACCGTTGGACGCATTGGGCTGGACGGCAAGTGTGTGCATGACGGTTGGGACCACCGCAAAGCCGAAACCACACTTCGCAAAATTGAGCAGCGATATGAACTACCAAGCGTTGCCTGTAGTTGGGACACCCTCCAAGCTTCACCCAGCTTTGCTGAACAGCACCGCTATGAACAAGAACAACATGCCTATGAACAAGGCACTCGTTCCAATCCTCCAGAGTTATCTGTTCGCAAGCAGCTACTCACTGCCATTCAAACCTACACACAGGATACTCCTACAATGCCCGAATTGGTGAAGCGATTACAACAAGGGGGCATTGAAGTAAAAATCAACTTGAAGCATCCCGGTATTAGCTTTCAATTGAACAACGTGAAGTTTAGGGGCTACC
>JANRJA010000112.1:0-8302 GCA_033764315.1 Oculatellaceae cyanobacterium bins.114
ACGATGAGAACAGCAAACTCGCTGTTGACATGATGCCTGAAATAGTTTTCTCAGCCTCTTTGGTTGCCAAGAATTGCTGAAAGCTAGCAGCAACCCAGGTTGAAATTTTTCCTTCTCGCACGGCATGATCCAAACGCTTAACGAAATCTGGTAGCTGCAAAAGCGCATAAACCGTCGCCATATCAGCAAATTCTGGTTTGCCAGCTTTCACCAACTGCAACAGTGCCCGTGCTAATTGATCGCCTGAATTCTTAAAGAACTGATCGCCTTTCCCATTACTCAAATTAACCTGATTAATGACCGCCGCAATTTCCCCCGCCATCACTGCATCTAACGGGCTTTTAACAAAGTCCAACAGGTTAATCGTGCCGCTGAACGGTTCTCCTGGAGCAAACACATGCACCTTGTAGCCGTAACGAGCTGCCATCGGTGCCATTAATTTCATTTGTTCGCCTTTTTTATCGTAAATGAGTATCGGCAACCCCTGTACCATCATACTTTCAGCAATTCGGTCGATTGTACTGAATGTCTTACCTGAATTGGGAATACCTAATGCTAAAATACTTCGTTGAGCATCTGGAACAAAGGTAGTAGGCATTTGCCCCAGCATCGTTTGTATCACCGCACCCAGTCCTCGAAACCGCCCATTCCCGCACCACTTCGGCGTACCACACCACACCGTTACCTGGTTATGTCGGGGGCGCGATGGTAGTTCAGGTATGGGTTGTTTTTTTTCTTGCATCTGTGCTTTCAGTTGATCTTCTTGCTGGTTGTAAGCTTGCAAGTTTTTGATCAACTTTATTTGTCGTAACGCTTCACACGTTGCAGACAGCTTTTCAGCCCCACCAGTCATTCGCCCGGTGGTGGTTTTACTCTTACCCGGACCTAGAAGACGGGACAGGAGCAACAGAAACAACAACACACCAATCATTGTGTATCCAGTTGGATTGTTGTACTGTTGCAATGCCTTGAAAAGATCCGATCCCACACTCACCTTAGCAAGCATCGGAGCTGGTTCTACTGAACAAAACAGCGTACTAGATTGAAACGATTCCGACATGGTATACTCAACCATTTTCATAACAGATTGACAGCCTGACAGTAGCACCACCGTCAGTCAACAGCTATTAACAACAGAAAAACGGCTGCACAGACTTCATCTCACCGTAAACGCAGAGATCGAGCGTCTGTCTATTTCTGAGGGAAAGTCTCACTACTAGACAAGATCGCAAAACACTGCAACGCACATCTTCAACGCATTACGACAACCTGGTCAACGCATTACTTCCATTTTAGTCATCAATTCCTTGAACAGAAATCATAAACTGTTTTCTACTACTGATTAATATCTCAATTCGTATGACCATTTCTACCTTTTGTTAGAAGTATTCCTAAAAATCATTGATTAAGGTGAGGACAAACAGGATAAGCAAGTTGGTATCACAGTTTTAGTTGGAATCAAGTATCAACATACAAGAGAGTTTGATTCCTATCCAACTCCCATAAACTGTTCTACTTACCAAAACTCTTCGCTTATTTCCTGTTCAGGCTTTAAGAAAACTCAGTACAAGTATTCACCGGAACGTTTGACTCAGTTCATTACCGGATATTGATACTTCATCGAGTTAAGCCGCTCGCCCCATTACAACACCCTTAGTTCAACAAACAAGCGAACATTCAGTTCGTATCTGACCTTTACTACAGAAAGGAGACATCAGCTATGGCTGTGCTCGATCATGGACAGGAGATTGGGAATTCCCTGTCTCAAAACCAATCATTCGGAGACATATCTTCCGACAGTTCTCACTCAAATTCCTCTAGCCACACCTCACAAGGAGCATCGATTCAGGAGTCTGAAGTCGATGCGGCGTTGGGCAATGCGTTTGCAGGTGATAAAGATAGCGCAGGCGATCGCGGTACGAACTCTATCAGTCAGACTAGCGAAGAACTTCATCTTTCACCGGATAAGCTAGACGCACCAAAGACGCTTGACCCTGCTGAAGTTCAGCAGGAGAACAACTTAAAAGAACGGTTGGGAGAGAATGGAGACCTGCTTGATGGTGGCGGCGGCACAAACACCGTAATAGGAGCGGGTGGCAGCGACATCATTCGGGGGGACACCGCTGGTGCCTTCAACACCATCACCACTGGAACAGGAGAAGATCTGATCATCCTGGGTGAAGAGGCAACCAACCGAGTGTTTGACTTCAACTCGACTCAAGACAAATTCGGTCTGAACGGATTGTCTGTCGAAAACATTATCTTTGGACAAGGTACGAACCCTGACAACGGTGGACTTGATCAACCTCTCGATTCTGACAACAACACTGTAATCCTTGACAAAACTACCGAACACCTCCTTGCCGCTCTGACTTTTGTCAACGCAGGTGATATCTCCGAACAGAACTTCACCACCGTTGATCCGAAAGAGCTAGACAACTTGGGGAGTGAGTTAATTGCTGCAAGCAACCAAGCTGCATCGACAACAGCATAGCAACCGCACTTGCTAAGACCCCAAAGGACACTTTTGAAGAGAAGAGGACATGAAGATATGACACTCGATCCGAACCACGGACCTGGAGTCCAAGATCAGCAACACGAGCAATCGGTAGCCGATATTGGCGGTGACTCCCTCAAATCGAACTCTATATCCATCAACGGCTCTCAAGGCTCCTCGATTCAGGAGTCCGAAGTGGATAATGCACTGAACCAGGTATTCAGTAGCGGAGACGATTCACACAACCATGCTTCCCCCGAATCAAAAAGTACTCCATCCACCAGTGAGGGAGGCTTCAAACAGCACAACGGTTCTAAAGGGCAGGATGTAATGGTTGGTGACGCTGGAAACGACTTTATCTTTCCGGGTGAAGGTAGCTTCCAATTCAATACTGCAAATACCAACAGCGGTGCAGAAGAGTTTCCTTTTCCCAATAACAGTCAAGGTTCTACAGAACTGAACCTTGATTTAAAGGATGGAACACTCAAAGTAGATGGAGAATTTAAGGATTTTGATGGGGCACCACTTTTCAGTCAGGGAGAGACCGAAATCGATCCCAAGGCTGAGATCTTAAATGGGTCAGATCCAGATGCACTGGTTCAAGGATTTCTAGAAGTCCCTAAAGACGTTGAGGGCAATCCACTGACGGGGACGCACCTACACTTTAGCCCTGCTGGTGACGATCGCGGAGACTTTGCTGACGCAACCGCTGTTCGGTTTTTTGACAATACCGTTAACGAAGACGGTAAGTCCGGTACCATTTCCAGTGAATTTGAGTTGAATCCAGAAGAACAAGCTGCTTTATTAGCAGGGAACCTGTACGTCAACGCTCACTCTAACCTTGACGTTGATGGTGATGGCAGAGCTGGATTTCCAACTGGGGAAAACCGGGTAAACCTCAACCAGAACGTCGTGGAGTTTGTATAACCTCCAACTGTAGCAACTCTCCATCGAGCATCCCAGACTTCCAAGCTTTAGTATCCATCGTTCATAATTGTTCTCCTCCAAATTTTTGCTGCGATCGCGGTTTCGCGATCGCAGTTTTATTGCAGAATTTGTCCATTAAAATTGGGCAAATTTATACCAAGGTTTTAAGTAGCTAAGTCACTAAGTAAATAGGCAAAATAAGCAAAATAAGCAGAAAACTTTGCTATAAAGGCTTCTAAAGCGAATGAATGAGATTTCCATTAGCACTTCCACAAACCAGAAAGCTTATCAAAAATCCAACCAGAGAGGGGACTACAATCTTGATATAAGAACTCCAAAGGAAGATTATCAAATCATCCAGCAAAGCATAGGCTGAGATGAACCCTGTTAAGGGCAGTCGTGGTTCGGATTTGTTACAACTGGCTGCATCTCCATTCATATTCCTCTCAGAATCAACTCTTATTGAGTTTAATCAGCATGATCGGACAACTGCTAATCGAGCGGTATCTGGTTCTGGAACAACTTGGTTCAGGTGGTTTCAGTAGAACGTACTTGGTACGTGATAAATACCTCCCAGACCACCCTCTCTGCGTGGTCAAATGCCTCTACCTGGACGACCCCTCTATATTGCCTCCTGAATCAGCTCAATGCTTGTTCAAACGCGAAGCCCAAATCCTTCACGAACTGGGGCGTAACCATAGCCAATTGCCCTGGTTACTGGCATATGTTGAAGAGAATACTGATCTATACCTTGTACTGGAATACATTGATGGCAAGTCGCTAGAAAACTGGATTGGTCAGAAACAGCTATTTAGCGAAAATGAGGTCACTGCTCTTCTGTACGATATCTTGTCTGTTTTAGACTATATACATTCACAAAATATCATTCATCAAGACATTAAACCCAGCAACCTAATCCGTCGTCACTCAGACGGAAAGATTACCCTGATTGATTTTGGTGCAGCGACTCACCTAAACGATATTCTCCAACAAGATGTCACCTTTGGAACTTCTGGATATATTCCACTTGAACAAAAAGCTGGAGCTTCCACATTTAACAGCGATTTATATGCACTAGGGATTACAGCGATTCAGCTTCTCACCGGAATTCATCCACAGCAATTCAAACGGCATCTTTTATCACAGGAAATTGACTGGCACAGCTACCTTAAGAAGAACAAACTCAACAAGCGATTGATTGTCATTTTGGACAAGATGGTTTGCCAGCATTCGGGCGATCGCTATACATCAGCATCCGCAGCATTAAATGATTTGCATCAACTGTCTCATCGATCGCAACCAATCGCCATAACTCCTAACGACCTGATTCCTCACCGCTCTCTTAAATCTATTCGATGGAGTCTAGCCCTAGCTTCCGTAGTTACCCTTGTTGTAGGAGCAATCAAAATTAATCCTATTCAGTACTTACCAAAAATTAAAAGCGTCCTAGCCGAACAGTTACTCCGAATGCCAACTCTACCGAACTCTGAAGCATCCCTAAAACTGCTAAATGACATCCCAGTTCCTCATTCCACCCAACAGATGGTGATTACTACTAGCCAAATCCTTGTAACAGGAAACTCAGAACACCAAATCGACCTGTGGAACATTCACCAAGGCAATAGACTCAAAACTCTAACTGGACATAGCGATACCATCACAAACCTTATCGTTAGTCAAGACGGTAAGTGGCTGGTTAGTAATGGGAAAGACAATCGTGCCTTCCTATGGGAATTACCCTCCGGACGACAATTCAGTGTTCTTCTCCACAGTGACCAACAGCCTATTACAAGTGTTGCTATTAGCCCAGACAGCCAACTGTTAGCCACTGGCACCAAACCTCACACCATGCAGATATGGAACCTGCAATCTGGGCAGTTGATGCAGACAATTCGCATGGAGGAGGATACCCCACAGGATGGAGAAGAAACAATTACCAGCATAAACTTCTCTCCCACAAACCTCCTCATTTGTAGCACTGACAACAATCGGATCATGGTTTGGAAGCCTCAAGATGGGCATTTGCAGCGAGTATTTGCTGGACACACTCGCTCCATCGAACACTTACAGGTCAGCTCCAGCGAACCCATTCTGTACAGTTTTGGGCAAGATAGGGCACTGGCATGGAACCTTGAAACGGCCGAACTCGTTCGCGTTTTTCCACCAGAGTCAGCCCAGGTAAGCAGCGCAGCCCTACACGATCGCCGCCTGATTACTATCCACACCGATGGAACAGTCCGATTGTGGGACCGAACAACAGGACAGTTAGTCAAAACAATCACTCGGTTAAATGGGCTGTCTACTATTAGCCGTGATGGAAAATACCTCGCCAATTATGGCTCTAACCAACGCTTAAAAATCTGGCAATTAGAATTTAACGAGGACTAATATGCTCAACCGTGTCGCTGAACAAAAAATGCACGTCGTTCGATGGCTTCTCGCGATCGCGTGGCTGCTATTGATCGCGTCTCTGTTCTACGATCCCATTTCCAGGTTGATTACAGAACCTGGATCAGGAACCCTATTCAGCCAAAATCTTGCGGTCATCAACGACCCAAATCTCTGCGTAAAAATTCGAGATTCCTGTATTTCAGAACAACCTTTTTCAATGGGGGCATTGGTCTGGTGGGCAATGATTGTCCCTGCCGGAATCATCATCATCTTTGTGCTTGGACACGAGTTCTGGCGCAGAATCTGTCCTCTCTCCTTCCTATCCCAAATTCCACGAGCGTTAGGGCTTCAACGGCAACGAAACGTGATTGATCCTATCACCGGAACCATTCGGAGCGAACTAGCCACCATCAAGCCAGATTCCTGGCTTGGACGCAATCATCTTTATGTTCAGTTTGGGTTGTTTATCGTCGGTTTGTGGGCACGGCTCATATTTGTGAATGGCGATCGCACGGCATTAGGAATTTTTCTACTGGCAACCATCGCATCCGCTATTCTTATAGGCTACCTATTTCCTGGAAAATCCTGGTGTAACTACTTCTGTCCTATGGCACCTGTGCAAACAGTCTACACCGGACCCCGCTCACTGCTAGGTAGCCAAGCTCATTTAGAACAAAAGCCCGCTATCACTCAGTCCATGTGTCGCACTTCTGATTTCAACAGTGGACAAGAGCACACAGCTTGCGTTGGCTGCAAAATGCCCTGCATTGATATTGATGCTGAACAAGCCTATTGGACAGAACTGCAAAAACCAGGACGCCGCTTAGTCCAATATGGTTATTTGGGAATGGTGATTGCGTTCTACTGGTATTTCTTTTTGTACTCTGGTAATTGGGACTATTATTTTAGCGGGGCTTGGGCACACGAAGAAGATTTACTGAACAAGCTATTCGACCCTGGATTTTATATTGCAGGTCACTCCATTCCCATCCCAAAACTTATCGCACCATTCCTCCTGTTTGGAGTACTGATTGCCATCTTCTACGCGATCGGTCGAATTGTAGAAAAACTACTTCGCAAGTTCAAATGGAATGGAAACTCAATTTCAGCAGAACAAGCCCAACACATCACATTCACTCTCTTCACATTCGCCTCATTCTGGACGTTCTTCGCCTATGGAGCAAGACCCACCATTAACCGCTTTCCAGAACCCGTGATCCTTGGATTCAACGGACTGATCATTGCGGTTGGAGCACTTTGGGTCGTTCGCACTCTCAACCGAAGCCAGTTCCAGTATCAGCGTGAGGGAATGGCAGTCAGTCTACGAAAACAGTTACAGAAGATCAATGTTCCTCCTACCGTCCTCCAGGGAAGAACACTGGATAAGCTATCCGCTGATGAAGTTTACGCAATTACTAAAGGTATCCCTGCATTCTCCCATCAAACACAAGTACCGGCATATATCGGCGTTGTGCAAGACCTACTTGAACAAAAGGTTGTCGATCCATCCGATAGTTTGAAGTTCTTCAGCAAATTGCGCCAAGAGCTTGAACTAAAAGATTCCGACCACTTTGCAACCATTCAAAAGATTGCAGAAACCCAGCCAGAATTGCTCATCAAATCGGCTCCTTACACAACCGCAGCAGATGCAACAACCGTTGCTCAATCCAAACGGCGAAGCAATTCTACTACTCGATCGTTCTCACTCCAAAACGCGATTACGGCTGTCTTTCAAAAACAGAAGCCTACTAAAACCGCTGCCTTCGCCAAAAAGACATCCAACCCAACAATCGTTTCTTCCTCCAGACCTCGACGCTAGCAGTCCCATTTTAGAGAACCTGCATTATGATTCAACTTCAATTCAATAACTTCAAAAATGGTCAGTCTGGACGCGCTCAACTCGGTCAACAAACCCTTGATCAAACCGAATGGACGATCGGACGGGCTGATACCTGTGATCTTGTATTAACCGGAGAGGGTGTCAGTCGCACCCACGCCAAAATTCAATTTCTCGACAGTGAATATTACCTCACGGATGAACAGAGTACGAACGGAACTTTCGTTAATGGTAAAAAGCTTCTGCCGAATCAACGGCATCAACTTCAGGCAGAAGACACACTCCAGATGGGAAAAACCACGCTGTACGTTGAAGAGTTAATGCCTCTCCCGCAAACAATTCCACAGAGTAGCTCTAACGGGAATTTGCCTGCTGCTGCCCATTGGACTGATCAAGATTTAGTTGTTCGATGCTATCGCATTGTGGAAGAAACCCTGGACACAAAAACGTTTTACTTCACCAGTGATCCCCATTTGCTGTTCTACTATCTGCCGGGTCAATTCGTAACTATTGAAGTCGCGATCGATGGGAAAGTTGTTCGTCGCGCCTACTCCATCTCGTCATCCCCATCTCGTCCCTACTCACTCAGTCTTACCGTAAAACGATGCTCTGGCGGATTGGTTTCCAACTGGCTGAACGATCGCTTTAAG
>JANRJA010000132.1:0-5428 GCA_033764315.1 Oculatellaceae cyanobacterium bins.114
CATCTTGTCCAATCAGCGTTTGGGTAGTAGCAATGACGTTGCCAGCATCCCCAGCGCCTACTGTTGCGGCTACGATATGGCTGAAGAGGTCTGGAAATATCAGAGAGAACCCGCGAACTACGATCGCACTAGGAACATTGAGGATGACATCCCCGCCCTCTCCAGATCCGTAAGTTCGAGCTGAGATATTAGCTCCTGCTTCAACTGTCAGGTTTGGAGACGAGATAATAACGTTACCGCTTTTGCCCGGTCCAACACTTTCATTAATCAAACGACTGGGAAACGGAGAATTTCCCTGAAAACCGACTCCAGAAAAAAACGCTTGCTCTCTGGCATTGATCTCAATAGATCCCGCCTCTGCTACACCAGCATTTTGGATGAGTGCGGTAGCGCCTTCAGTAAAGGATACTTTCCCACCGTTGATCTGAATGCTACCGCCTGGAAGTCCACTTGTATCAAGCAAGGCTCTGTTGCTTAATTGGATAGGCTTCCATCCGCTAACTATTCCAGGTGTGAGGGCAAAGCCTTGGGGAATTGCGGTTAAACTGACATCTCCTGAATCAACGGCAGCAACCTCTACTCGTCCACTGGGAGCCGTCAAAATGCCCCCATCTAAAGACACCGTACCACCAACAAGAGCGATCGTCTTTCCAGCTTGAACGCGAAGTCCACTAGTACTTTGTGATGCACCAATTGTGGGGGAGAGTAATGGATTTTGTAGGGTGAGTAAGTGCCCAGTTCCGAGGACTTGAATGGGAGCGGGAGAACTGCCAAACCCTAACCCAATTGGGACATTGATACTTAACAGAGGAGAAGACTGAGCAGGATTGGTGTTGAACTCCCCATCAGGAAACTTGATGCTGGTTGCAGTGCTTGCCAGAAATGATCCGCCAATGTTTAACCGGGCGTTAGATCCAAAAATAATGCCGTTTGGGTTAATCAAGAACAGGTTAGCACTACCGTTGGTTCGCAGTAGTCCATCAATACTGGAGGCTGATTGCCCAGTAATCCGGGTCAGAATGTTTTGAATATTCAGCGAGTTGTTGAAATAGGCGCTGCCGCCTGTAGGAACGGAAAATTGTTCAAAGCTATGAAACAGGTTGGCACCTCGGACTGTCCCACCTGTAATCGTGCAATTGCTACAGTCGGATGAAACGTTGGAGTTTACGGGTAACGTACGATCAGGAACAATCTGTGCGAGCGCGGGTAGAGGAGTAAATCCCAGTAGGGCAAGACTATTGACTATCCACTGAATCTGTTGGAAAGCCATGATTAAGTGCACGAGCAGATAATTGCTTCACCGTACTTTATCTGAGACAAGTAGATAATCTTTCTTCGGACATAGAAGCTTTTTGTATCATAGGTCATCTTTCTTATGGGAGAGAGACTAAGAACCAAAATGGTTGTAAGTTGATGTAGTTTTGCAGTTTAACCATTGAATTGTTGGCAGATCAAACTCATCTCTACTACTGGTCTGCCTTTGTTTGTATTTGGGTTTATTGATCTTGGTTGAACTTGCTCTCATGATTTTGTAAATTGAATTAACGTTGGAGGTATCAGAAGTGTTTCTGACACAGCTACAAGCGGTGATAGATCTGCAATGGGCTGAAGTGAAAAAGGGACTGTTTTGGCAGCACATCAAACAGTACGGTGTATCAGGGCAATTATGGCAACGAGTTCTGATTGAGATCTACCACTACACTCGCCATAACTCCATCAACCAGGCAGTGGCAGCAAGTCGTGTAGATCCTAAGCAGCACGCTTTGTTGGCGTTTTGCTACAAACATGCTCAAGAAGAACTGGGTCATGAAGGAATGGTGGTGCGAGATTTGGCATCCATCGGTTTGAATGATCCTGAACAGTTCAATGCCTCGCCATTGCCGCCAACTGAGGCATTGATTGGCTATCTTCGCTATGTTGCGGCTGAGTTAGGGGCAATTCCTCGGTTAGGATACAGTTTTTGGGCAGAAGATTCCTACAAGCATATTGGTCCTGCTTTGGCGATCGCGCGTCGTGACCTCAATCTTGAAGATGAAAATATGTCATTTTTCGTAGCTCACAGCGACATTGATGCAGAGCATTCGCAAGTTGTTCAGCGGATAATTGAACACTTTGTCACCCATGAGCAAGACCAGAATAATGTAATTCAGATTGCTAGAACGACGTTGTATTTAACTGGCAAAATTCTGGATGCGGTTGCTGAAGCAGTGCAAGAAAATGAGTCTGGCTCCCTGTTGATGACTAATTCAGTTGGTTGAAAGAAATGCTGTATATAGAACCAGTAACCACACAAGCTGAGTTGAATGATGTTTATCGGATTCGCAAGATGATGTATGAGACTCGGTCTCCTCATGTGAATTTGGATGATGAATTCGATGCATTGCAAGATGAGTATTCCACTATCATGCTGTTAAAAGCCCGTGCTGAACCTATTGCTACGGTGAGGGCAACGCCAGTTATGACGAATATGACGTTGTTAGAAAGGTTGAATCTTTTGCCGTCCGATCTAGTAAGGCGGAAGGATCTTGTAGAAGTTTCTCGCCTTGCTGCTATTCCTGGACGATTGGATGATGTTCCTTACTCGTTGATTGTTCTAGCGGCAGGTGCCCAATACCTGCTTAATCGAAGCGATTACAGGTACTTTTTTGCTTACTGTCGTTCATCATTGTGCCGTTTGTACCAATTGGTAGGCGCAAAGAAAAGAGGACTAAGTTTCACAATAAATGGCTACGGTGATATCAAATTTACGTTAGTAGAGGGGTCGCTCTCATTGGCGGCAACTGTGGTGTCTTCTTCGCTTCAGTGGGAGATGTCAGAGGAGCGTCTAAGTTTACCAACCCTAACACACGTTTAATTTAAAGCTGTAGAGCTGCGATCTCAGCTTTAAAATTCCGCCCAGTTTTACGCAAAATGAAACGCTTTAGGGTTCAATTTGTTTCCGTTGCCTCTGGGGTTTAAGAGATCTTCTTGACGCAGTTTGCTGTTGAGAAGTTTTTACTTCCTCTCTCCAAATTCCCTGCCAGCCTTGCGGATGGTGTGGATCAATTCCGACTGCTTGGGGCACCTGCTGATTTAAGTGAGTTTTAATCGCATCGGTGCATTGAACAGATATGTACACCCTCTCCATGTCTTTGAGGACATTAAGGGGCAATTGTTCTGGGCGATCAGCGCTGAGATACAGAGTTGGTTGAGAGTTTGGATTATTTACCTTCTCCAAAACATACACCGCTAAAGCTTCGAGGGGATGTTCGACGATGACTGCTTCTTGTAAGGGTAAGTCGTCATCCCCTATCCAAAATGTGCTGTAGAGGTGATGTTCTAGGTTAGGTTCTGTTGCCTCCAATATGCCATGGCTGTTTAGTGTCAGCCCGTGATAATTATCATCGTCGAGCGATCGCTCCACAAAAACTGGACGCTTGTTCTGATCTGCATAGAGCCATCCTTGATGGTAGAGTCCATCAAGTAGTTCAGGTGGAAATTGATATTGAGTAACCAGTTGTTGTTTTACCTGGTTCCAGTTGGCATCCTTCCGTTCAGGCAATAGTGTTTGAGAGTCCGAGTTTGGTAAGAGTCCAATAGTAGCTTCAGTAGTGGTGGAAATGGATTTGGCAGGTTGTTGCATCAATTGCTGAATTTGCTCATCATCGCGACCAGGGATGTAGCTTACCCTTTGGTGTTTCTGCAATCCATTGAAGCTGTAGGCCCGACCTAAGCGGTAGCCCCTAAACTTCACGTTGTTCAATTGAAAGCTAATACCGGGATGCTTCAAGTTGATTTTTACTTCAATGCCCCCCTGTTGTAATCGCTTCACCAATTCAGGCATTGTAGGGGCATCCTGTGTGTAGGTCTGAATGGCAGTGAGTAGCTGCTTACGAACAGATAGCGCTGGAGGAATGGAACGGATGCCTTGTTCATAGGCGTGTTGTTCTTGTTCGTAACGGTGCTGTTCGGCAAAACTGGGTGCAACTTCGAGGGTGTCCCAACTACAGGTGATGCTGGGCAGTTCATATCGCTGCTCAATTTTACGGAGTGTAACTTCGGCTTTGCGATGATCCCAACCATCATGCACACACCTGCCGTTAAGCCCAATTCGTCCAGCGGTGAAGTGGATGTGGTCATGATCCTGATCCGTGTGGCGTGTGAGTTGGTAGGGGTGTCCAACAAACCCCATTTCATCTAAAAAGTCTTGGGCAATGATATTCCAAAGTTCATTGCTAAGATAGTCGCCGACTGGCAGGCTGAGTGCCCCGTGATAGATAGGTCGTTGAACTCGACGGTTAAGAGGCTGAGCAATGAGAATCTCTTGGCTCAGTTCTCTGAGGTCTTCTCCTGCCATATTCCCACCGATCGCTTTTGCTCCAGATTTGTTGAGGTCGTAGGCAAATGTTTTGTAAATGTCGCGAGGTTTGGAGTGTGTTGCCAGCATTGAAAATGATTCTCGTATGGACTAGAAGTAGGTGCTGCCGAGGAGGAAGGGCATTAGAGGAGGTAGAGGATCATGTAATACTTACTCAAATTTGCATGATCCAAGATGTACGATTCCTCGTGAGACGCTGCCCCGCTTACAGTGAGGCAGTTTTGAAGGCAACATTCAACTCTCTTCTATTGTATTGTCTTCAGCGTTACTGGAGAGGATTTGCCTCAAGATGGCACGACTGGCTTTGATACTCAAGCTGCACGCTTCATTCAGAAGTTCTAGATTGGCACCCTCAATCCTGCCAAGCTTTGCCAGGTTTTTGAGGTATTGCAAATGTCCAGTAATTGCTATTTGATGGCGTTGAAATTGCACCGCTATTTTGTAGATGGGAAAGTGCTGGCTTTGGCGGGGAAAGCGTTTGTTGTTGAGATAGCAGTTGAGGCAAGTGCAGACCCACTGGCTACGGGTCATGCCACAGGAGTTGGCGGTAGAGTCTACCTGCTGAAGAAGTTCGGGTGGAACGTAGGCTTTAAGAAGTTGCTTGGCGGAAGTCATGGGCTAAAGCTTGATCCTCAGTGGCTCGATAAAGATTTATTTCATTCAGGAACTACTCAACGATTCTCGTGAGGTGCGCGTTGATGCACACCTTACTTGTCAAACAATTCGACTTCAATGCTTATTAGCATCACTAGCGATTCACTTGATCGAACTGTGAATTGCAAACTTGTGTGCCGGAAATGTGGACACTTATTGCCATTGTAGTGTGAAGATGCTGCGATCGCCGAATTGCGATTCTGAGTGAGGACATTGTTTGGAAATTGTAAATTCTTAGTGTGTAGAATTAGTCCCAATCGGCATTGCTGGACATCCATCCTTAATTTTATTCGCGGTTCAGCAGTATTAAGAGACCTGGGTTTGGCGTGACACAACAGCGATCGAATTCGCTAGTGTAAGTGGAGTGGCTTTCCGTTTCCTCCCTATCCGATCATGCGGGTTGTGGACGGATCTCTA
>JANRJA010000137.1:0-110273 GCA_033764315.1 Oculatellaceae cyanobacterium bins.114
TTAGAGGTTTTCCCGATTGCTTCACTTCAGGTCGGCTTTGAGCAATTAACCCGCAAGATGAATACGTTTATTTGTCCACTCGTACATGAGTTAAACCTGCAACTCATCTTTTCATCTGCTTAGAGTGACCAAAGAGGGATAAGATCCTGATTCCACATTGATTGCTTGAGTGCAACCTCATATAGAAATCAGGACAAGGAGGCAAGCCAGTCGTTCATGGCTCCTATTTCCCAGTCTTCATCCCTTGCTTTTTACCCTTTGGGTCGAATCACCGGAGCTGAGATGATTCCTTTTTCTTCTAAAACGCGGGCAGCTCGTAAAACCAACGCTTCATTGTAAGGAGCCGCAATAATTTGAACTCCGAAGGGCAACCCTCCCGGTTGTTGTATGGGGACTGACACAATGGGCAGACCAATAAATGAGAGGGGTTGGGTAAACAGACCTAAATTAGGACGGTTCAACACCTCAACCCCATCAATGACAATGGTTTCTTGCCCAATGAGGGGAGCAGGACATGGAGTTGTGGGGGCCAAAATCAAGTCAACGCTTTGAAACACCTCACGAACGCGATCGCGGAACCAGCGACGAAAGCGTTGGGCTTGCAAATACCAGGTTGTGGGCACCATTGTGCCTGCTAAAAAGCGATCGCGAGTGGCAGGGTCAAAGTCTTGCGCTCGGGCTTTAAGATTGGCAAAGTGCAGGTTGCTGCCTTCAGATGTGCTAATCACATAGGCGGCGGCGCGGGCTCGATGAGCTTCAGGAACTGTGACTCGCTGACTTGCACCTAGAGCGTGAGCGACTTGTTCGACAGCCGCTAGTATGTCTGGTTGTGCTCCCCTGGCAAAATAATCATCAGCGATCGCGATTCTTAGACCATCAATGCCTTGGCTCAATTGGGGCAGGCATAACTGCGGAGGTCGGGTAGTACAAACAGGGTCTTTGGGGTCGGCTCCTTGCATCAAATCAAAAGCAAGTGCCAAATCTCGCACCGAGCGGGCAAAGGGACCAACGTGATCTAAACTACCCACAAATAGGCATACCCCAGCCCGAGATAAACGCCCATAAGTAGGTTTTAAACCTAAGATGCCACAAAGCGAGGCAGGCACTCGAATAGAACCGTTGGTGTCGGAACCCAAGCTGAACGGTACTAATCCTCCGGCAACGGCTGCGGCTGACCCTCCTGATGAGCCTCCGGCAATCCGGCTCAAATCATGGGGATTGTGAGTTGGGCCATAGTGGCTGTTTTCGGTGACAAACCCATAGGCATACTCATCCATATTGAGCGCACCCACCAGCACTGCACCTGCTCGTCTGAGTGCGGCAACCACAGTCGCATCTTGAGTCGCAGGTGGATTTTCTCGGTTAATCTTAGACCCTGCTAGAGTGGGCAAACCTGTCACATCAAACAAATTCTTGACTGCAAAGGGCACCCCTGCCAGGGGACCTGGGTCGTGCCCAGCAGCGATCGCCTGATCAACCTGAATGGCATCAGCGATCGCCTGATCTGCCAAGACATCTGTAAAACTGTTGAGTGGCTTATCGTCTACAGCAATTCGATCTAATGCTGAACGAACCACCGTCTCAGCAGTCACTTCACCTGCTCGAACCGCAGTGGCGATCGTCGTAGCATCGGCCTGATCAAACTCTAGAATCATGGTTCAAAATCGGGACTAAAGGTAGGAGCAACTTCAATAGCTTGAGGTAACGGAAAATCGAGCACAAGTTGGGCGATCGCGGCAGTCCGCGCAAAGTTATCAATCACCCCCGGTTTATGCTCTGGGGCGAGTGATAAATCCAGGACTAATGCCATTTGTTCTACGTAATTTTCAATATCCAGTATCTGTTCAGTCATATTCCTGCGGTACGGTTCTTACAATTCCCAGGTGCGTGGCATTGAATCTGGTATATCCAACCCAGCTTCAAATCTTATCTTGAATGACATCAATCCCTTAAAGATTTGAATTTTGTGATCGATGAATGGGCTGAGCCTGACTTTCAATCTTTCGATCTTTCAATCTCGCACTGAAAGCATTGCAAAAACGTGTTCTCTTTTACCTAAAGCAGCCATAAGCCAGTAGTCTTAAAATTGAAATACTTATACTCTTGTCCTATTGCGATTTGGATTTTGAAATGGGGTCATTCCTTTTAATAGCCAGCATTATTTTGTTAGTCATCACAGGTTTTTATGCCTGGTTTACCTACACCATCTTGAGAGAACTTCGTCAAGAAAATAACCTGTATAGAGGCTTAATTGAGAGGCAGTTAAAACTGGCAGTACTCCCTCATATTCACTGTGATATGAAGCCTGATTTTCAGGCTAATAATGTCAAATTAGAGCTTTATAACATTGGTAACGTTCCGGCCTATGATCTGCAGATTTGTGTGATTGGGGCCTATACCGAAGAGAATATGGATATTCCTACCTTTATGAGAACGTTTATCCAACCTCGATTCCGCAAATATCCATTGCAAGTGGATAAGGTTGGTTATTATGGCATTCGCAGTAGTATGCGCCATCCGTTGCTTCCCTTTCAACAACGACTGGCAGTTCCTTTAAACTTGCCTGCTCCACCCGTTGATGTCTATGCGTTGCTGCAATATCGAGAAGTGTCGGGCAGTAATTATTATCAGGTTTATTGCTTCTCTGATTTAGATGAGCAAGGTAATTATAAAGCGAATATTCTAGAACCCTCTAAGCAGGAATCGCTTGAAAGAGTCCATTTTTATGACACAGATGATATCAATCTGGCGACTTATGAAAAAGCCTTGCCTTATCATGTGAGAGATTTTATAGATTTATGGAATCATTCTCTATCTCACCGATTGACCATCTTTTTTGCAGGAGAAACCCCTACGCCTCAAGAAGCTAGTGGCTCCTAACGGCTCCTCACGTCTTGATGACGCTAATCTCCTTGGCGTTCGACAAACGCTTCCATTGTGCTGCTAAGATAATGGCCTGACATGACACTGCTCGACAGGCAATACTTGTTTTCGCCTAACTGGTGGAGCGTTTCAAAGCCACTACGCCGCTGGCGATCGCCCAACACCCAATAGCGTTGCACAATAGATTCTGGCGCAATCCAGCCTTCGCCTTCGACTCGACCCAGTTGGCTGTGTTGCAGCACAAAGGTATATTGCCGTTCGCCTCCATTAAAGCGACCTCGATATTGAAAGGCAATCTCCTCTCGCTCCGTTCCAGGAAACATTAGCTTGGTCACCATGGTGTACCAATTGTCGCGACTCCAGGCAATTAAAATTGCCCCCTTCACCACAATTGGCATTGCATCTCGGTCAAGCCAGCTTCCTTGAAGTGTCCAACGTCCTGCTTCCAGCAAAAATGTGTGAGACACAGTACTAGTCCTCATACGTTTGTCCTGGGTGGTGTTCGTGCTGCCCTTGATGGCAATTCATGTTACCATACAGGCTTTTTCCCGCTAGGTGAATTTCCCCTAAAGTTACGGCTTTTCGTGCCCCAGTAACCTCCGGGAGATTACCGGGAATCTCATGGATCCGCCAGTATGCTAGAACGGCAAAGGCGATCGCTTCTTTAAAGTCTGCATTTAATCCCACTTCGTTGGTCGTGCAGACAGGGATCAACTCCAGATTAGCCTGTATTCGTTGTTTCAAATAGAGATTATGACTGCCGCCGCCACAAATCAAGACTTGATCGGGCAACTTAGGCAAAAATTGACGATAACTTTGGGCAATTGAAGCCGCTGTGAACTCTGTCAAGGTTGCCAGGACATCGGCTGGAGTCAGGTTATAAGTTGCTGCATCATGAAGGCAGCAGTGCAAGTAATCCAGGCTAAATAATTCTCGTCCAGTTGATTTGGGTGGTGGTGTTTGAAAAAACTCTTGCTGCAACCATTGGTGAACCAGAGATTGACAAGGGTTTCCGGTGGCTGCCCAGGCTCCATCTTGATCGTAGGTTTGAGTTCCGTTAGAGAGATGCTGCACGGCCAGATCCAGCAGCGTGTTTCCGGGGCCTGTGTCCCAACCCAGGATGGAGGAGGTTTGAGAGCCTGAGTGCAATGCGTTTTTAGCAGGCAGGTAAGTGACATTGCCAATGCCACCAATGTTTTGTATACAGCGATCGAGCGTCGCATGTCTGAGCACACACACATCGAGGGCAGATACCAGAGGTGCACCTTGACCCCCAGCGGCGATGTCAGCCGCCCTAAAGTTGCTCACCGTGGTGATTCCGGTGCGATGGGCGATCGCGGCTCCTCGACCCAGTTGCAAGCTATATCCCAATGTCTCAACCGCATCTGTTTTGTAGCGACTGCTGCTGGGGGGACGGTGATAAACCGTTTGTCCATGAGAACCGATCAGTTCAGCTACGGGATGCCCCACTTGAATGGCGATCGCGGCCTGGGCAAATTGCTCTGCGATCGCATCATCCAATGCTGCAAACTCCGCCATTGAGACGGGGGTATCGGCAATGACTGATGTAATGTGCGATCGCAGTTCAGAGGGATAAGGATAGGTTGCACCTGCAACCAACTCCACTTGCAAATCAAGGGTGGTGCCAGAGATATTCACCAGGGCAGCATCAATTCCATCAACTGAAGTGCCACTAATTAAACCAATCACTAACATGCGATTAGAAATGTGAGGAACTGAGATCCCATGCTAAGGGAGAATCAGCCATTCTTAAAATCTCTCTGTTGCGAATCGTCATCAGGGCTGACTGAGAGCTGAGCTACGCTTTGCAAAGAGGGCTGAATCAAGATAGTCTGCTGGATTGTTCTACTCTCAGGAAAGGGCAGTAGACTCAAAGATGAAGTTTTATAACGTACCTGACTTTAAAGGTTTCTAGAATCAATGACAGTATCGTTGCAACAGCAGATTCAAGAGTTTTACGATGCCTCATCAGGGCTATGGGAGCAAATCTGGGGTGAACATATGCACCACGGATATTACGGTGCTGATGGGCGCGATCGCAAAGAGCGACGACAAGCTCAAATTGACTTGATTGAGCACCTTCTAGCGTGGAGTGAGGTACAACAAGCTAGCCAAATTCTCGATGTGGGGTGTGGAATTGGTGGCAGTTCTCTCTATTTAGCGGAAAGATTTAACGCCCATGTCACTGGCATTACCCTCAGCCCTGTGCAAGCTCAACGAGCAACCGAACGGGCAAAAGCCGCGACATTAGAACAGCAAACTCATTTTCGGGTAGCCGACGCTCTAGCCATGCCCTTTCCTGATCAGTCCTTTGACTTGATCTGGACGCTGGAGAGTGGAGAGCATATGCCCGACAAGGTCAAATTTCTCGCAGAATGTGACCGGGTTTTAAAACCCGGAGGGCTTTTGTTAATGGCAACCTGGTGTCATCGCCCCACGACTCCTGCTGCACCGCTCACGGCTGAGGAGCAACACCACCTGGCAGAGATCTATCGGGTTTATTGCTTACCCTATGTGATCTCGCTCCCAGAATATGAAGCGATCGCCCATCAACTCTCCTTACAAGATATCCACACGGACGACTGGTCAACCGCAGTCGCTCCCTTTTGGGATGTGGTAATTGACTCTGCCATCACACCCCAAGCCATTTTTGGGTTGCTGCAATCAGGGTGGACAACAATTCAAGCCGCATTATCCCTGGGTTTAATGCAACGCGGTTATCGCCGGGGGTTGATTCGGTTTGGTGTATTGCGCGGCACGAAAGCGGGGTTGCTCTAGGCAGATGTTGGGGGGGTGAGCCAAGATAGGGGCAGTTGCGTGGCAGTGGAACTATGATTCGCTTTCCATCCTTACGCTACATTGCTCTTGCGTGTTTGATCGGGGTTGCCATTTTAGGGTGCAACCTCTCTCGCATTTCCCCTTCAGCTTCAACGGTTGTCGAACCGTCTCCCCTGGCGATGGGTCAAAGCAGTTCCCCTACGTCAGCGATCGCCCCTGTTGGCTCAACTGATGGTCAAGCTGCGATTCTGACTGATTCATCCGGGTTGATTCGGGTTAATCCATTACCTGTTGATCCCGCTTTACGCAATGAGTGGACTCCTGCCCTCGAAGACGGATTTTGGGTACGAGCCAACCAAGCCATTCGACACTACGCGGGTCGGGGCTATGGCAACACCCAAGGTGAAAACGAAAAGCGATCCTACCCCTTTGCGATGTTTGATTTTTTGGCGGGCGATCGCGAGAAAGCACTAAAATTTTTGCAAAGTGAAGACGTACAAGCCGAAGAATACGAACATACCGAAGGAATTGATTACTACTTCGCCTTTACCCTCAAAGGTCAAATTCGCAAATACTTCTTTTTTGGCCAGTGGCTTGATCCTGATTACCGACACCGCATGTTTGAGGGAGCGAGACGGTGGACCGAGCAAGACCCCGCTAATCGACCTCACCCACTCTATGGCGAAGGCCGTGATGGAGGGGGTGAGTGGACAATGGAACGCCGGGGCTATTGGGTCGATCGCCGCAATACCGATAACCTCCGGGCAATGCGAGAAGTTGCTGTCTACTTGATGGCAGAAGAAACAGGCAACGAAGCCACTCGCGATCGCTACAAACAACGGTTGCAACGCTATGTCTGGTCGCTCTATCACATTGGTATGGGTGAGTGGGATTCTGAGACTTACCACGGGCATACCTTCGCGGCCTACCTTAATCTCTATGATTTTGCCAAAGATCCAGACGTCAAACGTTTGGGTAAAGCTGCTCTGGATTGGCTTTCTGCATCTGCTGCTCTGAAGTACTATCACGGCGGTTGGGGTGCGCCAACCAAACGAGATTACGGTGGGGGAAACGTGGTACTGGGGTCTGATGCAGCCCGATTTTTTTGGATTTATTTTGGCGATACCACCGTCCCCAATGAAGCACCAGAGCGAGACATCATTCACGCTATTACCAGTGCTTACCGTCCTCCTCTAGCGGTGATGGCATTGGCTCATAAACAAATTAATCGTCCGGTGGAACTGCTCAACACAAAGCCCCGTTACGAAACCTGGGAGCCAGGTGGTGAAGATGCGCCCGCCTACTGGGAAACCCTATTTTTGGGACAAACCTATCAGATGGGGAGCGTTGTCTCCTCGTTTGCTGATGGCGATGTAGGGCCATTCAAGCTAATGGCAGACAACCGTGAACGAGGGGTTGACTACTTTGTTGCCAATACTGGTGATGATTGGGTTGAGCCTGGAAAGCGAGAAGGTGATCAACTCGGACAATACCGCAATGTGTTGATTTGGCTCAGCCCTGCAATAGGTCAGCCATTCTCATTTCAGTTACCTAAAACGGCTAAAACTGCAATCGAAGATGATATCTGGTTCTTTGAACTTGAAAAAACCTGGTTAGCAATTCATCCCATCAATCTTCAACCTTATCAAGTCCTAGAATCAACGGATGACCAACAAGAAAACTATCCTAACGAACAGGGTTTGAAATCAAGGTCAAGGGGCGATCGCTACGCTGGATTTGTCTTAGAGGTAGGAGAACCTCAATCCCATAACAACTATGGGGCATTTAAGCGAACTATCAAAACTCGAAGTCGGCTCAATCTGGATGCTCTCAGTCAGGGTGTGGTGGACTACACCAGTAGCACTGGGACAACGTTGAAGTTAACCTACAATCGAGAAAATGATCTGCCTACCATCAGTCGCAACGGGGAGCCTTATGATTGGTTCTCTCGGTATAACCTGTACTTCCCCACTGAGGGAACAGCCCCCATCTCATTGGGTTGGAAACAGGGCACTTTGATTGTCAAGGCTGGCGATCAAACGTTTGAAACCACTGTGGGAAGCGATCGCCTGGTTCATTAAAGGAGGGCTAAATGAGAATTACCTCATGCTTGATGCCCGGTGTCTCTACTCCCTACTCTCTTCAACCTTCAGCGATCGCATCCGATTTAACACAGCCGCCAATTCCAGCGAACGAAATGCCGCCAAATCTCCTGGTGCAAAAGGAGCTACTCCTTGCCACTGGGTTTGTTCAATATCGTGCATGACCATGTAGGTTATGTCTTGTAAAGATCGACGCCCATTTAGGTAATGGGTCTGTAAGTAGGCGATCGCAGTCCCAATGGCACGCAATTGACCAGGATCGATCAATTGCTCGATGGCAGATACATCAACGGTTTCTGTACCAAATACCAACTCATCCACATCTCGGACTTTAAAGCGGAGACCCCGATCATCATGTTGGTTCTCTAATAGATTGGGTGCTGGAATGCGGCTGGTCAGCAACCCAAAGCGATCGCCCCCTTCTGCCGTTCGATCGGTGACAAACTGAGCCGCGATCGCCTTTGCCTGTTGAGTCACCTCTTGCGGTTGAAAATCTGACATGGCAATGACGGTGTCAGATACATCAAAATAGTCACCACTGCCTCCCATCACCAAAATTGTGGAGACGCCATGCTCCTGATACAGTTGCCGAATCTTATCAATAAAGGGTGTGATCGGTTCTCGGTCTTTAGCGATTAAAGCCTGCATGCGGCGATCGCGAATCATAAAATTAGTGGCAGAGGTGTCTTCATCCACTAACAATACCTTTGCTCCAATCTCTAGTGCCTCCATAATATTGGCGGCCTGTGAGGTACTGCCACTGGCGTTGGCCGTTGAAAAATGAGTGGTAGAGCGTCCTTGTGGAAGGTGGTTAATAAAGGGTGAAATATTGACCCCTGTGACCGATCGCCCATCTTCGGCTCGAATTTTGACAGCAGTTGGATCGGTCACGAGCCACTCGCGTCCGTCTCCGGGAATGTGGTTGTAAATGCCTAGTGCGATCGCTTGCAACAGGGTTGATTTGCCATGATAACCCCCTCCCACAATCAGGGTAATCCCAGTTGGAATACCCATACCCCTGATCGGCCCCTGATTGGGTCTGTTAAATGTAACTCGTAAGCTTTCTGGAGCCTGAAAAGGGCTTGCACCTTGGGATAATGGATGATTATCGACCCCACTCTGACGGGGCAAGATGGCTCCATCAGGGATAAAAGCTACTAACTTCTCGGCTGCTAATTGCTCCCGCAACCACGCCGTATCTTCGACAACCTCAAGGTGATGTTGCAACTCAATCGGGTTGAGATTGGGATATCTTAGCGATCGCTCTACAATCTGAGGCAAGTCTTCACACAATAGCTCTGCGGCTTCTCGCCCTAAAATTTGCCGCCCTCGGGCTGGTAAACCTACCACAAACCGAGCTTCAACCTGTTCTGGTGTGACGAAAACTGATGTGCGTTCTAATACCTGTTGACCTGTAGGGGCGATCGCAATCAAACCACTATTGCCGTTGCCTCGTTTGCCCCGCAGTGTAGTTGCGACTTGGTCAAACTGGCGCGTTAAATAATCTCGTAAGGCAATTTCACGGCTTTGAGAGGAATACAGCTCTAGTGGAAACTTAGCCCCCACAAAGTTGGCTTGACTGGTTTGAGGAAGTTGTACCCGCAATCGACTAGGAGCCGCAAAGGGATCTCCCTGAACATAATCAATGAACAAGGTGAAGCCAGAAAAACGATAGCGACCTTGGATCTGCTTATAAGCTTTGTAGCTCCGTTGATCCAGTTGAAGTAAGTGTTGATGCAGTGCCTCAGAAGTGCTCATAGGGCGATCGCAGGGTTGAAAATGCAAAAACCCCCAATCGGGGGTTGAGAGATGCGGCGTAGTAATACGCGCCATTTCTATTGAGATTAAGAACAGCCTATGAGATTAAGAACAGCCTGGTTCGCCCTGGTCTGCATTGCGGGTTGCACCCAAAAGCGTTTCTATAATTAGACAGCGCGATCGCCCTGAATTTGCAGGTGCCTTAAACGTTAAAGTAATGGGTGGGGCAGAACCTAAAGCTAAATTTCCTTCATCATCAAACGTAATTTGATTGACAGGAGTTTGCATGCTAATCATCCCAGGTCGAAACCGACCCAAGCCTAGTTGTTCTGTGGAAGGTCCAACTTGAACGGTTGGTGGATCAACCGCTGTGTTAAAAGTAACGGTTTGACGACGCTTTGTCCGCAGTGCCTCTCCCTGAGCCAGTCGAATGGCTTGCTGAACTTGTTCCCTGGCATTGGTTACCCGCTGACGGTTCAGAAACCCCACCCAGCTCACTCCAGCAATACTTGCCAAGATGCCAGCCATAACAATAACCACCAAGAGTTCTATCAGGGAGAACCCAGCAATGGAATGCCGCTGAAGTAATTGCTTTTTCATACCTACCCTCCACGTTTCAACACTGCAACAGGCAAAGTTCAACAAGGTTTAACCCTGAATTGGGTCTATAGCCTTACTCAGATGGATCGCGGTCTAAAATACCTCGCGATAATACGCGTGTTTCCAGGGTTGGCAAGAAGGCTTTATCAGTTGCAATTCCAGGACGCCCTCTAGCATTTCCACGAATAAAGAGAATCGTATCTTGGTTCACCCCTGGATCCCTATCTCGAATCGTACTGACGCAGGCGTAGAAACTACTCCTAGCATTGCCTAAACCTACAGAGTTTAATGCCGTTGTAGTTGGGCTAAGGCTATAGTCTACCGCCGTTGTTGCTGCACTGTTAGGACAGGTGGCACTGGTGGCTAAGTTAGCAATGCCTGATGCTTGTGCCCCTCTGCCATCATCGACAAAGTCCACAAGAACAGTCGGATTACCCGTCGGGCGTTGAGCTTGGAGGTTAACAATCGTGTTATTTGCACTTCGTCCAAAGGGCCACCCCCCAAAACCAATAGCGTTTGCAGGAGAAACATAGCCTGCATTTGGAGCACCTGTGCTTTCATTAAACTCAGTCAAGGCATAACGGGTGATTCTTGCTCTACCTTTCCATAAACTTCCAGTGTTAGCCGTACTCAGGGAGTAAACAACCAATCCATAAGAATGAGTTGTCAAGCAGGGAACTGTGGCTAACGCTGGGTTGTTAGCCGCACCACACTGATTGCGTAAAACATCTGGAATTTGGTATTGCCGCCAAAAAGCAACGACAGGAACACTTTCTGTACTGAGAGCGGCTGGCAGGTAAGGCGTTAGTCCAGGGCAGAAAGGTGGAGTACTAGACCCCAACGCTCCCTGACCTTGTAAGCACTCTCCGGTGTAAACGTAGACTGCCTCACGCATTTCATTAGTCATGTAGTCCAACGCTCTTTGAAGCTCTCGCTGAGTCTCATTCCGCGATGCCTCACGCTGGTCAGACCCCATCAACTCGATCACCATATACAACAGACCCGTGATGATTCCGGCAGCAATGATGGTGACGATCAACAGTTCTAAAAGAGTAAACCCTTGATGGCGATCGCGACGGCTGAGATACCAGAGCCATTTCAATTTAGAGTTGGGAGATGTTTTAGCCATTACAGTTGACCCTATTCCAGTAATTGAGGGTAGGTATTACGCGATCTATCGGCAATTGGTTCGTCCTTGATTTCTCTGAATTTGGCAGAGGTTAAAGCTTTGATCACTCCAATTCATGCGAGAGTAGAGCACGGCCAGAGGACGCCGACGTTGGCTGCCCTGACCTGTGGTCAGTTGTAATGATGCCTGTTGAGTTTCCAGGCCACCCAGATTGCTCTGTGCCAAGAAGGAATACACTCTCACGCCCACTACAAAATCTGTCCGCCGTTCAAGAGCACTGGGGTTGTTATTTCGGTCTTCGGAAACTGGAAGCGAACCATCTGTCCGAAACACTTGCATCAAAAAGTCAAATTGACAATCGCCGTCTACATCGATTCTGAGAGCAGAGGTTGCCGGAACTTGCTCATCGTTGTAAGTATTGCAAGACGGATTGACAGACTTTAGCTGACCTGAAAGACCAGCAGGTCCGGCAGGGTTAGTGGTTGTCCCGACTGTAACTGGAAGTCGAGCAGGTGTATTTTGCCCCTGTGAAACTAAGACTCGCAGGCGATCAATTTCTCCCTGTGCCAGTTGCAACGCTTGTTCAGCACGACGGTTTTGCACTCGGGTGGCAGTGGCAATAAACAGCGGTGGAGTAATCATAGCGGCTGTCAACATAATGACAGCGATCGCCATCAAACACTCCAATAGGCTCAACCCCTCTTCAGAAGAGGAACGCCCACGTCGTGCCGCTATTAAGAGACTCAAAAGGCCAAATGATTGTTGTAGATACGAACGACGGACTGCCATGACGTGCTTCCTCATCGGTTGCCAATTTACTAAGGGTGGGGTCTACTTCAAACGATTTGAAAGGCGACCCCACAACATTCCATCAACGATTAGAGAGGACAACTTCCACCTGCGGCTAAACAGAGGTTGCGAATGTAAGGATCATTTGCAGGCGGCTCAGTATAGAACTCATCCCGGACTGCTTTTGAGGTAACAAAGCGAGAGGCGATTGGACCTGCCGGAGCATACTGTAACCCAACGTCATATCCCCAACGACGGTTAGGTGCACCGTAATAAGGAATGACCTCTGCTGGTTGAGCAGGTGAGCCTACTTCAAACGAGTCTTGATCAAATGGGGCGGTGGCGTGGGTACTAAAGTTAAGCTGCAAGAACGAGCCACTAATAAACAGAGATTGTCCACTCCAGCTTTCAATGAATCGCGGGAAGTTGTGCAATCCTCCATAAGACTGGAGGGGACGAGAAGGCACCAGACCACTGATGATAATGGCGTTAATCCGAGTATCTGCCAGCCCTGGCATCAGAGGCTTACTACTTGCCACTGTGTAGAAACCTTGAGCGTAATCTGAAGCCGTAGTTGGGCCCGTCATCTGCATCGGGTTGTTATCGCGGGTAAAGACAATGGGTGAGGTTCCCTCACTCCGAGCAGGAATGGAGGGGTCAACGCTCATACTGTCAGCAATATTCGTCCGCAACCAGCGCACACCCGTCGTGGTTGCGGCAGGGTTAGAACTAGGACGATCTTGGTTGAGATAAGACGTCCGAGAGTGAGACGACGTACAGCCGTAATCAGCCATCTGTTGCGGTGTCAAGTTGGGGCCAGCATTTCCTGCTGTGAGCACTCCATCCTCAATGCTGCCATCACAGAAATTATCTGAAATGATGGTAATCGCGTCTGCCAAAATTTCGGCGGGTCGCCAATCATCACTCGCTGGGCGTGAGAAGGAACCGTCTAAATTGGTGCGACCGTAGAAGTTACTAAAGTCATCGGCTAAGAGTTGAGTAAACTCCTCTAGGCGATTACCACCTGGGGTTTGGTGCAGGTTAAAGCTGCCCTGGATATAAACCGGATTGTCAGAGATCAGGGATAGACCTCGACCTTGATCCCCTGTGCGACCCAATCGGGTGCCCCTGCGAACCCGGAAACCATTGGGACGGCGATCGGGATCAGCATAGTAGTCTACCGGCTTGGGGCTGATCGCATTATCGGTACTGATGGGTGGATCGGTTGAAGCGTTTGCTCTCGGTGTCCCCGTGTTCATTCGGCAGGAAGCATTGGTTTGTAGCGTCGTGTTATTTCGACAGGTTGACCAAGCCCCAGTTGTAGGTCTGATGACTTCGACTTCTGATGTCGCATCTTCCCGGAAGGCGTAAATAATGCCAGAGCGGGGCAACCAAAAGTCACCGTTGTAAGCCACCCGCCGCATCAGGTCGAGGTTCATGTCGAGCGTCCGAACACTCATCAACTCTCGTTGGTTATATAGTGCAGAGTCTTTAAAGGGAATCCGCACAAAGGCTGCACTGGTGCCCTGATAGGCAACAGGTCTAGCGGCTTGAGCCGAGCCAGAAGTATTGCGGAGACAAGGCGTCGTACAGATTTTGATTAAGGTATCGCGGTTGTTGGTTGGGTTGTCAAACGTGCTAGCAACCACTTCATTGGCTAACACCCAAGACCCTCTCTGACGCGGCAAAATCCGGGCAAATTCTGGGTCAACGATTCTATAAAGAGACCCTGAATTGGTTAGCGTGATATAGGTGTCAGTACTATCTTCAGAGTCACGGCTAACTTCAATCTCTTCGGGATGGGCTTCAAAAGCCGCGTAGTTTGGAGTGAAATCAGTGACTGGGTTGTCTGTTGCTAAAGGAACTAGATCATCCTTAGCTGGAAACAGGGAGTAAAGGATGGGATAACGAGGACGAGCCGAACAGAGTAATTGAAACGGTTCTTGGGCATAGGTACGTGCGGGAGTAGAACCACCACCGGGCAAGGGCACTCCACCGAAATAACTCAAACAACGCCCTAAGGGAGCCTTACCATAGGCAGGTGCGGTTGCTGAACTTCCTGATCCATAGAACCCATAGAGGCGATCGCGGGCAACTTGTTCCTTAGTAATCAACAACTGCGCCAGATAAATCTGAGCATTCATCTCATCAATTTTGTTGAAGGGTTTGGCGTTTTGCACCATCCAATCCCGCCATTGCTCCAAAAAGCGAACATACACTTCTGGGTTATCAATCAGGGTTCGATCAGAATAGCCGATGTTAGTAATGTCGTTTTTGATGCCTGTAAAAAAGGCGGCTGGGGGATCATTGCTGGAATCGTATTGAACCCCATCTCTGAGTTGCCGGAGCTTGCCCCGCAAACCTTTGTAGTAGTTTGCAAGATTAGCTATAGGAGCATCGGCGATTCCCAGTAATTCAACCGAAACCCCTGATGCTGGGTCAAGCGGGTCAAAGTTCTCAAGATAGTCGATGTTGTATGCCAACATCCCCATTGTGCAACCCGCTGTGTGCAGCACCGTCTTATCAGCTGGACTAAGACCGTCGTAGCCATTCGCTTGCACTAACTGCAACACTCGCCGCAACATCGAGAAATCTCCCCACATCGACATGGATGGATAGGGGTGGACATTTCGATCTTGCACGGGAGTAAAGGAAGGAGCACCTCCCTGAGGGTCACCTGCGAAGGTTGCCAGGTTCTGCAATGCCAACATGAGTGGGCTAGATGGGTTGCGGAATGCACTTTCAACAGGTGGTGCAAACTCCCAACCATTGGTGCCACGACCTCGGAAGAAGTCATGTTGAATGGGGACTCCTGCATATCCTGGAATCTGGTAGGCAGGAACAGCCTGACCTGGATAGATGAGATTTTCAAACGTTGCACTCGCTGCCAGGGTCGTTGAAGTCCCCGGATGAGTCGTCAACGCCAGACAAGCAACCGGAAAATCGCGAGTGTCAACCCCTGATGCTGAATGATAGATGGCGGCTGACTGAACGGCTGCCAGGTTGTCCCACAGGGTGCGCCGTTGACGAGCTTCATTACAGATACCCGCATTGTTTGCCGTACACCGTTGCCACGGACGCAAGGGTTCTCGTGCTAACGAAGTAGTCTGGCGAAAACCACCCCATCCCATTGGGTCGCCTAACTCTAATCGTTGTCCAACAATTACCCGCATGCCTTCGCGACGAGCGCGGCGTTCCCAATATCCATCCAAACCAATGCTGGTGTCATCTTGACCCGGTTGAGGATCGTTCCCAATTAATTCTGGATCTCCAGCAATTTCTTCCCCAATTCGACCGGGGATTGGATCTCCCTTATAGCGAGGCTTAGGACCATAGCGGTTGTCAGCTCGATAAGAGTCATCTACATAGGGGGCAGGTTGTTGGCGGTTAATCAATCGTTCTTTTTTGACAAAATCCCGATCATCCCAGGCTGCCTCACGGTTTGCAGCCGGATCAGCAATATTTCTGGCAACAGAGACATCCTCAGTTTGTAGGCGTACAGGGTCTAGTGCATAATCTGCTGGAAGACCGCTATTGACGACGGAATCAGTAGTAGAGCGAAAATCTACGGGGGCACCCGTCCGAATCGGGTTACGACCTAACCCATCAAACAGGTGAAAGGAAACAGGTTCATTAACAAATTGATTGTTTTTGATATTACCGCTTAGAAATTGTCCTTGAAACGCAGGAATTTCATTGGCGGGGTCTGCTGAAATGTTGGTAACAGTGATTTCAGAGGCATCTTTGGTATAGAGACAAGATGTCGGGGCACTGATCATGAATCCTGTAAAGCCGCTACTTGCACTGGCAACCAAGTTGCCTTCGGTGTGCATTGCACCGTTCCAGTTAAAGACGGGACCAGGAAAGATCTCTAGGTCATTGCGGAACCAGGCTCCCCACTTGTTTCCCCGGGTAACCTGACGGTCTTGATGAAACTCTAGAGTAGATGCCGTTCCGTTAGCGTTATCGGGCAACACAAAGGCGTTGACCTGGAAGTTTTTCCGCAATAAGGAGGTGTTGGAGTTATCGCGGAACCATCCTTGCTCAACGGGGGGTGCTGCTTGGTTGCTTTGCAACTGGCAGGCTGCGTTTGCCTGACCTGAGTTGCTCAAGGGACCATGTCGCACCATTAGGTTATTGGCGCGGGCTAGGATGTCAGCATCGCTTGCCCTTTCAATTTCTGCCAGGGTTGGTGGAGTGCGAAACACAATGGAATAGACGACTGTCGAATCGACGGTGCCATCACCATTGGTATCCGTGCGAAAACGCCAAGCATTATCGATGGTTGCATCGCCATTAGCACTGATGCGTTGTTCGTCTAAGAATGTGTAAGGGTCGTAGCCATCGGGTTGATATACTGGAACGACAACGTTTCCAGGTTGCACGGTGCGTCCGTCGTTATACAGCATTCCCAGCAACTGCCCTTCGCTGGGAACACCGCCTGGGAAGCGAGTATCCTTCTGAGCATCAAAGAGATATTCCAACTTTGACTTGGCTCGGTCGATCGCTGGAGTCGCCGCATTATAAATTACTTGTTGTTGCCGATCACCAACAGCCTGAACACTGCGGGTGTAGGTGCGGTAGCCAATAGAGCCTACGGTTAAGGTCAGGACTAACAGCAACAGAACAGTCGTCGGGAGTACGAAGCCTGACTTGGCGAGGAGTGGTTGTCTGCCAATGACCAGGAGATTGCGTAACAGCCAAAGGACGACCCCTTTGCTGAGAGATTTTGAGGTTTTGTTGATTTGCTGAATAAGCTCTTGGACGGCTCTAGTTAGCTTGCGGGTTGACATAGCTGCCTTCCTATCAAAGTGGGAGTTCTGTGAGGTGAAACGCTAAAGTTTGAAAAAAGTTTGGGATCTTGGAAAACTTAACAAGGAGGACGATAAAAAGAATATTTTGTTCGGAAAATTTACCGATATTGAACTGGAGAGTTCATCTAAGCTTTGTACATGGATGAAACGTGTTCTTAATTGTCTTAACAACTCAGCGATCGCACATCAACGGGGAAATTACGATTATCTATTAAAAGCCAACCTCCGTGAAATTGAGCAGGGTGGCTTTTGCTCATCAAAGATTATTCAATTGAAGCAGGTTAAAAGGGTATCGCCCAAGAACATCTTAATGATCTACACATTTATCAAAGGATATTCCTGTCTGCTGAGCTAACTTTGCAGTTACTACAGCAAACTCCAGGTTGTTAGGATAAAACAGTAGATTCACTAGATGCGCCTCCGATGGGACAGCGTTTTGCACACCACATCATTAACCTTAACTGCATCATAGTCTCAAATTATTAAGAATCTATGATGAAGCATCGAGGCTAGGCTACCCATCCAAGCTGAAAAAACGATCAGGGAACAAATAATTCATTCATTTTTCTCAAGAGAGTATAAAGAATTTAGCTAGGCAATTCATTTGCTCTAGGAAAATTCCACACTAAGTTACTATCTACTCTCCTGTCGAGGAGAGGGCAGAGCCACTCAATCCTGCTTAAAACTACTGAAAAAATTTTATCTTAATCCTTCAGAGAGATTTAAAAGAGAAGGTGTGTAGTCGTTATATCTTCATCAATTTGTGAAGCGGCTATGACGATCATGGTTGAAAGACGAGTTATGCCAATTTTTACCTTGACTTGCTTTTGCCAAAACAAATCCCCAGAATTGCAATCACTCTGGGGATCTTTAATTAGTGTATTGAACCACTTGTTGATAGTCGCTATAAGCAGCTAAAGACCCTGATCTTTGACAGGATATGGAGCGATCGCCCTACTAAAACTTGCTTAGATCAATTCCGGCTTCTTTTGCCATTGTTGCAAGACCTTTGTGTTCCAGGGTCTTAATGGCTTTGGTAGACAACCGGAGCTTAACCCAACGCTTACCCTGTGGCCACCAAACCCGCTTTTCTTGCAGATTGGCTTCTTGAAGCTTTTTGTTACGACGGTGAGAGTGAGAGACGGCGTAGGCATTGTTAGCCTTTTTGCCTGTTAATTGGCACTTACGACTCATAGCGGTTTCACTGATAGCGGTTTCACTTAGGTGGAATAAGCAAGGCCTCTTATTATAGAACGTTTTGAGAGGAAGTGAAATTAATATGACTCACTTTTGTAAGGGTGTGGCATTGGGCAACTATTTTCATGATTTGTCTCAGGTTTATTGCCCCAATGCCGCACCTCTAAGTTTCTTGGCGATGACTAGCTGGTTGTGAGGCGGGTCAAGACCTGATTTGATCGCTCCACAAACGCCTTCATACTCTCAGCATCAAACCCCTTTTGCGCCATTAGGGCTAGATCATAGACGTGCTGACAGATCAGCGTTGAGAGTTCACTCGACGGAGATTGTCCTTGGGGTTGCACAATGCTGCCCTGGTTGAGATTGAGCAGGTTTTGAATCAGCGGATGAGCGGTATTAACCACCAGAGTGTGTTCTTCGGGAAACTCAACGGATTGTTGAGTCAGCAGAGCATTCATCTCTCGCATTCTTCTCAGCACCTCTGGCAACAACACCATTGCTGGGGGTGCACTCTCGCCCTCAGCTTTGAGAGCCTCGGTGCGAATGATCAGTTTTGGCTTATTGAGAGCCTGTTGAAATAGATCTTTGACTAGCTCACTGCGAGTCTTGTTGGTTGTAGGATCAACAATTTCACTAGCCTGGTCTTTGTTGATCAGATTTTCATCTAAATCTGCGTCAACTCGTAAGAATTTAACATCTGAGTATTCTCGCTCTAAGAAGCTAACAAAGTGACTGTCGATGAAGGAATCCATAAACAGCACCTCTAGCCCCTGACTTTTATGCAGATCTACATAAGTTGCTTGAGAGGTTTCATCAGTGCAGTAAAAGACTCGGTTTTCATGGCGAGTCTTATTTCGTTCTAAATATTCTTTTAGCGTCGTATAAGTTTTGCCATCCACCACGTTAGAGGGAGAAGGGGTGGCTATATCTTGCCAGGCATCTCCTTCTGCCGATTGCACCTGAACGGCAGGAGCATCTGTAGCATGGCTTGAGGCTGTATCACCCGATCCCTGCCAAGTGGTGCGATAGATTAAGATGTCTTCGACCTGTTTCTTAAATTTGTCGTCGTTCATTGAGCCGAACTTGACAAAGTTACCCAGGTCTTGCCAGCCTTTGACGTACGTTTCACGATCGTCTCGATATAACTCTTTGAGGCGATCGCCCACTTTTTTGGCGATGTAGTCTGCAATGCGTCGCACAGTGCGATCGTTTTGCAAAAAGCTGCGAGATACGTTGAGTGGAATGTCAGAGCTGTCAATCACACCCCGTAGCGGCATCAAAAATCGCGGGATGACCTCTTCGCAATTGTCACTAACAAAGACCTGATTGCAAAACAGCTTGATTTGGCCTTTGGTGACATCGACATCCGGCTTTAATTTGGGGAAGTAGAGAATCCCATTGACAACAAAGGGATAGTCAGTATTGAGGTGTACCCACAACAAGGGGTCTTCTTGGAAGGGATGGAGATAGCGGTAGAACTCCAAATACTCCTCTTTTGAGAGAGAATTAGGTGACTCTTTCCACAACGCTTTTTGTTGGTTGATCTGCTCTCCCTCTAGCTTGATGGGGAAGGGCATAAAGTCACAATATTTTTTCACCAACTGCTTAATGCGGTATGGCTCTAAATATTCTAATTCCTCTTCTTGTAGGGTCAGAGTAATGGTTGTACCTTGGGCGGTGCGATCAGAATCGGTTAACTCAAATTGAGTTGAGCCATCACATGACCAGTGAACTGCTTGTGCGCCTTCTCGGTAAGAGCGTGTATCAATATCAACCTTGGACGCTACCATAAAGGACGAGTAAAACCCTAAGCCAAAGTGACCAATAATCTGTTGGTCATTGGCGTTTTGATATTTTTGGACAAATTCTTCAGCACTAGAGAAAGCAACCTGGTTGATATACTGCTTGACTTCATCAGCAGTCATACCAATCCCTGTGTCTGAGATTGCCAATGTTTTCTGCTCTTTGTCGATCGCAATAGTGATTTCTGGTTCACCAATATCACCGGAATATTCGCCAGAACGAGCTACCATTCTGAGTTTTTGAATGGCATCTACAGCGTTTGAGATTAGCTCTCTCAAGAAGATCTCGTGATCTGAATAGAGCCATTTCTTGATGATCGGGAAAATATTCTCGGTATGAATCGTAATATTGCCCTGTTCCAAAATGGTCGTCATGGTTTTTTCGTTGAAGCGACTAGGGGTTGTAATGCTCTTATGTTTGGATTTTAAGCCGATCTCTGAGCGATCGCTTTTATTGTACCGAGTGAAAATGCCTCACCCGCGAGATCGGATTTCCCTACTCTGATTTTTGGCTGTCGGTTTTGACGTGTCATCTTAGTCGTCTGGAAACTGCCAGCACGCGATATATTCAATGGTTGTGCTGCCACAGGTGCAAGCCACTTGAGTTGAGGCAACCCATTCGCGATCGCACTGGCGACAGTGACAGAAGATGTTGTGGCGATCGGCTTCGGCTAGAGCAAGTTGCCACTCGTGCAGTTCTTGTGGGGTGAATAGGGAGTCTGATTCTGACATAGGGCGAGCATGAGATGAGGAAAAGCGAGTCAAGGATCAACGGTCAAGGGTCAATCTTTGTAAGGGTGCATCTAGTAGTTGAGGGATTGAAACCGGTGAATGAATTCACGGCTATTGGAACGAAGTCCGCCTACGCGGACTGGGGATTTTGAACGTGCGGAGGCCGATTTGTTCTGGTAGGTGCGGTTTCAACCGCCACTCCCCCGACCGCCAGATGCACCCGTGTAGGTGCCGCTGATCAATCACCTTGAGGTTTTTTGATTTCGATGATGGAGATTGGAAATATGACTTCTATTAACCCAGATCTAGCCCTGATAAACACACTCCGGGATGCAGTGGATGACCTGTATTACATGAGTGAAAGCGATCGCCCATTTGAGGTGTGGTCGTGGTCAGGGCAATCTGTCCCGCTCAATTCTGATAGTTTGCTGCAAGGGTTGGGTAAACCGCACGACAGCCAGGTTGAGGAGCGATCGCTTGACACCTTTTTTGAGCGGTTGATGCGAGAGCAAGACTGGCAGAGCGACCAAGAACGGGCGATCGCCCAACGGTTTCGTAGATTATTTGATCTCATCGCTCAAAACCTGACAAACACTAACGTTTACCGCATTGGAGACATCGAAATCGATATCTATATTGTGGGTCAAACTGAGTTAGGAGATTGGATTGTCTTACACACGCAAGCGGTGGAGACATGAATTATAGAGACATGAATTTAAAGTGAGGCGATTACCCCGCGTCAATTTTAGACTCGATCAGATCGGCTATGGGTTTGGGAACACGAGAGAGCAAGTCAGTGCCTGTTAACTCCTCAACTGCATCAATAGAGGTTCTAAAATCTCGCCAATCTTGAGCTTTAATGCCTTGACGATTGGGTACTACGATAGCGATCGTTCGAGTTAGAGTCGTCACACCTGCTAACCCTAGACCGGGGCGATCGAGCACTACGACTACTTTCCAGGTGCTTGCCGGAACTGCAATCCGTTCAGCAATGGTTGTTTGTCTACCCCGTTCGCCAATTCCACCAGAGCCAGTCCCTCCCGCTACGATATAGAGTTCTTTACCCTGTTTGACTAAGTCTCGACAATAACTCTCTAGCTTTTCCCAAGGCCCCCGGTTGTTGTCGGGTGCTTGCGGTAGGATGTTGGTCATCAAAAAGGCGGCTTGACGATCGGCCTCAGTGCGATCGCGATCGGCAGCGGGAACCATATGTCCCCGATCAAAACCACTCCCTGTATAGTCATCGGGTGTAACCCGATACCAACCGTCAGGCAGTGTTGTATCTGTCTCAAAAGGAATGCGGTCTAGTTCCCCTAGCCAATTCTGGTTAAGTTGCCAACTGACCCAGTTAGGTTCGCCCTTGTCACGGTTATAAGAGAGAGCGTATTGAGGTCTAACGATCAAAAAGTTATTGGGATTATTGACACTAGTTGTTGCCTCAGTGGGGTTGCCTAACAGCAGATGAGGACTGTTGATCGTTTCGTCAGGAGACGACGGGAGAAAGCGCAATACGGCAAAGCCGATGACAATCACCGCGATCGCCATCCACGAAAAGGAGTATCGTCGTGTTTTATGTCGAGGTCGAGAAGGTCGTCGCGATCGAGTACGCTTTGGCATGGTGAACGATGCTCCCCAGTTTTACAAGCCCTGTGTTGATTTAGCTTGCCCTGATTATAGAAGCAAGGAAATGGGGTGTGGACTAGATGGGTAGGAGAGGGGATGGGTGGGCGAAACCGAATGACCCGTCTAATCCTGTACGGGGCTATTCCGCCGCTACCTCATCTCTGGCATCCGAAAACCTTTGGGCATTGTCGTCTGAAGATCTATCCCTTTACTTTGCAGCAACACTCCAAAATTGCCTAAGCCCATCGGGTTCATCAACGAGTGGAGGGCTTCCCGACGAAGGAGAATGTCATTCACCGATTGATTTTCTGTCATGGCAGGGTCAGACAAAGCAGTGAGGCGATCGCCTAACCCCAGTGCCATTAAAAATAGCCCTTGTTGTGTGAACCCAACTGTTTTTAGCCCAGAGCGATCGCCCTGACGCTCTAGCGCGGTGAAATCAACGTGAGCTGTAATGTCTTGTTGCCCTACATGGATATAGGGGTTTGAGTGATGAGTGTGTTGGTAATAACATTGCAACGTCCCGTGCGATCGCCCAGGGCTGTAATAGCGTGTTGCAGGATAGCCATAATCAATGGTTAGCACAAAACCTCGTTGCAACCGATCGGCAACTGCTTGCATCCAATCGAGAGCCGCTAAATTCACTTCCGTGCGATATCCCTCGACATTGGCATAGGACAATAATGGAACACCAACATAGTCAAAATACGCCGCCAGTTTTGGAGTTGATAAATCCCCTACAACTTCCACAAAGTGGATGGGTGATTCATTGTGAGCATGGGTTGTAACGTAAATCTCATGGAGTTTTCCGGCTTGCACCACGACCTGATGAACCGGAAATGCATCAACCAGTTCGTTGGAGAAACAACAACCCACAATCGAGTTCAGTGAAATTTCATCAAACGTACACCACTTCAAATTTCCATAAGCCTGAACCAGCTTGTGAAATCGCTGTTGTTGTTCGGCAACCAGGACAGGCGACTTTTCAATAATGATGTAGGCGATCGCATCAAAGCACTCAAAGTGATGTCGATGTAGATAACGCAATATATCTCTCACTAACAAACCTTGACCTGCCCCCATTTCAAGCAACGTAAAGGGATGGGGGCGATCGAGCAATTGCCAGAGATCAACCAATTGCTCTGCTAACAGTTCGCCAAAGTCAACTCCCAGGTGGGGCGAGGTAAAGAAATCTCCTTCACCCCCAATATTGACCTGATTTGAAGCGTAATACCCATACTGAGGATGGTACAACGCTAAATCCATAAATTTGGCAAAGGTAATGCGCTGTTGAGGGTGTTGAGCGATGTGCTCGGCAATCACGTTGCAGAGAAGAGGATGACTCTGATCAAGTTCTGAGCGGTGTACCACAATCTCTCAATAGCTCAAGGGCTAGGTCTGGTTTAGCTGCAACCTTAAATAGCTGCCATTCTATTATCCAGGTATTATCCAGGGCATTGAGTGGAAATGTGCTCAATCTGGCTTTGACAACGCTGCTTGAAACGACAAATGCGATCGCCTTTAGAAACCAAAAGAGATTTCAGGCGATCGCACTCTATCTGCATGAGGTAAACCACAGAGACACAGCAAGCTAGGTGTTTATCTGTGTGTCTCTGTGGCGTTTGCGCGGAGACGAAATAACTGAGGGCATAGCCTTGGCATCAGCAGAGATGCCGTAAAGGGCTGATGTAGAACGGTTAGAGCCGTTTCAAAAGCAGTTTTAATCGGGTGTTACCTTGACACAGCAGGTATAGTTGTGGCAGAAGTTACCTTAGTCGATGTTAGACCCTCAGTCACAGTGCTGACTGGGGCATCAAACGCGATTAAAAACTGGGTTGTTGATCGCATCTGCTTAACAATTTTGAGGTAGGACTCTGCCTCAGTGCGGCGGCGAAAGCGAGCAACAACTCGACGGTTCAGATTGGGTAATAGCTGATGGATTACCCAGGGGCTGAGCTGGTCTTGATAGGTCATGGTTCTAGTGTGAGGGCTAAACAACAGTGGCAACGAAACAAGTTAGTGGCAACGAAACAAGTTGGGGCAGGTTGTAGATGCAAATGTAGTGCTAAATATGCATCTCTAGATGTTCTGTACGCTATCTGTAGGATAAGCATAGCAGCTTATACACTATAGGTAGTGGTCAGTTACTAAACTGCAAAACTCTATACAAAACTCAATGTTTCTAGTTGGCTACCCGCTCTGGCACTGACATCTCTGGAATGTCCTGATCCCACCTATTAAGAGCTGTATCAACAATCAAGGTTCTTGTTTATCTGCAATCCTGCAATATCTGTAGTCTTTACTACAGATAGCCGATCAAACTAGCTTGAGATTTTAACCCAACAAACTGGGCATTCTAAATGACAAAGTCAGTGTTTAATGATTGCCTTAATGGTATGTTAAGAGACGGCAAAACCTGGCATTAATACTAGAACAACTGGCGATCGCCCACTTATAGTGGCACTTAAGTTTGATGGTCCATGCGGTCTTACCGCTGTGACTCTAAATACCCATGTTTTACACGTGCGATTTGGTAGTCAATCCCGCATCCACCAACCCCATATCCTGCACCAATGCTTGAACTGTTCAATAATTCATTGTTTTCTGCAATAAAAAATTGGCTGTTTGATCTTCTAATCGTCTGTTGATCTTAATGTCTGTTGAATTTCCCTCATGCTAGAGTTCTTGACAATATTTCCCCTGGCTCAAGTTGTGACAGCGGCTCCGCCTTCAGCGACGATGCCGCACTTCTCGGAAGTCTTACAACCCAATGAGGTTCGTCCTCTGCCTGGGCAATTAGATGCAATTCCAGTATTCAACAGCAATAGCCCTGAGCTGGTGCAATCAGAGGGGATTCTGCTTTCAACCTTTCCGCCAGATGGCATGGCAACCCCCGCTGCCCACCTCAATTTTCCGTTTCAAGGGCGGTTTGACTTGTTTGCTCACCACGTTGCACGGGGAGTAAACGTTGATGATGTGCGAACCCTATATGTAGGGGTCATCATTTTTAATCCCAACGATCGCCCCGTTCGGTTAGATATCTTGCAATCAGCAACTTATCTCAGCCAGGAAGCACCTTTTAACGATTTACCCTCCTATGTGGCTAACCCATTGGGAACGGTCTATGCTGGCCCTGGTAGTCGCACAACCAATGATGTCTTGCGAGGGCAGCGACAACCGGCTTGGCCCTCAGAGTTTGTCATTCCACCACGCAGCCCTTATCTCTTTATCAATGCACCCATTCCACTTCGCAGCATGGATGCTCTGCGAAACGGCATTCCTTTGCCCCAATTTTTAACGTCTAGCACCTCAGGCAGTTCTTCTCCGGGTTCGCTGAGCAGCTTGCCCCCTCGACGCACAACGTTAGCGACGAACGGGCGCACCCTTTTGTCTTATCTGTGGAGTAGTGACCCTGTTTATGTGGCGAGTTTAGCCATGTATGCTCCGCTCAACCCTAACGGCAGTGAACGTGCTCCGTTGATGTCGGAATGGGTAGACTTGCTGTTGCGAGGACGATTGGCGGGACCTCGCGATATTCCACCAACCCCTCCCGATCGCAATTATGTCTCTCGTTTTTTCTATGGTCGGGTTGCAGGAGTAGCCCAAGGTTCGCAGTGGACAGCCCAGTTAACTGACACCCCTAGTTCTAGTTATCTCAGCGTTCCACAGTCAGGTCAGGGAGTCTCTTATGTGTTGAGCACGGTTGATAATGGCACCTTTGGCACTGGGCAAATTCAAAGTGCTCCAATGCTGGCGCGTTATTCTGACACGGCTTATCGGGCTCATGGAAATTATGGCGTACATTACAACCTGACACTGCCGCTACAAAACAATACCGATCGCACACAAACTGTTGCTGTTCTACTGCAAACTCCGTTGAAGGAGGAAGGGACGGTAGGGGCTTTGAGATTTTTGGAACCCCCCGATCGCCAAGTTTTCTTTCGCGGAACTGTCCGAATTCGCTATAACGATGATTTTGGGGTCACTGAGACACGTTATCTCCATGTTGTGCAACGTCGAGGTCAAGAAGGTGAACCCTTGATTCGACTGCGGATGCCTAGAGGCGATCGCCGCTTAGTACAGGTCGATTTTATCTATCCACCGGATTCAACTCCCCCACAAGTTTTGACGGTGCGGTCTATTGATTAGACCTATCAGTGACGTGCCAGAACCGTGCTCAATCGTCATCAACATTCACCATCAACATTCACCATCAACATTCGCCATCAACATTCGCCACAAACATAAAGTGGAGGAGTTGATCAAAAAGGGTTCTGGATAGATATCCGTTTGATCGACTAGCGTTGGCTTGCTATAGAGCCGCCACAATAGAATAATGGTGAGCTTGTTTAACCATCTAAACTGCATGACGGCTTCCATACCTGATAAGTCCTCTCTCCCTCCGTCTGATGTTGAGATTCGAGACATGGGCATTGATGATATTGCCCCTGTATATCATCTAGGCGAAGAATTATTTACGAGCGATTTATATCCCTATCTATATCGCACCTGGGATGAATGGGAAGTGATTGGGTTGTACAACACTGACCCAGAATATTGCCTGGTAGCTGAGATTGAGGAGCAGTTGGCAGGTTTTGTGTTGGGCACTATTATCAGCAAAGCATCGTGGGTCTACGGCTACATTATCTGGCTTGGAGTTAGCCCCCAGTTTCAGCGTCGGGGTGTAGCTGACAAGTTAGTAGACAAGATTGTAGAACGCATGATTGAGGAAGGGGTTCGGTTTATGTTGGTTGATACTGATCCAGCCAACATTCCAGCCGTCAAATTTTTTACACGTAAAGGATTTGGTAACGCTCGCCGCCATGTTTATCTATCGATGAATCTCAACAAACACGAATACTATGGCAAGTTAATTGCCTATGAACGCGACAAAGCCGATCGGATTCGACACAAACGTCCTCGGCGGCGTCCCTGATTCTTCATGCGGCTTGGGCTGGGAGTGCGATCGCAATTCCAGGTTTTGATCCGTTTTCGGATGCGTCATAACCCATTCATACCCAAGCCGATTTTAGAGCGGGAGAGGAATTTGAATTCGGTTCCCCTTTGCCCTTTTAAGGAAAAGTGGGTGGGGATGAAAGCAAGACTTGGCAAAAGTGTCCAAAATGTTGATCACCGGCAAGACGCTTAAAATAGCTGTACTGCTATTTATCAACTCGTGTGGGTTCGTTATTTTTCCTTAATCAGAGCATCTTTTGTCGCAAGACACAGGTGCTTGTTGTTGAACAGCCAGGGTTGAAACCTTCATGCAGCGATCGCTGACCAATTATCACATCAAGTTAATAGCCGCTGTCACAATGCTGATCGATCACGTTGGAGCAGTTTTCTTTCCTGAAACTTACCTGTTTCGGGCGATCGGGCGGATTAGCTTTCCACTATTTGCATGGCTACTGGTAGAAGGTGAGGCACACACTCGCAATGTTTGGTCATATGCGTTGAGATTGCTGATTCTAGCGTTGCTTTCTCAAGCACTCTACATGGTGACCTTTCAAGTCCAAGATTTAAATATTTTCTTTTTGCTGCTGATTGGATTGGGATGTTTACGCTTTTCTAGAGAATTTCCCCAATACCAATTCATTCCCTGGTTGTGTGGAGGCGCGCTAGCACAAGCTATTCAAGCCAACTATGAGGTGTATGGCATTGTTGTCATTGGATTGATTTGGCAATATCGTCCTCATTCACTCTGGTGGTTGTGTTGGGTGCTGTTGCATTTGATGCTTTTAGTAGCAGAACCCAGTTATGGAACCTTTCAATTTCCGGCGATGTTAACGCCGTTTCTGTTTCAGTTCACGAATCATGAACTGGGAGCAAAAGCCCGTTGGTTTTACCTGTTTTATCCCCTCCATTTGGCTGCTCTATATGGCATACGACTGGCTGGAGCAACGGGGTAAAGACGGAAGAATGAACGTCAGTTCGGTTTGAGCAGCCCAGCGAATCAATTCGCGGCTACCAGAGCGAAGTCCGCCTTCGCGGACTGGCAAAATCAAAGGTTTACTGAACCGATGCAGGTTGGCTTTGCTTGTATAGCAGCGGTTTCAACCGCCAAAATCCTGATCCCAAACTCAGGTGATTTAGACCTAACGCTTGCTACGTCTTTGTTTTTCGGGTTTTCTTGATTTGGGGGGGTGAGTCGTCTAGTAACACCGAAATTACATCTTTGATTTTGCGATTGAGAAAGGCTTTTTTCTCGGCGATCGCAGTTGCATTTAAAGCCGCCACAATTGAGTTTTTGGTAGACGAACGGGTCGATTTAACCAGAGGATTCACTGAGGCTGAGGCACGAGAGCTACGTTTAGAAGTGGCTGTAATTGAGGTCGCTGGAGTTGGCTGAGGTTTTGGAGGAAGCTGTTGTAAGACAAGCATTGCTCTCTCAACGGCAACTTTAGGAATGGTAGCTTTGGGCGATCGTCGCTTAGGAGATGTGATCATGCGTAAGATCTCTGCCTCAAAGAAGAAAGTTTTTAGACAGGGCGCAATTGAGATGTTTCAGTTTAACCCAATTGATCGAAACCTAGCGGTAAACCACACCATCTGGCATGATTGCACCGCGCAAATTTGCAAAATTAAATGTTACTTCACCTAAATCTGTGGGTTGTAAATCAGCCTGATGCAAATTAGCTCGGCTCAAGTTAGCCCCGTTGAAATCGACATCTCTCAAATTTGCACCTTGCAAGTTGGCTCGATTGAGATTAGCCCCCCTCAACCCTGCTCGACTCAAGTTTGCCCCACTCAAGTTTGCCCCACTCAAATTTGCCCATCTTAAGTCGGCCCTTGTCAGATTAGCTCCGCTTAAATTAGCCTCTAACGCATGAGCAGCACTGAGATGAACTTGGCTTAAATTAGCATGGCTTAAATTGGTGCGATAAAGATAAGCCCCAATTAGCTCAGCTTCATGCAGATTGGTGTTACTCAAATTGGCTTGACAGAGATTGGCTTGACGCAAATCAGCTCCACTCAAACTAGCTCTTTCAAGTTTTGCATCGCTCAAATTAGCCTCTCGCAACTTAGCATTGGTTAGACTGGTGCCTCTAAGATTAGTGGCTCTTAGATCAGCCCCTCTCAGATTGACTCTGCGTAAATCTGCACCAATTAAATTGGCTTCTTGCAGATCAACTCCTTGTAAATTAGCGTCAACCAGCTGGGCTAATGTCAGATCTACTTGACTGAGATTGGCATCTGTCAGATGAGTATTGTGCAAAATGGCATTGCTGAGGTTTGCACGACTGATGTCAGCCGCTATTAGGCTGGTGTGGCTTAAGTCAGTGGCTTGCAGGTTAACGCCGCTCAGATCAATCCCTTCTAGGTTTAAGTGGCGCAAATCAGCACCACTCAAATCAACCTCTAACCCTATTTGGTTAACTCGCCACTCTTGCCAAGCCGTTATTCCTTTCTTTAATCGTGCAAGATGTTCGAGATTTGCCATCTCCTTACTCCTTGCGTCCACCTGCCGGGTTTTCCCGCCCTGCAGTGTTTTCGATCGCCGCCAGGGCAGCTTGCGACCCCGCCAGGATGTCTCGCTCTTCACCCCCTAAATACAAGCGGCCAAAGCTCCCGACTGACGAGATTTGCAGAATGTTGATTAAAGCTGCTTTTTCCGCTTCATTGGCGGCTAAAGAGGCATAGGCGGCTGGTTCGACTTCCAATACATAAAGCGTTTGCCCTGCCATAATCATTTGACCTCGACGATTACGGTTAATCAATTGAGTATGGTGGGGGTCAATATTGCGAATGATTTGACTGGAAATGACACGGGGTTTGAGGCAGTCCCGTTGACGTACGCCCAGCGCATCTAGAATGGCACGTCCAGCCGCTTGGGTTTCTCCTTGATTGCTAGAGTGCACCTCTAACAAGCCATACAACCGCTCAATAAAAAGCACACCTGGACGAACCACCGCAGATTTGAGAGCGATGTCCATCAAGCGATTAATTTCGATGCCAGGAGAGATTTCAACCCAGAGGGATGCGTCTCCTGGTAAAGGCAGAAACCCCAGTGCTACGGTGCCCATGTAGGCAGCATGTTGGGGTTGCAGGCGATCGATATAAACGTAGCTGCGAAGATCAATTCCCAAAGTGTTAAGTTTGTTTATCCTGCAAGGCAAGCCTAGTATACGGTTTAGCGTGAACCGTTGGATACTCACTACGATAGGTTATAGCCTGATATTTTTGAGATGGCTCCTAGGATCGTTGCTACGAGCCGCACGCAGCTTTTCATAATACTCCCGTTCTGTGGGGCTGAGATCTTTAGGGGCGACAATGACCACGCGCACCAGTTGATCTCCCCTCCCGTCTTTAGGCTTGGGCCATCCCTTGCCTCTCAATCGCAAGGTTTGTCCTGAGCGGATGCCAGCGGGAATATTCATGCTCACCGTGCCATCCGGTGTAGGAACATCGATCGCCCCTCCCAGTGCTGCTTCATCGGGAGCAATGGGAATCTCGCACACCAGATTTTCACCCTCAAATTGGAAAAAAGAGTGAGGTTGAACCTCAATTTTGAGATACAAATCTCCCCGTTGCTGGCTGTTGCCATAGGGACTGGGTTGCCCTTTGCCTTTGACTCGAATTCGACTGCCTGGTTTTGCCCCAGGTGGAATGCGAACCGTAATAATTTCACTGCCGACACTCAAACGCTGCTGCACGCCATGAAATGCTTCAGGGAGGGTTAGTGTCAGAGTTGATTCTAAATCGAGGTTTGAAGTACTTGCTTGAGGGTCAAACCCGCCATAGTCGTTAAAACCACCGTAGCCCCCCGCACCCCCAGGACTCGTACGATAACTGTAGCCACGTCCCCCAGCACCCGGTGCCCCGGTGCTAAAACGCCCCAGCAATTCATTGATAAATTCGTCAAAATTTGCATATTGACTGAAATCAAAGCCACTGTAGTCAGGTGCGTTGCTCGGTGACCAGTTGCCTGCTTGCTTCCAGTATTGACCAAATTGGTCATACTTCTTGCGTTTGTCTGGGTCAGAGAGCACTTCGTAGGCTTCATTGATTTCTTTGAAACGAGCTTCTGCTACTTTATCCCCCGGGTTCATGTCGGGGTGATATTGTCGTGCCAATTTGCGATAGGTTTGTTTGATTTCATCAGCATTTGCAGTTTTGCTGATGCCTAACACGGCGTAGTAGTCTTTGAAATCCGTTGCAGCCATCCAGCTGTCTCCTCCACAGGTTCTGCTCTTAAGCTAACAGTATTTTGAACCAAGAGCGGTTCGGTTGCTGCTGAAAGTAAAGGTGAAATTTCCTCACCTGAGGGTGGAGTGGGAAGTGGGGGAGGGACAGTGAAAGGGAAGGATGAAAGCTAAAAGATAAAGGATGAAAAGTAAGCGGTAGAGGAGTCGATAGAAACCTCCCTCCCTATTTCCTTCTGCCCCTTGCCTTTTCCTTAAAAGAATCGGTAGTGAATGAGACAATCCAGTCTTTCTTGCAAACTAGGAGGTGCTCCGGTGAGGCAGCGATGCATTCGCTGGATGATGGCATCCGGAACTTGACGATCGCGCTTTTGATTACGTTCTAAGCAAACCTCAAGGGGAACGTCTAACCACAATCCCGTGAGATGGGTAAAGCCGCACTGTCGAATTAGGGCGATCGCCTCTCGTCGTTGTCGTCGCACCACATTGGTGGCATCAAAAATTGCCTCTTGGGCCAGCCCATCAGAAACTTGCAAGGCCGCTTGCTGCAACTGCCGCTGCAACTCTGCCCAGACTTGTCGCCAGGGACCCTGAACCGCTTCGTTGCCAAACAATTGACCCCGAATAGCATCGGTTGAAATCAAAATGCGTCCTGGTTGGGTTTCCAGTAGCATCTTCGCCAGTGTCGATTTGCCACTGCCAGGTAACCCAATCAGCAGAAGGAGGCGGGGGGAAGACAAGGGAAGAGCCAAAAAACAAAAAAGAAGAGAAAAAAAGAGGAAAAACAATTCAAAGATAAAAAATAAAAGCTAAAGAGGTAGCTCCTTAATCTTCCTTATTCTTTCTTCTATTTTCCTTCTTCTTTTTTGCCTTAGATGATCGTTCCATCGGGGATAGTGGCATTCTTTAACACAACCACGATGCCATTGCGGATGTAGAAGCCCTGGCTTTCACGCTCAGCTTCTTCAACCCGATCTTTGTTGATGATTTGAACGTCACAGCCAATGCAAGCGTTTTTGTCGATGATGGCACGACGAATCGTGGTGTTGGGGCCAATGCCAACTGGAATGTGGGTGCGATCGCAGTTATCTTGTCGCTCTGCATAGGGTTGATAGAAGTCAGCCCCCATAATCAGCGTGTCTTGAATTGTGCTGCCTGACTCAACTCGTGTCCGAATTCCCAAAACAGAGTGATGAATCGTGCAGTTTTTCAAAATGCACCCTTCACCAATCATCGACTCAGTAATGTGGCAATCCAGCATTTTGGTCGGAGGCAGATAGCGTCCACGGGTGTAGATGGGTGCCTGCTCATCATAAAAGCTGAAAGGAGGTTGAGGTTGTTGGGTGAGTGCCAGGTTAGCGTCATAAAACGCTTCTATCGTTCCGATGTCTTCCCAATAGCCCTTAAACAGAAAAGCTTGGACATTGTATTCCTTAGCAGAGGCAGGAATAATCTCTTTGCCAAAGTCAGTTTGCTCAGGCGATCGCTTCAGCAAATTGATCAATACATCTTTCTTGAAGACGTAGATTCCCATTGAGGCAATATAAGGACTTTGTTGCGCATCTTCTGGCGATAGCCCCAACGCTGTCGTGTCTACCTGCATTTGCTTTAGGGCTTCTCCCTTGGGCTTTTCACTAAAATCAATGACCCGACCTGAGTCATCAATTTTCATCAAACCAAAGTCAGAAGCACGTTTTTCATCAATAGGAATGACTGAAATAGTGATATCAGCATTGGTTTCCCGATGCCGTTGAATGAACTCGGTATAGTCCATCCGGTAGAGATGGTCTCCCGATAAAATTAAGTACTCCTCTACATCAAATTCGTTAAATAACCACGCATATTGGCGTACCGCATCCGCTGTGCCCTGAAACCAATTAGGGTTTTCAGGAGTTTGTTGGGCTGCCAAAATCTCAACAAACCCTTCATGAAAGCCAGAAAAGTTATAAGTACGGGAGATATGGCGGTTTAAGGATGCCGAATTGAATTGAGTGAGAACGTAGATTTTATAAATGTCTGAGTTAATACAATTACTGACAGGAATATCAATTAACCGATATTTGCCAGCCAATGGTACAGCTGGTTTAGCTCGTAGCTTCGTTAAAGGATAAAGACGGGTGCCAGCACCGCCGCCTAAGATGATCGCTAATACTTGCTTCACGACAACCTCTTTACGCCTATTGTGATCCCACGTCCAGTGTCCATCTGTCGGGTACAGTTTGCAAGAGGTTATGGATACAAAGCTAAATTGTTTTGCTCAGTCGCAAGGTTCAAATTTATCAGCGAAGACCAGAGCAAAAATCGGTATAAAAACACTTGACAAAGGCTCTGTTTAGATTACTAAGGGGGGAATCTCTTGAAACTTCGTCTATTTAGGCAGAAATAGTGAGAGAAATGAGTCGCTCATGATGGCTTCTGCTAATCCTTGTTTATGAGAATAAGCTGGAGTAGAGCCTAAAAACCCCTCAACTATCTTAAAGATTCTCAACAATAGCTCTTCTTCAGCAAGAGCTTAGAAGGTGAGAGGGTGCATCTGACGATTGGGGAGTGTGGGCACATCCAACGCTGCTTCTGCCCTCTGGGTTGACCTGTCTGTTGCTATGACGTGTTATGGACTACGCCGCTGTTATCTCATTTCTAAAACAATCCGATCCACACTTAGCCTCCGTGATTGAGCGGGTTGGGCCGTGTCTCCTCACACCTGATGAAGGAGATCTGTTGTCTTGCATGGCAGAAACCATTATTTATCAACAGCTTTCAGGTAAGGCGGCAGCTACTATTCACCGTCGGTTTTTGCAAATCTATGGCGATCGCCCCGTGTTGACTGCCACCGATATTTTAAGCACCCCCGATGAGGTGTTGCGAGGTGCTGGGATCTCGCGAGCAAAAGTGAGTTATCTCAAAGATCTGGCACAACGGGTGCAGGCAGGGTTGCCCAGTTTAGAGCAATTGCAGGAACTAGATGATGAGGCGATCGCCAAAACCTTGACTCAAATTAAAGGAATTGGGCGATGGAGCGTGCAGATGTTGTTGATCTTTCGGCTTAATCGCCCAGACGTGTTGCCAACCGAAGACTTGGGAGTGCGAACAGCGATCCAGAAGATCTATGGGTTAGAGACCCTGCCCGATAAGAAAACGGTGGAACAGGTGGGGCAAGCGTGGAAACCCTATCGCTCGATCGCTACGTGGTATTTGTGGCGAAGTTTAGATGCACCTGTTCTCTTGGGATGAGCTAGCCGTCAATCGGCTCAGGTGTCTGATCGGCTGACCACCACATCTGTGATAAATGGACGGCTGCCGTCTGTAGAGTTGCCACTAATCCGCAAGCGAATCTCAGTTGCGGTGACTGTTCCACCAATACGCGTTCCGGCGGCAATGTCGTATGACCAATAGTTCCAAAAGTTTTGACTGACTTCACGGCGAGAGTTAAAGAAGTTGGCATTAAGCGATTGAGCCGCATAGGTATTGGTCAAACTGCCAGAGAGCCGATTGCCATTGAGTTGAAACGTCCAATATTGCGCCAAAAAACCACCTTGAATGTTGTAAGGCACCGCTGAATAAAGCTCAACTGCCCCCTCGATATTGCGAGAACCCGGTGAGGCTGTAATGGATAGGTTAAAGGGGTTGCTCTCATTCACTCCGCCTGCTTGTTTGATGCGCCCAATCGTGACGGTGGTGCCGATTTGAGTGCGGGTGGTGCCGACATAATCGCCAAAAATATCAGATACCTCAATGGTGCTGGTTGCGGTGCCTGTATAAGTGCCCCATAAATTTTGGTTGCCCGGTTCTAAACTGGCTGAAAATTGCATCAGGTAATTTGTGTTACCTGTCACCCGCAACACTTTGACATAATAAGTTCCAGCATTGAGCACACGCCGAATTGATTCAGACAGGGTGCCAGCACGGCGCGATCGCACAATTTGTCTGCCTTGAGAATTTAACAGTTGAATATCGGCATCAGCCGTCAATTCACTCAAGGCAATATTGAGACTGCCGCGACTGCCTAACTGAAATTTAAATACATCAACAACATCTCGACGACCTACAAAATCTCGGACGGCACGATTGGCACTAACGGCTCCTAAATTTCGTGCTCTCACTAACGTGTTATCGGCATTACTAACTGACATTGACACTCCTCGTCTAGTAACAAATCAAGCTCATTTGTGAATTTTGTGAATTTCATTGGATACACCGAAATTCGACGCTCTAGACAGTATGAAACGCTTACTGACGTGTCACTTTAGGTGCCGAGTTGAGAGAGTGGCAAGTACTATCGACAAATTGATTCAAAACTTAAAGATATGTTTTACAGCCGCCCTTTGAAATAGACCAACTGGGTGAGGCAAGAGGTTGTCATGTAGGCAAATTGCATAGAGGGGACGCGATTAATCGCGTCCCCTCTATGCAATTTGCTAACCTCTTACATCACTCGCCCCGATGCCGATCGCTTTAAAAATTGCCCCATCCCCGGTTTGCCCAGCCATTCATCCCCATTCACAATCAATTGACCTCGCAAAAACACCTTTTCGACTTTGCCTGTGACCGATCGCCCTTCATACAGCGAATAGTCTACGTTGGAGTGGTGGGTGCTGGCACTGAGAATGTGGGTCTTGTTGGGGTCAAACAGCACCAGATCGGCATCGCTGCCCACCGCGATCGCCCCTTTTTGGGGAAACAGCCCAAACATTTTGGCAGGCGCGGTGGAGGTGAGTTGCACAAATCGATTAAGCGAGATTTTGCCCGCGTTGACGCCGCCATCAAACAGCAGCGGAACTCGCAACTCGACTCCTGGTGCCCCATTGGGAATTTGTTCAAAGTTGTCGCGTCCCAGTTGCTTAGATTTGTTGAGACCATAGGGGGCTTCGTTAAAGCAAAAAGGGCAATGATCGGTTGAAACAATTTGCAAGTCGTCAAATTTCAGCCCACGCCAGAGCGCATGTTGGCATTTGTGCGATCGCAATGGAGGTGTCATGACATACTTTGCCCCTTCAAATCCGGGGCGATCGTACTCCTCAATAGTCAAAAACAGGTAATGGGGACAGGTTTCAGCAAAAGCCGGAATACCGCGATCGCGTGCCTCAACTACTGCCGCCAAGGCTTCTTCGGCTGATAGGTGCACCAGATACACCGGAATCTCGGCCAACTCTGCCAGACGAATGGCTCGATGGGAGGCTTCCCCTTCCATAATCGACGGGCGAGTTAGAGCGTGATATTTCGGGGAAGTGTTGCCCTGTGCCAGTGCTTCCTCAATCAATACTTGAATGACGCCACCATTCTCAGCGTGGAGGTTGATCATGCCGCCATGATTGCCAACCGTTCGCATGGAGCGAAAAATATTGGCATCATCCACCATCAACACACCGGGGTATGCCATGAACATTTTGAAGCTGGAAATGCCGTCGTGATTGATCAGGTCGGGTAACTCAGACAGCACAGCGGGGTTCACGTCAGTGAGAATGATGTGAAAGCCAAAATCGACGCAAACCTGAGGTTCTGCCAGCGCAAGCCGCTGGTCGAGGGCTTGTTTAGCCGTTTGCCCCTGACGTTGCAGGGCAAAGTCGATGATGGTGGTGGTGCCGCCAAAGGCTGCCGATCGCGTCCCAGTTTCATAGGTGTCACAGGTTTGCGCGTTGCCAAGGTCAAACTCCATGTGGGTGTGCACATCAACCCCTCCGGGCAGCACCATCAGCCCTGCTGCATTGTGCACCTCAAACGCCTCAGCCGGAATCTCACGAGCGATCGCCTCAATTCGTCCATCTCGAATCAGGATATCGGCGACGTAATCATCCACCGCGGTTACAATGCGGCCCCCTTTAATCAGCACCTGACGTTCCATATCCTTTGCAAATCCACGAGATTGGTTAAAAAATAAGACTGCAAAATTAACGCCAAAATCGCAATAGCTCCGTGGCGATCGCTACAAAACGCCATAAATCGCCACAATTACCAGTGTGTTGCAACATAAATCGTCAACTTTGAAAGGCGAGTAAATGACCGAATGTAACTAGTGATACAATCCAAGACTGAAAAAATCATTAAAACTCCCTATAGTAGCTATTTAGAAAGTGCAGATTTCGTGTTTATTGAGTGCCAGTGCCCTCTCGCGTTTACTGAAATATCCCCATGTCTGAAGCGTTTATATCTACCTCTGTCGCAACTTCCGAAACTCTAGAACCCCAGGATGTTCATGTGACGCAACAGGCGATCGCGGCTAGCACTCAAGGGGTTGTACTGAGATCTGTAACTAAAAAATATGGGTCTGTCGTCGCGGTCGAAAATGTCAATTTAGACATTCCTGCGGGGTCTTACTGTTGCCTCTTGGGGCCGAGTGGTTGTGGCAAAACCAGTACCCTGCGGATGATTGCAGGACACGAAGAGATTTCGAGTGGCGATGTGTATATTGGCGATCGCCGAGTGAACGATCTGCCTCCTGCTAAGCGCAACACGGCAATGGTGTTTCAAAGTTATGCCCTGTTTCCTCATAAAACGGTGCGAGAAAACGTGGGGTTTGGGCTAAAAATGCGTGGCGTCAACAAAACAGAACGCGACCAACGGGTGGATGAAATGCTAGAAATCGTGGGCTTAAGCAAGTTTGCTAACCGCAAACCCAGCATGCTCAGTGGTGGGCAACAACAACGGGTTGCGCTGGCGCGATCGCTTGTGACTCGCCCTCAAGTGCTGTTGTTAGACGAACCCCTCAGCGCGTTAGATGAGTCGCTACGGGTCAAAACACGAGGAGAGTTGCGCCGCCTGCAACGCCAGTTTGGGATGACCTTTATTCAAGTCACCCACGCTCAAGATGAGGCGTTTGCCTTGGCCGATCAAATCGTCGTGATGGATCACGGTCACATCGATCAGGTGGGTACTCCATCTGACATTTTTAGTGCTCCTGCCTCCCGCTTTGTGGCTCGCTTTGTCGGAGATAACAACATCTTTGTTGGCACAGTGACGAGTGTGGTTCCCAACTCCCCTGCCCTGATTCAGTTAGAGGTCGATCAGCTTGGCACTTTCTTGTGTCAGGGGCAAACCGCTGATGTGGGAATGACGGCGGCTTGTTGTGTCAGGAGCGATCGCATGACGCTTAAACCTTTTAGCCCTGGCACGTCACCTCAACCCAACCAGCTTTCAGCTCGCATTACGGCGATCGAGTTCACGGGGTATGTGACTCGTGTCTCATTGATGACCGAAGCCACTACCGAAGAACTCATTTACAAAGTTCGTACCCACGATTGGCTGGCGGCTCCAATGCAAGAAGGGCAACTCGTCACCCTCAATTGGTCTACTGACGATTGTGTCTTTTTGCCCCATTAGACTCTAGTTTCAATCAAGCAGTCTAAATCAAGTTTGTCTCGCTCCCTCACAATCTGACTTTTAAGAGAAATATCACCGAAATACTAAGAACTATGGCTAAATTTACCCGTCGTCAAGTCTTGAGAACCGGATTAGCAGCCGGAGCAATGCTAACCGCGACCCAATGTGCTCGCAGCGAAGCCCCTAGTGGCACGCCCAATAATCCGGCACCTGGCCCAGAGGTCAACACCAATCAGATCAAGGATGTTACCCTTCGGTTTATCGGGACGGGCGTTTCTCAAATTAACGAAATTCGAGACAAAGCTCAGGAAGATTTGGGTTTTAAGCTCGACATGCGGGCACTCAGCACCGAAGAAAATAACCAGATCGCCATCACCCAACCGGGGCAATACGACGTGTTTGACGGTGAATTCTTTAGCTTGCCATTGGTGGTTCCGTCCGGGAACTTGCAGGCGATCGATGTTAGCAAAATCACGGCTTTCGACAAAATTGTCTCCATCTTTACCACAGGCAAATTTGAAGGGTTGCCCGTTGAAACCTCTCAGGGCACCAGTCCCTACAAAGTGATGTATCTGAAGGAGCAAGGCTCTACCGAATTTGCTACCGAGCCAACCAACTGGGCGACCTTGATTCCCTTCCAATACAACGCTGATACGTTGGGCTATCGTCCTGACTTGGTCGGGCGTGAAATTGAAAGCTGGGCTGAGTTGTTTAACCCAGAGTTCAAAGGCAAGACCTCCATTCTTGATATCCCCTCCATTGGCATTATGGATGCAGCAATGGTGGTCGAAGCGGCGGGATTGATGACCTTTGGTGACAAGGGCAATATGACTCGTGCAGAGATTGATCAGATTACTGAGATTTTGAAAGAGCAAAAGCGCAATGGACAGTTCCGGGCGTTTTGGAAAACCTTTGATGAATCGGTCAACCTGATGGCATCGGGTGAAGTGGTATTGCAGTCGATGTGGTCGCCTGCTGTGACGGCTGTCAAAGCCAAGGGCATTCAATGTGTCTACGCTCCCTTAAAGGAAGGCTATCGCGCTTGGGGAGGGGGCATTGGGCTGTCTAAAAATCTCTCTGGAATCGAATTAGATGCGGCTTACGACTACATCAACTGGATGTTAGATGGCTGGGTGGGTGCCTTTTTAGGACGGCAAGGCTATTACAGTGCAGTTCCTGAGAATGCTCAAAAGTTTATGTCGCCTGCGGAGTGGGATTTCTGGTATGAAGGGAAGCCCGCCGTTGAAGACATGATCGACCCGTTTGGTAAGAAGCTCGAACCCAAAGGAGCCGTTCGCGATGGCGGTTCCTTTAAAGAACGGATGGGCAATGTGGTGGTCTGGAACTCCACAATGGATGAGCAGGTTTACCTCGTCCAGAAATGGAATGAGTTTATTGCTTCCTAGAGTTGAGAAAAACTCTCGTTCCCAGTCTCCTGGCTGGGAATGCCGGATAGCAGTGCCGCTTCATCTTGGAAGAGGCAGAGCCTCCAAACCTACGTTCTTAGGCAGAGCCTCAGGAACGAGGCTGAGTTGGGGGGATTTGGGAAGCGAAACTCTGTAGCCCTAACTTTTTTTACTTTTCATTCTTTATTCTTCACTCTTCCCCCCAATGTCTAAAGGCTTAAAGACTCTCGAAACCTATGCTTTGGTGACACCACAAACGCTGGTGTTTCTGCTGTTTTTGGTGTTTCCCATTGTCATGATCGCCATTGTCAGTTTCTGGCAATTTAATGGCTACGCAATGGTGCCTGCCTTTACGCTAGACAATTACATCGGCATCTTTACCTCAGATGTCTCGCTCAAAACCTATCTCAATACCTTCAAGTACGTCATTCTAGTCTGGTTCTTTTCGTTGGCGATCGCCTTTCCCGTATCCTATTTCCTCGCCTTTCACATTCGCAATCAGCGGCTTCAGATCATCCTGTTTTTGGTATGTACGATCCCGTTCTGGACGTCTAACATCATCCGCATGATCTCGTGGATTCCGGTGTTGGGCAAAGAGGGATTGGTCAACCAAATGCTCATCAACACAGGTTTAAGAGAAGTCCCTGTGGAATGGTTGTTGTACTCTGACTTTGCGATCGTCTTGGGGATGGTGCACCTCTATAACTTTTTTATGATCGCGCCGATTTTTAATAGCTTGGTGCGAATCGATCGCAGTTTGATTACAGCGGCTCTAGATATGGGTGCATCTGGTTTTCAGGTGTTGCGCGAGGTGATCATTCCGTTGGCAGCACCAGGAATTGCGATCGGCTCGATTTTTATCGTGACGCTGGTGATGGGCGAATTTGTCACCGTTCGCTTAATGGGGGGTGGGCAAGCCGCTTCTGTGGGCAAGTTGATTCAAACTCAGATTGGCAGTTTGCAATATCCTCTAGCGGCTGCTAACGCCGTGATTTTGCTGATTGTGACGCTGATCTTGGTCGCCGGAATTTTGCGTGCCGTGAATATTCGTAAGGAGCTGTAATCGTGGAAAAACGTTCTCTCTCCTTCTATTTGCTGGCTGCTTTTTTTGGGTTGTTTGTTCTGTTCCTTTATGGGCCGATGATTGCCATCTTCATGTTGTCGCTACAAGGCGAAGAGGGCACGCTAACCTTTCCATTGCGAGGGTTTAGCTTTTATTGGTTGGGACAAGTGTTTCAAGAACAGCGAGTGGGCAGTTTTGTCGAGGCGTTTCAGCGATCGCTCCTGTTGGGCATCATTGTGACGCTGCTCTCGATCGGGGTCACTGTCCTGGCGGCACTTGCGTTTCGGAATCGATTTCGAGGCTCAAATGTGATCTTTTACCTGACGATTGCGAGCCTGATCGTGCCCAGTGTGCTCGTGTCATTGGGGATCGGGATCGCCTTTCAAGTCTTGGGTATTGAAACGAATTGGTTCTCATCGGGCATTGGTGCACATCTCACTTGGACGGTTCCCTTTGCCTTTTTGATCATGCTTGGCATCTTTAATCGCTTTAACCCTGCTTATGAAGAGGCAGCGCGAGACTTAGGTGCAAACGACATCAAAACATTTTGGGAGATTGTGTTGCCGCTGATTGCCCCCGGTTTAGTGGGTATCGGTATCTTAGGCTTTACCTTGTCTTACGACGAATTTACTCGCACCTCGCTCGTGTCGGGGCAAGACAACACGCTGCCGCTAGAGATATTTGGGATGACCACTAACGTCACCTCCCCCGCTTTATATGCATTAGGAACGCTAACGACCGTGTTTTCGTTTAGCCTGATTGCGATCGCCTTTGTGGCTTACACCTTTTTCTCCCGGCAGCAACAGCATTAATCATTTCTCCCCATAGATCTATCTATCAGTAGATGAAGGCAAACCTTAGCTTTGTCGAGATTTTGCACGCCTTTATCGCAGGTTCATAAGCCGCTCTGCAAGCCCTTTACGCTATCTTCACAAAACTTGATCCCCGCTGTTTCAATACGAAGATTCTGCAAAGACTGGCGTGAAAGCTATCTTGATCTCTGGATAGGGGTCTATAGTTCGGTGTAGTAAGAACCTACGTGTTTACACGGTCATTTCTCAAAGAGGACAGCCCGATGACCAATTACGCCATCTCGCAAAACTCTATTCCTGCCGCTCCTGGCTCTTCGTTGTTATGTGAAGAGCCTCATCCATCCGCGTACTGTTTGGTTAAGCGTCTAACGGATGTGGTCGGTAGCCTCGTAGGATTACTGATTCTCGCCATTGCCTTTATCCCCATTGCGATCGCCATCAAGTTAGATAGCCCTGGGCCTATCTTCTTCAAGCAAGAGCGATGTGGTTTACAAGGTCAGCGTATTGTCATCCGTAAATTTCGCTCAATGGTGACAGATGCCGAACGCCTCAAGTCAATGGTGAAGAACGAAGCAAAGGGATTGTTCTTTAAGAATAAGCAAGACCCTCGCGTCACTCGGATTGGTCAGTTTCTTCGCAAGACCAGCTTAGATGAACTGCCCCAATTCTGGAATGTTTTGATGGGAGACATGAGCCTCGTTGGAACTCGCCCTCCCACCCTGGATGAGGTGGCTCACTATAACAGCCGCCATTGGAAGCGATTAAATGTAAAGCCTGGTTTAACAGGGGAGTGGCAGGTCAATGGGCGTTCTGCGGTTAAAGATTTTGAACAGGTGGTTGATCTGGATCTGCGCTATCAGAGCCAGTGGACGCCGATTTATGATTTCCAAGTCATCTTCAAGACTGTGCAGGTGCTCTTAAAGCGATCGGGAGCTTACTAAGCTCGGTCTGCACGCTCTCAGTCAAAATTTCAAAATTGCATATTCGCCTCGGCGCAGAGATCAGTTTGATCCTCTGCGTTTTTTATCGGTGCCCTTAAAGACGGTTGACGCAACAGGTTTGACGCTGCGTTGCGATATCGGGGGTGAATCGGTGTAATCTAGCATCGTTATTCTCGCAAATGTTATTCTCGCAAATAAGGATCAAACGACTGGCATGAGTGCTGCACCCATTGGTGTTTTTGATTCTGGGGTAGGGGGGTTGTCAATCTTGCAAGCCATTCGTGCGGCTCTGCCCCATGAAAACGTGTGCTATGTGGCAGACTCATGGCACGTTCCCTATGGCACCAAAACACCCGACTATCTACAAAGACGGGCGATCGCGCTGACCCAGTTTTTGATGACTCAAGAGGCAAAACTGGTGGTCGTGGCGTGCAACACGGCAACGGTTGCGGCGGTGAGACAACTTCGTACAACGGTTTCGATTCCGATCATTGCGGTCGAGCCAGCCGTCAAACCCGCTGTTGCGGCAACCAAAACCGGAGTTGTGGGGGTGATTGCGACCGCGACAACCCTTGCTAGTCGGCAGTTTTTATCGTTGTTAGAACGATTTGGGACAGGAGTTACGATTTTGACACAAGCCTGTCCTTATCTGGTGCATCAGGTTGAATCCGGTGATCTGGGTAGTTTGACAACCCGATCTTTGATTTATCAGTACACTGCCCCGATTTTGGCAGCAGGAGCCGATACGCTGGTGCTGGGTTGCACGCACTACCCGTTTTTGCGCCCGTTAATTGATGAGGTGGTGGGACCAGATGTAACGGTGATTGATACGGGGGCAGCGGTGACTCGCCAAGTGTTGCATGTCTTGAGAACAAAACACTTGTTAAATCAGGGTTTGCAACCGGGACATGAGCAATTTTGGACGAGTGGCGAGGTCGAGGCCGTTCAGGATATCTTTTCAACCTTGTGGGGAGAACCTGTTAGGGTGCAACGATTACCCCAATGGTTTGTATGACGATGTTTGTATGATGAGTAGTACTAGTTATAGATTTGAGAACCAAGCCTTGGGGGATGCTTCCCCCAAACCCCCTCGCTGAGAGACGAAGCGCGTCCCTCAGACTCCCTCCGCAAGGAGTGTAAGAACGGTAGTCAGGCGCGCTTCGCATCAATGCCCAGTGTGGGTGTCTCTATTTTTTTCATTTTTCTTTCTTCTCTATTCCTTCTTCTTTTTTTCCCTTTAGCTCTGGTGCAATCGGCAAGACGCGATCGCAGAAAAATAGAGTCCCTGCGCCAACACAGACGGGAATGGCAAGTAGGTTTAGAAAAGGGACGCTGACCAGGAAGAGGCAACCGAGGGCAAAGGTGGCACTGGCGGGAAGGCTGCGACGAATGACGCCCAATTTGTCGCGAAACCGGAGGCGGCGACGTTCGAGGGCAGGGTCGAGGAAGTCGAGACAAACGATGGTGGCAGCGATCGCAACTCCTCCAACGGTGGCGATCGCGGTTCCCACCCCTGGAAAGAAGTTAAGCAACAGCAGCGGCAGACCGATTCCTAACGTGATTGCCAGTTTTTTCAGTTCATACTGAATCGCTCGACCCACATCCCGAAAAACGCCTAAAACACTCGATTCAACAACAGGGAGATGCCCAGTTTGTAATTTTTCTAGCTCTTCCGACAACTTGCCATACCAGGGGGCACCCAACAACACGCCAAACTGCAATAAGACAAATCCGGTGGCAATCAACAGCAAGATCACGAGAACCGCATAGATTAACCAACCCAGAGCGATCGCCAACCCATCTAGGGATTGATTGATCCAGAGGGGCAGGTTGTGCAACCACAGCAACCAGTTGGGCAATGTAGGATTCCAGGCGGGGATATCGGGAATCCAGTTAGGGATGTTGGCGGTGACGGAGTCGATCGCCTCAAATCCGGCAAACAGCAGACTGGCATAGAGCGTTACCCCGACCACCACATTCACCAGAATGGGAAACAGCACACAGCCGCGTAGTTGAGGGGTGGCGATTAACAACCCTAGCGATCGCAGCGGATAGGTGATGCCTGCAAAAATACCCCATAGCCCTTGAGTGGGCTTTAACTCACCTTTGACTTCTGTCACAGCAAGACCTCTACGGTGTCAGTTTCTATCGTGGCGCGAATCCAGGTCAGGATTTCGTCATTGACGCGATCGGCACACTCATCATAGGAGCAATGCCCTGCTCCGGGTAACTCTACTAATCTCAGATTGGGGTTGAGGGTGGGTAGTTGCCGTCCCCACGTCAGGGGAATGATGTTGTCCTGATCTCCCCACAATACTAAAACAGGCATTTTAAGGTCAGGTAATAACGTTCTGGTATCAGGGCTAAAGTCAACGCGAGTGCGGGCTTTGACCAATCGTACCAGAACTTTAGCGGCTCCTCGGTCGATCGCTGGTAGAGCAAAGCTGGTAACGAGATCGTCCGTCACGTTGGTCTTTTCGGTATAGATCTTGTGTAACACCGAGCGAATGAAGGATGGCTGACGAATCAAGCGAAACAAGGGGTTAATAATCAACGGTGAGGCAAACAGCCCTTCAATCCCCCCGACGATGGGCTGCAACCACTGGAACAATAGCTCCTGACGCGATGAGGGCAGCGTGATCAACACTAACCCTTTTGCCATCCCTGGATGGTTAACGGCGGCAACTAACGCCACTAAAGCCCCCAAAGAGTGACCCACAAAAATCGTGGGCTTGCCAATGAACTGTTGCCAAAACTCGTAAACCTGCTCTGCCCACAAACTGACGTTGTAGCCTGTAACCGCTTTCTCCGATGCGCCAAACCCTAAGAAGTCGAGGGCATACACTGTGCGCGATTGACTCAGAGGAATCAGGTTCGATCGCCACTGCGTTAAAGCGGCTCCAAACCCATGCAGAAACACGAGCGGTGCGGCATCCACTTCACTGGGGGCGATCGGACGCAAGTGGGTATAGCGAATCTGCCAGCCGCGCCAGATCCAGTCACGCTGAGAACCAAGTTGAGTGTGCCAGGGATGGAGCGATCGCTTGGGCATAGGGAAAAAAGAAGAAAGAAGAGGGAAAAAAGAGGGATAAAGAATAAGCGCAATCATCCTCGTTCCTAGCCTCTTGGCTGGGAATGCTAGTGCAGTTTCAGGAAACCTGTTGTGTATCCATTTGTTCTGCCCTTACCGTTCGGCTTCGGCTTCCTTCCCCTGCGGGAGAAGGGCCGGGGATGAGGGGTGAATAATGGCTCGCACAAAAGCTCTTCTGAATAGGCACTAGGTAGCGGCTCGGCCGCTTCATCTGAGAGGAGGCAAAGAGTCGTTCATCTTCATTTTGCAGGTTTTAAGGCGGCATTGGGCAGTGAAAGCCCACCCAGTAGTCAGATTTTCTGAAACCTCCAACTTCTGTGATAGGTCTTGGTTTTGGTTTCAATGAACCAGTTCTGCAAGGCTAATTTAGTGGGTTCCGCGATCGCCACTCGCAACTTGGTTGCCTCATTCAACAACATCAGCGCGATCGAGTAAAGAATGTTGACGTGATTGACATCGGACATCTCCACCAAATCAGCAATGGAGAAGAATACAACGAAATGCTTTTGCTCTCGCATCAGCCCCGCAAACTGATAGAGCAGCTCAGCCTATTCCTGATTCGCTTCCATATAAGCTCGTAATAGTTGATTGATATGGGTTTGATAGCCCCGTCCTTGAGACTTAAACCACGCTAAGACATCGCTATCAATGCGGAGTGTGACTTGAGCCTTGGCTTTCGTTATAGGTAAACCTCGTCGCACTACAGCCTTAGCAAACATATCAGGTGTAATCTCTGGACAATCCGATAGATCAATATCTTCATCACTCATAGCATCTAACCGTTGCCAATCAGTTTGAGAGTTGGTCGAAGTAGATTCGTTGTTCATATTTCGTCGCTTTTCTTGCAGAAATAATCCGGATACAATCCTCACGCTCTGTGTGGACAACAGCGATGACTCGTCCTTGCAACAAACCGAATGTGACAAAACGCCGCTCCCCATACCTATAGCGATCGTCCTCAACGGTCAAAATGTCATTGTCAAACACCCTGGGAACATCGATAAAATCGATTCCGTGTTTACGAAGATTAGCAAGACGTTTTGCTTCATCCCATTCATATTCCATCACGAAGCAACCACTCTAATAATCAATTGTAGTTACAAATTGTCGTTACAGTTGCCTATTCCTAACCCCGTTGATTTTGAATGCCCTGCGAATGACGTTAAGCCATTGTCCACATCCAGAACTTGTGACATAACAAACTTATGACAGAACAATAGGTATTGTTGCCCCGATCGCCACTCACCCCATTTGGGCAGGATAATAAAAACACATCTACTGACAGCCCGATATGAGCCTTTGCATTAATCCCCGCTGTCCACAACCCGACCATCCTGCCAATGACGGTAGCCGTTTTTGCGAGAGTTGCGGCTCTCATTTGGTCTTACAACAGCGATATCGCGTTTTGCGGTTGCTCAGTGACAAAAGCGGCTTTGGCAAAGTCTATGAAGCCTACGAACGCAGCGTTCCCAAAATTCTAAAAGTTCTTAAAGACAATCACAGCACCAACCCCAAAGCGGTTGAGTTGTTTCAACAAGAGGCCGATGTGCTGAGTCAACTCAATCATCCCGGCATTCCGTTGATTGAACCCAACGGCTACTTCCAGTTTCAGCCGAAGGATGGTTTGGGTGGGTTGCATTGCATCATCATGGAAAAGATTGATGGCCCCAACCTGCGCGAATGGATGAAGCAACAGGGCAACAACCCGATTAGTCAGCGACAGGCACTCAACTGGTTGCAACAAATTACAGATGTGTTGCATCTGGTTCACCTCAAAAATTACTTCCATCGTGATATCAAACCTGACAACTTGATGTTGCGCTCAAATGGGCAAGTCGTGCTGGTCGATTTTGGGGCAGCACGAGAGATGACCTATACCTATCTGGCACAACTCAGCGGCGGCTCAACTGGGGTAACGCGTATCAGTTCAGCGGGCTACACCCCTCCCGAACAAGAGTATGGGCAAGCGGTGCCTCAGTCTGATTTTTATGCGTTGGGGCGCACCTTTATCTATTTATTGACAGCTAAACTGCCAACCGACAGTGGCATCTATGATTCCCTCAACAATGAATTTCGCTGGCGCGATTATGCGCCGCAAATCTCTCCTCGATTTGCCGATTTTATCGATCGCCTGGTTGCCCCTAGAGCCAGCGATCGCCCCAAAAATACGCAAGATATTTTAGACGAGTTAGCTCGCATTGCGGCTGATGTCGGATCACCTGCTCCTCAGCCGATCGCTCCTACGGTGATTAAGACCTTCAACGATTCGGGAACGGTGGCTCAAGCCTCAACTCCCAACTGGACACCAACCATTCCTAAGCGGTGGTTAGTGAGTGGAGTTGCGGCCCTGTTGTTAGCAGTGAGCGGTGCAGCGGGCTGGCATGTGTATCGGGGAATGGCGGGGAATGGTGGTACTGAGGCGATCGCCATCACTCAAACTCTGTCAGGGCACACAGGCGAGATCAAGTGTCTGCTGTTGGGGCCAGCGGGAACCCATCTGATCAGCGGCAGTGTCGATGCCACCATTCGCATTTGGGATGCCACAACGGGTCAGTTAGTGCAGACGCTAGAGGGACACACCAGTTACATCAATGCGTTGATTGTCAGTCCCAATGGCAAGAATCTGATCAGTGGTAGTGCCGATGCCACCATTCGCATTTGGGATTTGCAAACGGGCAAGACCATTCGCACGCTGCAAGACTCAAGTTTTGTGAATACTCTAGACATCAGCCCAGATGGCAAAATATTAGTCAGTGGAGATGCTGATAACACCATCAAAATCTGGGATGTTGCCACAGGAGAAGAATTGAAAACGCTGCGATCGCACACCAGCCCAGTGAATTCTGTGGTGTTTACCCCCGATGGCAAAAACTTGATCAGTGGCAGTGCTGACAGCACGGTTAAACTGTGGGATGTGCATACAGGCGAAGTTATTCGCACCTTTACAGGGCACACTAGCTATGTCAATGCAGTTGAGGTTAGTCCCGATGGCAGTACGGTGGTGAGTGCCAGTGCTGATGACACGGTGAAGGTGTGGAATTTGCAAACGGGAGAAGTGATTCACACGTTGCAGGGGCACAAGAGTTTTGTCAACGCCGTGGTGATTAGCCCTGATGGCACCACCCTGATCAGCAGCAGTGCCGATGGCACGATCAAAGTTTGGGATTTAGCCACGGGTGAACTGCGCCGCACATTAACGGGTTACAACGCCCCAATCGATTTTTTTGTAGTGGACTTTAATCGTCAGTTGATGGGCACAGGCAGCAAGAGCCGAGATATTAAGTTGTGGTCTTTTGAACTGCCGCAACGATGAAGCACTCAGCTTTCGCTACCCACGACTCGGTTGTTATAAAGACTCATAGCTTTCGCAACCCCCTCTTTCAAACTCATTTCTACAGCATCCGTCACCAGGTGCAACACCTCCGAGACGATCGCCCCTTCTGCTTTTGAGAACTGTCCTAAGACGTGCGAAATCGTGTCTTTGTTATCAGCTGCGACTTTGGGTGCTCCAATGCCAATCCGGAGACGTGGGAAGTTTTGAGTTCCTAAATGGGCGATCGCCGATTTCATCCCATTGTGACCTCCCGCAGACCCCGATAGGCGCAACCGCAGTCGGCCAAGGGGCAAATCCATTTCGTCATAGACCACTAACACTGATTCGGGAGGCAACTTATACCAGTCGATTGCCGCTCGAATCGATTGCCCTGAGAGATTCATAAAGGTCAGGGGTTTTAATAAGCGAATCTTGTCTGTTTTTGGCGCACGCCCCTCGCCATAGGTGCCTTGAAATTTACGATTTTCGGCAAGCGAAACTCCCCACCGACGGGCTAATTGATCAACCGCCTCAAACCCAATGTTATGGCGTGTTTGGTTATATTTCTCACCAGGATTGCCCAATCCCACAATGAGTTGGGGAATCACTAAGGCAGAAGAGGTAGTGTCTGTCATCTCATGTCTGAGGCGATCGCCCTCTTAACCTTGTTGAGACTGACTAACGGGGGCTTCTTCAGAGACAATCTCAGCCATTTGCTCTTCTGGCTCATCGGTGTCTGGGGTAGCCGTCAATGCCTTAGGTTCAGGATCGAGTTTCGCTTCCATCGGAGTCGCAACTACCTTTTCAAGACGCTCTGCTTCCTTCTTAAACTCATTCTCAAACTCTTTTGAAGCTTCTTGAAAGCCCCGAATCGCTTTGCCCAGACTCTTGCCAATCTCCGGTAACTTTTTAGGGCCAAAGATCAACAGTGCCAAAACCATAATCAATGCCATTTCAGGCAAGCCAATCCCAAAGATATTCACAACACGTCCTCCTGAAATTGCCTGGACTTCGCGCCAGTCCGTTAATCATCCCATTCAACATCAACGCGATCTTGCTTTACCCTAGCATCTCACCCATAGCTCTGGAGCGATTATCCCAAAGAGGAAAATGCTTTGCCTCGCCATTCAATAAAAAAAGCCCTGAAAAAACTCCAGGGCATCGCATACTCTTTGGAGTATCGAGTAGCCAACCAGACATAAAGAACCTAAAACTGACTAGCGGCCCAAGCTCTGCCAGTCTACATCCACATTCTCCAACAGCAAAGATGAGTTGTAGATTTGCAGAATGATTAACAAAAAGACAAAGAACAAAAGCATAAAAACTGCCATCAGGGGGGTGGTTCCCCAACCTGGAGCAACTTTGCCATATTCAGAGTTCAGGGGCTTGAGAACATCTCCCAGGCGAGTGCGCTGTGCCATGTTTAACCTGCGATTGATACAAAACTTGAATTTTCTGTAATACACCTTATTGAAAGCGGTGCATTATATAAGAGTCTACCAGCTAAAGCTTAAGCAAAAGCTAATGCGGATAGATCAAATATGAAAAATTGTTACATCAACCAGGGTACTCATATTCAACAAGCGATCGCCCTAAAATGAGAACTTTTGTTGCAAATCTTGTAGAATAATGAGTGGATGTTATATAGAAGCTAGTTTAATCTAGAGAGTTTGCTTATGGAACCTGCAGCTGTTCTGAGTATTTCTATCGGTGCCATATTAGTCGCGATTACAGGAATGGCGGTTTACACCGCGTTTGGGCCACCCTCTAAGCAGCTAGATGATCCCTTTGAAGATCACGAAGATTAAGCTTGATAGCTATTCATAGGGCGATATATGTGGTGAGTCACATCGCTCTAAGTTGGACTGAGTATTGGTTCAACAGGTTTGAAAGCCGAGCCTTGGGGGACACTTCCCCCAACCCCCCTCGCTGAGAGACGAGGCACGTCCCAACTCCCGACCCAAGGAGTGTAGCAACAGGATTAGGGCGCGCTTCGCATCAGTACCCAGTTCGGGTGTTTCTGGTTGTTGGATGTTTACTCATCAGGGCTAGATTTTACTGGGATGCGAACGGTGATGATCTTCCAGGAGTCAACGTCGATGAACTGAGTTGGTTCGCTGGTTGAGGGCGATCGCTCTAACAAATTAGTTGAGGTGAGGCTTGCAAAATCTAGCACTGGGTTTAGCAAGTCAGATCTTGTCTGTGCCCAACTCAGTTGGGCTGATGTGCCCTGACACTCATAGCCTCTGAGAATCCAGTGGTTTGCGTCATCTTCAGACGGCTTAAAGGCAGTCAGGATTAGGTTTTCCGCTTCAAGAGTGAGAAATTGCCCCACAGGGGGCAGCGCATCTGACTGAGCCGCAAGCGTGGGATTGAAGATAACGTGCAAGGGTTGGTTGAGTTCATAGCCCCGATGTACCGTCTGAGCCGTTTGCCAGGTACCCATGTGGGGATAGAGCGCGTAGGTAAACTGGTGCAATCCGCGATCGGCGTTGGGGTTGGGCCAACTCGCACTCCGCAACAAGGTTAGCCGCAGTTGGGAGGGTTGACTGTCATAGCCGTGTTTACAGTCATTTAATAAGCTGACCCCATATTCCGCATCACCCAAATCTGCCCATTGTAGGGCGGGTACCTCCCACTTGGCTTTGTCGTGGGGTGTGGTGGGTTGAGTCGGTCGGGCGATCGCCCCAAAAGGAATCTCGTAGGTGGCGCGATCGCTTGTAATCGTGAGGGGAAATGCCGCTTTCACCATAACGGCTCGTTCTTGCCAATCGACGGTGGTTTCGATCTTGAGCACGGGTGAATCGGCGGTCAGAATGTAGTCCTGACAAAACTCAGAGTGTCCTAACACCCGTCTGATGCGAATCCGCTGGATAACTGCACCCCATTCCACCCATTCAATCGAGGTGAGCACCGGATCGGGGAGGGGATGCCGTGCGTAATTAGGATCAATATTCCAGGCATCCCAATATTGACCGCTGTCGCGAAAAGCTTGCAGTTGGTTGCCCGGAGCACTCAACACGTCACGCTGATGAACCTTATCAAACACACGAGCCAGATTTCCGGTGGTTGGTTCCACCTTGACTCGCAAATAGTTGTTCTCCATCGTCCACTCGGTTGGGGCGGACGGAGAAGCCAGTGTTTCAGCCTGAATGGGGCATTGACAGAGCCACAGGACTGCATAGCCCACTCCCGGAATGCTGGATGTCAGACAGTAGAGAAGATCTGCTTCTAGTTGAGTGGGCAACCATTCTCCACGGGAGGTGCAAATTTGCCACTGATAGCCTGTTGCTGGGGAGTGGGGTAGAGCGATCGCCACCACGTCTGATCGGTTCCAGGTCAACGGGTTGACGATGAAAATGGGGTAACTGTGGGGCTGAGGAGGTGTTAGGGAAATGTGAGTTGCGATCGCCTCTAATGAGGTTTTGAGAATCGAAGTTGCTGTTTGCAGGGCGGCTTGCCACTCTCGATTGGCGTCGTCATACACTTCAGAAATCGCAGACCCCGGCAAAATATCGTGAAACTGATTGAAGAGCACCCGCTTCCACGCTGTTTCTAAGTCCACTTTGGGATAGGTCGCTCCGGTGAGCAGAGTAGCGATCGAAGCAAAGAGTTCTGCCTGGTAAAGCGATCGCTCACAGCGGCGATTCCACCGTTTTTGGTCAGCATGAGTGGTGTAACAGCCGCGATGAAATTCCAGGTAGAGTTCGGTATCCCAAATCGGGAATGGGGAGGTAGAGACGCGATTCATCGCGTCAGTGCCAGGAGAGACACGATTCATCGCGTCAGTGCCAGGAGAGACACGATTCATCGCGTCAGTACCAGGGAGAGGGGGTGGATTTTGGATTTTGGATTTTGGATTTTGGATTTTGGATTTTGGATTTTGAATGTTCTCCAGATATTCTTGTGCCGTAGTAAAGCAAAGTGTCGGAAAAAAAGGCGATTGTTGCCAGCGACGAGCCACCATGAGCATGTCATGGGTAGGCCCACCCCCATGATCACCGACTCCGACTAACCATTGGGCGAGTGGAATGCCCGTTTTTGCTTCCCAGGTGGCGGCATAATGCGCCATTTTGACGGGGTCGATGCTTTCGCCAATGGGGGGTGAGTTAAAGCTGAGAATCTCGCTGCCATCGGGCGATCGCCACTTAAACCACTCATACGGAAACTGGGTAGTGTCATTCCAGCGCAGCTTTTGAGTGACAAAATAGGTGATTTCGCCTTGAGTTAAGATCTGCGGCAACTGCCAGCAAAACCCAAAACTGTCAGGCAACCAGGCGATCGCACTGACTTTTCCAAATTTTTGCTCGGTGTAACGCTGTCCATAAAGTACCTGACGGGCGATCGACTCGCCGCTAACAACGTTAAACTCTGGCTCGACCCACAATCCGGCGGCAACCTCCCAGCGTTCCTCAGCCACCTGGTGTTGGATAGCCGCGAACAAGTCAGGACGATTGTGTTCAACCCAGTCATATAGAGCTGGGCTAGAGTGACAAAAGATCAGGTCTGAAAAATCTTGCTGTAGGTGTAGCACGGAGTTAAAGGTGCGTTCCGCTGCATCCCAGGTTTCATCCACCGTCCACAACCACGCCAAATCCAGGTGCGCGTGTCCTAACAAGGCGATCTGACGCTGTTTGATCCAGGTGCTCAAGGGTTGCAACTGTTTTCGTAGGTGAGTGAGCGATCGCTCAAAAGTCAGATAATCCCCTACTGTCGCCCAATCGATGTGCTGGATTGCCTCTGCCAAACTGGGTAACTGGTCAGGGGCAAATTGGCTTAGATAGTGCTGTAACACGGCTAGCTCATCCGCCACAAAACCCGGCTCAGGGCAAGGATTGACAGATCCATCGGCTCGTTCATAGACACAGAGCGATCGCACCAGTGCCCCATCGTCATGACCGGGACTGATTAACCGCAGGGCAATCTCGATGACTTCTCCCGGTTGGGCGGTTTCACTTAAGACAATTCGAGCAGAGGCATCAAAAATATCTCCCGATTGCACCAACGCCCCATTCACAAAAATCTCTGCTAATCTTGCCCACCAAGTCAGGGCTAGCCGCAGTGTCAATCCCTCAAGGGGGTACCCTTGCAAATCATGAGGAATGACAATTTGTTGTCCTAACCACAAAACCTGCCGACCTTTTGCCCAGGCAACGTGATCGCGGGCATTACACGCACCAATTTCCCAAGTTTCCCAGGTGGCTGATTGGGTTGCGGTAGCCACAGGCAGATCGCCTAAATGAATACGCCAGTTGGGTTGCACTGAAATTTGAGTGAGCTGACGCAGATGGGTGATTGCCACCTCAATAGACTTCACAAGTTGGGAATCAACACTTTCGTCAGAGGAAGTCAAGACGGATGCAACAGAGTCGGTCATCTTTCTACTAAGATCGGGGCATTCCCCCTTTTAGGGATGGCGCGGTGCTCTCTGCACTCTACACCAGATTTTGCCGGTCTTTTTCTTTTTGTAGATCCCTCATGTCATCCTCTAATCCCTATCAAAGTCGCTTGTTTAAGTTTGTTGTGCAACAAACGCGTCAGTTGCGCGATCGCTCTTTGCAAACATGGCGGCAATTTCGGTTAGGAACGATTTGGGGAGCACAAATCGCATTGTATCCAATCTATGCAGCGTTTCAAGCCACACGGTTGGTCGGGAAGCAACTGCGCCAGGTCGTGCGCCAGACCGCCCCCCGATTAAAAGCCGCTCAACGCACGCTGCAAAAGGTGACTCGTGCGCCAGAGCCAACTTCTGAGGTGCAGTCAGACACGCCCATAAAACAAACATTGGCGGTGGTGCAAGCGTTTGCCTTACCAGTCCTATCAGAGGCGATCGACGAAGCCAATCTTTTGACACCACCCATTCCCTGGACTCAACAATTTCCCACTTTGGTTCAAACGTTGTTGCTTAAAGTGCCCCCCTTCTCAAGTAGGGCTAGAGGAGATCAAGCGACTGCCCCATCTGCATTGATTCATTCCCCTGGGCAAGAATTGGCAACTGTCGAGCCAGATGTTTTGAGTCTGGCTCACGGTATGACTCCAACGGGAAAAGTTGTTTGTATTCCCTCTACTTTGCAAGCGACGGCTGATCAACTGGCAATGGTTCAGACCGACCCAATTCGGGGCATTGCGACCCTGCTGACGACCCGCAAGCTCGTATTCATAACCGAACAAAATCACATTCTCGACATTCTGACCCCCGAACAGGATGACTATTTGCGGCGTTGCATCATTGGGGCGATCGCCAATTATTGGCGTTATTGGCGACAGTTGGCTTTGCCACAACCCTCTCAATTCAATGCTTTGCCGCCTCTCTCGGCTCGTCCCAATGCTCTGCCCCCAGTGCGATCGTTTTATGAGGTGATGCGGTGGATGCAATATAGCCCTGTGGCGATCGCGGTTAATCTCTTCAACGAAGCCGTTCTCACCCCAGTTTCTAGCTCTCAAGAGCACTCCACTGACCTTGAAAACCCACATGACCCCTGGGAAGAGACAACCCCTGCCTCCAGTCTTACCCAGTTTTTGCAAGGTTGGTTCCGTCAGCAACCCTCTGCCCCAACAAACCCCACGGCTGACTCAACCACAGTTCCTGCTTTGCCTTCCAGAGCAAAGATGATGTTGCTGGAGGGGTCTCGTCGTATCGTTCCAGCCGTAACCAGGGCTGTCGTGTCGATGAAGACAACTTCTCAAGAACTCGTTGCCACCAAGGAGAGGATTGTAACCCAGTCTACCGATCTCGCTGTCTCTGCTGGAACGGGGTCACCCTTGGAACTGACCCCACTTGCTGAGATCCAGATTCAACCTGCCGATGGGTTACTCAGTCATCGTTCTACTGACAAAGATGCAATTGACATTCAGGCAACGTTGGTGGCTTACGTCAAACATCCGCTGCAACAGGTATTGGAATGGATTGATCTGGGAATGCTGTGGCTCGAAAAACGAGTGATGCAATTGGTCAGTTGGTTGCGTCGGAGTTAATTTAGACCATGATAAATAGCTGCATTGTGGTGCGAAAACCACTCGAAACCGATTGGCAAGAGTTATTAACGCTGCATCAAGCCAGCCAGGAGTTTCATTTTCCTTGGGTGTTTCCAGCCTTAACAGAAGATGGTTGCAAAGCCTACATTCGGCGGTGCCAAAATGAAGATTTTGAAGGGCTATTGATTTGCCATGCTGAGACTTCTCGCATTATTGGGGTTGCCAATCTCAGCCAGATTTTTTATAAATCGTTTCAAAATGCGTACTTGGGCTACTACGGCAGTGTTGAGTATGCGGGACAAGGATTGATGACAGAAGGACTGCGCTTAGTGGTTAACCATGCCTTTTATATCCTCGGTTTACACCGTTTAGAAGCAAACATTCAGCCTGACAATCAGAGGTCGATTGCCCTGATCCGGCGGTTGGGTTTTACCCAAGAGGGATTTTCACGCCGTTATCTCTATATCAATGGGGCATGGCGCGACCATGAACGCTGGGCGGTGACTGTTGAAAATTGGATTTAGCGAGAGTTCTGTATTGAACGCATTCCCTCTACTTTTTCTGGCTGTTGCGGCTTGGGTTTAAGATGAAAGAAGCATTTCATTAAAACAAGCACCTTTGCCTGATTTGATTCATGGATATTACAGAGTTTTTTCAACAGAGTGCTGGAAAGTGGCTTTCACAGCGAACGAGTCATAATCTTGCGTCTCAGCAATCTGAAAATGGTAAATCTACGGTTCAGATTGAGATGATGCCAAACGATGCGCCTGAGGTGATTAAACTCTGTGAGCTTGGCAATGTTGATCCAGCGATCGCCTTGTTTGGGGTAAAAATCGCCTGGGATGGCAACATCGACTGGCAAAGCACAAAACAAACTGGCTCTACTCTGCTGGTTCCTGTGCCAGATTTAGACAAAGCCAATGAAGGTAACCTTTTGCGTAGCCTGGGTTACGCTGAAAAAACTCCTGTTTCAGGTCGCTATAGTGTGGGTAGTGATGATGCCCTCACCCTCATCATCGAAACTGAAGCCCTCTATTCTGAAGAACGACTGTGGTTTGCTAGCCCCAATCTGCGATTAAGAACCAGTATTCTCAGGTCGTCGGGTGGCCCTAGTCTGGCGTCATTTTGTTCAGAGATTCGCATGGGGGTTACTCAACCTCCCGCAGAGTCAACTCCTGCTACTGAGGGTGCCAGTCAAACGAGTTAGGGTCAACTGCGCTTGAGAGCAAGGGTTAGGCCATCTGCGATCGGCACCAAGCTCAGGCTGATGCGTTCATCGTGATGCAAGCGTTGATTTAGCTCACGCAGGGTTGATACGCTCACGTCATCAGGGTTGGGATGGACAACTTCCCCTGACCACAGCACATTGTCGATCGCCATCAACCCACCCGGTCTGAGCAGTTGCAGCACGCGATCGTAGTAGTTGAGATAATTGGCTTTGTCGGCGTCGATAAAGGCAAAGTCAATCGTATTGGCGTGTCCTTCGGCTAATAGCTGGTCGAGCGTAGACAACGCCGGGGCTAAGCGCAGGTCAATCTTATGAGCCACCCCTGCTTCTTGCCAATATCGGTGTGCCACTGAGGTAAACTCTTCGCTGACGTCACAGGCGATGAGGCGGCCCTGCTCAGGTAATGCTAGGGCGATCGCAAGTGCACTATATCCTGTAAAAACCCCTAACTCCAGAGTTTTAGTTGCACCCATTAATTGCACCAATAACGCCATAAATTGCCCTTGCTCTGGCGCAATTTGCATATTGGCATAGGGATGGCGCACCGTTTCTTCTCGCAGCCGCAAGAGAATGTCGGGTTCTCGTAGCGAAACAGATAATAAGTAATCGTAGAGCGGTTGTGCTAGCCCAATAGTTTTGTTAGACATTAGATCTAATGGCAGGTTTACCCACTTTCTAAATCTAGACTATAGCAGTCCCTGCTGGGTCAACTATGGGGTGCAGGGCGCAGGTCGCGCGGGTTTCCCCCCCCTCCTTGGTACTAACGGCCTCATCCTGGTTCTATAGCAGTCCTAAATCACTTGTAAAAAGCCCTGTCATTGGGCATTGAGTCTGTAACTAGGTACTCAAGGCTAAGGACGATTGACGGTCGGGGGAGTGGCGGTTGAAACCGCACCTATCAGAACAAAACCGGCCTCTGCCGGTTTAAAACCCTCAGTCTGCGTAGGCGGACTTCGTTCCAAGAGCCGTGAATTCATTCGCCGGTTTCAGTCCCTATCCTTATTCCTCATTGACTAACCCAACCTGTCTATCGCCGCAATTTCTTCAGAAGTCGTTCTGCCTCACCAATTAAATGACGTTTTTGCCGATAGTGAAATTTAGGCGCACTTTTAAGCTTAAAGATCATCGTTTCTAATAACTGGTGTGCGGCATCAGTGTCTCCTCGTTGAATCTGAATTTTAGCTAGCATGAGGGGCGTTTCAGGGTGCCCCCAATGTTTTAAGTCTTTCTCTAAGTGAGGTTCTACCGCTTCCCAATCTTCTAGCGCAAATAGGGTTTGTCCATACGATAAAGAGGCTTCACCAAATTTGTAGTCTGGCTCTAAGTTGATGAGCGTTTGTAGATAGTCTTTAGCGATCGCAAACTGCTTATTTTGCATGGCGATCGCTGCCAATCCCCACAGGGCATGAATATTTTTAGGTTCTTTGTCGAGGGCTTGTTGATAAGCTTCAGTTGCCTTATCGAGCATTTTTATCTCGCTCAAGACATTTCCCAAGGTCACATATTGGTGTGCTTTACCAATGTTTCTGACGGCTGCTTCAGCATTCCATAAATCTTGACGTCGTGACCACCGCCGAAAATAAGGGAAAACGGGTAGGTTGAGATAGGGTAACCGTCGCACTAAAAAATAAAGAACTGCGCCTGGAATATTGAGAAAGATCAAGATAAAAATCCAGGTAGCTTTCTCAGGATCATTCCGAACACAATCAAAAATCATCAACATCCAGAACCCGGTTGCGACAAACGCCAGAAACTGTATCATCGGTGACATCCTTATTTAACTGAGTTCGTGCCCCTGAAGTCAGAGAAATCTGATGCAGGCTAATGTGCAATGGTAGGTCTTGATTTGTAAATCACGATTTACAGTTAGGATTCCCAGTTTAGTGCTCGAAAATGGCGTAAAGATTTATAAAATCACTCGTCAAAGACTTAGAACTGCTATAGGAAGGGTGTTTTTGCCAAACGCTGCAAAACCAGTCCTTCTCAACAAGCTGTTCCGTGAGAATTAATTTTTTGAGGAGAAATTACTCAGCGTTCTCAAGGGGAGATTTTTGAATATCTCGTAGATCAGGTAATTCGACTAAATCTGCTTTTGCAGCTTGTTGAGGCTCTTCTTGAGCCACTAGCTCTTTCTGGGTTTCTTTGATTTCGAGTGGCAATTGGAGTGGTGTTAATTGTTCGAGCCAATGGCTGGCAACTGGGAGCGAGAGTTCTAAGTCATCTAGCGGTCGAGGAATGATAATGATGGCATGGAGTTCTCCGATGCGCTCGGCTTCATGCATTCCCACTTCAATGGCGATCGCTACATCTGAAACTCGCCCACGAATAATGGCAGTGCATAAGCCATCTCCAGTCATTTCATAGGCTGCCAGGTTGACATCAGCGGCTTTGAGCATGGCATCAGCCGCCCCCACCATCGCTGGAAAACCTCGCGTTTCTAACAGCCCGATCGCTTGATTGCTGAGTTTGCTAAAGCCTTGTTGTTGAACAATTTCAGCCAATCGACTGCTGATCGGTAAGACCACTTCTAAGTTGGGCATGGGGCGTGGAATAATGCTGTGCGATACCAATTGCCCAAACTGCTCAGCGGTCTCTGCCCCCACCTGAACGGCAATTCGCACATCGGCAATGTTACCTCTAACAACAGCGGTGCAATGGCCACTGCCAATTTTTTCAAACCCAATCAGAGTGACACCCGATGCTTTTAGCATCGTATCGGCTGTGCCCACGATCGCCGGAAAGCTCTGAGTAGACACCATACCAATCGCACTGCCACTCAAACTAGGCGATCGCCCATCCCTGGAATTCTGGCTCGCTTTGCTCGGGTTCATCTCCATGCTGCTCTCCGTTTCCCCATCACTCTGATGCTTGATCTAATGCAGAAGTCGTTTGGTTCAACGGCTGATTCAGAGCTTGCCGATGAGGAAAGAGAGCGGCCATCATTTGATTGAAAGCATCTAATCCATAAACCTTGGGCTCTTGAGCTGGATTGGGTTGTGCCGACTGTGATTGTGTCTCTTTAAGGTCAGGTTGGGCAGTTTTGGACGAGCTAGTCGTGGGCGAACTAGTCGTGGGCGAGCTAGTGGCGGGCACTTCAACATCATCTTGAGAGGCAAAAGATTCGACGACAGCATCTGTCGTCTTCGCTCCATCGCCTCCATTGAGACTATTGTCATTCCCATCAGATAGATCGGAGCTTGAGTCAGACCCAGGCAATGCTATCTGTCGGCTGCGATCGCCAATCAGAGACTCTGGAGGGACGACTTGCCCTGCTTCGACACAACCATTAAAGATAGTGGTCATTGACCCAATACAGGCATTTGCTCCAATCTTACCATTGCCAACCAGAAGCACACCACTGCCCAAACAGGCATTAGTGTCGATCGCCAAGATTCCCTCATGGGCATGCAAAATGGAGCCTGCTCCAATCGAGACCCCTGCCGCAATCATAATGCGGGCACCTAAATCGGCTTGAAGTAACACACCAGGAGCGATCGCTGCACTCGGATGAACAGTCACATCTCCGCTAGTAGAGAAGTGGGGCTGATTCATCAATTGCGGTTGCGGCAATAGCATCGCTCAGAGTTAAAAAGTGGGTCAAAGAAGGAGAATTGAAGACAATCAGCAGAAACTGTAAGGCTAGCAATACGAAAAGCTTAACCTCTCCTTCTCGCAATAATCTCACTTCAACAGAAGTGATTAATCATGTCTCATCTCCCCAATTCCTACGGACGTTGAACGATAACCTCGCTAACCCGGCGTTTTGATTGCGTGTCAATGCCGATCAACCGGACATAGTGCCCTTTGTGTTCAGCCATACAGGCTTCGAGTGCAGCAAACACATCTGAATCACGAGTGCTGTTGACTGATGCACAACTGGTCCAAGAACTGGTTTGAAACCGTCGTGTATCCGCGTGCTCCATGCCAACGCGATAGCCCTGGCTCAACAACTGTCGGACTTGTGTGACCACCTCTGGGCTGAGTCGAGCATTACCCGCAGGAGCCGCAGAACTTCTTGCCTGAGCACTGGAACCATAGCTGCTAGAGCTAGTTTGAGGAGCACTGGGTTCGCTAATGACCCGTCCTCCAGGACGTTGAACGATCATTTCTCCCACCCGTCGCTTCGATTTTGTATCAATTCCAAAAACACGCACATACTCACCTGTGTGCTCTGCCATACACCGCTCTAACGCCGCGATCGCCTCTGATTCGCGGTTAGAAGTGATTGAGGGGCAACTCTGCCAAGAACTAGTTTGAAACCGGCGAGCATCTGCATGTTCTAGTCCGATGCGATAGCCTTGTGCCAAGAACTGACGGATCTGAGCTGCCACATCTCCATTGGCATGACCTCCACCCAAGTGGCTTGCGGGAGCTGACTTGGCACTGGCCGATGGGGTGTAAGTAGAAGCAGGCGATCGCCCATTAGACGAATGACCACCGGGTCGTTGCACAATCAGCTCTGACACCCGCCGTTTAGACTGAGTATCAATGCCAAATAAACGGACATATTCGCCACTATGTTCTGCAAGACAGGCTTCTAGTGCTGACAGTACTTCAGAATCACGGGTAGAGGCGATCGGGGTACAACTTTTCCATGAGCTGGTTTGAAACCGGCGAGCATCTGCGTGTTCAGTACCAATTCGATATCCACCGGCAAGAAGTTGGCGGACCTGCTGAACGACTTCTGAATCTAAATGAGAGTTTTGCATTTGATTGGTATCCTGGCTATAACGATGGGAACTGGAGTTTTTACTAGCATTGCCCGGTTGATTGGTGGCAGATGGGTTAGAGACAACCTGCTCAACTGGTTGATAACCCGATCGCAATCCATCTTGAGTTCCAGCTAATTGACTGGCAAACTTCAAGTCAACGGATTGAACCTCTGGCAAACGATCGGCTTGCTGCTGCGTTGTAATTACGGATCCGGAAGGTACAAATTTTCCAGGCGGAATCTCCACATCCTGAATCAGCACATGCATCATCACAATGCTGCCTTTCCCCACCCGTGCATTAAAAATTGTGGAGCGAAAGCCAATAAAACAGTTGTCACCAATGTAAGCCGGACCATGAATCAAAGCCATGTGGGTGATCGAGACACTCTCCCCAATCCACACGGAATATGGCTTTTGATCATCCCCTAAAACACGACCTTGTTCCAGGCCATGAATTACAGCCCCATCTTGAATACTGCTGCCATCTCCAACATAAAACGGACCCCCCTGATCAGCTTGAATAAAACTCCCAGGGGCAATGGATACGTTCACACCTACATAGACATTCTCAAATGCATCCATAAATGATTGCATGTAGGCTGACTCATTTGCTTTCGGCTGCACTAAACTCGTTGACCGGGCAGGTGGAGCAGCCGAGCCACGGACTACCATAAATTTGTTTCTCCTGGCTGGACATGCGACATGGCAACCCTAAACCATGTCGCCTAGCGATCTTGATCCCGTTTTCGATAGAGGAGTTGATTATCGAAACTGACAGTGTCGATAATGCCAATGACAAGAGCATCCAGGGGACGATGTTCACCTCCTGGTGTTTGGCGAGCAGCACTACCTCGGCTCACCAACACCCATTCATCAATCCCCGCGCCAACTGTATCAGCAGCAACCTCATACTCTGGTAGAGGCTGACCTTCCTCATTAAGCAGTTGTACCAACAGGAACTTCACCCCCCTGAGGCTCGGTTCCTTTTGAGTACTGACTACTGTGCCGCACACTCTGGCAATTTGCATCAGATCTTAAGAGCGGCTAATCGGGCGAATACCACTAACACTCTCACGGAACGCTTCAACCGCTTCGGTATAGCGAATGGGGAGAACATACTCCAGGTTTTCGTGAGGACGAGCAATGATGTGGGTCGAAAGCACTTGTCCACCGTTAACGCGCTTAACGTTTTCGATGCCTGCTGCGACAGATGCCTGTACCTCAGACACATCGCCACGCACAATAACCGTAACGCGACCGCTACCAATCTTTTCATATCCAACGAGGGTAACGCGGGCGGCTTTAACCATCGCGTCTGCTGCTTCTACAACGGCAGGAAAACCCAGTGTTTCTACCATTCCAACTGCAATTGCCATTTGAATTCTCCCTTCCAAATCGATAATGATTTTGACAACTTTAAAAACCGGCATTGGCTCAGCATTGGCTCAGCCGTTGCCTTTGAAATCGCCACCTCAACCCGTCATAGGTAGAGGGCTATGACCGAAATTGTTCTACAGCTTCCGTATAGCGGATGGGTAAAACAAATTCTAAGTTTTCATGTGGACGAGCAATGATGTGAGTGGATAGCACTTCACCCCCATTTACCCGTTTCACATTCTCAATGCCTGCTGCGACAGACGCTTGTACCTCAGACACATCGCCACGCACAATAACCGTGACGCGACCACTGCCAATTTTTTCGTATCCCACAAGAGTGACACGGGCAGCTTTAACCATGGCATCCGCTGCCTCAACCACGGCAGGAAAGCCGCGGGTTTCAATCATTCCAACAGCAATTGGCATTTCTCTATCTCCTGCAAGAGATCCTGACTATGCGAAAAACTTTGCCTGAAAATTTCGACGGGAAACGTCAATTATTAATCTTCAGAAAAGCACCTTAGAATTCCCAATGTTAAGAATACAGGTGGCGCGATCGCTTTGGCAACATAAACCGGGGTGATTGTTTCTAATAACAAGCATAACTCCAAACTATACCTGCAATTCAGATAATTACAGCAATTATCAAATTCGTACTATGAATTCTTCGCTCTATTGCCTCAAGTGAATATCAATTGACTCAACAATGAGAAGGATACCAGCTAACATCTAGAATTTCCTATACTCCTTCCCTGGCAGTCTTTCTGTCATTAAAATCATGACTTTATAAAGATCAATGCCAAGAAGTAAGCAATCGTTAATTAAGCGATCGAAAACTTTAATGTACGTAATTTGAAATGGCATTTCATCTATAAAAACGTTGCTAAAGCATCCCAAAAAGACTCGCCTTAAGAGCAACGATAATTTTAAATCATACCATCGATAAGTAAGAGTTTTTAACTTCCATTTCCTCTCAACATTAAGTTAATCTCCTCAATATTTAGTCAGTTAATTTAGCTAGAGTTACGAAGTTGAAACAAAAGAAATCATTTACTGATGAGGTGACATTATTAATTCCATAAGAAGAGTTAAGATGCATTGCGACTTGATACACTGATTAACGACCTGTAAACGATATCCCATCACTGGGCGAGATTTAGGGTCAGGTTAGCGGTAAGATGAGAATCACTCTCAGATTTATTAAGGCTATTTAATCTAATCGCTGGATATAGCTAGAGTGGCTATTTGATTGTTTTACTCTGCTGAGGAAGGGTGAAATTTATGTCAATGCTCTTCCAGTACGCTTGATTTTGGAAAATAATTAAGGAAATCTTTTAGGATAAAGCCACGATGACTCAGTTCCTGCTTCAGTCGAGCTGGTGGGTGCCTGCGTATGGATTGGCAGGTGCCATTTTGACCCTACCGTGGTCGACGGGTGTGATTCGCCGCACGGGTCCTAGACCTGCTGCGTATTTCAATCTACTGATGACCTTGGTGGCATTGGTTCACAGTGTGATGGTCTTATACAGTGTTTGGAATGAACCCACTCAGAAGTTGTTGATTCCCTGGTTTAGCGTCAAAGGTTACCTCAATCTCTCTTTTGCTTTAGAGCTATCTCGCTTGAGCATGGGGGCTGCGGTCTTGATTACAGGGCTGAGTTTTTTGGCACAGGTCTTTGCTCTGGGCTATTTAGAAAAAGATTGGGCACTAGCACGGTTTTATGCCCTCATGGGCTTTTTTGAAGCCGCCATGAGTGGTCTGGCGTTGAGTGATTCGCTATTCCTCAGTTATGCCCTTTTAGAGATGCTAACCCTCTCAACTTATTTGTTAGTGGGTTTTTGGTATGCTCAGCCATTGGTTGTAACTGCTGCACGAGATGCCTTTTTAACAAAGCGGGTTGGAGACTTGCTTTTATTAATGGGTGTCGTTGTCTTATCAAGTTTGACGGGCAGTCTTAACTTTTCTGATTTGGCCGAGTGGTCAGAGGTGGCGCAGTTAGCTCCAACGGTGGCTACTCTTTTGGGGTTGGCTTTAATCTCAGGGCCGATTGGTAAATGCGCTCAGTTTCCTCTCAACCTCTGGTTAGATGAGGCGATGGAAGGCCCTAATCCGGCTTCAATCTTGCGGAACTCGGTGGTTGTGGCTTGTGGAGCTTATATTCTGATCAAGCTGCAACCTGTATTGGCTCTGTCTCCCGTAGCTCTGACCACGCTGATGGTGTTGGGGACGGTGACAGCCGTAGGAGCCTCTTTGGTGGCGATCGCCCAAGTCGATATCAAGCGTGCTTTATCCCATTCCACTAGTGCTTATTTAGGTCTCGTCTTTCTGGCGGTTGGCATTCAGCAAGATGAGGTGGCGTTGTTGTTCCTGTTTACCCATGCGATCGGTAAGGCTCTCTTATTTATGAGCATCGGATCGGTCATTCTCACAACAAGCACTCAAGATTTGACTGAGATGGGGGGATTAGGAGCACGGATGCCTGCTACAACCTCCGCATTTGTGGTGGGAGGAGTTGCCACAATTGCACTCTTGCCATTGGGAAGTTTTTGGGCGATGGCGGAATGGGCAGATCGTTTTTCAACGGTGTCTCCCTGGATTGTAGGGGTTTTGTTGTTAGTTAATGGGTTAACGGCTTTTAATCTCACTCGCGTCTTTGGCTTGGTCTTTGGGGGTGAGCCACAACCTAAAACGCGTCGTGCTCCAGAGGTGCCCTGGTTGATGGCGGTACCAATGGTCTCTTTAACGATTGTGGCTTTGTTAACTCCTGTGATGCTGTTTCAGTGGAACCTTCTCCCCAATTTTCAGTGGAGCTTTCTCCCAGAGTGGCTACGGTTAAATCAAACCAATTTGTTGTTGTTGATGTTGTCTAGCAGTGTGGGTTTAACAGCAGGAGCATTGCTCTATCTCAACCCGCGATCGCCCAAACCAGTGCGCTTTGTTTGGAAGTCAGTGCGAGATGTATTGGCCTATGACTTTTGTATTGAGCAACTCTATCGTCTCAGTGTTGTTTTTGGCGTGGTGCAAGGATCACGTCTGACAGCCTGGTTTGATCGCTATGTTGTGGATGGCATGGTTAATTTAGTTGGGGTCGTCTCTATCTTTAGTGGCGAGAGCTTGAAATACACCATTTCGGGTCAATCTCGACATTACTTGTTTACAGTGTTTTTAGGCGTCGTTTTGGCACTTGCTTGGCTCAGTTGGTCTTATTTCAACCCGGCTGATGCCCCTTATGTTTCTGCCAATCTGTTTTAAATCTGGGTTTTATCGGGTCTGTGCTCAATCTGTCAAACATCACTAGGGAGTAGAGAGTTGCAATGCTAAGCGTCTTAGTCTGGGCACCGCTGTTGGGCGTCGCTCTGATTAGTTTATATCCGCAAACTCTAACTGCTCAACGAGCACGCCAAGTTGCGTTAGTTGTGGCGACTGGGGTTTTGCTATGGACTCTCTATTTGCTGACTCAGTTTGATCTGGCCTCATCTCAGTTTCAAATGCAGGAATCGCTGCCCTGGATTGAGACCCTTGGACTGACCTATAAGCTTAGTGTTGATGGTTTGTCACTGCCATTAATTGTGATTAACAGCCTTTTGGTTTGGGTGGCGATTTTTAGCAGTGATACTCATATCAACCGTCCTCGGCTGTACTACAGTTTGATGTTGATTTTGGGGTCAGCCGTAGCGGGTGCTTTTGCTGCCCAAAATCTGCTGTTGTTCTTCCTGTTCTACGAATTAGAGTTGATTCCGCTGTATCTGCTGATTGCCATTTGGGGAGGGTCAAAGCGAGGATATGCGGCAACAAAATTTCTGATCTATACGGCTGTATCTGGGGTATTGCTACTGGCTGGATTTTTTGGTCTGGCATTATTAAGTGGGTTTTCTAGCTTTGATTTTGAGGTGTTGCGATCGCACACATTGCCGTTAACCACGCAGGTCATTTTGCTGATCTTGCTAGTCGTTGGGTTTGGCATCAAAATCCCCTTAGTACCCGTCCACACGTGGTTGCCCGATGCTCACGTTGAAGCCTCGACGCCCACCTCGGTGTTGCTGGCTGGAGTGTTGTTAAAACTAGGAACCTATGGGCTTTTCCGATTTGGGTTGCAGTTGTTTCCAGAGGCGTGGCATGTATTAGCACCCTGGTTAGCGATCGCGGCTGTTGTGAATGTCCTTTATGGCTCCTTTGTAGCGATCGCCCAAACCGATTTAAAGAAGATTGTGGCTTATAGCTCAGTGGGGCACATGGGGTTCGTCATTTTGGCAATGGCAGCGGCAACGCCCCTCAGCCTTTTGGGAGCCGTCGCTCAAATGCTGAGTCATGGCCTTATTTCAGCTTTGTTATTTTTGTTGGTGGGGGTGGTTTACGCCAAAACCGGAACACGAGATGTTAACCTGCTGCGGGGGTTGCTCAACCCAGAGCGGGGCATGCCGTTGATTGGTGCCTTGATGATTGCTGGTGTGATGGCAAGTGGTGGTATTCCGGGAATGGTGGGCTTTATCTCCGAGTTTATTGTCTATCGGGGTAGCTTTACGGTATTTCCTGTGGAAACCTTGCTGTGCATCATTGGCACTGGCTTGACAGCCGTCTATTTCTTAAACCTGATTAACCGCACTTTCTTTGGTCGCTTGCCGGACACCCTGGCAAACCTGCCCCCTGTTTATTGGCGCGATCGCATTCCCTCTATCATTGTCACTTTGTTAGTCATTTGTTTTGGCTTACAACCGATGTGGATGACCTCTTGGAGTGAAAGCACCACAACTGCATTGGGCACTGAGATGCTGTTAAGTGCTGCTCAGGTAGCTCAAACGGTTGATATTCCGACGCCTTAATTCTTGGTTTGCTCTATTGCTGTTCTCTCCTCCAAACTGATTATGGTTAGCCTGATTCAAAAATCATCCCATCCCCTTGCTAGTGTGGTCGATCGCCTAGAAGCGGGCGGTGCCTTGTTGCCTGAATCACCCGAAAACCTGTTGGAGGTGGTGGGCATTCTCAAGAGCTATGGCGTGGTGTTAGATGCTTATAGCCGCAACTTGTTGTATATCTCCAAGCATCAGTTTTTAGTGCTGTTTCCGGCTTTTAAATACTTTAATGGCGAGGTGTCGTTACAAAAACTGTTGCAACACTGGTGGCACGATCGCATTAACTATGAATTTGCTGAATATTGCATGAAAGCCATGCTGTGGCACGGGGGTGGTGGCTTAGATGCTTATCTGGATACCCCTGAATTTAGCCAACGGGCTGGGGCAGCGATCGCCGCTAAATTGAGGGGCAATCTGATGATGGGGAGCCTGAATCGACTGTTTCCTGCATTTTTGCCAGAGCAGGTGCGAGTCTTGGCGTACTACAGCGGTTTAGGGCAGTTTTGGCGAGTCATGAGTGATATGTTTTTGGAACTCTCTGATCGCTATGATGCGGGTGAAATTAAGGCGATCGCAGATGTTGTAACTCACATTCAAGATCGGTTGGTCGCAGCGGCTAATCTTCCCATAACCTATGCAGTCACAATCAAGGGGCAGACCTACGACATTATTCCTGAATCGGCGGGGCTAACCTTCCTGATGGATACTGCCGTGCCCTATGTAGAAGCCGTTTTCTTCCGTTCGTTTCCCTTTTTTGGCACGGTGTCTTACAACGCTCAAGCTCAACAGATTTCAACTGATCAAGCTCAATTTAACTACGGTGCGCTCTATGCAGACCCCCTACCTGTGGGGGGAGCGGGCATTCCCCCGACCTTGTTGATGCAAGATATGCGCCATTATCTACCAGACTATCTCCATCAAATTTATCGCGAGGGATTGCGTGGAGAAGATGACCTGCGAGTCAAGATCTGTTTGAGTTTCCAGAAATCGATGTTTTGTGTCACTACCGCTGCCATTCGTGGGTTGGCTCCACATCCCATCGGTACGACTGACCCTGCTCAGCAACAGGTAAACCGAGCTTACTTAGAGCAGTGGATGGATCGGTTAACCCAGTCTCGGTTGATGACCTTGCAGTAATGGAATTGAAATTGTAAAAGCCCAACCCCCGGAATTTTCAAAGTTTTGGGGGTCTTCTGTCTACCGCTGGTCTGCGATTTTGAGCGATCGCCCTCCCCGTGAAAATGAGTAAAAACGATCGTAATTGTTAAGCAATGTTGCGATACTCTAAGATTCTGTCATCTTTCGTTTCGATTTAAGTGGTCTTGTTATTCTCAATACAATATTCAAAACAAAACCAATTTTTGGAAACGAAATTATGAAAGCTGCAAATCATCTCGGCCAATCCATTACTCTGGGTGCTGTTCTGGTATTAATGTGTGTAGGTATAATTAGCTTGATCGCCATTCAAAGTAGTGCCTTACCCTAAATTTTCTGCTGAATTGTTCTAAGAGAAGCTAAACATTTCTGAGAAAAGATTTATCTTTTTTAAGCAAAATTACAAAAAACGGCAGTGTGTTCTCAGCCTTTGTTACGGCACCGTTGGATCTCTGAGGTTCAGCCTGTCAGACAAAGGCAGTTTTTTTGGGGGTGAATCTTCTAGCTCACCTCTACATCATAAAATTCGTGCTAGTTTGTTTTCACAACATTAAGTAACTTTAATCATCGTCTGATGTCTGCATATACCTTTAATCAACCTGTTCCCCAAATCAACGTTGAAGCATTTGCTGCACATCGAGCCGACGTTCAACAGCCGTTGCAATTAATAGATGTGCGCGAGCCAGAAGAGTTGGCGATCGCCCAGCTAGAGGGGTTTGTAAATCTGCCGTTGAGTCAATTTTCAGACTGGTCAGGGCAAATCAATACCATCCTTGACCCGACCGTGGAGACAATTGTTATGTGCCATCATGGAATGCGCTCTGCTCAGATGTGCCAGTGGTTAATCAATCAAGGTTTTACAACCGTCAAAAATTTAGTGGGTGGAATCGACGCCTACGCAGATAGGGTTGATTCGGGTGTGCCTCGGTATTAAGGCATACCTCAGATAAGAGCCAGACTGGTTAGATTAACATCATTGGTGGAATTTCCTGAAGCTTATGGAACTTAAACTCAACGCTCGCCAACAGCAAGTGCTTGGGGCAACGGTACGTCACTATATCGCAACTGCAAAACCTGTTGGCTCAGAGGCATTGGTGGATGGGTTTAACCCTAGAGTGAGTCCTGCCACAATTCGCAATGCGATGAGCTTTTTAGAAAAGATGGGGTTGCTCTATCAGCCCCACACCTCAGCGGGACGGGTGCCCTCAGATTTTGGCTATCGGGTGTATGTCGATCAATTGGTGACTCCTTCTGAACCCGTTGCCCGACAACTTGATCAAATGTTGAGCGATCGCCTCAATTTAGATGATTGGAGTTTTGAGGCAATTTTGCGTGGGGCAGCTCAAATCTTGTCAACGGTGAGTGGCTACATTTCGTTGATTACCATGCCTCAAACCGTCGTTTTGCATCTGCGACACTTGCAATTGGTGCAGGTGGATGCCGAGCGTGCCATGCTGATTGTGGTCTTAGACTCCTACGAAACCCTGTCTACTCTAATGAATTTGCCTCAATGGGATGCAGATGAGCCATTAGACGTGGATCTGTTTGAGCGAGAATTGCAGGTTTTGTCTAACTTCTTAAATACCCATTTGCGAGGGAAGTCGTTTACTGAGATCAACACGCTTGATTGGAGTGATTTAGGACGAGAATTTGAGCGATATGCTGAGCTGTTACGCTCCTCGATGTCTGAACTCAATCGCCGTAGCCAATTGCCGATCTCGACTCAGATTTTGATTAGTGGTGTGGCAGAACTGCTGCGACGCCAACCAGAATTTGCCGAGCTACAACAGGTGCAGACAATTTTGCAATTGTTAGAGTCTGAGCAAGACCAACTCTGGTCATTGATTTCTGAGTCTAACGACCCAGACCAAGTTGGTAAACGGGTGATGGTGCGGATTGGGGCCGAGAATCCGCTGGAGCCGATGCGAACTTGTGCCCTGGTATCGGCTACTTATCAACGGGGTAATGTGCCTGTCGGCAGCGTGGGGATGTTGGGCCCCACTCGTATGATGTATGAAGATGCGATCGCCCTTGTAGAAGCCACAACCGATTACTTATCGGAAGCAATCAGCCAAACACCTTAAAACCAAAATTCGCTTAGGTTCGGGACAAGGATTTTGGCTGACTTCGGCGTGATCTCAGTCGAACGCTATACGAGCAAAACCCATCTGCGTCAATTCAGTAAACTTTTGATTTTGCCAGTCTGCGACGGCAGACTTCGCTCTGGTAGCCGCGAATTGATTCGCTGGGCTGCTTAAACCGCACTGAGGTTAATCCTCCTTGAACCTTAATACTCGCCTTGATCAAAGCCAATTGCCTAAGAGAACATAAGGTGCCCAATAGCGGGGATGTCTGAATTGGTTGTTTGTCAGAAGTTTGATCTGGGCCTGACGGACTGCTTCAGCACGAGAGATAGAACCGCTTGTCAACTGTTGATAAAACTCACTCATAAACGCTGCACCCGATTCATCATCTAAGCTCCACAGAGAGGCAATGGTGCTGCGTGCTCCTGCTCGAACGGCGACTCCGGCTAACCCCAAGGCGGCACGGCGATCGCCCGTGGCGGTTTGGCAAGCACTCAAAACCAGCAGTTCGATCGCTTCTGCTCGATTGCTGCCAGTGCTGCGGAGCAGGGTGTTCAGTTCGTTGACATTGATGGGTTTATCCCACGCCAAAATAAACGTTTGATCGGCGTTAGAGCTAAATTGTCCATGAGTAGCAATATGCACAATCGGATAGGGAAAGGCATTAATCGCATTTTGAAACAGGCTCTCTGTAAAGGTCTCGTTAAACAAAACCTGAGTCGGCACCTCAGTTTGAATTTGTTCAACCTCGGCTTCAACGTAATTCAACGGTGAAAACCCATACCGCGATTCGCTTAACCCTGCCACTAAAACCTGCAACTGTTCTTGAGGCAAGGGTCGAGGCGTAAAGAGTTGCAAGCCTGGAGCCAGAGCAATGCCATATTTCTCTACTAAATAGTGTTGCCCATCAAACAACGCCGCCATTGGAATGTTCCGCAACGCTCCATCTAGGACAAACACCAGGGTATTGACCTGATTGTCGGCTAAAGAGGTTTCGAGTGGATTAATCAACCAGTTATAAACCTGTTGGGCGGTGCTCTGCAAGGTTCGGAAACTGTAAGGAGCCGTTAGTTGTTGCCGCAGAGTATCGAGGGTGCGCTCGACCTGGGCTTGAGAAACCTCCGTGGTGTAGTGTTGTAAGTCTTGCTGGTGGGGAAGTTTGACAATCACCTCAAGGCGATCGGGCAGAATGATGGGATAGATGATGGCAGAAGGCAGATTGGCTTGATCGACCACCTGATCCAGCTGGAACCGAGCATCTAAACAGGCTTCTCGGAAGAAATTATCTAACTCTGCGATTTGCAATAGTTCTAACGTGGCACGCGCTTGGGTTAAATCACCCTGGTTCGACTTTGCGCCATTGTCAGGTTTAAGCAACAAATCCACAAGTTGTCGATAAACGGGTTCAACCCCTTCACGGAAGGAAAACTGCACATCTCGATTAATTGCTACAAGGTCGCTGCGCAGGGTTTGCAGGGTGCTGACTGCCTGAGTGTAGGCGACGATCGCCCCAGAACGGTCGTTTTGTTCTTTGAGCAATCGCCCTAATTGCCACTGCCAGAGATAGGCAATGTCAGAAGCATTGCTGGCTTGTGACAACAACAACGCCTTTTGAGTTAAATCTTCCGCGATCGCCCATTGTTGAGTCTGCTCATACAAACTGCCCAAACTACCCAGGGCATATGCTTCAGCTCGTTCGTCGTGTAACTGACTGGCTTGTTGACTGGCGATCGCCAACTGCTGTCCGGCTTGAGCCATCAACTCCTGATCGGTAGAGCCTGTGCCTTGTGCCAGTTTGATGATACTTTGAGCGAAATTGATGCGAGCATAAATGGCAGTGCGACTGGGCAATAGCGCGGCTAATCGCTGTTGTGCTTGCGGTAAGAGAGCACGCGCCTCTGACCACTGTTGACGCTCTATCAACAAACTCAAGCGATTGAGTTGGGTTTGAGTTTGAGTTTCAATAGAAGACGAGGTCAGTGCCTGTTGATAAAACTCTAGGGCACTGGCGAGATCGACCTGAGCTTCCTCGATGTCACCCTTAACGGCATGATTTGCAGCTTGTGCTCGCGCAGTGTTGCCCAAACTAAGATAGGTTTCAGCGATCGCCTCTGAGTCCCCCAACTGCTGAGCGACGGTGAGGCTTTGCTGTAACACAGTACGCGACTGCTCTAAATCACCCGATACCCGTAAGGCATCACCCAAACTGCGGAGTGTTGCTGCTTTGGTCAAAGAATCAGGCTGATTTTGCAGGGATTGCGTCAGCGTTGTCAGAGTGGCGATCGCCCGTCGATATAATCCCAATGCCTGTAACGCCTGAGCTTGGTTCAACGTACTCTGAGCAACTCCGGTCAGATCACCGACTTGAGTATATTGCTCTGTTGCCCGTTCCCAAGTTGTCAGGGCTTGTTCTGATTGCCCTTGAGCTAATTGCAAACTCCCTTGAATCTCTAGAACTTGCGCCAACACCAGAGTGCGTTCTGGATTGGGAGGAATAGACTCTAGTTGATCGAGACTACTGGCGATCGCTTGGTTTGCCTCTGCCCATGCTCCCAGTTGTTGATAGGCCAGAGTCAGGTTGCTCAGGGCGATCGCTTGTCGCAAGGTATCTCCCTGGTGTTCATAGCCTGTAACCGCCTGCTGTAAAGCGGTGATGGCTTGCTGAAACTGACCTGACTCAAATAATTGGCGTCCTTGTGCCTCTAGATCGGCGGGCGATCGGGGGGCTTGCGCCACCTCAGATGTTGTCCTCTCTGTTGGTATCGTTGCCACAACAGGCGACACCGCTATGCAAAGCAAAACAGAGATCAGAAAAGTTAGCAGATAGAGGAGGAAAGAACGCCAGGGAAGAAAAACAGTAAGCCAAGGGAAAAGAGCCGCAAGAGGACGGAAAAATAAAGATGAAACCCTATCCCTGATGCTCTGGCGGTGAGACAGATGTGAGGCGAACCCAGGAACACGGGTCTTGTTTTTCTGGCGTTTCATTATGTTTCCTTCCTTGCAGCCTTCAGCGGTTAGCCTTCAGCCTCTAACATTTCCATGCTTTATCCTTCAACCCCTCACCCTTGATTTCCTCTGTATTCTTTGTTTCTGTTCTAAAACGGGGAATAGGAAATCGAGAAATAAATCCCGTCTTCTTGCCAGGTGCGCCCACTAGAGTCTAAATCGACCAGGGGAATGCCCCAATCGAGACGAGCAGTGAGATTGTCGCCCTGTCGCCATAACAAGCCAACCCCTACCCCCAAGAGCGTATCAGTGGTTGGGTCATCACTGGAATTATTCCAGGCAGTGCCTGCATCGACAAAAGGAACCACCTGCAAGATGCCCTGCCATTCCGGAACCCGCAAGATGGGGATGCGTAGCTCGGCGGATGCCAAAATTCCACTGTCTGTGAGGAGTGCATCTTGCCGGTAACCCCGGACGCTCTCTTGCCCCCCTAAACCAAACTGCTCTAGCGGAACGAGGCTATCGCCGCTAAGCTGCACATCTGCTCGCACCAACAACAGCGTTTCGGGAGCCAACAGGCGAACCCACTGTCCTTGCCCACGCCATGCCAAAAAACGGCTATCAGGGGCACCTTCATTCACAGTTGAATCTAGCAGATCCAGACCGAGGCTGAATTGCGATCGCGCCGCTAACACTTGACGACTACTGCGCTTTGTCCATTCTTGAAAGAACCGCAGGGCAGTAATGCGAGTACGTCCTTCCTCATCTGCTCCGGGTGACAAGGGAAAGGGACCAATGTCATCGATGCCTAATTCGGTTTGGCTCTCTTGTCGAGATGCCGTCAGACCGATCGCAAATTCTTCGGTGGGAGACTGCGCCAGAGGTTGCCGTAGGGTGAGTTCTAAATAGCGAGAGTCGGCTTGAATGTCTAATGTGTCAAAGGGTGGCTCGATGACCTCACTAGACGTTGTGCCCGCACTAATTCGCAAGGTGCCATTGCGGGGGTTAATGGGGTAGGTATAACTGGCATCTAGACCGTTGCTGCCATCGGTGTTGGTGTAGCCTACACTCAACCCATCTCCCTGTCCCAACAAGTTAGCTTGAGTAAACTGCACCTGTCGCCGGAAGGTGCCCACACTGGGCGATCGCCCATTATCCGCTGAGATCTCTGCACTGACTGTGTCTGCCTCAGTGACTCGCACTTGCAAGACGCTCGTGCCAGGACGTGCCCCCGCTTCTAGATCGGCAGACAAATTTTGGATCAGTGGATCGAGTTGCAGGAGTTGTAATCCTTCGAGCAATCGATTGACGTTAAGGGGTTGTGCTGCTGCAATGGCTAGGCGATCGCGCACATAATCGGGGTCGAGGCGACGGTTTCCGGTGATATTAATTTCTTCAACCCTGCCTTCAATCACCTGAATCGTTACCACTCCACCACTTAGCGTTTGAGGAGGAATAAAAGCACCAGAGGTGACATAGCCGCGACTGGTATAAAACTGCGTCACAGCGGATCGCGCCTGGAGCAATTGGGCAAAGGACACCTGCCCGACATAATCCCGCGTGACGGCTTCAAGTTCGGCTGGAGTAAAAACGGTGCTGCCTTCTACGACATAGCCTGTCACGTTAATGACAGCAGGGACTTCACCGGGCAAAGGCTCTGAGGTGTCTGGGGGTTGAGCCGGAGTGGGCAACAACTCCTCAGGTGGCGGCAAAACTGGCAACGGTTGTACTTCAGGAGGTCGGTCTAACGAGGGTGGCTGGGTATCGCGGAGAATATCTGAGCCAGGAGACGTCTGAGCACGAACCGGATTAGAGGTGAAACAAGTCACAGCTGTGAGGGTCAGCAATGACGAGATCAAACAAGAGGGGGCACTTTTTTTGAAACTCATCACACGAGGCAATTGGTGAAACAAAACGCGTTGCGGTTAAACCGCCTTACAGGATCTAGCAGATAGCGAGATGATGCTCCGAGAGTTTACGCAAAAAGTAACACAATTTTCCAAGAAAATTTGAAATGATGCGATAGGATTTTTATTTTCTATAAAGAGTAATACCGATTTAAACGGATTTTGGGGCAGATCAAAGTTTAGGAGGGGGCTTGGCACTGCCAAGTCCGTACCAGGATCTGTCGTGTTTTCAATTCAAATTGGTATAAAGTCGTTGAAGATAGTTTCTGAGGGCAGTTCTTGTGAAAATCGCTGTAGACAGCAATGCACTGCACTGCGGTTAAACCTGATGAGAGAGGGGATTGCTATATCTATGGAAATAATCTGGGAATAACGCGATATGCAATTTAGGGGTTTAGATCCCTGTCTCGTTGGAGCTGACTCAAAGGTGCCTCGTTACATCCCTAGAAACCGGGAATCTGGAGTCATAATCTGTGAAAACAGGATTCAGGGCAGAGTAGAGGGTTCTGGGGCGGGGCTAGGGGTCAGTTTAGGATAGGCAATGCGCTGATGGTTAAACTGTTGCCAAACCCGCACAAAGATTTGGGCGATGCGGGTCAGTTCTGCGCGGGTCAACCCAGAGTTAACCAGTTGATTATCTTGCCAGCGTGCTCGCATGATACGGTTAACCATTGCTAAAGCTTCTTCAGGCGTCGTATCTTTGAGCGATCGCAAGGCGGCTTCACAAGAGTCTGCCAACATCACAATTCCCGTTTCACGCGATTGCGGAATGGGGCCGTCATACCGAAAATCAAGCTCTTGCACCGTTAAATCAGGATTCTGTTTGGCTCGTTGTTGGGCCTCGTGGTAGAAGTAGGCGATTAACATGGTGCCCTGGTGTTCTGGAATAAAGGCTTGAATGGCTCCGGGGAGGCGATATTTTTTCGCCATCACTAAGCCTTCACTGACATGCTTTTTGATAATGCCACAGCTCTTCCAGGGGTTATTGATGGCGTCATGTTTATTGGGCTTGCCCATCTGATTTTCGATAAACCCCATTGCATCATGCATTTTGCCAATGTCATGATAAAGCGTTCCGGCTCTCACGAGTTCTACGTTACAACCCAGGGCACGGGCTGCTGCCTCTGCCAGACTGGCGACAAATAGTGTGTGCTGAAAGGTGCCGGGTGCTTCAGAGGCGAGTCGCTTGAGTAAGGGACGATTGGGGTTTGATAACTCTGCCAACCGAATGGGAGTAATCAAATCAAACAGATTTTCGAGGTAAGGGCTGAGTCCCAATGCGATAATGCTGCAAGCAACTCCCATCAACCCCTGAATTGCTGATGCTGTGAGCACGGCATACCACACGGGGCTGGGAGCAAGGCTAAAAATGAGACTAATGATGAGATAGATAATCCCCTGGGTCATCCCCACTGCGCCGCCTAACATGGCTAGTTCTTCGCGCGATCGCAACCGCCCTGCCATCGCTGCTCCGAGCAATCCAGCGATCGCACTGGCGATCAACTGGCTCCCTCCGATCTCCATTCCAATCGGCAGCGCAATCCCCAGCAGTGCAACAACACTAAAGCCCAGCACAGAGCCATAAAAACTGCCGACTAATAAACCAATCAAGGGCAGACTGGTGGTAGGAATCTCAAGTGCCACAATCAATGGAGCCGTTAAGACTAGCAACCAGATCAGTCCATAATCGCGCCGCCGCAGCCCTGAATGAAACCGTCGTTCGATCGCGACAAAAACCAGGACTCCTCCTGCTACAAAGGTTCCAAATCCAATCAACCCCAGCCAGTTGATTCCCCGACGACTCATGTTGAAGTGATCGAGCAACACAAAATTGGCTTGGGTGATCATTTTGCCTTGCTCAACAATGATCTCACCCCGCCGAATTTCGACAATTTCTGGCTTGACTTCCTGTGCGGCTTGCTCGGCTCTAATGCGCGTTTTCTCGACATCAGCAATCAGGTTTGGCTGCACTACAGCTCTCAAAACCTGGTTAGCCAACGCCGAACCAGCAGCGGGGGCCGTATCGGCTAATTGCACTCGAATCGCATTTTGTAATAACTCGTCGGGCACCCCAGGGGCAATGCCCTGCCACAAAATGCGCTCCAATCCCTGGCGAATAGCAGCTTCAGTTTCACTCCACTCGATATCCGTCAGATTTAACAAGCTGGCGTCATAGAAATTACTGGAGGATTCAGTAGAGGCTAATTTTGTCAAAGCCGCTGCATAGCGTTGACGAACTCGCGAAATCACTTGTTTTAACGCCACAAAATCTTCGGGAGGGTTGGTACGGCGATAGTTTTGTAGTTCGACGATCGCCACCTGCCGAGATGAATTCACAGCCCCACCTGACGACCTCCCATCGTTTACTTGAGACAACCGAGCACTCGCAGTACTTTGAGCAGCCGCGATCGCACTTTGCCACTCCGGTTCAGGGGCTTGCCGCAAATAGATCTGCGTTGAAGTCGATAAAATTGATGTTTCGACAAAGGGAAACTGCCCTGCTTGGGTTCGCAGGTCTTTTCCTTCGTCTAACAGGCGTTGTAAGTTGCCATAAATCTCCTGGTTTGCCGTCTCATCAACCATTAAGACTGGCGCAGACCCAATTCGAGCTTCTTGTTGATTTGCTTTGGTCGTCTCAACATCTTCGACTCTGGCGGTCTCAGGTGCTCGTAACGTTTGTGGGGCGATCGTGCTGACTGCTAACTGAGGCTCATTATAAAATCGATAACCGATCGCACTGGTCAAAGAAACGATCGTCAACACCACAATGACCGGACGAGGGGGAGGGGGTGGAGCAGACTGTTTACGTCGATGCAACTTTTGCGACAAAACTGCTCTAGCCAATTGATTGGGCTTGACCCCTAACAGCGATGGCAACGGCTGAGAATGAGAGTTACTGTAACGTTTGACATGCGTTACAGCCGATTGCAGGATGTGGTGGAGTTGTTTTTGCGAAGCAGAAAGCAGATTGGTTGGCCTCCACTGGCTCATCTGCTGTGTCAACACTCGGAAAGATTTCATTAATTCACCAAGGGCGACAGTCGTGTTGGCAAGGAATCAATCACAAACCTCTAACACCACTCAAGACCAGTTTTAAAGCCCCCTATGCGGAGTGCTTCTAAAAACTCAAGCAAATTTTTAGATCGGCTCTCAGGGAATAGCTGCACCAAAGCTGAAACAACCAAAGCGCAAACCTGTATTTAAGGACAACCTACCGTTAAAACACCACAAGCAACAGTCAGTGAGCACTCGTGATCAATAGTATATCTAAGCCAAGTAGCAAGGATGTGCTAGAACCTACCGAGGACGGATTACATCAGGGGCAGCGATGACTCTATAAGGAGAACTGTTTCGTGTTACCCCAGCAGATCCAGGAAATTCAGTAGAAGCTTGATCAATCCCTCCCCAGACAGCCAGCAGTTGATCAGCGAGTTGCACTAACATGGCCTCAGATTTGACATCCCACAATGCCATTAACGCTGAAGACTGCGCTGGGTGCCGATGCAGAGCACTGCGCCACTGGAGTGGTAAGCCCGCCATGCCGTTAAACGCTCCTGCAAATGCCCCCACCAAAGCACAAACCCATTGAGGATGATAGGGCAATCGAGCCGCTTGTAAAACCGATAACCGAAAGTCATCTGGAGTGTTGAGCACACAACCCAGGGCGATCGCCACTCCTGTCATGGCCGAACCTGGTTTATCGGGGTGCCCTAAAGTACGCAAGATGGAGAGCAACCCTCTTCCTTGCGCCACTAAATCAGTAACTTGAGTGAGGATTTTGACCCATTCCAAACGGTGTTGTGATAACTCCAGATCATCGATCAAATCAGCCACCAGGCTGGTGTGTAAATTTGCTTGATGACGCAGTGCCAGGGCGATCGCGTAGGCTGAGATCAAAGCCGCTAGCTGCACCTCATCATTGTCAGGGGTTGGATGCCAAACGGCGATCGCCTGTTGCACCTGATAGCGCAGTTGGGGCAAATCATCGTGAAAGTAAAGGGCGATCGGCAATGTCACAATGAGACTTGCTGGAGGGCTATGTTGGGCGATCGACTGATCCCAGAGATTACAAGACTTCTCAGGTGGGGCTGTCCCATTGAGAGTGGGCACCGCTTTCAACTGGCTTGTTGCCACATCCCACCGTTGGTGTTTGATCAATTGCTGTAAGCCACTCACAATCGTGCGTCCATAGCTCCATGAAGGCATGATCTCTAGGGGATGCAACCCCCACTGCTCTAACCGTTGCCAACTCAGAGATGATGACTTTGGGTGCCGATGCGCTTGACATTGAAAGCCCAACACTTCACCCAGGGCAGCCCCCAACAGGGCACCTCGAAATCGGCTTTGAAGGGAATAGTGCATCTAAATTAGACCGGATTGCAGATTTAAGATAAACTCGGAACGATTTTACTTGTTGTAGCTCACATTGGCGGAGAATGCAGGGCAATGAATTGCAATCAGCTTGGCATTAAATTTGTCCTTCTCTTAGATCGTTGGGTGCAGCCAATTCAACTTCGGTCTGTGGCTCTTAGCGTCATTGCTCTCAGTCTAATACCTGTCGTGATGCTGCCACCCCTTGCGCAAGCCCAAACGAACCCTTCATCTCCACCCACTGCGATCGCCCGTCCCACACTCCGCCTTGGCAATCAAGGAGCTGCTGTCACCGAATTGCAAGCTCTCCTCAAACTACTTGGATTTTATCCGGGAGTCGTGGATGGTAGCTTTCAATCCAGCACCGCTACCGCTGTAATTGCCTTTCAACAAGCCGCAGGACTGACCGCTGATGGCATCGTTGGAGGCAATACCTGGAATCGTCTCTTGCCATCTGCTGCCACGACCACACCTGCCACAACACCCGCTGCTGCAACACCCCCAGTTTCAACAACACCCACCACTCAGGCAACGATTACCACCCCAGCACGACCAACCCCATCCCCGGTACCTCGCCCCACCACAACTGCCCCACAAGACACGACTGTTGCTGCAAATCCTGGTTCTGAAGTCGTTAGCCTGCCAACGTTGAGAGTGGGAATGCGGGGACCAGCCGTTGCCCGATTGCAACAGCGACTGCGAACCCTCGGCGTGTTTAACGGTGAGATTGACGGAGTCTTTGGCCCAGCCACTCAAACCGCAGTCAAAGCGGCTCAACGTCGCTATAACCTGACTCCTGATGGCATCGTTGGAAATGCGACTTGGGCTGTTTTGCTACGTTAAGTAAAAGTCATTAAGAGAACCTCATTAAACTCAATTCAGCATTGGGGTTAAGCGCGGTTAAAACCCTCTGCCAGATGAATTGGAGCGTTGAGCAAGCGAGTCGAATGGAGTCGAAACGCATCTCACGGTTCCTGACAGTTCTACCCTAAGAGCGGCACCGAAGCCTCCCTCTAGATAGACCATTTCAAACAAGGGAAATGGTTACTCTAAATCTAATAACCCATTGGATAATTGCAGCTTGTTGAAAGTTTAGTAATTCATTCCAAACTAGTCGGTTTTGTTGTCATTAAGACTAGTCAATTTCAAGCTAACGCTTAGGGGCAACAGTCATATCTCAGTCTGCAATGCGATTTCATATAGCAACTCCTGAGACCGTTGACATAAGGGCTGTGGGGTCGGAGCCTCTGCATCTTGTGTTAACCATCTCTTTCAGTTGTTCCATAACTGTGAAAGAGCATCGCTGATAGTTTTGTTCCGAGTTTTGGTCAGTGATTCAAGACTTTTTTTGACTCATTTTTTAATTTCCTTTATTGAGTTCTGTTGGTGAAAAATGACTAACTTACGCGATCGCCGAATCCATCCAGGTCGTCCCAGTAATCATATTGCAGGTGCAGATCGGGTACCTCGTGCTGACCAATATCAGGTGTATAACAAAAGCCTTGTAAATCAAACTCCAAAGGTTGCGAATGGTCAGCCCGTTGCCCAAACTGATTTGGCTTACAGGGATGGATATGAGCATGGCAAAGCCCATGAACACTATGTCGAAGCAGATCTGAGAAATCGAGATAACGAGAACGCAGCACGAGGAATGTTGTTTGGCATCGTTTTTGCATCTTTGGCAAGTGCTGTCATTGCTGCCTTATTTATTGCTAATCACAACCCAACCTCGACTCCGGTTGCCCCGGTCGCAGTGCCTGTTCCCCAATCTCCTAGTCCGCTGCCCAGTCCTCAAACAAACAATGTTCAGGTTCGTGAACGGGTGATCGAGCGCACTCAAGAGCTTGTCCCGGTTCCTCAACCTCAACCGCCCACTGTCACCAATCCGCCATCAGGCACCGTCAATCAAGCTCCTGTGACTCAGCCAGTTCCAGGGCAACCTCAGGGGCAGACTACTCAACCTCAAACACAAACGACTCAATCAACTCAAGGAAGTCCATCTCAGGGGGCTGTTCAACCTCAAGGCACACCAGCTCAAGGGAATCAAACTCAGGCAGACACAACTCAAGGGACTGCGTCTTCAACAGGCAACCAATACACTTTTACCAATCCAGCTCAATAGAGTTTAGAGAGGGATAACTTCCTTAAAATCCATCGATGGGAGATAGGGGACTCACTCCCCTATTTTTTATGGAAGAAATGTTTGCTTTCAGCGGAGATCTAACCAAACCTTGAGCTTTTCTTAGAGTTTAGTATTGCTAGTCTTAACGTAAATGTTGTAAAAGCTAGAGCAAAATGAATTTTAGTAAATTGATCCCCACTTCCTAGAGGGATGGTGCTACTTTAAATATCAAGGCACAAGACCCGAAAGAAAGGGTCAACCAAAAATTATCTGGCATAGAGCCTGTGCCTCCCGCTCTAATCCAGTCGCGGCACCTCATTGCTCTGTAACGTTCACTTCAACTTGGTAGACCATTGCCTCGCCATTTGACCGAACTAAGGCCAAGGTTTGTAGGCACTACCTCAGCTTCTTAATCTCCTAAAGAGATAGGAATGGTTACAGGTAATAAAGGTATGCTGTGAGTTCGAGTCAACCCTAGTTGTAATTTGTTTCATTCCACTTCATTGTTCAAGTTCGACTCATTGGTTTGATTAAGTTAACTCAAATTACCTATCGAGGGTTTAGTAAGCACTACTAAACCCTAATTGTTTTTTAAAGCCTGAGTTTTGCTAGTCGTGCGGGCAATCTTGCAGACTGTCACAAGGGTGCCATGTTAAGGTGCCACACCAGAGTAGATTAAAGACAGACCCTTTAAAGTTTTAATAACTTTAGTGTTGTTTCAGCATAGTTTGCTTCAATTCAGTCAACTTTAGAGTTGCTTATCAGAATTGACATCAATGCCGAAATTTAGTCGTTCTGGCGTTACTTGTCTCTTGCATGGCTTCAATTGCCCGCCGAAATTTATTTGAAGACATCCCTCGTTTTTTGGTTGCTCAAGCGGGGATCATGTTTGCTGTTAGCTTGGTGACTATTCAAACTGGAATTCTCAATGGGTTTAGTCGTTCTACAACCTCATTGATTGACAATTCCCAAGCTGATATCTGGTTGTCTGCTAATGAGATGGTTTATCTAGAGCTAACATTGCCACTCCCGGCAGGCATGGTGGCTCAGGCTCAAGATGTCGATGGGGTTGCCAGGGCAGAGGCACTCAGTGTGAGAGGGGCAACGTGGCGCAGCCAAAATGGTGAAATTTCTCCGGTGCGATTAATTGGGTTTAGTCCAGATGGGCAATTGTTTACACCCGGTGAGTTGATCAACGGCAACTGGAGAAATTTAAGAGAGCCTTATACCTTTATCTTGGATGAGTCAAACTTAGATTCTCTGGATCTCCAAGAGCCTGGGGAAGAGGCAAGCATTGGTTCTTTGCCTGCTCGATTAATTGGTTTAACTCAAGAAACGCAGTCGATTGCCTCTAGTCCGTTCTTGTTTACCTCTTTAGAGAGTGCTAACGCTTATGTGACCTCTGGGTTAACCTCAACCACCAGTTGTCGCTTGGTGTCTGGCAACCTGCAATGTACGAATGTTTATCAGCGATCGCCATCCGGTGCCCCACCCGCTAAACCTGCTCCACTCACAGCCAACGATACGATTACCTATGTGCTCATTCAAGCGACAGCAGGGCAAGATTTAGAAGTGCTAAAGCAGCGGTTAGAGCAAACCATACCAGGGACTCGTGCCAATACCAAGTCAGAGATGTCTCGGCAAACCCGTGAGTATTGGCAACAACGAACTGGGTTGGGCTTTGTTTTAGGGTTGGGGGCAACCGTTGGAGTGATCGTTGGCATGGTCATTGTTGGGCAGATCCTCTACTCTTCGGTCTCGGATCACTTAAAGGAATTTGGCACGCTCAAGGCGATGGGGGCGTCTGATTGGTTGCTCTATCGTGTCATTATTGAGCAAGCTCTGTGGATGGCAACATTAGGCTACATCCCTAGCATGGCACTCTGTTTAGGGTTAGGGGCTTGGACTTTTGCCACTCAAGGCATCATGATTCTCATTACTCCGGTGACAGCCGCTGGAGTTTTAGGGATCACCGTGGTGATGTGTGTTGGCTCGGCTCTATTTGCAATTCAAAAGGTGACTCACGTTGATCCGGCAATTGTGTTTAAGGTGTGAACCAAGTTGTAAGAATTCCGTGTAGATCATTACGGAGTTACAGACTGCCATCTGAATACACTGGATAATAAATTTAATGCTGAGGGTCAATCCGAATTTTAAGGTTTCTACTGTGAATCTAAATCTTGAATCCTACGTCATAAAAGTTAGGGCTATTGGGAAGAAGGGTATTTTTAGAATATGTAGTTTAAAGCATATAGAGTCACCTGTTTAGGCTAGCCGCATGGATGAAGGCATACTTTACGGTTTCCGCCTAATCTAAAGATAGGTCGTTATGTCTTTCCTGGCCGTTTTTCTGTAAGTAAGGGTTTATTAGTTTTTCCAATCGTTGCCTCCACACTGAATTCATTGCTCTCTACTCGTCTAGAAGCCTGCATCTTACTCAACCTATAATGTATGACTGCCTCTAAAATCCGTTTAACAGAGTCTCCCAAAATCACAAATTACACCAAACCTGCTTTAGATTTGGCTACCACTAAGAGTAGAGCAATTGTGGCAAAGCATGTGGAGATGGTGTTTCAGTCTGGAAACCAAAAGTTTCAAGCGTTGAGTGATATCAATCTTGAGGTTAACGCTGGTGATATTCAGCTGTTGATGGGTCCTTCGGGATCTGGCAAGACAACACTGTTATCTATCCTGGGGGGCATTTTGACCCCCACGACTGGAAGTGTTCGCTTGCTGGGGCAAGAGATCACTACGTTATCTCGGACTCAATTGGCTAAATTTCGACTACAACACATTGGCTTTATCTTTCAAGGCTTCAATCTCTTTCCAGCTCTGACAGCGATTGAGAACGTTGAAGTAGCGTTGACTATGAAGGGAATGCGCGATCGCGTAGCTCACCTTGAAGCGGCTAATTTGCTAGAGCAAGTTGGATTGGCGGATAAAGCGAAAAATCTGCCTTCGGAATTGTCGGGTGGACAAAAACAACGAGTGGCGATCGCCCGTGCGTTGGCTGGTAGTCCTGCGTTAATCATGGCAGATGAGCAAACGGCAGCTCTTGACTCGCACAGTGGTCATGCGGTGATTGATCTGCTGCGTCGATTGGCAAAAGAGGGTGGGCACACCGTCTTAATGGTGACGCATGATCCCCGGATTATTGATGTTGCCGATCGCGTGACTCATCTCGAAGATGGGTTCTTGCAGTAAGGGCACGATCAGAGGCAATAGAACTTGGTTAGGGCGTTTCATGAAACGCCCTATTTTTGTCTAAACCGTTAAACCCAAGTCGTCCCATTCACAGGCCGCAACAGCGATCGCGCACAGCTTCTTGATTTTCTAAAGCCATTGCCCGAAGGATGCAAAATACCAAGAAGTCGGAGGTTTCTTCAACTTCCGACTTCTGCTACTGAGCTTAGGCAGAGACTAACTGCTTTGCCCAACGATGTGTGGCTTCGGCAATTCGCTGTCCATAGGTTTCAGCTGTGAGGCGATCGCCAGGATCAATCTCAGCAGGAGCACCGCTCATATCCAATATGCTTTGACCCATGACACCCAAGAATGAACCGAGACGATTTAACCCATCGGTCTTACCCGCATAAACACTGGGAAGTTCGCCAAAACCAACCCAGATCATGCCGTGTTGAGCCGCATTGATCGCTAAATAAAGGAGAGTTCCCTGTTTGTCGCCACTAAGCGAACCGGAGTGAGTAAAGCCACCAGCAATTTTATCCTTCCATTGCTGACTAAACCAGGCAGAACTGGCTGCATCGACAAACGCCTTAAACTGAGCCGCAACGCCGCCCATATAGGTGGGAGTGCCAAACACAATGGCATCTGCCTGACTCAGTTTTTCGAGCATGGCATCATCTTGCCAGCGACCATTGACGATTTGTTCACCTGTAATCCGCAACAATTCAACTGTACTATCTGAAACCTTGCTAACCCCTGCTGCGACGGCTTCTGCCATGAGATGAGTGTGTCCTGACCCGGAAAAGTATACGATTGCGATCGCTACCATAAAGACCTCTAAGGTAAGTTGTCATCGTTGCCTACAATAGATACTAAAAGTAACTAATTACAAAAGAAAAGTAGGTACTTTTAGGTAACTACCAGGCATTACCGAGTTTGCAAACATGGCCTCCCGTTCACAGTCTCAGTTACATCCCTGCCCAGTCAGCATTCTCATGGGTGTCTTGTCTGGACCTTGGACGATGTATATTTTGTGGGTGTTGTCTACTAATGGCCCTACCCGCTTTGGTGTCTTGAAACGACAAATTCAAGGAATTTCAACCAAGGTCTTGACCGATCGTTTGCGGATGTTGGAACAGGAAGAAATTCTCTATCGGCATTATGAACCCACCGTGCCACCCCAGGTGACGTATGGCTTAACCGAGCGAGGCTTAGAGTTGGTTGTCATTCTTGACCAGTTAAACAGTCTTGCTCAGTGTTGGTATGGTGACTCACCCAACCTGCGCCAGTCAGACGCATCCTGACTTAGGTTTTAGACCACAGGTTGAATCGTGCGGAAAAAATCGCCAATGAGATATAAAGAGCCGCAAAGAATCGTTGTGCCCCCAGAGCCTTCAGCGTCAATCCCTTGAAATGAGGCTTGTAACCCCTCTAAAACCGTGGCACAAGAGCGACATTCTGCTAGTTCAGGACAGCTCTTGAGGGCTAAAGTAGTGAGTTCATCTAAATCTGCCGAGGCGTGATCGGGCACTGGGACGAGATAGAGGCGATCGCCCGGACGCAGCAATGCCTGAAAGACATCAGCATGATCTTTGTTAGCCAACATTCCCATCACCCAACCGATGGGAGAGTGCACGTTGTCGTTATGGTCGATGTTATGGTCGATGTAGTGCCGCAAGGCGATCGCCCCCGCCGGATTGTGTGCCCCATCAATTAAGAGCGATCGCCCCTCCCAGGTGATCCATTGCAGACGGGCAAACCAACGAGTTTTTGCCATGCCTTCAGCGATCGTACTAGAGTCGATCGCCCATCCTTGCGATTGCAACAGTTGCAGAGCTGTAATGGCTAAAGCGGAGTTGGATAACTGATGAGCACCGGGTAACGGTAATTGATATTTCAGCGGATAGCACCAGGTTGGGGCTGCTGAGATCATTCTCATCCCGGTATATTCTGCCCAGCCATCGCCTAGATCACGGGATGGCTCGATCCAATAGGTTGGGCACGTCAAATCTGTGGCTCGTTGTTGGACGACTCCCTCTGCATCTGGGGGAAAGGCCGCTAAAATTGCCGGACATCCTGGCTTAAGAATTCCAGCTTTTTCACGAGCAATGTCAGCTAAGGTGGGGCCTAATCGCTGCCAGTGCTCTCGGCTCAACGAGGTGATGATGCTAGCAAGGGGGCGATCGCACACATTAGTAGCATCTAGCCGTCCACCTAAGCCGACCTCAATTACGGCAACATCCACCTGGCACTCTGCAAAATATAACCAGGCAGCCGCAGTAATCACTTCAAATTGAGTGGGCGAGGGGTAATCGGGTTGAATGGCCGCTATCACCCTGAGTAAGAGGTGATGTAACTCAGCGGGGGCGATCGGTTGTTCATTGATGCAAATGCGTTCACACCAGTCCACTAGATGGGGTGAGGTATATCGTCCAACTCGATATCCAGCATAAGTCAACACAGCCGATAAATAAGCGCAGACAGAACCTTTGCCGTTACTCCCGGCGACATGCAAGACGGGCATGTGCTGATGAGGATTGCCCAGATTTTCTAGCAATCGCTCGATCCGCTCTAAGCCCAAGTCCACCCCAAAGTGAGCAAACCTCTCTAAAAGGGCTTCAACGTTTTCCACCCAGTGATCCATCGAATTTTTTGTCAAAACGAAGCTTATTTATTATCAGCAAAAATCAACTACAAACTGATCGGGGTAGATGGTCGATTAAGCATTAATCGCAGCACTGACAAGCTGAGAACGAGTAAGAACAGGACTAGTCCCACAGTACAGGCATAGCTCATCTCTAACTCTTGAAAGGCTTGCTCATAGACGTAATACACAATTGTCTTAGAGCTGTTGCGAGGGCCTCCCTGCGTCATGATATAGACCTCTTCAAACACCTTGGTCGCTGAGATTGCCGAAATCACTGCTACCAGAAACAAATAGGGCTTCATCAGGGGAATGGTGATATCCCAGTGTTTTTGCCAACCATCAGAACCGTCGATCGCGGCTGCCTCATATAGATCAGCGGGAATGGATTGCAACCCTGCTAGATAGATCACCATGTAATACCCCAACCCTTTCCATACGGTGACTGCCATGACACTAAACAGGGCAAATTTAGGACTGGTTAACCAGGGAATGCCTTCTTCAGACAGGTGCAACGCCTGTAGCAGTTGATTGAGCAACCCTGTTTCGGAATAGAGCCAACGCCAAGCAATGCCAGCGACCACCATCGAAATGACTACAGGAGTATAGTACGCCGCCCGAAACCAGTGCATTCCTGGAATGGCTTGATTGACCAAAATGGCTAACCCCAGTGGCACCGTCACCAAAATAGGCACGACGCCGACCAGATAAATCACCGTGTTGATCAGGGTTTTCCAAAAGACATCATCTTTTAGTAGTGCCTTTAAATTATCTAGCCCAATCCATACAGGAGGTTGGGTGAGGTCAAATTCATAGCGAGTAAAGCTCAGGTAAAAAGCTTGTAGAGCCGGATAAAAGACAGTCAACGAGAGAATTAACAGAGCTGGTAACAAAAACAAATAAGGTGTCAGTCGTTGCCATCGTTGAATCCAACGAGTCGAAGACGGGGGTTGCATTTGACTGACATTCGACATGATGGACGACCTGAACTACTGAAACTGCTCTTGTCAAGTTATCACGTTGTAACGAAATTCAAAGAATTTGCGATCACCTAGCTCAAGAGATATAGTACACTTGTACCATATCAATACATTAGTACTAACTTGCGTACTATAAATCTTGCATCAACTTCGCCTTAGAAAGCATCAAGCATTCATAAAATCCCCGATGAAATCCCAGGAGTCATTGCGAATGCAAATCCGACAACGCCCCCTTGAAACCCGTTCTCCCCATTCGATCCATCCTCGCTCAATTTCTCGAAATGTGAGTGAAACAGACTTGCCGCAGTGGTTGCAGCCTCCGACCGAATTTACCTCAGCACTAGCAGAGGCGATCGCTTGGATTGCAGCCGCAACGGCGATCCGCATGGTGATGGATTGGCTCTTAGCTAGCTCACCTGATTTTTGGATTCCTGTCTTGATTGGCATTGTTACTCCAGCGGCGATCGCGGTCGGGCTATCAACCCTGATGCCGCAGTTGAGTTTGGTTTTAGGATATCGCCTGATTCTAGTCATGCTTGGGTTGTTAATCGGAGGAAAGCTATGAGCATTGTGATGGGAGCCGTTTGGCTAATGATCGTGTTGTCTTGTTTTGTATTGGCACTGGGAGGGCAGGCAAATGAACAGGAAGATGAAGCGTAAACCTCAGAAAAATCCACCGAACGTGAAATATCTCTTGGCGGGCGGCTCGATGCTGGTGTTGGTTGGGGTTTTGGCAGATGTGAGAGCCGTGTTTAAGCCTGCTGCACCCAGTAATGTTTGCCAAGAGGTCGTGCAGTCTCAGTCGGTGTTGTCGCGAGATGAGTTAGCTCGGTTGCTCAATGTGCCAGAACGAGACACTAAAGAAGCGATTCGGGCGGTCGTCAGTGAGCCTTATTGCCTGTTGCCCAATGTTGAGATTCGGGCAGGGGTAACCGCTGAGCGAGAAGCCTATCCACTTGCTTTTGACCCCCAAACCTGGTTTGTGGTGCTCTATGAGGGCAATGAATATGCAGGTTATTCATTTGTCTTTCAGCATTAATTTCATTCAAACTCAAGTCCCCATTTAAGTCCCGCTTATTGTTGCGCCTCCGGTTATGAAGAACTATTGTTTTGCGGCGATTGGTATGATGGCGATCGCTCTTGGTCTTGCCCCTGCTGCGACTGCCACCGATGCTTCCTCCATCGGGTTAGATTTTTCATTGGCTCCTGGCACTTCTCCTGAGACTGTAGAGAGTGGAAGTTTAACACCTCTCAAACCTGTCAATGGAGTGCAAGCTGTTGAAGAAACTCAGGTAACACCGCTAGCGATTCCCATGCAAGCTCCTGCTGCCCCTTTAGGCTCTGAGAGTAAGCCAACCGATACTGCCAAGTTGCCCCCTCCGCCTGTAGTTGCGGCACAGGCTTCCCCTAGCTCGGTTGCTGCTCCTGAGTCAACCGTTCCACAGGCTCCGGTGCCAACTCCACCAACCGTTACGCCTCAACCCGTTGCAGTACAGCCCGCTCCAGCGCAAGTGTCTCCTCAGGAAACAGTGGGGCGATCGCCTCAATCGGCTCCTCAACCAGCTTCTCGCTCTGCTAACTCAGACGGCATTTTGAGTTTTGAGCAAGAACAGATTACCCCGACCGCACAAGCGACTATAAATCCTCCTGCGTCGTCTGGTTTCTCTGCTTCACTGCAAGCCTTTTCTGAGTTAGATGCATTGTTTCATGGGGGGAACAACTCTCTGGTTGCCAGAGCGGTTGGTAGTGCGGAGGGCACTCGTACCCCTGACGGGGCTAAAACTCGTGCCTATCGAGGACATGTTGACCCTGGCAATGGCGTTTGGAATTTAGGTACTTTTTCGTATCAGCATGGGGCTCAGTCACCAGAGGAGGCAGACCAACGGCAACTGCGACGGTTACGCAATCAAGCTATGACGTTGCGACAGGCGGCTGAAACGAAAGGGTTGCAGTTGACCCTTGAAGAAGAACTAAACGGCATCGACCTGGCCAATCAATCGCCTAGAGCTGCATTGAGTCGAGGGGGTTATATCGATCGGCTGCGCCAGGCACACGATATGGGCTTGCAGGGAACGGATGCAGTCTTGTGGGCACGGACACGCTCCTACCTGGATCCTGATTCAGGTCGGTGGAATGCACCTGGATTGGGCAACAATGTCTATTCCATTACGAATGATCAAGAAAGGCGATTACGGGCGATCGCTCGTGCCATCGCAGCTAAGCCTCAGGCTACTGCGTCCGCTAACTCTACGCCTGCTCCGGTCAATCCTAGGGCTGCTCTAAATGTCGAGCCATCTCAAATCGAAGCAAATGCTGATCTAATCCTCTCGCTGGATTTGTCTCCTTGATAAGCCTTGATAGAAAACAGGCGAGGCATGATGTTGGTTGCTCGACTAGCCTAAAAAATAATCATCTAACTTAGCCAATAGCTCATCCCAGACTGGATCAACTCCATGTTCTTGACGCTTTCGTTGTTGCAGCGATCGCACAGCTTCAGTAAGGGATTGGTCAGTACTAATAGATTGACGGATCTCCTCGATTAGCTGGTCGAGGTCAGTTTCGGATGAGTCCATGATAGGTGTAACCGCAAGGAGCGAGGTTGAATACATATCTGTGTTGAGTTGTGCTGATATGCTTAAGATACCCAAAGCAAAAGGGCACTCTCTTCGCCCTTCCGGTTCACCCAATGTAATGATCCAGCTGCGTGACTCAACGCCACACCTAATATAGCCGGAACGAGTTCGGTTATTTTTGCTGAAATTTTATTCAAAGCTTTTGTTTGATTGATCAACATCGCAAGAGGATGTTGCTGCCCTATCTATAACTTCTATAAAACGTTGCTAGAGAGTTATACGTTAGACCAGGGCGAATGATGGGACTCGAACCCACGAATGGCGGTACCACAAACCGCTGCCTTAACCACTTGGCTACACTCGCCATTAATTATGTGATTATAACATCTTCTCTGTACTGGCAAGCCGAAATTGGTTGTAATTTTCAGCGTACTGGCAAGCCGGGATGGGTCGTAAGTTTTAGCTTGCTATAGTCTTGAAAGGGTTTAGTTGAGTCTAGAGCATATGAAAGGGTTGACGATTGGCGCATATTTAGTAGGTGCAGCACTGGTGGGGGTAGGAGTCGCTATGGCACTGACGAACCCCGGTCAAGCTGCTTACGATGAGTATGCAACGGAACAATTAACGCAATATCTCAAAGACAACGCCTGTACACAGGCTCCTAGCTTGTTTGGCAATCGCCTACAAGAGCAATGTGGAGAACTGTTAGATGACAATCAATCTAAAGTCCGCCAGTTTATCTCACGCAACACTGAACGGCAAAATTTTTTGATTTTGAGTGTGTATAAAACTGACTTGGCGATCGCGGAATTGGGTCCACTCTTGCCGTCTTACCACTTTGAAACGATTGGAGTGTTTCAGCAGTTCTATATCTATAAGGCTGCAAAACAATAAGCCCGTTCAGGGTTGTCTTCTTGACCTCGTTGCCCAATCAACGATTACCTGTTGCCAGCCACATATCCCCTGTGTCAGTCGATCGTAGGCAATTGGCTCAAGAGTGTCATAGTCGGTGTGATCAAAGGGATATCGAAAGGGCGCGGCATTGCAGTGACACTAACTCAACGTGAATTCGGGATAAGGATTTTGGTGGTTGAAACCGCAACTACAGGAGCAAAACCGACCTGATATGAAATCTGGCTGCTTCCCTGTTGTAAGGCTAGGCTAAAACCTTTGTCTGTAGGAAAGTAACTAGTAAGCAACTAGCCGGATTTTGTATGAGTCGGTTCACTCAACCCTTGATTTTCTGCAGTTCGCAAAGGCGAACTTCGCTCTGATAGCCGCGAATTTATTCGCTAGGCTTTTAAACCGAACTGACACTAACCCAACAGGAGCGATCGCCACAATCAGGATTGCTCCTAGTATGCCCAGACGAGCGATCGCTGCCCGATGAATGAGCTATAGATGTTTCCGCTTATCGCTCATCCCACTCCGCTGCCGCATCTGTAACAGCTTGATCCACCGTCTTCTCCTCTAACATTGCTGCTTGCAAGTTGTTATAAATGATCTTTTGCAATTCACGAATGTCTTCTAAAGGAGGCAACAACACCTCAGCATCTTGCATTTGACCCGCACTAATAGAACGCGCCTTTTCCACAGAGGTTGCATTCTCTGGGAGAGCTGTAAAGTGAGGATCTGCCAGGGCATCAGTGGTCGAGGGTAAGACATTGGCGGCTTTGGCAAACGACAGTTGATTGTCGTTGTTTGTGACAAACAGGGCAAATTTAAGGGCTGCATCCGGTTGATCGGTGCTGCGTGGAATCAAAAGATTCATCACGGCAACACTCCGCTTGCCTGTTGCACCCGTGATTTGAGGAGCCGCTGCTGACACGTTGGCGATCGCAGGGGCATTGATCTCAATCGTTTTAAGAAACTCAGGACTGGAAGAGAGCACGGCTGTCTCACCCTGTTGATAAAGTTCGATGCCGCGTCGATGTCCTTGTGTTAAAACTTCCTTAGGCAGCAAATCTTGTTGATAGAGATCGACCCAGAATTGAAATGCTGTTTTTCCTTCAGGGGTGTTAAAAGCCGCTTTACCTGCATCATCCACCAAGGTCACGCCCATTTGTACCAACGACTGCATCACTTCAGCGGAGTCTTCTGGCACAAACGTGACAAAGTAAGCGTACTTGCCTGTCGTGTCTTTAATGGTGCGAGCCGCTTGTGCTAGCTCTTCATAGCTGTTGGGAGCCTGGTCTAATCCTGCTTGTTTTAGCAACTCGGTGTTATAGATAGCGACGCTGCTTGTGAGATACCAGGGAATGCCAAAACTTTTGCCGTTTAGGGTGCTGGCTTGCCAGATTTTAGGAAGATAGTGTTGTTGAATATCAGTTGGAATTTGATCATCGAGTTCTAACCAGGCGTTGCGTCCAGCAAGTTGAGCTGCAAAATCAGGGTTAAGGTTAACAACATCGGGGGCAGTTCCAGCAGAAACAGCCGTCAAAATTTTACTCTGCATGTCTGCCCAGGGCACATCAACCCAACGCACTTTGATGCCAGGATTATCACTTTCAAACTCAGCAATTAACTGATTAAAGTAATCGGTGAATTGGGGTTGAAGTTGCATTGTCCAAAATTCGACTTCTGCTGCCCCAGAGGTTGATTGTTGTGATTGAGAGGAGGTTGGGCTGCAACTGCTGATCACCCAACTCAGTAACAAGCCCAGGAGGGCAAAGATACCCAGTTTTTTCCAAATTCTGATGCGTCTCATGCGTGGCTTAGTAGGTTGCTAAAAGTTGCCAGGGGCGAGCGATTTGATCGAGATCAATCCACTGGGATCAATCCATCGGGATCAACCCACCGTTGTTGATAAGTATTGAACGGCAGGCAGCGGTGTAGCCATTATCGCTGATTTAGAGATCAGCGTTGTGATCCAACGGCAAACCTCAGCATACAGGGGCGATCGCCCACCTTCCCTCACGGGTACTCTCTACCATCAGAGAGATTGTCAAGGCACTAATTTATAAATAAAAGTAGTGAAATTAAAAAATAATGCTATATATAGAGGAAACTTAATCCAGTTTTTTCTTTCAACGCTATATATAGCAAGTCTTTCAAGTGATCGACTTTGCTTAATCAGAGGTGTCGTCTATCTACATTAGTCAGCAAAATTGCAAATGTGAAGAGCTGATCGTCTTTATGGCTATGCTCTTGGATGCGTTTTTTGACCTAAGTTCTCACTAAAATTTTTCACAAGTATACGCTTTTTTCTCAACTGTGTGTAATATCGCTAATAAAAGAGGGTATTTTTTACTAACTGACCTGATGAGAGACAACCGTTTTTGAATTGGGTCATGACCCGAGTTGACCATAAGTTCGGGGAGCAGTTTTACTCGTTTTTCCCATTCACGAGATCGGTTTGAGAAATTTTTAGAAGAAATATTCATTAAAGTTTGTATCCTTTGCAATAATGTGGAAATTCTCAATTAAATTGGATAGCATGCAATAGCATTAATCATGCGTATAATAAAGTCTTTCCAAAATTACTTCAGTTTAAAAAAGCTTGCCTCACTTCTCCTAACTTTATCGATTGGCAGGAAAAACGGTGGCTAGTGTCTTCAAGAATTTGTTCGCAAAGAAAACCAGAGGAGTTGGCATAGAGTTAACTCCTGAACGAGTTAATCTGGCTCGTTTAAAGCGTAAAGGTCAGGGGTTTCAGTTGGTCACTCTGGCATCAGCAGATGTGCCCGAAGGAATCTTTCAAGAGGGACAAATCGTCGATTCGTCGTCAATGGCTCAGATCATTCAGACATTAATGAATGAAAGCAAAGTCAAAACGAAGTATGCGGCAACCTCTATTCCAGGGGGTAGAGATACGGTAACTCGGATCATTCCGGTTCCGGCTGAGCTAGATGATCGCGAATTGCGAGAAATGGTGCTCAATCAAGAGGCGGGTCTGTATTTGCCCTTTCCACGTGAAGAGGCGGATGTGGACTATCAAAAGTTGGGCTTCTTTGTCGATGAAGACGGCATTGAAAAAGTTCAAGTCCTTTTGGTTGCCACTCGCAAAGAGGTAACAGACTCTTATATCAGCACATTTCAACAAGCAGGCTTGGGGATTAATGTGCTGGAAATCAGTAGCTTTGCCTTGATTCGCACGATTCGTGAGCAGTTACGGCAATTTACTCCACAAGAGGCAGCGGCAATTGTGGATATCGAGTTTGAAAGCACCGAAATCTCCATTGTGGTGGATGGGGTGCCTCAGTTTTCTCGAACTGTGCCGATTGGGACGTATCAAGTGCAAACCGCGCTGAGCCGAGCCATGAATTTGCCGCCCTCTCGCAATACCGATCTGTTGCAAGGGATGACGGTTCCCGTTACCCCAATGGATAGTGTGAGTGGTGCGAGTGCTCCTAAGATGGGGGGCACTAATCCGGGAACAGCCGCCATGTTGCGAATATTGGGTGAATTGGCGGATGAGTTGCGGCGATCGATCGACTTTTATCTCAATCAAGGTGACAACTTAGAGGTTGCACAATTGTTGCTGGCAGGTCCAGGTGGGGCGATCGGACAACTCGATGAGTTCTTTTCACAGCGACTCAGCCTGCCCACCAGTCAAATTGACCCTGTAGCCGCGTTGTCGTTGGAGGTCGATCAAGATATTCCAGCGTTGCAACGCTCTGGTTTAGGGGTGGTCTTAGGGTTGGGGTTACGGGAAGCGTGGTGATTTGGGAGGTGTTGGATGTATAGCCTTGATATTAATTTTCTCAATGATCGGGCTGAACGTGCTGTAGATGCTGGAGGGCCAGTCCAAACGCGGACAGAGCAGGACAGCAATCGCCCGCTTTATATCGGTTTGGCCGTGGGGATTTTTCCGCTGGCATTAGTGCTGGTGTCTTGGTTTTTGTTGCAGCAGCGCAATGCAACGTTGCAACAACGCCAAGCTGAGTTAGATACACGGCTGACCGCTCTGCAAGCCCAGTTGCAGGAAGTGGATACGATCAGTGCTCAGATTGCTCAAATTGACGCTGAGAATAAAGCATTGGCTACGGTGTTTGATCGGATCAAGCCCTGGTCTGCGATTTTGCAAGATGTTCGCGATCGCGTGCCAACAGGGGTGCAAGTCTCTCTAATTGAGCAAAAAGATCCGGCAAGCTTGCCAGGAGCGGCAGCGGCGGCTCCTCCCCCTCCCCCTGCTGCTTCTGCTGACCCAAATCAGCCAGCGGCTCCTGCTGCTGCGCCCGAACCTCCACCTGACGTGATTGAAGTCTCTGGACAGGCACGCACGTTTAATGACGTTAATGACTTTTTGTTGACGCTTCAGCGATCGCCCTTCTTGCAAGCCGACGAGACTAAGTTGGTCACGGCTGAGTTAGTGGATAACCCAACCCAAATTCGATTTGCCGATGAACAAAATTCTGGGGACGTCGAAGTGCAACTTCCCAGAGTGGTGGAATTCAAAATCCAAAGTACCCTGACCAATCTTCCTGCTTCTGAACTGTTGCAAGATTTAGAGCGGACGCTGGCGGTTGGGTTGCCCGCTAGAATCGAAGCCCTGCGCGAAAGAGGAGTAATTCAACCATGACAGCCGGAGACTATATTCCTGGGGAAGGCAATTTTGACGCCGAACCTAATTACCCAACAGTCTTTGGGGTAAAGTTGACTCCATCCACCAATGGAGTCTTGTTAGCTGTTTTTGGGTTGCTGGCAGCAGGCTATGTGGCTTACACGTTTGTGAAACCTGTATTTGACACGTCTCAGCAACTCAGTGCTGATATTGCAGCTAAAGAACAACAACTGTTGGCAACCGAAGAAACTCAACAGCGGATTCAGGAAGCCCGCAATCAATTGCAAGAAGCAAAACAGTTGCAGGCTGACGTGTTGACGCTGTTTGCCAGTGAAAGAAGTATGGATACTCTATTGCTGGATTTAAATGAACGAGTCCAGTCGGCTAACGCTGGAATTGGCGACCCCGATCGTCGAGCCACGTTATCTAAATTTGCCCGCAATGACACGGCCTCTGGAGTGGTGGCGGATAGTTCTTTTGGTGCTGCGGTGAATGGTAAGTTGCAACGCCAAGTATATGACGTGCAAATGCAAGGTTCCTTTGCTCAAACTCAATCGATTATTCGCAGCATTGAACGGTTGCAGCCTCTATTGGTGGTGCGAAACTTTAAGTCTGAATTAGATACATCAACTCAAGCGATCGTGCTTGATAACCAGGGTAGATTGACTCCAGCGGGTCAACCTGTGACTCGCATTACCACCTCTTATCAGTTAGGTGCCTTATTGCCAGTGCCCGTTCCAGAAACTCCGGCAGCTCCGGCGGCTGACCCGGCAGCAGCAGGAACTGCACCCCCGGCAGCGGCTCCTGCCCCTTGATCGGTTGGAGTGCCTTGAGTCCTCTGAATCTGCTTGACCGATGTTCGTATTGTCAACCCTCATTTAACCCCACCATCAACTCAACCGCCGTTTCTGATTAGAAGGAGTGAACCGTGAAACAACATCTTGGTCTTCGCAGTATCTTGGGCAGTACTGCGATCGCGCTAATTGCCAGTCAACCGGCGATCGCCGTGCCCACTCAAGTGACAGGGGTGCAAGTCAACCCATCTAACGGTGGCATTAATTTAGTATTGCAAACCCGCAATGGCGATCGCCCTGATATTTTTACAGTCAGTCGGGGCAATACCCTGGTGGCTGATATCACCAATGCTCAATTGCGACTGCCTGAGGGCAATGGGTTTCTGCAAAACAACCCTGCTCCAGGTATTACGTCGGTGATGATTGCGCCGCTTGACGCCAACAGCATTCGCGTCACGGTTAACGGTGATGCTTCTGCCCCGGCAACCCAAGTCACTCAAAATCAAAATGGGATTGTGGTGGCGATTAGCTCATCGGGGACAGGGCAAACTAGGCAAGCTGCGCCCACTAACCCCAATCAAATCGCTCAACAACCTGCCCCGGCACCCGTCCCTCCACCGATGGTGCCTGCGCCAAACGTGTTGGTGCCTAACCCCCAAATCTCAATTGATGGAGTCCCTTCGTCCCCTGACCGGGGAGCCTATATTCCACCCCTGCAACCTCGTGCGATCGCTCCACCACTGGGTGACATTGCGGTGTCTAACATCGACACCTCTCCTGCCACGATCGATCTCAACTCGGCTGAGCGAGTCCCTCGGTTAGTCTTGCGTGATGCTCCGGTGCGAGATGTGCTGTCTTTGTTGGCACGAGCCGCTGGGCTAAACGTGGCTTATATCGGTCAATTACCAGGGGCAACCCAACAACCGCAAGCGGCAGCAGCAGCCCCCGGAGAAGCCCCGGCTGAAGTCCGGATTTCTTTAGACATTGAAAACGAACCTGTTCAAGATGTTTTTAACTATGTGTTGCGGGTGGCTGGCTTAGAAGCCAATCGAGCCGGACGCACGATCTTTGTGGGGCCACGTTTGCCGGATGATGCCCGTGCCACCGTTGCTCGTACCCTAAGGCTTAACCAGGTTACTGCTGGAGATGCCGCTAGCTTCCTAACCACTCAAGGGGCAGAAACGCAAATTTCATTTCTTCGGAGAGAAATTAATACCATTGGTGAAGGTGCAGCTGCAAGAACTGTAGAGATTGAGACACCGACTATTCTCTCTCTACGGGCAACTGAAGGTCAGGGACCGTTGTTGTTGAGAGGCATAGCTATTTCAACCAACGAGCGACTCAACACCATTACGTTGGTGGGTCCACCGCGTCGAGTTGAAATCGCCACTAACTTGCTGGCACAGCTTGATCTGCGTCGTCGTCAAGCTGCGATCAACGTTCGTGTGGTCGATGTCAACTTGTTGGCGACAGAAGACATCAACACCAGCTTCTCCTTTGGTGTGGGGGATACCTTCTTTACCAGTGATGGGGGTGCCGCCAGCTTTAACTACGGTGGAGCCAATCCACCCACACGAGGGCAATATGACGGCAGTGTCTTAACTCCACCTATTATTGGAGCACCGTATCCAGAAGGTGTTGAAGACCCACAACCGTTTATTGATGCTCAACCCAACTCTCCTTTTGGAACGGGTGAACCTCAACCGTTTGGCAACCCACCGCTCAATGACGGCACGATTCAGATCCCTGGTGGTCAGTTCTTCCGACCTCCCTTTGGTACCAACTCTAACCCACTCCAGGGGGGTGTGACGCGGTTAAACCCAGATGGCAGTATCGAAATCGGTCTACCTGAACTCTTCCAGTTCCCGACTCGCTTCCTTGCTACACTCCAGGCACAAGTGGTCAGCGGCAACGCCAAGATCTTGACCGATCCGACTCTAACGGTGCAAGAGGGACAACGTGCCCAAGTGAGACTCACGACGGAAGTGTTTGGTGGTTTCTCAGCCCAACGAGAACCCATTATTAAGAACGCGGGTCTAACGCTGGATATCGTTCTCACTCGCATTGATGATAACGGTTTCGTAACTCTGGCCGTGATTCCCACGGTGTCTTCTGTAGCGAATGTTTTCAATACTCAGCAGGGAGACATTGTTCTCTTGCAAGAGCGACGGGTTGATTCTGGACAGCTTCGAGTGCGGGATGGTCAAACCCTGATTCTTTCTGGAATTATTCAAGAAACCGATCGCGCGACAGTCTCTAAGATCCCCATTCTGGGTGATATTCCTCTGCTGGGAGCGTTGTTTAGACGCACTGAGCGGGAAAATACTCGCCAGGAGGTGATTGTCTTGTTGACACCTCAGGTGATTAATGACTCTGACCTGTCAAACTTTGGTTACAGCTATACCCCTGGGCGAGAAGCACAGGAATTGCTACAACGTCAGGGTGTGCAGTTCCCCTAATCGATCTCTATAAATTGGAAATCGAGTGAGAGATGGTGTTATGACTGCCGTTTCTGCTTGATTTCCAATTTTGACTATTGTCCGTTGCATCAGACTCAACGAGTCAAGCAAAACTTTCACTACAACTGGGCTGTGATAGTGAGTCGGGTGGGGAACAAAAAATGGCTTTAGCGTCATCTCAATTAGATGATTGATCGTGGCATTTGAACTCTCCAAATGTTGTACCAATGGCTACGTTAATGTGAGGAACGGAGGATATGGCAGGCAGCAGTTTTGATGATGCAATTAAGATCTCCTTTGATGGCGATCGCTTCCGCAAAACCTTCGATGGCTCTGTTAGTGGCTCAAACCCCAACGTCTTTTATCGCTTTGATGTAAGCAGCGATCGCAGTCGTTTTAGTGATCTTGGTGTGACTCTGCGGGGGTTAGATGATGATGCCGATTTGGTTCTCTTTAACAGTCGGCAGCGAGTGATTGAGTTTTCTAGTAATTCGGGCGATCGCAGCGAGGTGATCAACCGCAGTTCCAGGATCAGAACTGACCCCGATCCATTTCCACCTGGAAATCCTCTAGCACCAGGGACGTATTTTCTCCAGGTAAAACGAGTTTCCGGTGCGACGGATTTTGATCTGACTATTTCAGTGGTACCAGTTAACAATCCTGCTTTCAGGGTTCGCCGACCGCGACCCACTGAAACCTTTAGCCCTGGCACACTAGCTCGTGCTCGTCGAGTCAACATTATCGGCAGTAATCGAATTATTGAAGACGCGGTGGGTGGGGGCAATACTCAAGATTTCTATCGCATTGATCTGCGACGCTTTAGTCGGGTTTCCTTCTTCCTGAGAGACTTGAATGAGAACGCCGATCTTGACTTGATTAACAGCCAAGGGCAAATTTTGCGGCGCAGCTTTAACCAGGGCACCCAACAAGAAACGATTAGTGTGGGCTTTGGTCGCAACCCTAATGCAACACTAGCCCCTGGCACCTATTATGTGAGAGTTTATCGTCGTGGCAGCCGAACCTCTTATGAGCTGAATATGACTGCGATCGAGACAACTCGACGGGTGCCGACTAACAGCGGCAGCAGTGCTCAATTGGTTAGCAATGTTAATCCTGGTGCTGATGGGTCTAGTCCCTTTGACCTAACTGTCTTTAACGGGCGGCTTTACTTCACCGCAGACGATGGCATTAGTGGCAGAGAGCTGTGGAGCACCGATGGCACTCAAGCTGGAACCCGACTGCTGCTCAACATCAACCCCGGTGCTGCCAGCTCTAACCCTACAGATCTCTTTGTCTTTAATGATGCTCTTTATTTTTCGGCTAACAATGGCGTCAGCGGCAATGAACTGTGGCGCACCGACGGCACAGCAACAGGCACTGAACTGGTGTTTGACATCAACCCTGGTGCTGCCAGCTCTAACCCATTTGACTTTGCCAGTTTTAACGGGCAACTCTATTTTGCAGCAACCGATGCCTTAGGCAGAGAGTTATGGCGCACCGATGGGGCGAGTGATGTTGCCCTCGCTGTCACTCAACGCGCTGCCGATATCAACGCTGGCACAGGCGGCTCAAACCCCACTGACCTGACTGTGGTGGGCAATACTCTGTTTTTTGCCGCTGATGACGGCACTTTGGGCAGTGAGCTGTGGAGTTTTAATGGGGTAACGCCCAATCTTGCAGGAAACATCAACTTCACTGGCGGTTCAAACCCGTTTGACCTGACTAACTTTAATAATCGCCTCTATTTCAGTGCAGACGATGGTGGAATATTGGGTCGTGAGTTATATCAAAGCGATGGCACGCCATCATTGACTCGCCTTTTTGTGAATCTGCGGGCTGGAGCAGATAGCTCAAACCCTAGTGATTTAGAGCGAGTTGGCAATTTCTTCTTCTTTGCGGCTGATGATGGCACTCGCGGCAGAGAGCTATATCGCAGCGATGGCACCGTTAATGGAACCACTCTAATCAGTGATGTTAATCCGGGCAGTGATAGCTCTAGCCCAGCCGATCTGCTCAATGTGAATGACAGTGTGGTGTATTTTTCGGCTGAATCTAGCACGGCAGGTAGACAGTTATTCCGCAGTGGTGGAACGGCTCAAAATACAATTCAAGTGACAACTTCTGCCTCTCCTAACTTAAACCCCACTGATTTAGTTGTCTTCAACAACTTTATCTATTTTGCGGGCACCACCGCAGCGAGTGGCACAGAACTCTTTAGGGTTCCGGCTCCAGCCGCCTAGACGCTAAGAAGAAATAAGCAAAAGTGGGGAAGATTTGTTCTTCCTCATTTTGTTTTTTCATAGTTTTGAAATGTTCACTGATTCATTTTTTTGTCATATTTGCTCCAATTCTTTGCTTATTACTCAGAAAAAATTATGTAGTTTGAGAAAAATTACCTAAAAAATCCTCAAATCTATATAAATTAAAGGTTTCACCGATCCATAACTGTCAACTAGACTTTAGAATAAAGCATTGAAAATTCCAATTTATGGGAGTTTCAGTAATGAACCTGGTTTCCCGTTCGGTTTTTTCAATCTTCTGATCCCACTTTGGGATTGAGAGCTGTTTCTTATCCTGACCAATTTCAAGGAGATTCCCATGAATAAGGGCGAATTAGTCGATAAAGTTGCCGAAAAGGCAAGCGTTACTAAAAAACAAGCGGATGCTGTATTAACCGCAGCGATCGATTCCATTATGGAAGCGGTGTCTAGTGGTGATAAGGTGACACTGGTTGGTTTTGGCTCGTTTGAGCCTCGAGAACGTAAAGCCCGTGAAGGACGCAACCCTAAAACGGGTGAAGCAATGGAAATTCCAGCTACTAAGGTGCCTGCCTTTTCTGCGGGCAAACTCTTTAAAGAGAAAGTCGCACCAAAGTAATCGTTTTTCATATCGATATTTTTTGTGCGGAGCTTTGCTTTGGCGCAACCCACTCATGGGGGGAACATTACTTGGGCAGCAGATCTGGCAGGTTGTTCCCCTTCTTCAATCCTAGATTTTTCGGCCAGCATCAACCCTCTGGGGCCTCCTCAGTCGGCGATCGCTGCAATTCAGGCTAACCTGGCAACTTTGCGCGATTATCCTGACCCCGACTATCGCCAGTTGCGATCGACGCTCAGCGATACTCACCATCTTTCATCAGAGTGGATTCTGCCAGGAAACGGCTCTGCCGAGTTATTGACTTGGGCCAGTCGTGAACTGGCAGAATTGCCATCCACTTATATCTTGACTCCTGCATTTAGTGATTACTTGCGGGCATTGCGAGCGTTTGATGCGATCGCGATTCGCTGTCCACTTGATCTGACAGATCCTGCTTTGGGCACTGCCAATGAAGATATCGATCGGGGGTTACAGTCTTTACTCACGCTCTCTCAAGCGAGTGCCACTAGCGGGTTGTTGCTCAATAACCCCCACAACCCAACAGGGCAGTTGTTGACTAGAGAGGCGATTTTGCCCCTTCTAGACCGTTTTGCTTTGGTGGTGGTGGATGAGGCCTTTATGGATTTCTTGCCCCCTGACCAAGAGCAGAGCGTCATGGAATGGGTACAAAATTATCCCAATCTGGTTGTGTTGCGATCGCTCACTAAGTTTTATAGCTTGCCGGGGTTGCGGTTAGGATATGCGATCGCCCATCCTGATCGGTTACGTCGCTGGCAGCAGTGGCGTGATCCCTGGAGTGTCAACAGTCTAGCCGCCGCTGTTGCCGAAGCTGTGCTCTATGACTCCAAATTTCAACAGCAAACCTGGGACTGGTTAATCCAGGCGCGATCGCACCTGTTTCAAGGTTTAAGTGCGTTGCCGGGGTTGCATCCCTATCCCAGTGCTGTCAATTATCTGTTGGTGCAATGTGAGCACTCGGCTGTAGACCTGCAACAGCAGTTACTCAAACGCGATCAAATCTTAATTCGAGATTGTGTGAGTTTTCCTGAACTGGGCGATCGCTTCTTTCGTGTTGCCGTTCGCACCCAGGCCGAAAATCAACGCTTGCTTAGTGGTTTAACCACAATTCTAGAGGCTTGTAACTAACAAACATAGGAAATTGGGGTTTGGTGAAATACCATGAAAACGTTGTTAGGCTACCGTTTGAAGGAATAGTTCAATGCTGAATATTTGGCTTGATTATGTAGAACGTCTTGCCTCCATACTTCAAGCTGAAGGTAAAAAGGCTGAAATTCTACAACATATGGGTAACCGAGGTTCCGCACGCGAGAGCTTTATCCTTAAGTTTCTTCAGGATTTTTTACCAGAGACTGTTGGTATAGGTACAGGTGAAATATTTGATCGGGGTGGGAGACGCTCTAAACAAATTGACATTGTTATATACGATAGAGCCTTTCCAATTCCTAAAATTGGTATAGATCAATGGCTCTTTCCTATAGAGGCAGTCATAGCAACTATTGAAGTGAAATCAGAGTTAAATTCAAGCGAATTACGCAGGGCTCTGGATAATTGTATGTCTGTTGTTAAATTACGTCCAAGAGCAGGTTTAGTAAACCCTCAAGTAGTAACTGATTCTAATATCAAAATCTCAGATTACACTCCTTCAGCAGAAGATTTTGATTGGATGTATCCAGGAACTTATGTTGTTGGGTATTCAGGTTACAAAGACCCAACAGCACTAATCCAGATCATCCACGACTGGTTTATTTCAGATACTCAAAAACTAGCAGAGGTTCCTAATCCCTTAATGGCTTTGCCACGAGTTATAGCTACTCCAACAGCCTTGTTCCTCCGTAAGATGGATAACCTCAAACTCAATTCGGCTGATGGACAAACTCAAGATTGTGCTGCATGTGTTTCATCAAAATCAATGAATGTATTTGTTGCTGATTTGTTATCAAAAATCCTGCGTCGAACTATGAGTATTCGTACTGATGTTTTAACCCAGAAGCAGTGGATTCTTCTAACAGTAGAAGATTTTGATTTGATCGAAGTTTTAGAACCAGATATTCAATGGCAAACAGTTAAGTTTGAATATAGCTAAGATTGTTAACTGTCAAGCTTTTAAGGTCTCTCAGTTTAGATGAACTTAAGGCTCAATTACCGAGATACGAATGTTTTAAAGGTATGGTTATCTTTTGACTCAAGAACACCGTTAAACTAACCTAGAGCAAAAAGTATTCTATGGCTTGTTAACGTAACTATAAGTTATCCGTTACTCTAACCAACTCTTATCTTTCATGCGTTTTGACTACGATTTAGTCATTATTGGCGGCACGATCGCCGCTCGTCAGGCTGCCCTCACGGCTGTCTCGTGGAATGCTCGTGTAGCTCTGGTAGAACCGTCTCAATCGGATGTTGGCAATGAGATAGGGATTCAGTCAACCCTGGGATATCTGGGACAAATCATGCAACGCCTGCAACAAGCTGAGTCGTTGGGCATTCATTGGGGGCGAGAGAGCCATCCCATCGTCAACTGGGCAGACGCCTTGTATTGGGCGCAACAGGTGGTTGAAAATTTAGAGGCAGAGCGATCGCCTGATATCCTTGCTGCTCATGGGGTTGACGTAATTGTAGGAAATGGAGAGTTTTGTCGGCGACCTCGGATGGCGTTTGTGGTGAATGGGCGAGTATTGCGATCGCGCCGTTATTTAATTGCGACAGCGGCTCGTCAAACGATGCTTGCAATTGAAGGCTTGGTGCAGGCCAATCCCCTCACGCTGGAGCAGTTGTGGCGATCACCCCAGGGAGATGGCTTGGCATCGCTGTCTGCGCTCAAGCCCAATTCTCATCTCATCTTGATCGGGGCAAGCCCTGTTGGGGTGGAATTGGCGCAAACTTTAAATCGGTGTGGATTTCAGGTGACGTTGATTACCAGCCGCGATCGCCTGTTGCCGCAAGAAGATGTGGATGCGGTGCGCTTGATTCAGGCACAGCTAGAAGCGGAGGGAGTGCAAGTCTTGACTCAGGCTGAGGTGACTCAAGTGCGGCAGTTGGGGCAGCAAAAATGGGTGCAAGCTGGAACACGAGCCTTAGAAGCAGATGAAATCATTCTGACAACGGGGCAGCAACCTGACCTGGAAACGCTTAATCTAGCGGCTGTTGATGTGGCTGTTTCTGATATGGGGATTCAAGTCAACCCTAAATTGCAGACCACCCATCCCCGCATTTATGCGTGCGGTGAAGTGCTGGGGGATTATCCTTTTGCTCACATCGCTCACTATGAAGCAGACATTGCTGTTAAGAATGCCCTCTTCTTTCCCCGGTTTCAGGTCGATTATTCCTCTATCCCGTGGGCGATCGCCACTGACCCTGCCCTAGCTCGCATTGGTTTGACCGAAGCCCAAGCACGCCACCGCTATGGCGATCGCATGACAGTGCTTTATCAGCCGCTCAAGCGAGTTGCCAAAGCTCAAATGCAAGGTAACACGACCGGATTTTGTAAGTTAATCGTTCGTCCCAATGGTCAGATTCTTGGGGTACACATTGTCAGCCCTGAAGCAGAAGAACTGATTGCGGCGATCGCTCCTCTGATGCGGCATAAACACCCGTTGCAAACCCTGGCATCGTTTCCAGCGATCAGCCCAAGCTGGTCAGAAGTGTTGCATCTCGCTGCCTTGGAGTGGCGACAACACCAGAGCGATCGTCATCCCCTGATGCGAGAGGTACGAGAAACCTGGTTTAACTGGCGGCGATCGTAATGGTTTAGGCGTAGGAACGCGATTTCGGGTTTTCGGGGTAGGAACGCGATTAATCGCGTCCCTACCGACCCCTGGTTATGGATTGATAAATTGCAATGCCTGCCCCCGAACGGTTGTGTTTAATGTGCCGTGGTCATACACAACTTGACCCCCGACGATCGTGACAACTGGGTGTCCGGTAAGACTCCAACCCTCAAACGGACTCCATCCACATTTGGTTAACAGATCCTCACGCAACACAGGTCGATAGGTCGTGAGATCGACCAGCACCAAATCAGCATCATAGCCAGGGGCGATCGCCCCTTTATTGGGAATCCCATATCGTTTGGCAACAGCGGTTGACATCCAATGGGCGACTTGAGCAACGCTACAGCGTCCTTGCATCGCCTGAGTTAACATCAGCGGCAGTGAGGTTTCGACACCCGGCATTCCCGATGGGCTTTGAGGATAAGATTGTGCCTTTTCTTCTAACGTGTGTGGAGCATGATCGGTGGCAATAAAGTCAATGACCCCATCTAGCAAGGCTTGCCAGAGCACCTCTGAGTCGTGGGGCGATCGCAGCGGCGGGTTCATTTGTGCCAAAGTGCCCAGTGTTTCATAGGCATGGGTATTGAGCAGCAAGTGTTGGGGGGTCACCTCAGCCGTTACCCAGGCAGGTTTATCCTGTCGCAACAGCTCAGCTTCGTCTGCCGTAGACAGATGCAAAATATGCAGATTGCGCTGATAGCGTTTTGACAACTTCAAGGCTAGTTGGGTTGCTTGCAATGCTGCTTGATTGTCTTGAATTTCAGAGTGAACCGCAGGATTTTTATTTCCCGCAAACAGTTTGCGGCGTTGTCGAATGCGCTCTTGGTCTTCAGCGTGAACGGCAATCAGGCGATTTTCGGCAGTTGGGTCAGCCACATCACGATAAAAAATCTTGTCTAAAACCTCTTCCTGTTCTACGAGCAGTGCCCCGTGATTAGACCCCATAAAAATCTTAATGCCACACACAGGGTGTGCTGTCCGCAGGTCAGGCAAATTTTCGGCGGTCGCCCCAATAAAAAAACCATAGTTGACCAGGCACTTGACGGCAGCCCGTTGCAGTTTGTCGTCTAACGCTGCCTGAGTGATGGTCAGAGGACGGGTGTTAGGCATTTCTAAAAAGGAAGTCACTCCTCCTTTAGCACAGGCACAACTGGCCGTAAACAAATCTTCTTTATGTTCTAGCCCTGGCTCTCGAAAATGTACCTGGGGGTCAATGACTCCCGGCAACACTGTCAATCCTTTAGCGTCAATAACTAAAGCTGAATCAGTATTAGGTTGAGAGGCTTGTGAGGTAATTTCCACAATCTTGCCATTTTGCACCAAGACTTCACCCTTAAGGAAGTTGCCATCGGGTAACAAGATCTGGGCGTTTTGAAGCAGAAGAGAAGAAGCAAAATTCATCGGATTAGAAGGTTGCGATCGCGCTATGGTTGAAATCTAATCATTGAGTCACCATGTCTGGTAAAACCTTCACTAGCGGTCTCTCAAAATCGATTAGGCTAATGTTTAGTTCCATTTATGGGCACGTTGCAATAACCCATGCCGACTCAATCCAATCCTAACTCCCAACCAGAGTCTGATAACTCTCCAATATTCAACTCTGACGGATCTCAATTGGCGAAACCGGACTCAGAGGAACCCCCTCAAATCCCTCCTCGTGACATTGAAAAGTCCTCTGCAATACCCGACGAAAATCCCTGGGTTGAGATGCTCAAAACCGTTGGGCTGAGTGTCATTTTGGCGTTAGGCATTCGTCAATTTGTTGCCGAAGCTCGTTACATCCCTTCAGAGTCGATGCGCCCGACCTTAGAAGTCAACGATCGTCTGATTATTGAAAAAGTTAGTTATTACTTCTATACGCCGCAGCGGGGCGACATTATTGTATTTAGACCTACGGATCGCCTGCGTCAAGCCAACCCCAGCCTCAAAGACGCTTTTATCAAACGGGTGATTGGGTTACCGGGTGAAACGGTGGCCGTCCGCAATGGACAGGTTTTTATCAACGATCAACCGATCGCAGAAAACTATACCTTTGCTCCACCTGACTATACCTGGGGTCCTGAAGTGGTTCCAGAAAATTCTTACTTAGTATTGGGTGACAATCGCAACAACAGTTACGACAGCCATTTTTGGGGGTTTGTCCCGCGTGAGAATATTATTGGTCGCGCTGTCGTGCGCTTTTGGCCCCTCAAACGCATGGGTAGCGTTGGTCCAGAGCCGCCCTATCGACAGTCTCCTGCAGCAGAATCGTCACCAGCTACCACAGAATCACCTGACGCCTCTCCTACTCCTTAGAGGATGTCTGAGAAGTTTTTGGCGGTTAAAACCGCGACTACAAAAACAAAGTCCGCCGTCGCGGACTCAAGCCAATCTAGGCTTTTTGTAACCTGCGGAGGCAGGTTTTGTTCGTGTAGCTGCGACTTGAGTCGCC
>JANRJA010000138.1:0-28653 GCA_033764315.1 Oculatellaceae cyanobacterium bins.114
ACAGTTCATGGCTCCTTATGCTGAAATCGTTACCCAATTACTTCAACTCTCACCCCACAAGTGGCAGTATTATCGCAAGGGTATGAGGGCGATGAAGCTTGTCCAGTCTGCTTTGTAGCTACTCTTGTCACCCCGTCAGCCAAAAGAGATAAGATCTCGATTTTTGATCCTTTCTGCCAATTGCATCTTCTGTCGAATGGTTCCACCAATCCAGACTGGCAGTGCTCCCAGATAAGTGACACCATGTGCTGAAACCAAAGATAATTCTCGCCGTAAAAATGTCCTTTCAAGTGATAGAAGTTCTTCAAAAGATTGAAACTTTCCGCCGTATTCTTTGGGAATATAGTAGTGGTGAAAATTCCAAGCGTTAACCAGGTCAACAAATTCGTGAGGATATTCCTCACACTCGTCAATTTCAACAGCTCGCTCAAATGAAAATAAGCTGTTTGAATCAAATGGATCGCCTAAATAATTTTCCAGCATTTCAGTGGTGAGATACTGTTCTAATAAAGCCATCGTCAATTGATATTTTTACTTAAAATTTTTCTGAATACCCAACTACTTCTAACTTCCCTGATAAGAAATTTGCCTTACAGAAGTATCGTTGAACTTTACCACTGGAAGTTTTGGGGAGTGTTCCATATTTCAGCAGAATGATTTTATAAATTTTGAGATCATGATGCCTTGAAACTGCGCGCTGGATGGCTTGAAAAATTTCGTTTGCAGTTAGCAAATTTTGACTTTCAGCGGCAGTATTACGAGGATGATGATCAGTGAGGTTCTTCTGTTTAAGGGACAGGTAGCAAGTGCGCTCAAGTTCAGTCAAAATGACTAATTGTTCTACACCTTCTATGCTCACCGAAAACGCTGCTGATCCCGCTGGTCGAATGGTGGAATGGCTTTGTTCGACAGTTTGCTCAATGTCCTGAGGATAATGGTTCCGACCATTAATGATAATGATGTCTTTTAGCCGACCTGTGACATACAACTCTCCCTTTTCAAGAAAGCCCAGATCACCTGTCCGCAAGAACGAATCCGCCTTTGAATCTACAATACGACCATCAAAAATCTTGTTTGTTTCTTGAGATTGGTTCCAATAACCCTGAGCAACGCTGGAACCTCTCAGCCAAATTTCTCCCACTTCCATATCTTCACATTGTATTAAAGTGGCAGGATGAACAATGATGATTTCTTGATCTAGCAATGCTTTACCGCAACTTACCAACACCTGAGAACGCTCATTCGCAGAATTAGTGGGAATACATTGATTGCCCTCCAATGCCTCTAACTGCACTTCTTTAAGAGTTGGCTGTGCTTCCTTACCTCCTCCAGAAATCATTAGAGTTGCCTCTGCCATGCCATAAGAAGGGTAGAAGGCTTCTTTGCGGAAACCACAGGCTTGGAATTTTTCTGCAAAATTCTCTAGGGTTGTACTCCGCACCGTTTCACCACCATTAACAGCAACGGTCCAACAACTTAAATCAAGCGTGTCTCGTTGCTCTGTCGTCACTTTTTGTACACACAGGTCATAGGCAAAGTTTGGACCTGCGCTCGTGGTTGCTCGATAAGCGGAAATTGCCCGCAGCCAGCGATAAGGATTTTGAATAAACGTTAAGGGGGGCATTAGAGTCACCGGAAATCCTAGATAGATCGGTAGCAGTACCGCTCCCATCAATCCCATATCGTGATACAGGGGTAACCAGGAAACACCAATGCTTTCTGACGTAACTCTAATCCCCTGCTGCATTAGGGTTGCATTGTGGAACAGATTGCCGTGACTGACCATCACCCCTTTGGGATTACCTGTGGAACCAGAGGTGTATTGCAGAAAAGCTAGGGATTGATTACTCAGTTTTGGCGGACACCACGAGTTGAGGGTCTGTCCTGGCAAGTGATCGGTCGTAATAAACTTTAGTTTTGACAGTTCTGTCTGTTGGATTGAGCAAGCTTTGAGGTTTTCCAGGAGAGCAACTGTGGTAAGTGCAACGTCTGGGGTAGAATCGACAATGATATGTTGCAGCCTCGTGAGGTTATGGTTAAGGCGAGGCGGATAAACTGGAACTGCAACGATCCCAGCATACAGGCACCCAAAAAAAGCAGAGATAAATTCTAATCCAGGAGGGTAGATCAGCAGGGCACGCTCTCCAGAACGAGTGACAAACTGGAGGTGACTACAGATCGCCTGTGCAGTGACATGCAGTTCCTGATAAGTTATCCTGTCCGACTCAGTTTCACCGTCCCGCAGAAAAATGAAGGCAGTTTTATCAGGTTGATGCAGCGCTCGGTAACACAGCAGTTCTACAAAATTTGAGCAGGCTTCCTGATAGTGGTTTGCAGCATTCCAAGGTAATTCCATCTTTTTGGAACCTTAACCTTGATGCGGACGGCGTAGCTTAGACCAATTCAAAAATGGAAGCACAAGGAGTTGCAAAACTCCCATGTTCTGGTTGCTAAATGTATCAACCCCAACTTCCATCCGTTTAATCCCCATATCGGGGGCATTTTTGTAGGTTCCAAAGAAGCGATCCCAGATGCTGAGGATAGAGCCATACACTGAGTCAGTATCCCTTGCAATACTGGAGTGATGGGTATAGTGAAGTGACGGCGTGACAAGCAGCCAGCGCAATTTTCGATCTACCGCATCAGGAATCTTGAGGTTGCTGTGAAAGAACAAGGAGGATGCGATTTGAGCCGGAGCGTAAATCGCATAGGCAAGGGGCGGTACGCCGAATAGGATGATGACTATCACTTCTGCCAGTTTGATAGTAGCTGTAATGAACGGATGTTCGCGACCGGCATTCGTCACGTCATAAACTTTGTCGTTGTGGTGAACAACATGAAAACGCCAAAGAGCAGGAACATTGTGGTGTAACACATGCACTGTATAGTGCGAGAGATCAAGGAACAAAAATGAAAGCAGCATAACTGCTGCAAAAGGCACATTAAATATGTTGAAGAGTGCCCAAGAATTCAGTTCGGCTCTATTAGCAAGTAAAACCAGATAGACGCTGACGATACCGCCCAATAATACAAGCACTAGGTTTGTCCAGACTCTCTTCTCCCAGGCGTAGGGCTTGTCTACAAAGTCACTGACAAGACGTTGCTTCTTCGTGATCCCACACGAGAAAATTTCGAGTGTGCTAAACAGAAAGAGACTACTGATGAAGGCAATGTTCGATGGACTTATGCTACCTTGTAAAGCGATGCCCAGAATTACAAAAATGAGAATGAACAGCAGGCAAATCCCCTGCTTAATCAAACGGTGCCGGAGAGTAACAAAAGTTGTAGCAACCACACCCTGAAATTTCCTCTAAACTGTTAACACAAAATCAACGGCTCTACTCCCAAGAGGATCGCAATTATAGCTTTTATTTTTTGCTGCAAACTAATATATACCTTATGATTATTGCTTACTAATTGTCTATGAGGGCAAATATTATTTAAACGTATAAAAAAGCGCATGAACTATAATTTCGTATTATTATGCTGTTCATAACAAATCCAACATCAATGCATATTTAGCTGGATTTTACCCATTCAAGAGAGGAGGAAAGGTAGCAAGATCAGGAAAGCATGATTGGAAAGATCCTGCTGAGCTTTCTACCGAAAGAATTGATCTCCCTGACTGTAATGTTTGCCTCGCTATTTTCCAAGAGGCTGTGCTCCTCTGCTTTAGTCCTGTGGGTGGGAGCAATTCTGCCCTCTGGCAAACGAATCGTCAGCGCGATCCTACGAGTGATGGGCTTGGCGCAAAATCGAAGGTTCCAGAAGTACCATCGAGTCCTGAGCCGTGCAGTGTAGTCTACTCGTAGTGCCAGTAGATTGCTGCTTGAGCACCTGATTGACCTGTTTGCCCAAGAGGGGGTGTTAGTGATGGGCATTGATAACACGATTGAGTGACGCCGAGGCAAGCGGATCACGGCCAAAAGGATTTATCGTGACCTGGTACGTTCCAGTGACAGTCGCCTGATTTTGATGGATTTGCGAATGCCGGGGTTGAGTGGTTGGGATGCGACGCGACGCATCCGATCGGAAGAGATGGATGAGCAGATACAACAGTTCAAACAAGAAGCAACGGAAAGTGCGCCGAACGCCTGTCCAACCTGACCCGTTGTCATCCTGGCAGCGACAACTCAGGTGCTGGAGGGCGATCGTAAACTTGCCCTGGCAGCGGGCTGCGATGACTACCTTAGTAAGCCAGTTTCTCTAGAACTGCTACTAAAGAAAATTGCTAAGCACTTGAACCTTACTTACGTTTATAGAGATGAGATTTGATTTATGGAAAGGCAAAATGACTGGCTTCCACACCCAATTCAGAAAACGTAGAGACGAGCTGGATGCAATCGTTAGAGATTTTGAGCCGAACAGAGCCTTTGGAGGCTTTACCAGAGGAGCTTTCAGAGTATATTGGGAAAGCCTCTGCTTGACAGTTCAAGCGTACCAAGTTCTACCTCAAAATTACCCCACTTTTTGCCCCAAACTGACCAAAAAATGCTCATTTAAAGAGCGAAGATTGGGTAAAATCCTCTCTGAAACGCTTTATTTTCGATGGCTCAGGCGGGATTTGAACCTGCGACCTTGGGCTTATGAGTCCCCTGCTCTAACCACTGAGCTACTGAGCCAGATGATACAAATTTTACAAAATTAGTGGGTCACCAATTTTGTCAGCTTTATTAAATTAGCATATCAACAGAGTCGATTACCATTGTCGCTAAAAGATCTTTCCTCAAAGATGCAGAAAGGGAGCCAATTGGCTCCCTTTAACATAATTAACAACTCAACCCATTAACGAGGTAAGTAAGCAATCGGATTGACGGTGCCTTGATTTGGCAGATGGACCTCAAAGTGCAGGTGAGGACCTGTACTGTAGCCCGTGCTACCTACAGCAGCAATCTGCTGACCTTGCTCAACGCGTTGACCAGTCCTTACCAGATTTCGGCTGTGGTGAGCATATCGAGTCACGGTGCCGTCAGCATGGCGGATTTCCACCATATTGCCGTAGCCACCTGAGTTCCAACCTGAGAACTCAACTACACCATCAGCCGCTGCATAAACAGGAGTGCCACCAGGAGCACCAATGTCGATACCCCGGTGCATTCTACCCCAACGCCACCCATAGCCTGAGGTCAATGTGCCTCGTGCTGGCCAAATAAAGCCATCAAAACGGGGAGAACCACTCGGCAAATAGGCGTCTGCACCCGGCAAAGGTGGCAGGTCTGGTGAGACAACTTGACCGGTAATGGGCTGCACCAACGGTGCATAGTTTTCCGAGCCTAAAGGCGCAACTGCTACGACATGGGGTTGCGTAGGAGTAGAAGGTGCTGTTTCAGCAACCACCTCTGGTTGAGAGCGGTTGACTGCGGCCACCGGACGAACCTCAGGATTTTGTGCCTCAGCCGATTCAAGCGATCGAGGTGAGCTAAATTCTGGATTAGCCCCCGTCATATCCGCCACAGTCGTAGAAGGCACTGGAAGCAACTCTGAAGCTGCTGCAACAACAACCGGCTCTTGGGCGTTGACCTGACCAACTTCAGTTGAGGAGTTGCCATGCTCAGTACGATAGCGATTGCGCAAATTCACAATCTCCGCCATCAGATCGTCAGTAAAAGTTGCTTGCTGAGAAGCCTCAGCCCCTTCTGGAACAATGCTTAGAGGAGTAGCTGCCACCTGCGTTTCATTTGGCACTGCTGGCACTGCATCGCCTGCTACCACAGGCTCAGATACCTCGGAGGTAATGTTGCTAGCAGACTCAGTTGGCACAGTAGGCTCACTGACAAGAACAGGGTTCACCTCAGGAGACGATACTTGAGGCGTAGCAACAGCCGAAACCAACGCATCATTTGTAGAAACAGGCTCAATTGCATCCAAAGAGGGCGAAACTGAAGGCTTTGGAGCACTAACCTGCTCAACAGCTGGCATAGGAATGCGTAGCACCTGACCCGCCACGATTAAGTCAGGGTTTGACAGACTATTAGCGTTCACTAATGAGACCTGAGCCACGTTATAAACGCTTGCAATTTCTCCTAGTGTGTCGCCAGGGCTGACTCGATAAACAACCGATTCAGGGGTTCTTTCTACTGACTCAGACTGCCCTACAACAGGCTGGGTAGTATCAACCGAAAACTGACTGGTTGGAACAGTCACCGAAGATTCTGCATCAACGCTCGAAGACGTTTGCGGAATAACAATGGATTGATGAACCCGCAGCCAATCAGGGTCACTGATATGGTTAGCAGACGCTAACACTTGCTGAGGCAATCCATAAGACAGAGCGATCGCCCCTAATGTCTCACCGGGCTTGACTTGATGAACCACCACACTAGAGGCATCAGACACTGGATTGGGAGACGTAATCTCGGCAATCGGGCGATGAGATAAAACAGATTCACCAGACGAGCTATTCGCTGATTGCTGTACCGGCAGTTCCTCTTTGGGAGGATTTGCATTTAGCCGTTCTGACCCTTCATTTCTCAGCTCAGAGAGACTATTTCTCAGCTTATCTCGTTCTTGCCGTAGGCGGCTCAAAGCTTGATCTCGCTCTGCTTTAACTTCGTTGTCAGAGCTAGCAGACCAACCTTGGGCTAAATCAGTGGATGAGACCTGAGTAGAAGTTGGAATTCTCAGAACTTGTCCAACATGAATAACAGAACCAGAGGCAATGCCGTTAGCAGTTGTAATCGCCTGAACACTGACTCGATAGAGCCGAGCTAGTTGCCAGAGGGTTTGCCCGTCTTGAACAACATGTTCGATTTCAGTATTCGACGAAGTAGAAATCGTATTGGCGGAATCAACCTCTGCCATACCAGGGAGCGTAGCAACCTGCTGAGCCAGAGGGGTCACAGCGACAGTTGACTCAGCAACAGGTTCGGCGGCAGCTGCCCCGTCATCTTGACGTGGCAACAATAGGCTGGATGCACCCATAGATAATGCCAAACCGATCATGGCGGCAGAGGTGCGAGCCTTACGATTTACTCCTGTGGGGTTTTGCTTAGACTGTCCTGCCGTAGCCTCAACCGAGAACGGATAACAGGAAACAGGCTTAACCTTCTGCGGAAATGCTCGTTTCAAAGAACGACCTCCTAATGAGCAGCGTTTAACTGTCCTTGAGTCACTCAATCTATCACCAGTCAATGATACAAATCACAAGGCAATGAGACTAAGATCACCGACAGCGTCGTATGACTAGGTAAGATTACCCTGCTTCTTTGACTTAAACAAGCTTACACCAGTCAAAAAAAATTTCAATACCGTATCTTTAGGGAAAACTAATCACTTGAAAAAGTTGCAGCTATGTTGCTCAACAACAATGCACCAATAAAAGCGAATAATCATCACGGGCTTAGTGTACCCCAGTCGAAGTGAAATGTAATCGAGCAAAACTTCACTAAACCAATTCGCTTCAGTAAGAAAATTAAATCACCCGACTTTTTCTAATCTTTCATAGCCTTGGTCAAAGCTCCGGAACCTTTGCTGCACATTCACTGAACTTAATGGGATACATCCCAATTTGCTTTTAGCGCAGCCGTTTCACCCCCTCCATCACTAACAGCACACTAGTCAAGAATGAATCTCAAACCCGTCAAATCTAGCACATACCTTCGTATTAGCTAGAAAACCTTTAATCGCCTTCAATGCCGCTCTGAGGGCAAAGAAATCGGACAGGTGAAATTTGAGGACAGTTTCAAAAATCAGTATTTTTTTATAGAAATTTCTTATAGGAACCAATATACTTTGGTAGTCTATAACACTGAATCCCGCACTCATTTCTCAAGGGATGATTGGCAGCCTTATAGATAAATTGGCGGGTGCGATCGCCCAAAAATCATCTTTCAATGAGTTATTAATCGTGCTTCATCCAGCGACAACCCCATATCTATCAATGTGTATATAGGGATGAAGTACTTAAAAACCGAGTTCAGTATCAGATTCATGACTTGTCTAAAGGCTTAGGCAGACTGTTGGGTTTCATGCTTTCAACCAACTTACGCGATCTTCTGTGGAATGGTGTTTGTGCAATCCTCTGTTGGAGAACTAGATTAAACAGGGCAACCCCTAACCTATTCCTATTAATTAGCAAGTCAGGCGCTGCTGCACACAGGTTTGCTTTGGAGACGCTGATCATTACAGCAGAGGCATTTTGCGAGATAGTTTGACGAAACTCATCCATTCAATTCGCAATGCCGCAAGTTATAACATCAGATGGGGTCATTCGCTGACTCTGTTTAAATCAGGTTGTTGAAGTAGCATCCCAACTAAGTCAACCGAGAGGGCACATTGGCAAACGTCCCAAGTTGACGATGAGCTTCAAACAAACCGACTGCAACACTAACAGAAAGGTTGAGACTACGAACTCCTGATTGCATCATCGGAATGTAGAGCGTGTGATGACAACGGCTCAAGACATCGGGAGGCAATCCCGTCGTTTCACAACCAAATAGTAACCAATCGGTCGGTTGAAATTGAAATTGTATATAACTGCAAGTTCCTGAAGTGCTGAAACCGATCCACCGCCCCGCTTGCGCTTGATAAAAGGTTTGAAAATCTTCAAAGGAGGGGTGATAGTGCAGTTTGACATACTCCCAATAGTCAAGACCTGCCCGTTTAAGATAGCGATCGCTAATTTCAAAGCCTAAAGGACCCACCAGATGTAGCTCTGTCTCTGTTGCAGCGCAGGTTCGGGCGATATTACCAGTATTGGGGGGAATTTGTGGATGAACAAGAACCACATGAGGCATGGCGTTGAATGATAAGAAATTAGAATGAATGAATGATTAATGACGCAGTCCAAGAGGGAAATTATATAGTTTTTCTTTATCAGTTGTTTTTACATCAAGGAATTTTAGGATTTGGATCTCTGTCAAGTGAGATCGTTCATAGCGAACTACTGGCTCAAACCCTTGAATGGTGTAGCATCAACTGCTCTTTACAAATCTTCCCTATGATTTGCATGATTTCCATAGAAATCTTCTATGGTTTTTAGCTGGTTCAAGCGACCAACGGTTGGCACAAGTCTCTGGCTAACACAGTTTCATATTCAGCATTCGCTTGAATGGCTTGCATCAAGACAGCACGAGGTTCCAACCCTTGATTACACAAACTGAGCCACTTCTGAGCTTCGTTGCCTTCTCGTAGCAATTTTCGGAGGGGCAACAGAAAACAACTAAAGCCATGTTTTTTGGCGATCGCCCAGACTTCTTGATAGACCTGCTCAACCCAATCACGGGCGAGAATCGGCTGACCATCACGCCAGTGTCTTAGCTCAGCGTCAAGGCTTTGATGAGCTGCCGCCATTTCATTGGCATCTGTGAGCGTCACTAGATCAGCGGCACGGGTCGCAGCAGGCAAGCGACTACTGACTAACGGATCCAATGTTGGGTCTTCCATGAGTTGCATAATGCGGGCTTCTAATAGAGCCGCGATCGCCAGCAGTGACACTGGATCAGACACGAGATCGCAAATCCGCAGTTCTAATCGGTTGAGATTATAAGGGCGGCGATCGCCATTGGGTCGTACCGATGACCATAAATGACGGACGTTTTGCATGGTGCCCAATGCCAACTGCTCTTCAGTCCACTTTATATAATGAGCGTGACCGTCAAACAGAGGCACCTGGGCTGGGGTTTTAGGAAAAACACTCCAGCGGGTGGAGTGGCTACCAGTAATTTCACCGTTGAGAAATGGAGATGAAGCACTCAGTGCGAGGTAAAGTGGGGCTTCAACCCGAACTAGCCGACAGGCACGCATCAACACATCGGGGTCACTAATCCCAATATTGATGTGAATGCTGGCAGTCACCACAGTCGTACCATAGGTCTGCTCAATATAAGTGTGATAGGGATTTGTCGGATCAGAGCGATAAAAGCGATCGCCCCCTCCGAGTGCCAGCGTGCTACCAGGAATTAAGGTATAGTTTCCCAGTCGCTGTAAATAAGTTCGCAACTGTTGCCGAGGACGCACCAAATCACACAACAATCGCTCATAACGGCAAAGCGGAGGAGTTGTATATTCCACATTGCGACTATCGGGTTCTCGCACAAACCCATGCAGATCTGCCACAATCCGATCGGAAAAACCGACAATATCGCCTTGGGGCGTGCCAGTATACATCTCTACTTCAAAGCCCTTTGACAGCATCCCCGTTTTCCCCAAGGCAAACACAACTTTTTCTAGTATCTGAGAAAAGCTGCCCACCGTGTTAGAGAAATCATCCTAACGGGCTAAAACTGGCATTTGTAATTGGTGCAGTAAGCGAGGATCGGTGAAATCGGCAACAACCAAAGTTGCTCCTAAGGGATACAGTTCATCGGGGGTATGGGTGGAGGCAATAGCCACAGTAGGAATGCCTGCCGCAACCGCAGAGCGAACCCCAGAAGGAGAATCTTCAAAGGCGATCGCCTCTTCTGCCACAACCCCTAACCGCTCCAAAGCCACTTGGTAAGGCATAGGGTCAGGTTTACCTTTGGGTAACTCTTGCCCCAACACCACCAGGGGGAAAATATCGATTAATCCCAGGCTTTCCATCATAAATTGAGCATTTTCCACAGGGGCATTCGTTACAACTGCCCGTTGCAAGGCTTGGCGATCCATCCAAGTCAGTACTTCCATCAAACCAGGCATCGGTGTCAGCAACTGGCTTGCCCGCTGCCGAAACGCTGCTTCTTTGCGATCGCTGACTTCTTGTCCCTCGTCAGCCGACAAGTGTGGCAAGACGTCTTTCACGATCGCCGGATTCAACCGTCCACTAAAGTTGGCTTGATAAAAGGGGCGATCGATCTCCACCCCATACTCCTGCAACACCTCTTTCCACGTTTGAAAGTGAATTGGGTCTGTATCAGCGATCGTGCCATCTAAATCAAACAAAAGGGCTTTTAGCATGGGAGTGTGTCACCTGTAATTGTCACCTGTAAAGTTGCATTTCCTCAAACCGATGCTGGGTCTATAGCCATGTAATCCCCCAGGAAACACACTGAGATAACCAATTTAGCCAGTCAATGCCACTCAATAATGATGACTACTTCACTTAGCATTAGCCAAAAGTAGAGCCATTCCAGCCCCACATCATTCCTTTAGCATCTGCAAACTCGATATACAACCGATTAGCTGGGATGCCTAACCCCTCAGCAACAATTTGAGAAAAGTCTTGGCTCATGGCCTTGGTTTGGGCAGCACTCATCGTGCCCACACTCTTAATCTCGATATAACACACCGGGTCTAGCGTGCCACCAAAGGTCATTGCCACATCAGGTTCAAATGCTGTCATGACATAGGATTCTGGCTTCCCGGTGTGTTTTGCGAGATGGGTCGAGAGACGTTTAAGAAACGCCTCAACTGTAGGGCGATCGGGCGCAGCAATCGACGATTGAACTTTAATCAATGGCATAGACCCTATCCTCCATATTGCCAACCCGTACTCTCTAAAAGCAGGGGCGACCCTTCTCGGTGAATCCCAGATGCAATCACCTCACCCACATAAACCGTGTGATCTCCCTGCTCAACCGAACCAACCACTCGACATTCCACATAGCCTAATGAGTCGGAAATGATCGGACACCCTGTCTCACCCAAGTAAAAGTCCACATCTTCAAACTTATTGCCAACCCGACGCAGGGGTTTAAAGAATTTTTGGGCTAATTCTTTTTGTCCATCTTCTAAAAAACTCAACGCAAAAACCTGACTCGCTTGAATCATGGTGTGGGAGATCGATTTTTGGTTAACGCAGTTCACCACTAATGGAGGCTGAAATGAGGCTTGCATGACCCAACTGGCTGTAAACCCGTTCACATCTTCCCCGTCTTTGACTCCACAGATATAAAGCCCGTGAGGAATTTTACGGAGCATCGTTTTTTTCGCTTGTTCGTCCAGCAAAGCTTTACCCTTCTTAACGTGCATCACACGTTAAGTTTAGATCAAACCCTGCTCCATTAGATAATGAGAGAGCTGCATCATCATCAACCGCTTCGCTATGACCTCTAGTTCTCCTGCGCTTGCCGACTTAGATTACACTCCCTATCTCGATGAAAATGGACAACTCACCGAAGGCTGGGAAGGAAAAGTCGGGGTATACGCTATTTTTAATCAAGCCAAAACATTGCAGTTTATTGGCTACTCACGCGATGTCGCATTGAGTTTACGGCAACATCTGGTGCGGCAACCTCAGCAATGTTATTGGGTTAAGGTAGTTACAATCGATCGCCCTAGTCGAGCCGTATTAGAAGAAATTCGGGACACCTGGATCGCCGAAAATGGCGCAATACCTATCGGTAATGCTGACCATGAAGCGTTGTGGAGTCAACCCATTGATGCGAAACAGAGCATGACCAGCAACGAGCAACAAGCCTATGCAGCCGGTGACGAACTTGACCAAATTAAGGTATTAAAACAAGTGGCACGTCGCGTTGAAGAACAAGTTTTGAAGGCGTTGGCCGAGCGAGGCGTGCAAATCCAAATTCGCTTTAACCCTAAACTCAAGGAAAGCGGATTACTTGACCTGAAATAAAAATCCGGAGAATAGGTTGACTCGGTTGAAGTTCGGTATGTGTGCTGGAATGGACGGTCTGTTGATATCAACAGACACCCTCAAAACAGCACGGAGTTGGTGCACCAGAGTCTGGTGATACTCTCTAGATCAATGCTTTACCGAGTCTCAGCTAAGCCTACATTCTGTCAAAGTCTAGATTCCGCAGAACCTGTATGACACAGAACCTGTATGACACCACCGCTTTTAAATAATCGCTATCAAGTTATTCAAACTCTAGGATCGGGTGGCTTCGGCACGACTTTTCTAGCCGAGGACATTCAGATGCCTTCTCGTCGTCGGTGTGTGATTAAGCAGCTCAAACCCATCACTAACAATCCAGAGGTTTATCGGTTAGTCCAGGAAAGATTTCAGCGGGAGGCGGCTATCCTGGAGGAATTAGGAGATGGCAACAGCCAGATTCCACGGCTTTATGCTTATTTTGCAGAGGCAGGTGAGTTTTACCTGATCCAAGAATGGATTGAAGGAGCCACTCTACGAGACAAGGTTCAAAATGATGGAATGGTTGGAGATGCCCAAGTCAAGCAGATTTTGATCGACATCTTGCCTGTTTTAACGTACGTTCACAACAAACGGATTGTTCATCGCGATATCAAACCTGACAATATTATTTTGCGAAAGCGGGATGGCAAACCTGTTTTGATTGACTTTGGTGCCGTTCGAGAAACGATGGGAACGGTGGTCAACTCTCAAGGGCAATCTGCCAGTTCGATCGTGATTGGCACGCCTGGGTTCATGCCTTCTGAACAGGCGGCTGGCAGACCTATGTATTCCAGCGATCTCTATAGCCTGGGCTTAACAATGATTTATCTGCTGACCGGAAAATTTCCTCAGGAGTTAGATCTTGATCCGCAAACCGGAGATGTTATTTGGCATCAACATGCACCCACTGCTAATGCAGACTTAGTAGCCGTGTTGGACAAGTCGATTCAATATCATCCGCGCGATCGCTATGCCACTGCACAGGATATGTTGACCGCCTTGCAAAACATCACAGGAGGCGTCAGTACACCCATCGTCGATCGATTTCCAACTGTTCCCGCCATTCCTCCAACCATTGCAGCAGCAACGATCGCTCAATATCCAGGAAATAGCGATGTCCCTGCGACTGTAATCAATCCCTCTCAACCTCAATCTAATCAGGTAGGTGCGGTTCAAGGCGTATTTGACCAATCTATTCCTGCCGGAAGCACTAGCTCATCTGGGAACAATCAGGAGATTCCAGATGAAGTGCCAGGGTGGAACTGGGGTGCCTTTTTGCTACCTGGGTTATGGTGCATTAACAATCAGGTCTGGATCGGCTTATTGTCGTGGTCAGGGTTTGCCACAGCTATGGTGGGCTGGCTCATTGGTGGCTTTGTCTTAGGGGTCAAAGGCAATGAATGGGCATGGAAAAGCCGCCACTGGCGTAGTTTAGAAGTTTTTAAGCGCAATCAACGAAACTGGGCGATCGGAGGAATTGCCACCTGGGGCAGCATGATTGGTCTAATCACAGCAGTGGCCGTTTTTATGCCTACCACCCCTGAGTCATCCACCCCTGATCCTCTTTCCGGTAGTGTCTCTAATAGTTCAGGAGGACAAACCACCGGGCAAACCACCAATGTCTTTGGATCCACTGAGCCACTTAATCCACCTGATCAATACATTGATGGCACCTGGAGCCTAAACTACAGTCTGGGCGATCAATCGCACCAAGCCACCTTAGTTATGCAAGGCACAACTGGAACATTGACTGTTAAATTGACGGGGTCAACAGGATCAACCCAAATGGTGCAACAGACAATGCAACTTTGGTCTGCCCCCAGTGGTCTGATCGTTCTAGGATATAACCCCATCGATCCAACGACGCAAGCTGCAAACGCCGACTATCCAGCCGATAACTTTTTATTTCAACCCCAAACCGATGGGTCAATGCTAGTTAAAAACTGTAATGATGCTCAAGCCTGTGCTGATGTGACAGCCCAATTGTTGAGCACTCCTTAAATTAAGACTGATTAAATTAGGACTGGCATCTTGCCCAATCCCTGAGAGTGCATAAATTTACTTCAAACTCCCAAAAGGTTATAGACCTCTTGGGAGTTTGAAGTAAAGCTATAGTCCATTCAATTAAGACACCGCTCGTTGAGATTTAACCAGAGAGACGCTATTAATCGCGTCTATGTTGATGGTTTGTCCTAACCGAGCTAACTACGGCTCTATAGCAATCCCAAATGGGTCAACTCCCCAATTTCACTAATGATTTAGGACTGCTGTATGTAGTCTGATTAGATTAGTCGTCTGACTAGAAAGGACTACTTGATAGCAACCTTGCCACCTGCGCCTTCCAATGTTTTCTTGGCTTCCTCAGCCGCTTCCTTAGCGATGCCTTCTTTAACCGCTTTAGGAGTAGATTCGACCAAATCTTTTGCCTCTTTCAGACCCAAACCAGTCAATTCACGGACTGCTTTCAGAACAGCAATCTTCTTATCGGCTGGCACTTCTTCCAGAATGACATCAAATTCAGTCTGTTCTTCGACTTCCTCAGCAGGAGCCGCCGCACCAGCGGGAGCCATCATGGCAAATCCGCCAACGGGAGCCGCCGCAGAGACGCCAAACGCTTCTTCAATTTGTTTAACTAACTCAGCCGCTTCTAACAAAGTCAGCGTCTTAAGTTTCTCAAGGATTTCATCGGTTGCAGCAGACATGAGGTTAACTCCTGTAAAAGTAATTAGTTGTGTAAATTAGCTACTCACTCAAAGCAAAATAGCAAGACCGTCAAAGTAGCCGTTGTTGACAGAAAACAGAGCACAGCTTTTATGCTGCTTCCTGATCTTGCTTATCTTTGTCAGCGATCGCTTGCAGAGCACGAGCCAGAGAACCTGGAACTTCGTTAATACCCACAGCCAGCTTCGTTGCCAGAGCATTGATTGCACCAGCCACTTGACCCATGAGTTGTTCTTTCGATGGCAGATCTCCAATGGCCTTGACATCCGCTTCGCTCAAAGCTCGACCTTCCATCACTCCACCGCGAATTACGGTCTTTTTGGAGGCTTTTTGAAAGTCTTGATATGCTTTGATCGCACCCGTAATGTCATCTCTGACCAACAAAAACGCAGACGATTCTTTACAGAACTCAGCGATGGGTTGCCAGTTAGAGTCGCTATCTGCCGCCAGACGCATTAGCGTGTTCTTAGTGACTTTACAGTCAGTGCCCGAAGGACGTAGTCGCTTACGCAAGTCAGTAATTTCAGCCACCGATAAACCTTTGTAATCAATCACAATGGCAATCTGAGTGTGGCTCAAGCTTTCTTTTAGCTCAGCAACAATTTCCTGCTTATTTTCAAGTGTTCTTCCCATTCCTATCTCACCTCCTTTTAATTGGGTTCGGATTCCTGAAACTGGATCTGCCTCTCTATCAAGCAAAAACCCCGGCTATTAAGACCGGGGCTTTCATGTTTTGCACTCACTCCTAAGATGCTTAGAGAGCACCCATTCTGGGATCGTGAGAAGCAAACCTCGGCAGGATATTAAGCAAATCGCACCTGCTGTCTCCGGCTTGACCTATTTAGTTGTGAGGCGTGTTACAAACTTATTCCTCCAGCGATCGCTGAATCTTGAAATGAAACTTTAGAACCTGTCGATGCGAGTTGAAATTTCCTCAACCTTTATGCAGCATCTATGCAGCATCGCCCAACTTCATATCTCGGAGAGCATTGATGTCAACCTGGATAGAAGGCCCCATAGTAGCAGACACAAAGACAGTCCGCCAATAACGACCTTTTGCACCAGAAGGGCGGTTACGGTCGATCGTCTCTTGCAGGGCTTTTAGATTGACCAGCAAATCTTCAGGGGCAAAGGTTGCTTTACCAAACATCACGTGAACGATGCCAGAGCGATCAGCACGAAACTCCAGTTTACCAGCTTTGAATTCAGAAATGGCTTGACCAATATCAAACGTGACCGTGCCCCCTTTAGGAGAAGGCATCAAACCACGAGGACCGAGCAAACGCCCTAGCTTGGCAACCTGAGGCATCATGTCAGGGGTCGCCACTAACACATCAAAATCCATCATGCCTTTTTGGATCTCGTCAATCAGTTCCTCAGAACCGGAGAGATCAGCACCCGCAACAGCCGCTTCATTGACTTTTTCACCTCGCGCAATCACCGCCACTCGAATGACTTGTCCAGTTCCCTTGGGCAACGCCACGGTAGTTCGCAATTGTTGATCGGTGTATTTGGGATCAATTCCCAACCGAATATGAGCTTCGGCAGATTCTGAAAATTTTGCGGTGGCTGTTTCTTTCAGCAGTTGCAATGCTTCCAGAGGCTCATAGGCCCGCTCTTCCACCTTTTTTTGCAGCTCTCGCAAGCGACGCGATACTTTCTTAGTCATGGGTTTATCTCCTGGGGTAATTACGAAGCGATCGCCTCTCCCCCGCTATAGGTTAACTGTTCTAGAAAAACAAAACACGGTTGACCAACACCAGCCAAGGCTGATACCTCAGCCTGTAATTGTAACACCCATATTACGAGCCGTGCCTTCTACAATCTTCATAGCTGCCTCAACATCATTGGCATTGAGGTCAGGTAGTTTAGTTTGAGCAATTTCCCTCAATTGAGTTCTGCTAATAGATCCGACTTTCTTTTTGTTAGGTTCCCCAGAACCAGACTCGATACCTGCCGCCTTTTTAATTAAGACAGAAGCAGGTGGAGTCTTTAGCACAAAGGTAAAGCTGCGGTCTTCATACACCGAGATTTCAACCGGAATAACCAAACCTGCTTGGTCAGCCGTTCTAGCGTTGTATTCCTTGCAGAACATCATGATGTTGACCCCATGTTGACCCAGTGCAGGACCAATAGGAGGAGCCGGGTTTGCCTTCCCAGCTGTAATCGCTAATTTAATAATCGCAACAACTTTCTTTGCCATAACTCACTAACTCTGTTTTTGAACCTGATTAAATTCCAACTCAACTGGGGTATCTCGCCCAAAGATAGAAAGCAACGCCTTTAGCTTGCTGCGCTCTGGGCTAACTTCGATTACCTCACCCTCAAAATCTTTAAAGGGACCTGAGAGCACCAAAATCTTGTCGCCAGCCGCCATATCAATCTTGATAATCGGCTTTTGCTCCTGCGCCTGCTTAAAGATGCGCTCGACCTCAGACGCAGACAAAGGCATTGGCTTAACATGCCCTCGACCGCGGCCATAACGACGTTTTTGCTCAGCCCCTACAAAGTTGATGACATTGGGAGTATTTTTAACCACCTGCCACGTGTCATCATCCATCACCATTCGCACCAGCACATACCCTGGAAAAACCTTTTCACTGCCTTCTTTGGGTTTTGTCCCTTTTTGAGGTTTGAGAATAGGCGTTTGAGGGATCTCGATCTGCAAAATCCGGGTTGCCACGTCTAGGGTTTCGATGCGCTGCTCTAGATTTAACTTGACCCGGTTTTCACAACCAGAGGCCACCTGAACGGCATACCAACGAGCAACCTGACTGAGATTTTCTGCATTCTCTCCGTCAGTGGACATTAAATTATCGGATTCGTCTGAGTCAAGAATCATCAGAACACCTGCTTTGCTCCCCAAATGAAGAGCTTATCAACTAAATAAATGAGAGTTGCGGAAAGTGTCACCATGAGGATAACGGCAAAAGACTCGCTGACTAGCTGTTGGCGACTGGGCCAAACAACCTTATCGAGTTCTTCTTTGGTGCCCTGTAAAAAGTTAGAGACGCTAAAGCCAGGTTGATCTTCTGGCGTCGCTTTCACCTCTTTTGCATCTGATTTTGTTTCTGCTTCGTCCTTCTTTGCCACGGTGACCTGCTCCTAAATTGGAGTGTTACGACATGAAAGTAAACAAACCAGCTTTCTGAGAAATTAACTCAACCTGGCCACTCAAACGGTGTTGCAGTCTTAGTTTGAAGATTTAAATCAACAAAGTATATGTGTGCCTGAATGGGTATCCAAGACACAAATTGTCTCAACACTGCAAAAAGCCCTAAATTAGAGCTTTTCCATCATAACACTCGGATAAACAATCCAAGTACGACCCAAAAACTGGGTAGAAGATCGCAAGCATAGCTCTCCTAAGCGCGCCCTGGAGGACTCGAACCCCCGACATCAGGTTTTGGAGACCTGCGTTCTACCAACTGAACTAAGGACGCAGAAGCTGAGAGTAATGCTCAGCACCTACCCAGTTTAGCAGGGATGGACGCTCTATAAGGCGCGATCGAACCGCTGTTTGAGGCGAGTTGCTTTACCCACGCGATCGCGGAGGTAGTATAGCTTCGCTCTGCGTGCCATGCCGCGACGGATGATTTGAATGTTAGCCACGCGAGGAGAGTGTAGCAGGAATACCCGCTCAACCCCGACTCCTTGGAAAATACGTCGGACTGTAATCGTTTCATTGATACCCCCATTGCGTTTTGCAATGACAGTACCCTCGTAAGGCTGTACCCGTTCCTTGCCGCCCTCTTGAATGACAACGCCAACTTTGACAGTGTCACCCACGTGAATGATGGGCAGATTATTTTTCAGTTGCTCCGCTTCAATAGAGCGAATAATTTCGTGAGCGTTCATAGGACTGCTAAAGACACAGCTTTTAATAATACCTTGCAAAGAAGTTCAAAGTCTAGAGGTAATTCCTTTTAAATCAACTCATCTCCCTTTCAATCTATGAAATTGAAGTCGAACCATACATATATTTTAAGGGTTATTGAGATCTCAAAGGGCGATCGCCATCTGCACCTTCAACTCTTAAATCCTCATTAAATCTAGCGTCACATCCCCCCAGTCAGGATTGAATTCTCATAACAAGGAAGGTTTACTAAACTTTATACGCCCCGTTATGGTTATGCCCCTCTTGTCAATGAGTGCATTCATGATTTCATTAGCATCCTTACAAGCCTTGCTGCCATTACCAATGCAGTGGATAACGCACCCCCACCTGGCTCTGCACATTCCCGATGGCTTTTTAAGCTTGCCCGTTAGTTTAGTGTGTTGGGCGATCGCGATTGGCTTAATTGTCCTATCGTTAAATCGGGTACAAGGCGATTATCAAGACCGAACCGTGCCGCTCATGGGAGTTTGTGCTGCGTTCATCTTTGCAGCTCAGATGATTAACTTCCCAATTCCGGGAGGCACCTCTGGACACCTTGTCGGAGGCACCTTAGCCGCTGTTTTGTTAGGCCCGTGGGCTGGTTCTCTAGTGGTGTCTGTGGTCTTCATCGTACAAAGTGTGTTCTTTCAAGATGGAGGGTTAACCGTTTTAGGAGCCAATATCTTCAACATGGGCTTGATTGGCACTTTTGCAGGTTATTACCTTTACAAAGTGGTTCGTAGTGCCGTCGGATTTAATACCTGGAGGGGAACAGCGATCGCGGTTGTTGTGGCATCGTGGATCAGCGTCGTGATTGCAGCCATTGTGTGTGCTTTTCAATTAGCCCTATCGGGAACCGTGGCTCTTGGAGTAGCCCTAACTGCGATGGTGAGCTGGCATGTGTTGATTGGGATTGGAGAAGCACTGATTACCCTGGCAGCCATTAGCTATGTCTGGCGCACTCGCCCCGACTTACTGTATGACCCACCTCGTCGGTCTGCCCCGGCTCCTCGCCCCTTTGTTTCTCGCTAAGTTTCTCGCTCACTGTGCTCTGTTTGCTGATCAGGAAGGATAGATTTAGTTATGACTGAACATCGCCCCTCTACCATCAGAAATCGTACCTTTTGGCTCACTGGTCTAGGCATCGCCCTGGTGATTGCGGTGTTTCTATCGCCATTTGCCAGTTCTGACCCAGATGGATTAAATCGCGTTTCAGAAGATTTAGGGTTTGTCGATCGAGAGCACCCTGAGGCTCCAGCGGCTAAGTTGCCCTTTGCCAAGATTTTTGATGGTTATGCCTTGAAAGGAGTGCCGGAGGCGATCGCCACTCCCATTGCCGGGTTAGTTGGCACACTCATCACCTTTGGTCTGATGTGGGGATTGGGTAAGGTAATAGTTCGCCCTACTCATCCAAGTGCTCCTGTGTCAGACTCAGAAGAGTAGCTCTAGTTGGCACCATTTCACAGGTTTTTATGTTGCTGCACACCGGGGCTTTTCGATTAGACATTGACAGCCAACGACCTACGCTCTGGCAGTATTTAGCTCCTCAAACGCGAATTCTCTGTGTTTTGCTGTTTGTGTTTGCCACCGCCTTAACTCCTAATGGGCGGTGGCTGACTTGGGCTGTGTATGCTGTCGTATTGGCGATCGCCCTGCTGATCAGCCGCATTACGTTGAGTGTTCTAGTCCGGCGGGTCGCGGTTGAGTTCTTGTTTCTCATTGTTATCTTGGTGGGCACCGTGTTTCGCCAAGGGGGGACGGTGGTTTGGCAGTGGGGATGGTTGCAAATCACCTCAGGAGGCTTGATCGTTTTAGGGAGTGTGACCCTAAAAGCATTTCTGAGTTTAGTCATGCTCAATCTGCTGGTGTTGACGACCTCTATTCCGGCGTTACTTCAGGCATTAACAGCGTTGCGCACTCCCCCATTGCTGGTTGCCATCATGGCATCGATGTATCGCTATATCGGTGTCTTGGCTGAAGAATTTAGCGCGATGCGGCGGGCAGCGGCATCACGCAACTTAACCGGTAGTCAACATTGGCAGCGGTTAGTCGTGGGCAACACAATCGGGGCACTATTCATTCGCACTTATGAACGGGGCGATCGCATTCATCAGGCAATGTTGGCACGGGGTTATACCGGGTTAGTTCCTCTGATCGATGCGGCTCCTCAAATTCGGCGAATCGACATCATTGCATTAACGGTCACCCTCATCCTGGCGTTGCTGGGTCAAGTGATTTATCTGTAATCGAGCACGGAGAGAGTTACATCTGAATGCATCACAATCCCATTACTATTTGCCAACTGGGCTTTACCTACCCCGATGGAACTCAAGCATTGCGAGAGATTAGTCTTTCGATTCAGGCGGGCGAACGGGTTGCACTTGTGGGCGCAAACGGTTCTGGAAAGTCAACCTTACTGTTTCACCTCAATGGCATTTTTCAGGCTGAAGTGGGAGAAATTATCATCGGTGAACTGCCGGTAGCCCCCCGCAATCTCAAAGTGATTCGCAATTTTGTGGGGTTGGTTTTTCAAAACCCAGACGATCAACTCTTCATGCCAACGGTGTGGGAAGACATTACCTTCGGTCCTATGAATCAAGGACTCAAAGGCAAAGAGCCATTTCATCGCGCCCACCATGCCATGACAGCCGTGGGGCTTGATCCTGACTATTATGGCGATCGCTTAACCAGCAATCTGTCGGGTGGAGAGAAAAAACGGGTGGCGATCGCTGGAGTTTTAGCCATGCAACCGCAGGTATTGGCATTGGATGAACCCTCTGCTCAGCTTGATCCCCGTAGTCGTCGTCAATTGATTCAACTATTGCAATGTCTGCCGTTAACCCAAGTGATTGCAACACACGATCTCGATTTGGCGTTGGAGTTATGTAGTCGAACGGTTGTGCTCAGTCACGGGCAGATCGTACAAGACGGAGTCACCGAAGTTGTTCTCAGTGACCCAGAGTTTTTAGCCGAACACTCATTAGAGATGCCGTTGAGCTATTCACGCCCCTATTGCGACCTAGAACATCGCCCCGACATTACCCCCTTTGGGCGATCGCTGTTGGAGTCACAATACACCGCCCCAACGATCGCCCCAACTCATGAGTGATGACGTAATCAAACTCCACACTCACAACCCATCCTCCTTTGATAAGATGCTTGCCATGCAAGGAGGTTTGTAGACCTCTGTTAGTGGTCACTCATCGAGTGGTTCCTAAATTCAGTGCCACTCCAATAGCAACATCAAGACGGTTAGAGCTAAGAGCGTGAGGGTTACCTCCCAACAGGGTTTTAGCCTTGCGCTCTGGTCTAACAGACTCCTCAATTGCTATAAAAACGGTTTATCTAAGAGGTCGAACAGGGCAATGTCAAAATGGATTGAAATGAGTCTGGCAGTCTTATTCAGCGTTGCTTTATGGTTAGGAGTCATGTCACCTGAGGCAGAAGCGATCGCAACTCCTGCAAATCAAGGTATTGTTACCGAGTTGCACGTCCAGTTGGGCACCCCAGAAGGAGCATTAAAGTATGTGCCTGATCACTTTGAGTTTGAAGCGGGTAGACGCTACAAGCTGATATTAGAGAACCCCAGTCCTCAAAAGCACTATTTCACGGCCAAAGATTTTGCCGATGGCATCTGGACACAAAAAGTCGAAGCAGGCAATGTCGAAATCAAAGGAGCCATTCACGAGTTAGAACTGAAACCGGGCGCAGTTGCAGAATGGTTTTTCACCGCGTTACGGGTGGGGGCTTATGATATCCATTGCCCCATTGCAGGGCATACAGAAGCAGGCATGACAGGAGAAATCGCGATCGCCAACTGAGAGCCGCCTTACATCGCATTGCATTGAAGGATTGACGACCCCGCATTAACCCCTCAACATCAACTCCTAGCGATTGACACGTAGAATACTGAATCCAATTGCGTTTTGCATTACGACTAAACGGTACTCATAGAGATAGAGCCAGTCATTTGCAAATCATTTACGACTAGGTGACTCATGGTAGACCAATCCTTAAAAACATTGGGCATTCCTCCAAATGCGTGGGCAGTCAATGCAGAGATAGCCGATATTAGTCGCCCTCCGCTCACTCCAAAACTTGTGACACTGGCAACAGAAACCAAAACGCTGCGGCTGGATTTGATGAAAGCCGCCATGATTGTCATTGATATGCAAAACGATTTTTGCCATCCTGATGGGTGGTTGGCACATATCGGAGTAGATGTCACCCCAGCTCGCGCTCCAATTGGGCCGTTGCAAGGAGTGCTGCCAGTGCTGCGATCGCACCAAGTGCCTATTATTTGGCTCAATTGGGGCAACCGCCTTGACTTGTTTAACATCAGTGCTGCCTTGAGACATGTGTATGATCCCACCGGGGAAGGGGTTGGGTTGGGTGATCCCCTGCCCAAAAATCAAGCCCCCGTGCTGACAGCAGGCAGTTGGGCAGCGGCAGTCGTCGATGAGTTAGAGCAAAAACCCGAAGATATTCGTGTAGATAAGTACCGCATGAGCGGGTTTTGGGATACGCCACTCGACAGCATTTTGCGAAATATTGGCAAAACCACCCTGCTGTTTGGCGGAGTGAATGCCGACCAATGCGTCATGGCAACGTTACAAGATGCCAACTTTTTGGGATATGACTGCATTTTAGTCAAAGATTGTACTGCCACCACTTCGCCAGATTATTGCTGGCAAGCCACGCTCTACAACGTCAAGCAATGCTTTGGTTTCGTGACCGATACCCACGCCCTCTTTGATGCCATCAAGTGATTGCATCAAGCGAGCCATTTGTGAATGTAACGCGTTTAAGACAGTAGCTCATTACTCTTTTAGGAGAACTTTCTATGGCTACCGACAGTTGTGTCATTCCGGTAATCAAAACCCCCACGGACTACCAGGCATATCGCATTAGCCCTCATGACAGCAACCGTTTGGCGATCGTTTTTGATCCCACCATTGCCAATATGTCATTGACCTACTGTGTCGAAATTTTTGATGTCGGTGGAAAAACCCCTCCCAATCGCCATCAACTCGCGGTCGAGCTGTTTTTTGTGCTCAAAGGAGAGGGAAAAGCCACCTGCGATGGCAAAACGGTGTCCATTCGAGCGGGAGATAGCATTCTCGTGCCAGCCACTGGTATTCATGAGATCGAAAACACAGGCACAGGGCGGTTGTATGCGCTCTGTTTGATGGTGCCCAATGAAGATTTTGCAGAACTGATTCGCAGTGGCACACCCGTTGAACTCGATCAGGAAGACATGGCGGTGTTGCGCCGATCAGATGCGTTATTGCCATGCTAACGGTGCGCTCTAAAAAAACTGTCTCAATGACGACGCGAGATCAAGTGCGTCTGGATGCCGATGTTTACCGTCCTGATACCGCTGATGCTTTGCCCGTCTTATTGATGCGGCAACCCTATGGTCGGGCGATCGCCTCTACGGTGGTTTATGCTCACCCCACTTGGTACGCCGCTCATGGTTACATTGTGGTGATTCAAGATGTGCGGGGGCGAGGTTCCTCTGAGGGGGAGTTTGATCTGTTTGCCCACGAGATTGAGGATGGGGAAGATGCCGTCAATTGGGCAGCTACGCTTCCCGGCAGCACCGGACAGGTGGGCATGTATGGCTTTTCTTATCAGGGCATGACCCAGCTGTATGCCGCTGCTAACAAACCTGTTGCCCTTAAAACCATCTGTCCTAGCATGATTGGCTACGACCTCTATACCGATTGGGCCTATGAGGGGGGGGCTTTTTGCTATCAACTCAATTTGGGTTGGGCAATTCAACTGGCAGCCGAAACAGCGCGTCGGCAAGGCAATGTCGCCGCCTATGAGAAGTTGTATGCTGCTGCTCGACAGGGGGCGATCGCCAACCCAGTTTGTGCTGACTCAAAGCTGTTAAAAGAGCTTGCCCCTGACTCGTTTTATCATGACTGGCTGACCCATTCCAAACCCGATGAATATTGGGATCACCTGTCACCATGCCGCTACATGCAAGCGGTAGATTTGCCAATGTTACATATTGGCGGTTGGTTTGACACCTACATGCGAGGAACCCTGAACTTTTACCGTGAGATGTCAGCTCGCAGTGCCTTTCCACAGCATTTGTGGGCAGGTCCGTGGGCACACCTCCCGTGGGGGCGCAAAGTCGGAGCGATCGACTATGGCACAGAGGCATCGAACCTGATTGATCGCTTACAGATTCGTTGGTTTGACCACTTTCTCAAAGGCATTGATACCGGGTTACTGGATGAGCCACCCGTTCACCTGTTTGAGATGGGCAGCAATCAATGGCGCAGTTTCGATCGCTATCCTAGCGACTCTGTCGAATCTAAAGCCAAGTCGTATTACCTGATGACAACAGGACTGGCCGCAATGGGCGAAGGCGAAGGCTTTTTAGTCGCCCAGGTAGAGCCGCAATCTCAAGTGAATTTAGCCACTCACCCTTTTGTAGATGTGTTCGTCCACGATCCCTGGCGACCTATGCCCGCTGTGGGAGGTCACGCCACCCTGCCTGCTGGCTCCTTTGATCGCAGTGCAATGGACTGCCGCACCGATGGTGTCACCTATACGTCTGCCCCCCTGAGTGAAGCATTGCACCTGGCAGGCGATGTGCGAGTTGAAGTGGACTGCATGGCAGACGCTCTCAGTTTTGATCTGTGTGCCGTGTTGTCGGAGGTCAAACCCAATGGCAGTGTTTTTAATATCAGTCAGGGCTATTTACGAGTTGAGGCTGACAAAGCAGGAAATGTTGTATTTATGGGCGATCGCACTGATCCTCAACCCCCGTTGCTGACATCGGCTCAACGAGTTCGTCTTACATTGCAACCCACTTGTATTCAACTTCCTGCTGGGAGTGCCATTCGTTTAACCCTCAGTGGGGCTTGTTTTCCAGCCTATGCAGTGAACCCCGGTGATGGCAGCCATCCCCACACAGCAGAGTTGATCAACGCCAAGATCATTACCATCGGCATTGTCTGTGAGGGAACAAACCCTCCCTCTTCATATCGCCCCTCACGCCTGTTGTTACCCGTCGTTGCCCTGTCAGAGTAAAACTCTAGCGACTCTTCAGTTGCTAGACAATTTCTGAAAATTTGGGCTACCCATCAATATCCTCATAGGGGTATTTCGTGAAACACCCTGACGATATTTATCCATTCGATTAGCAACGTCATCCATACTGTACAACCTCATAATTCGTTAACGTCAGTTCGGTTTAAGCCGCCCAGCGAATAAATTCGCGGCTACCAGAACAAAGTCCGCCTTCGCGGACTGGCAAAATCAAAGGTTTACTGAACCGACGTAGGTTGGTTTTGTCTCTATAGCAGCGGTTTCAATCGCCAAAATCCTGATCCCGAACTCAGGTTGCGTTAAAGCTCATAGCTAGAGGCTTGCAATCGAAACATGTGTTCATACAACCCACCCTGTTGCATCAAGGCTCCGTGGCTTCCCACTTCAACAATGCGTCCTTGATCGAGCACCACAATTCGGTCTGCCATTCGCACAGTCGAAAAGCGGTGGCTCACCAAGAAAGTCATTTTGCTTTGGGTCAGTTGGCGAAAGCGTTGAAACAGGTCATACTCAGCGATCGCATCGAGCGCAGCGGTGGGTTCATCTAAAATCAAAATTTGGGCAGGAGTCATAAAGGCGCGAGACAGACCAATCTTTTGCCACTGTCCCCCTGACAACTCGGTGCTATCAGTAAAGGTTTTGCCCAAAATAGTGCCATACCCTTGTTCTAGTTTGGCAATAACATCAGCGGCTCCAGCGGCGATCGCGGCTCCCTCAATGCGTTCCAAGTTACCGCGTTGCTGAATATCGCCAAAGCCAATGTTGTCTTGAACGGTTAAGTTGTAACGAGCAAAGTCTTGAAAAACAACCCCAACATTGCGCCACAGGTCTTGCAAATCCAGCTCTCGCAGCGGTATTCCATCGATCGCAATCTCACCAGAGTCAATGTCATAAAACCGAGTTAACAGTTTAAGCAGAGTTGTTTTTCCGGCTCCATTAGCACCCACTAGTGCCACGCTTTCACCAGGTTGCACCGTCAAGTTTAGATCCACCAGGGTTGGTTCCGCTGCACCGGGGTAGGTGAAAGTAACATGTCGCAGAGTTAGCCCTGACTGAATTGGTTGAGGAAAAGCTTTTGGAGACGGCAAATTCACGACTTGAGGTTTGAGATCTAAAAACTCAAAGTATTGCGACACATACAGATTGGATTCATACATTGACGCCACATTGAGCAGCAGATTTTGCATCACATTTTGCGCCTGCTGAAACGCCCCAGAGTACATCGTTAGATCACCCACACTAATTACCCCACGCACCGTTTGCACCACCACCCAAGCATAGGCCCCATAAAAGCTCAAGTTGGCTGCCAGCCCAATGCCAAAACGGGCTGAGGCTTGTTGTGCCGCTAACGCTTGAGACTCTTGGTTAACCTGCATCCGAATATCGCGCCACTGGTGCAGCAAATAATCGCTCAAATTAAACAGGCGTACTTCTTTGACAAATTCCTGGCTAAGCAGCACCCGTTGCAAATACTCTGCCATACGTCCACTCTCAGTTTGATGGCGCAACATCCAAAAGCGTCGCCCCGAAAACTGCATTCCCACCCAAAAGGCAGGCAGTGACGTCACCAGCAACAGCAGCAAAATGATTGGGTTAAAACTGAGCAACAGCGTCAGCAGCCCAGCGAAGGTGATGATCTGCCCAGCCAGCGTTGTCAGGGTGTTGAGGACACGAACTGGATAGTTGCTACCACTTTGTTGAGCACGATTTAGCGTATCGTGAAATTCTGGCAATTCATAATGGGCAAGATCGAGTCGCACTGCCTGTTTGAGCAACACATCATTGCTGTGGAGCGTAAAGCGATCGCTCAGAATTTGGGAGACATACACATTGCCTTGATTGACCGCCCCTTGTGCCAGGGTCAACCCTAACCCTAGACCAATTAAGATAAACAGCGATCGCCAATCTGTTGTGGGTTGTTCTAGTGCTCCAACGACCTGATCCACAATCAGCTTATTGACGTAAAGTTGTCCCACCGGAATCAACGCCCCAATTACGGTGATGCCTAACGTGATCAACAACCAGATCGGAGCCGCATTCCAAACCAGGCGCAAAAGCCGAGGTGTATTGGCCATCATTGCCCAAAATCGAGTTTTTCGACTGAGCTTAGGCTTCATTAATGTTCGAGGATTAAAATTGTCCATGCGGTGAATGATGACGCCAACACATTACTTCGCCCATTCAAGTGTCACCCCGTCACCTCCTTACAGGTCTGATCCACAGCTCTCATCATGCCGTTGTCCTATTCTTCAGCATAGACACTGGCACTGAGGTTTGTGTGGATTCACCCCAATCGCCTATCAACTTGCACTCTGATCATTGAGCAGGGCTTAGAGGATGTCTGAGAAGTTTTTGGCGGTTAAAACCGCGACTACAAAAACAAAGTCCGCCGTCGCGGACTCAAGCCAATCTAGGCTTTTTGTAACCTGCGGAGGCAGGTTTTGTTCGTGTAGCTGCGACTTGAGTCGCC
>JANRJA010000153.1:0-14653 GCA_033764315.1 Oculatellaceae cyanobacterium bins.114
CAATATGCCCGGAGCCGTTCCCTGGACAGCAACACAAGCCCTCAACAACAGTACGCTGCCCTATGTGTTGAAACTGGCAAATGACGGCATCAAAGCGTTAGATCGGGATGAATCGTTGGCGAAAGGGCTGAATGTCAGCCAACACAAATTAGTACATCCAGCCGTGCAGCAGGTTTTTCCAGATTTGGTGTAGGAAAAATATGGGGGATGCGACTATTCCCCAACCGCAGGGACACGATTCATCGCATCCCTGCGGGGCAACGTAAACCAAAACGTGGTTCCTTTTCCGGGGTAGCTGTTCACGCCAATTTCACCCTGATGGGCGTGGATGATTTGGCGACAGAGGTATAGCCCCAAACCCAGACCGGGCGATCGCCGATTGTGGGTACCGCGTGAATAGAGATCAAACAAGCGATCGTGCAAGTCAGGGCTAATGCCAATGCCGCTATCTTGCACGGTGCATCGCATGTAATCTCCTTCGACAGTGGCGTTGAGCGTAACGTTCACACCAGGGGGGTTGTATTTCAACGCATTGGTAATCAAGTTTTCAAACACTCGCCAAAGCTGGGTTGGGTCAGCATGAACGATCGCCCCAGGGGTGGAGATGAGATTGGTCAAATTGGCTCGGCTCTGAAGCACGAGAGGTTCGATGTCGGCTAAAACGGCTTGCACGACGGGGTCTAGAGCGATCGCCTGAGGGTGATGTGGCATCTCGGCTTTGGTGTTGACATGTGCTTCTAATAACGAGTCGATCAAACGCATTTGGCGATCGCCCCCTTGGACAATTCGCTCTAAGGTTGACCGTGGCATTACGACTGGGTCATTTGGTTTTTTGAGCAAACGACTCAACACCATTGCAGTGCCAATCACGGGGGTTCGCAGGTCATGAGTGACTGAGTGTAAAAACACTTGAAGCTGTTGTCGTGACTCAAACTCAGCCCGTTGCAACCGTTCATACGTGTAGACACCCAAATCGCAAATCAGACAAACCCAACCAATATACCAACTAAAACTAATGGCATCGGCCACTTCCATCTCAGGATCAGACCCATAAATCAGCACCAGAACAAAGTAAGCTGCAATCGTCATGATTTGTGCTAGAAGATGCAACTTCCACTGCACCGGAATCAAGGTTGCAAACATCAAAAAGATGACCGTCCAAATAAATCCTTCTGGATAACGCAAACCAATCAACATGATTCCGACTTGCAAACCCACTGTAAAAGAGAGCACTAGTCCTAAAAATGCCAGGTCAGGTTGACTGTGCCCAAATCGACTGCGGTAAAACAAAAACCATAGGATTAAACAGACACTAATCACTCCATGAGGAATCAGATCAGAGCTTTTGTGAGGATCAGCGATCGCACTATAAATTGTCGGCAACCCCAGAGCGCACAATGCTCCTAGTCCGACCCATCCCACCAGTTGCAGACGGTTAATTAGAAAGTGATATCGCCACAGTTTGTAATCGGTAGATGCGGCATAACTGTCTTCTGAAATGACCTCTTTTAAGGGGGCGGTTGCCTGAAACAGACGAATGTGGCTGAGACGCTTTAAGGGAGTTGTATATAATTGCTGAGCCAGACCGTTGAAAGCGATCGCGATCGCCTGATGTTGGTTGGCTAACCAGGTACTTTGCAAAATGGCGGCGGTTGTCAAAGTGAAGTTATGTTTTGTGGTGCCTCTAGCTTGCTCTAACAACACTTCAATTAAGGTGAGTTGGCGATCGCTGCTTTGATAAATCTCTTCTAAAGTGGCATGGGCGATCGCGATCTGCTCGCCTGTTTGCTCCAGCGATCGCTTTAATAAACTCAGGCTCTTTAATGTGGGCGATCGTAAATCTTGAGAAATGGTTTGAATCAAGGTTTGTAGTTCTCGTCGTGCCTCAAATTCGTCGCGTCGCAGTTGTTCATACAAATAAACCCCCAAGATGCAGCAAAACGAAATCCAGACAATAAACATCCAGATCATGACCTGCTCGGTCAACGGCAATGAAGAAACCTGACCAAACCCAAGATTGAGAGCAAAAAACAGAATTAAGGCCCCTATATGAGCGGTTAAATGCAACCGCCAGCGAATCGGAATCGCTACTGCAAAGGTCAAAAACACTAATGACCATATGCCCAAATCAGGCTCGGCGTGCCCCAATAAAGAGATTCGGAGTTGACTAAACCAGATCACCGCCCAACACAAACCTAAGAACAATGCATCTGGGTGGGTACGACCGAACCGATTTTTGTGTAGAAGTAAACAGAGTGCCGCACTCGTTAACATCACAACATCACCAATCAGCCAAAACCAACCACTGGAATCATGTGGAATCACCAAGATCGACAATGCGATCGCACTTAAAAAGAAATAGAAAATTAACCGACTGGATAACTGCAATCGGTCAATCAAAAATTGGTGTTGCCATGCTTCATAGTCGGCAGATGCAGTTGAGGTGCTCACTTGTCTCAACCAGTTTAATAAGAGGTGAGTTGGTGAAACACGGTGTCGGATGTTGCCTACAAGTTTCATGCACTTCTGAGTCAAAAGATAGAAATCATGACCCAGTCAACTATGGGGGAGTTTCTCAAAACCACCATCCTGCCATCGGGTTAGCCTGCATTATTCATGAGCAGTAATGCAAGCAAACAAATGAGATGAGTCAGAGAATTGACCCCAGGATAAAGGGTTAAGCACGCCAACGAATCAGCGTTGATGGCATCAAAATGGCTGAAACAGGGGTATTTAAGGGTCAATAGACACACCAATCCTATCAAGGGGCAAAAATTAGGCTGATAGCGGTGCTATTGTGGCGACCAAGCGTGGCACAATCTGTCGCAATTGCTGCGCGACAGGACAGTGAGCGGCAAGCTCCACTAATACTCGTCGTGCCGAGACTCTGACTCTAGCTGCTCCTTTAATAAGCTTGGAGCGCAAGCGTTCGACCTGGGCAGTAGCAAACTCAGTCGTCTGAGCGGCTTGGCGAATCGTCAGCATCAGAATATAGGCAGCTTGCGCTAGCAAGAGGCGAAATTGGTTGGCGACAAAGGTATGGCAACTGAGACGGTCTGAGTGAATGCCCAACTTCAGTTCTTTGATGCGATGTTCACTGTCTGCTCCCCGCTTGACATAGAACTGGTCATAGAGGGCTTGAGGGGGTAACTCTAAATTGGTCAGGACAAAGCGAGGATTGGCACCTTTGGGCAACCATTCGGCTTTCATCACCAAGCGGCGAGGATAATCCCAACTAGCAGCGGCATAGTAGACATCATCGAACAAGCGTGCCTTTTGTTGGGTTTGGATGAACTGCAATCGGGCACGCTCTAATAAGTGTGCGATTTTACGCTCGGTGACGGCATTGCGAGAAAAGCCAATGGCATAGCCAATGCCAGAGCGTTCACACACCCGCAGAATTTCTGGCAAGGCAAAGCCTGCATCGGCTCTTAGGATCAGACGTACCCCTGGAAAGGCTCGTTTTAACCGCCAGAATAACCAGCGCAAAATCCCGGCAACTCCTTTGCCCGGATGAGCGTTACCGGCTCTCAGTTGCAACACCAATGGGTAGCCACTGGTTGCCTCATTGATCAGCACGGGAAAGTACATGTGCTGCCCATAATAGCCATGAAAACAACTCAACTGTTGGTTGCCGTGCGTGGGGTCATCCCAACCGTCGATATCTAACACAATCTCCTCTGGGGCCTGCTGGTAGCTCTCAACAAACCGCTCGATAACAGCTCCGCGCATCTTGCCCACTTCCCGTTGGCTCACCCGATTCTCCAGGCGAGTGATAGTCGGTTGGCTCGCTAGCAATTCTTCCTGGGCTAGGGGCAGTCGCCCACACGCAATCTTGTAAATCGGGTCATGGCGCAATATATTGCTATCGTTGGCATCTTCGTATCCCCCCACTAACTGATACACCCGTTGGCTCACCAACTGCTGCAAGCGATGGGTAATTCGATTAGGGTCTCGCCACTCCTCAATGCACTCCGCTAAGTGATGGCAAATTTGTATCCGTTCTTCGGCTTGTCGTGCCAGCAAAATGCCTGCATCACAACTTAATTCCAAATCCGAAAATTGCACCACTAGGGGGCGTTGCTCGTAAAAATCGTAAGGGAGTTCTGAATTACAACCTGTCATGTCAAAATGGAAGCACTTAAAATCTTAGAGAGCTTGATTCTAAAGTGTTTCAAGCTCTTTTCTTGTGTCTATTTTGACTTTTGGTGAATAATCCAGGTTAGCCATCTGGTCAGACTTGTCGTTAGCCCCACTCCATCCCCTGTTGAGGCATAACTTGGAGATTTGGAATGCGATCGCTCAAGTAGATATGTAGAGCTTTGCTGTATATCTCCTTGAATTTAGGGAGATACACAGCAGGGTTGCTGTATATTCGCCGTTATAGGGTGAAACAATAGCAGAGCGATCGTTGATCTACCTAAAATAAGCAGGATCTACAGTTAAGCTCTGTACAATAAATTGTGATCTGGTTGTGATCTGGCAATCCCGAACCTTTCATCTATTTATAAGGAACGATCGCCAGTTTGGTTCAGCCATGAAACGAGAGCTGTGATTAACATTGTGGCTCCTGCGGCCAGAAATAAACCGGTCAAACTACTATCGAGCAGCACACCAGAAATCGCTTGAGAAAAGGGATCAAGGGCGACTGCGGCAAACATGACCAGACTCATCATTCGCCCTTGCATTGCGATCGCCGTTTCTTGTTGCAGCCAGGTGAGTGCCAGTACACCGACAATTCCACCTCCGATGCCCATTGAGAGGATAATGACGGCAGCAGTCCAGGTATGAAAAACAAATCCAAGGGCGATCAGTCCTATGCCTAAAGCACTTGCCAGTAAAACCAGGGGCGTTTGCAGCTGTTTAACGGCACTCATTCGGCTAGCAATCCACACGCCTGCTAACGCCCCAACCCCGTAAGCGGATTGCAGGTATCCAAAGGTGGTGGCATCTCCACCCAACCGACTGGCCACTAACTCGGCAACGCCAACGACGATTGGTCCCAGAATGGCGAAATTAATCATTGCGATCAACAGCAAACTGATCCGGATGCCGGGATGGTGGTTGGCATAGCGCAACCCTGCCCAAATGTCTTTGGTGAGGGTATGGGGTTCTAAAGGAGACGTGACTTTGAATTGACGAGTTCGTACCAGGTAGATGCAGCCCGCACCGATCGCAAATAAAGCGGTATTCAAGGCAAAGGCAGGGGTTAAACCAAACAGACCGATCGCGACACCGGCAAGGGCAGGTCCTAACACATTGCTGATCTGCTCGCTCCCCTGCATCCAGGCATTCGCCTGAACTAAGTGAGATTTGCGGATAATTCGGGGCAGTAACGCTAGCGTTGCTGGATATAAAAAGGCTTCTGAGATGCCGAATAGCCCTGAAATTAAGATCATCCCATACAGGTTGAACGTGTTGGTCAGTAAAAGCAGGGTCAATGAACCTGTGAGCAATGTGTTAGTAGCCGTTGCGATCGCGGCGATAGTGTTGGGTGGAAAGCGATCGCTGATTGCACCGCCAACGAGCATCAAGATGCCACGGGGAATGGCGGCTGCCATCAGGACAGTACCCAGGGCAATGCCCGAACCTGTTTTTTGTAAAACCAGCCAGGTCAGAGCAACAAACCAGAATTGAGCCGCACAATAAATCAAGGTTTGCCCGACCCAGAGCCAGCGAAAGTTAGGTTGTTTAAGAGAAGAATTAAACATAATGATGGGTTGCCTAATCAGGCGTTTGCTTGGCTGAGATGGGCTGAATCAGCGATGTACTGGAGGAGGATGCAGGTTTGCTGCAAACCCATACTCCTCCTGGCAATTACGAATGCTGAATCGGTTGAATAGTTAATTCCGCCTGCCATTGAGCCAACGGTTTCTCCCAGCCCTCTTCCCACTTTTGGGCAAAAAGGGGTTTAGCCGCCTTACCCATCTGAAATCCCTGGGCGATCGCCGCCAGCAACTGGGGCAACATTTCTGGCTCCTTCAACGTGGTGGAGATTAAACTATTCGCCACCAACATCGTTGCCAGCGGATAGGGAAACTGGGGCAAATGGAATGCCTGCAAGCCAATTTCATCGGCTAGAGAGGTACCAAATCCGGTGATGATATGCCAGAGATCATGGGTCTGACTCAGCCGTAGCTCAACATATTCCGCATCTGATCTAGCGGTCATGCCAGCATGGAGATTGGGATCGAATCCTGTTTTCTTCATCTGGGCGGCGTAGATGTACCCCAGAGAATCGGGCGGCAGGGTTAGTAAAGCATCCAGGTCGTGTGCAGGTGGAATATAGCGATCGCGGATCAGGGCAGCGCAAGCCGGATCTTGATTGAGATACTCAGCCAAGCGATCGTAGGCGGAAGTGCCTAACAAGCCATAGGCTAAATCACCAACTGCGTCCAGACTATAATCTCCCAACAGCATTGAGGTGAATGACTTAGCAAGCAGCAGCTTTGACAGAACTGATTGCAAGCCTTTGAGAATTGGATTTTGCATCTGTTTTTGTACAGGAACATAGGCAGAAGCATTTGACGTAACAGAATTGAGTAGTTGCATAGAAAATCACTCAAAAAAAGGCTCTAACGTTGACAAAAGATTGACAGATTGAACACACCAAAGACACTCAAAAACTTCTACCAGAGCAAGTCATTGAGCAACCCATAAACACCGACAAAATCAATCCGGGCGATCGCACTAAAATAGCGAACCTGTTCATGCATCCGTTCCACTCTGGATGCAAATAGCAATTTGAGTGGAGCGATCACCAACACAAACCAGGGGAAACATTGGTAGCGCACAAACCGAAACCCAAGATGGACATATTGCAGCAGACAGCAAGAACGCATACTGGCAGAGTCAGCTTTTGAAATCAGCAAATTCTGGGACATAACAGGACTCTCTGACACAAACCAGGCTAATATATGAGCATCACTCATGTTTTTATAATACGAGTATCCCTCATGTTTCGTCAAGAAAAACGTGAGTAATCCTCATTTATTTTTGAAGGTCAGGAAGAACGCAATGTCTGAAAGCCCATCAACCGCAGGTGGAATGCGCCGCAAACCACGACAGGCTCGCAGTCAAGAGCGGGTCAATCGAATTCTGGATGTGGCAGAAGATCTGTTCGCTAGCCAGGGTTACGCCGCAACGACGACCAATGCGATCGCGACTCGTGCCGAAGTCCCGATCGGGTCGCTCTACCAGTTTTTTCCAGACAAATCCGCGATTCTGCAAGCCCTGGCACTCCGTTATGCAGAAAAGCTACATCAAGAGTTAGCTGTCGTTGATGAAGCTGAATTAGCAGCACTCTCTTTGTCAGATTATGTCAATCAGTTGATTGATACTACTGATCGATTCTTTTCCGAAAACCCCACCTACCATGCGATTTTCATGGAGGTGCAAGGAACGATACGCGAATTAACAGAAATCGATGAGGCAACCGATGCTCAGTTGATTCAGGATTTAGCCACTTCCTTAGCCAGACGCGATGCCAGCCTGGAGCCAGCCGATTATGAAGCGATCGCCTTTGTGTTGGTCAAAGCAACCGGGACATTATTATGGCTATCTCTCAGCCAAGAGAAAACGTTTCGGCAGCGACTGGTAGAAGAAACGAAACGATTCACATTAAAGTACTTGCAAAGCTACTTCCCATCCCATTCAATGCTAGATAACAACTCAAATGCAGCGGACGGTTGACAACCTCAGGGGCAGGGTTCAAAATAGCTGGCCGCCGCTGGTTTGAGCCGTTAGCTGTATAGCAGTCCTAAATCATTTGTGAAGTTAGGAGGGGTGCGACTCTCACAACCCATTTAGGATTGCTATAGACCTCGCATGAAATCGGAAAAAGCTGTATATTCGGTAGTATCAGTATCTCTAAATAGACGAGCAGACTCGATACCTAATATTCTTCAATCTCACGTTGCCCCTTAGCAAAAGCTTAATTTTTTGGGGAAGGTGAAGACATGAATCCGTGGCAAGTTGGTATGTTCTTGAGACGATTCTGCGGGTGGAGTATCAATATCCTCTCTGTCCTAATGGTCGTTGGCGGTCTGCACCTCACCTTTTTGGGAGAAGACCAAGACGACAGACTGATTGGGGCTACCAATATTATCTTTGGGGCGACTCTCTTTGCCCCTGTTGAAGATTAGCAGATAAGCTGGTAGGTGTCTGTGGATCAGCCCTTTCGAGCAAAGTGGATTGAGCGACTCTTAATAATCAGGGGAAATCCCTTTTAGTCCAGGGTTCCAACTTCCTTCGATAGAGTGAGTCCTATCCACAACTGGAAAGATTCCTGATAGCGATCGCTAAAAGCTCCAGTGCGATCGCCCTAGTAGTTTGGGATTGACGAAGGAAACGCAACAACGGCTTAGGGTCTACCAAAAACCTCAAACAGGGTATCCAAACTAAAAGCACAGTAATCGTTCTTCCGTTGATTCTCCACACCCCTGTTGGTGAGTTTGTCGAACCACATCCTACTCCTCTTGCATCACCTGATCCAACACACTCAATAACCGCTCAACTGGGGCATTGGGTTCTAAGAAGGAAAACAAGTGGCGATCGCGAATTTGACTCCGTTTATTCAGCACAAACTGGGCTGGCAGAGGTGCTCCGAGGGCTTGCCCCACCTGATAGGTGCGAAATACACGGCAACTCGGATCACTCAACAACGGCATCCGCAACCCCAAGTCTTGCATCACAATTTTGCTTTGTCGCTGGTCTGTGCTGGTAATCATCAACACTTCTGCGCCCCGTTGTAAAAATTGGTCATAGGCTTCATTCAGGGCTTTGATGTGGGGATAGCACAGTGGACAATATTGCTTTTCAGTAAAAATGCGTGTAAAAGCTAACACTACAGGACGGTTCCAGGCTTCTAGTTCGGGGTTGGTGTTACCTGTGTAGTCTGATAGTTTGACTTGCTGACTCGTGCCAACGTTAAGCAATTGAAAGGGGGGTGCAGGACTGCCAATCTCAAACTTGTTAGTCGCTGGAATAGGCAAAAAGTTCTTGAAAAATCGTTGATTAAATAGACCTCTAAAGTCGGTAGAGGTCAGAAAGTTTGTTGCAGGCGTTGTCGCGGTCATAGTCGAAGAGAGTTAACTAGATCTATTCAAACTTAGAGCAAAATCCAAAAAAAACCTCAATGTCATGGATATAATTTCAACCCAATAACAATGAGGTTTAAGGAACATTTAGACTGCGATCGCAGCCACCTGACGTGAGCCTAAGTCGCTTGCTTACACAGCCGCGAAGTACTCTTTAGACTTAACAGGATCAGGAGTCATAGTGGCATCACCAGGCTTCCAACCTGCAGGGCAGACTTCATCGGGGTGAGACTGCACATACTGAATCGCTTGCAAGGTACGCAGAGTTTCATCAACGCTGCGACCAAATGCCAAGTTGTTGATGGTGGCGTGCTGAATCACACCATCTTTGTCAATCAAGAACAAGCCCCGGAGAGCAATTCCTGCTTCAGGATCGAGCACGTTATAAGCCGCACTGATCTCTTTCTTGATGTCAGACACGAGAGGATAGGTCAAATCACCAACACCGCCAGACTTGCGGTCAGTCTGAATCCAAGCGAGGTGAGAAAACTCACTATCAACAGAAACCCCTAAAACTTCGGTGTTGATAGACTTAAACTCTTCGTAGCGATCGCTAAAAGCAGTAATCTCAGTGGGGCAAACGAAGGTGAAATCTAATGGGTAGAAGAATAGAACAACGTATTTGCCGCGATAGTCAGATAATTTAATAGTCTTGAATTCCTGGTCATATACAGCGGTGGCTGTAAAATCAGGCGCGGTTTGACCTACCCGGAGACATCCTTCAATCTGGTGAGTCATGCAATCACTCTCCTAAAAACTAACTTGCGTCTAAGAACTACTATCAATTTACGAGTCGAATGCTGGTGATGTTGGCAACACAAATGATGCATCCCGGCACTGTAATCTGTGAGCAACAGCAGGCATTTACGAACTGTTACGACTATATCATAGTCATAACGATTTTGACTAAAGCGATCGCCCCACGATTCATCTCAAATTTATATTTCCTGGAACAGGCTTTAATTTACCCAGAGGAATGTCCGATAAAATACCTAATCTAAGCCTGCAACAGGATCGATATGGATAGTCTAGATACGCGAGAGTGGCTGCTGACCAATGGATTGGGTGGATTTGCCAGTGGGACGGTGTGTGATGCCCACACCCGCACTTATCACGGTTGGTTAATCGCAGCATTAGAACCGCCAGTTCAGCGAACCCTCCTGTTATCGCGGATTGATGCCACCTTGGAAATCTCTGGACAAGGCTTTGAACTGGGCACTAATGTGTGGGTTAGCGGCACGATCGCCCCCCTCGGTTATAAACTGTTGCAATCGTTTCAGACTCATCCAATTCCACGTTGGGTTTGGGGGCATTATGACTGGCAGTTTTCACGCGAAATTCTTTTGCCTTATGGGTTGTCACCCTCTATAGAAGACAAACCCCCGTCTTTTTGCAATCGGGTCTTAATTCGCTATCGCTATGAGGGGCAAGATCCGGCGTTGTTAAAGCTCAGACCAATCATCGGCGATCGCAACTTTCATGCCCAACAACATACCGATCCAGACCTCCGATTTTCTCAAGTTATAGAGCCTCAACGCATTCACCTGCAAGCCATGCGCTCTAACTGGGTAGGCACCCTCTGGCAACTCGCTTGGACTCAAGGACAATATCACCCAGATGCGGTGTGGTATTGGAGCTATCGCTATCTCGAAGAAACGCAGCGTGGTCTAAGAGATCAGGAAGATTTATTTAGTCCTGGCTATCTGACTATTTTGTTGCAGCCTGGAGAGAGTGTCACCCTCGAAGGCAGAGTTGACCCCCCTGGTACGACCTATTACCCATTGCCCGATCGCCACTCCTTTGACCAAGCTTTGCAACTAGAACAACAACGCCTGAGCGATCGCATTACTCCTGCACTAGAGCAATTTGGGCTAAAAGAAGCCTCTCATCAGTCTGAGCAAGCTCTAATCTTGCAGCAACTCCTGCAAGCTGGAGAGCAATTTATCACTTATCGCGCATCAATTGCGGGGCCAACCGTCATCGCGGGATATCACTGGTTCAACGATTGGGGACGAGATACATTGATTGCTCTACCAGGGCTTGCCTTAACAACGCATCAATTTTCTCTGGCCAAAGGCTTGCTCGAAACCTTTGGCACCTATTGTCAAGATGGATTAATTCCCAATACCTTTCCAGATGCCAGCTCAAGACCTACTTATAACAGCCTAGACGCTGCCCTATGGTGGATTGAAACCTTGGGCTTATATCTCGAAGCAACCCAAGATTGGGACTTTTTGCGCGATCAATACCCAATTGTCCAACGGATCTATAAGGCGTTTATGGCAGGCACGTCCTATCACATTCGGATTGATGCCTTTGATGGACTAGTCACCTGGGAGTTTCCAGGCGTTGCCTTGACCTGGATGGATGCGGTGGTTGATGGACAACCCGTTACTCCGCGTCAGGGAAAACCGATTGAGATCAATGCTCTTTGGTACTCTGCTTTGTGTTGGGCCAATCAATGGGCAGAACGGTTGCAAAAAAACGCGAATGGTGACGAGACAACCAAATTTGTTAATCAAGCTCGCCGTTATGCTCAGCAAGCAGAGCAAGTCAAAGCATCTTTGCAAAAATTTTGGAATGCTGAGTATGGCTATTTTTACGATCGCATTGAACCCAACGATCGCCCCGATGGTTCCATTCGCCCCAACGCGGTGATTGCGTTGTCTTTGTATCATTGTGGTTTTTCAGCCCAACAAGCGCAGCAAGCATTGCAGGTTGCTCGCGATCGCCTCCTCACCCCCTATGGTCTGCGCTCCCTCGATCCCTTTCATCCCAGCTATCTTGGTCGCTATGCAGGCAATCCTCGTTACCGAGATTGTGCCTATCATCAAGGCACTGTCTGGAGCTGGTTAATTGGCCCTTTTATTCGCGCATGGCAACGGTTTTATCCTACAGAACCTCTCCCCTGGAGCGGCGATCGCCTGTTTGAGCATCTGCAACATCAGGCGGGTCTGGGGTCAATCTCAGAAATCTTTGACGGTGATGCGCCTCATGCACCTCAAGGGGCGATCGCTCAAGCTTGGTCTGTTGCTGAGTTGATTCGCCACTGGAATGACCTTAATCAGGCATAACGTCAGTTCGGTTTAAGCAGCCCAGCGAATAAATTTGCGGCTACCAGAGCAAAGTCCGCTTTCGCGGACTACTAAAATCAAAGGTTTACTGAACTGACGCAGGTCGGTTTTGCTCATATAGCAGCGGTTTCAACCGCCAAAATCCTTATCTCAGGTTAACCAGGCATAAGGATGTAGGGAAGGGAAAACAAGAACTGGAGGGATAGGGGGAAGCCCAACCGAGTGACCAGTAACGTTTTCCTTCGATCGATAAGAAAATATTAATTAGCACTATACATAATTTTATGCAAGCTCTCTTGACGTTTTGTAACAATATTGTTTACATTAGTTTACATAAGGTTACTCAACTAAGGACGAAATACTATGTACACCACTATTAATGAGCAAGGTCAACTGAATAACTATGCGACTGAGCCTGTTCTCTACTACGCTGAATATCCTTCACCCTCACAGCAACAACGCTATGCTTTCCTCGGAGCCGTTGCCACTTTGTTCGTTAGCACTTTAGTCCTTGTTGCTTTGGCTGTTAGCTAATAACGCTCTAGCTTAAAGAGCCATTGTTAAAAAGCCATTGTTACAGTGGCTAAATGATCCCCAGGTGCTCCTATTGACCTGGGGATTCTTGTATTTATTCTTCTTTCTTCTCTTTTCTTTTTTCTTTTTACCCTTGTGGCACCTCAACCCAAGTCCCAGTCTGGTTAGATTGGTGCGTCAAATCCATCAACAGTTGCGAATAAACTCCTTCTCGCAACGATGGTGCCAGCGATTCTCCTTGATCGATCGCCTCAACCCACCGATCGATCACTCGAATAAACGGAGCCAGACGACCATCTGCGTAGGTCTTAGGAAACTCTAGCCGAGCTGGAATCTCAACTTCAGCTAAGGGTTGTCCAGTTGCTGCTGCCCACAGCTTAAACCCATGCACATAGTCACTCTGGTTATCGCTTCCTAAAACAAGTGTGCCGCGATCGCCATACACCTCGATCCAGTGCCCTCGACCCTGAAACGCCACTGAACTAAGCAACATCTGACAGGGAGTTCCATCTACCATCTCTAAGGTGAGACTACAGGTATCGTCAGAATCGACCTGTTTGGTTTCGCCTGTGGTGGGGTCAACCCGAGTGGCGATCGCCGTATTCAATCGTCCCCACAATCGCCGCACTGGACCAAACAACCAAGAAACGTAGTCAAAGGCATGAGAGCCGATCGCTCCCAGTGCTCCACCTCCCTGATCTTTGCGGGCATACCAGTTCCAGGGTTTAGTGACATCGGCACGACTCGACACAAGCCAATCAATGTTGATGAGTCGGGGTTGTCCTACAAATCCCTCAGCTAACAATTCTGCTAATCGTTGCCATGCTGGAACGAAGCGAAATTCAAAGTCGAGGGCAGTGATGGCTTGATGAGCAACAGCTAAATCGTGTAGAGCTTGGGCTTCAGTGACAGATAGGGCAGTAGGCTTTTCTAACAGCAGATGTTTGCCTGCGGCTAGCACAGTTTGTGCCATCTCATAGTGCAAAAATGGAGGGGTAGAAATGCTAACGGCCTGCACCTCTGGCAGAGCAACGACTTGCTCAAGGCTAGAACAGGCATGGGGGATAGCATGAGTAGTGGCGATCGCCTGGGCTTTTTGTAAATCGCGGTGATAAACCGCAACCACCTGAGTCCGGTGGTGTGCCTGGAACCCTGGAATATGAATTTTTTGACCAAACCCAGTTCCAACAACAGCAATACCAATCGTAGATTGAGTCATGACCCTCTTGAATGCAACCATTAAGCACATGACTTATTTTCGCTGCATGAGTCACACTCTACAATTGCTTGTTGGTAAACGATGTCCAACTTAGAGGTCTAGATCCCCAGTTTCTCATCAGCATTATCAAAGGGGTCTGATTCCCATCACCCAAAGCCGGGGATCTTAGAACAGTCGCACATGGGGTTTGTGGTTTTCTCTTAGTTACAGCCTTAAAAGAATCTGGAAAAAAGGCATCTCGATTATTGGTTAGCTTCCTCTGAGGGAGTGTTGGGACGACGACGAAACCAACCCAACAGGTTAGCTCCTGTGACTAACAATCCAACCAACCCCAGCCCTGTTAGCAGTGGATAAATAGTCTCTAATCCCACCAGATGCATCGTGTGGAGTTCAATCATAAAGTGACCAACTTTTCCCATATGAAGCCACTCATCAAAAATGACATAGCCCATGCCTGTTAAAACAGTCAGCAACAATGGCAGACTCAGAATCAAAGCCAAACTCCGGTGATATTTACGAAATACACGATTCATATGTTGCTGCTCCAAAAATAGTAGTGGTGGACAGGCTCTCATCCTGGACTTAATCGAACGTGAATTCGGGATAAGGATTTTGGCGGTTGAAACCGCAACTACAGGAGCAAAACCGACCTGCGTCGGTTCACTCACCCCTTGATTCTCCGTAGTTCGCGAAGGCGAACTTCGCTCTGATAGCTGCGAATTTATTCG
>JANRJA010000158.1:0-1591 GCA_033764315.1 Oculatellaceae cyanobacterium bins.114
CTCCTTGTCAGTGCTTTATACCCCGACTCTGGTCGATCGCCCAAGCCTTCTAGTCCCTATCTTCATGGACGCTGACTATGAATATTGAGCTTCGACACTTACACTACTTCATTGCCGTAGCAGAAGAACTGAACTTTGGGCGGGCAGCAGAACGGCTCCATATTGCCCAACCGCCATTGACTCGTCAAATTCACCAGCTAGAAAAAGAGCTAGGTGTTGAATTGTTTCACCGTACCACTCGCCGGATTGAGTTAACTGAGGCAGGTCAGGTTTATCTGCCTGAAGCTCGTCGGGTTTTGGCACAGGTTCAGGAGGGAGCTACTTTGGCACAGCTTGCCAGTCGGGGTGAAGTGGGTCGGTTAATGGTGGGGTTTGAGGGGTCTTCTGCCTATGACATTGTGCCGTTAGCCGTGAAAGCGTTCAGAGAGAAGTTTCCACGGGTCAGTCTGATTGTGCGGGAAATGACAACGGGCGATCAGGTTAGGGCTTTACATGAGGGACATCTTGGTTTGGGTTTCGTTGTGCCACCACTCTCTGATACTCGCGATTTGATGGTTGAGACGGTTTTACGAGAGCCGCTGATCGTGGCTATGCCGCATGATCATCCCCAGTCTCATCAATCGGCAGTGGATCTGGCGGACCTCAAGGACGAAACCTTTATCGTCTGCCCACGACACCACAAGTGCGGATTGTATGACCACCTGATCTCAATTTGTCGTCAGCGAGGATTTAGCCCCAGGCTGACGCAAGAAACCCACGAAGTCCAGAGCATCCTGGGGTTTGTGGCAGCCGGATTGGGGGTTGCACTCCTACCGGCTTCCGTGAAACATTTGCAGCGATCGCAGGTTGTCTACCGAACACTACAGCCCCAGACCGAAGACCTGGAGTTGGCGATCGCGTGGCGACGAGAAAATCCTTCCCCGATGATGCCAGTTTTTCTGGAAATCGTTCGCGAATATGCTCACCAGATCACCCATGAAACTGCTAGTAATTAATACCCTAAAAGTATCAACCATCGTTCTAAACGGTATTGGACAAAAACAAAACTGAAATCTAAGGTGTGAACATGAACAATATTCTAAAAAATTAGAATCTAAAAACTTAATTAAGAATCAAAATTTCACTTATTTTTTAGTCGTCTAATCAATTGAATTTAGTTCTGTCTTCAAATGTTGTCTTGAGAAATTTCATCTCTACTAGGAGAAAGCAGCAATGACTTACTACTTTAATAAAATTCTGGATATCTCCTTTAATGAAGCTGTGACGAGAGTGGCCCAAAGCTTGAAGCAAGAGGGATTTGGCATCCTTACTGAAATTGATGTACAAGCCACCATGAAGCAGAAACTAGATGTGGAAATGCAGAGCTACAAAATTCTGGGAGCTTGTAATCCCTCCTTTGCTTATCAAGCATTGCAGATGGAAAACAAAATTGGCACGATGCTACCTTGCAATGTGATTGTGCAACAAACAACAGCAGGAGTCGAAGTTGCGGCGGTTGATCCCATCGCATCTATGCAGGCAATTGAAAATCCGGGTTTAAAGGAGATTGCTGAACAGATAAGGACGAAGTTAAAAGCTGCGATCGATTCTC
>JANRJA010000161.1:0-21983 GCA_033764315.1 Oculatellaceae cyanobacterium bins.114
CCGATCGATCCTCTGATCCAGGAAGCCTAATAGGACGTCAAAACTCAAGATTAACGACTCCATTCGTCTGTCCTCAGGGGGGAGTTTCTTCAGCCTCAACCGAATTCATCCAATTGTCAAATTTTGAATTTGGAATTGCTGGATCACAGCCCTCAGGTCAGGGTTGGCATGGTAATAATCTCTAGGATTGTAACCCTGGGCTTTGAGAGCTGTGACTTCTCCAGCATTTAAACCAAAGAGGAAGAAGTTTTCGGCTCCTACTTCTTCGCGAATCTCGATGTTGGCTCCATCTAGAGTGCCGATGGTGAGTGCTCCATTCATCGAAAACTTCATGTTGCCTGTACCAGAGGCTTCTTTGCCAGCCGTCGAAATCTGCTCAGAGAGGTCAGCCGCCGGATAAACCCGTTGACCCAAGGTGACGTTGTAGTCTGGCAAAAAAACCACTTTGAGGCGATCGCGCACATCAGGGTCTTGATTTACCACGTCACCCACGGCGGTAATGAACTTAATCATTAACTTTGCCATGACGTAACCCGGTGCAGCTTTGCCCCCAAAGATAAAGGTGCGGGGGGTGATATCGAGATTGGGATTTTGCTTCAACCGATTGTAAAGCGTAATAATGTGCAACACATTGAGGTGTTGTCGCTTGTATTCATGAATCCGCTTGACCTGAATATCAAACATGGAGTCTGGGCTGACCTGCACTCCTGCAGTCTTGAGAATGTATTGCGTTAATTGGTATTTGCGATCAAGTTTGATCTGCTCCCATTTTTGCCGAAAGTCTGGATCGTCTACCCATGCCTCTAGTTGACGCAGTTCTTCCAGGTGTTTGATCCAGTTGTCGCCAATTTTGCTGGTGATGAGATCGGTGAGTTGAGGGTTGCTCAACACCAACCAGCGTCGAGGGGTCACTCCGTTGGTTTTGTTATTAAATTTTTCAGGAAAGGTGTCGTAAAAGTCCCTTAAAACAGTTTGTTTGAGCAACTCAGTATGCAACTCAGCCACTCCGTTGATGGCGTGACTGCCCACACAGGCGAGGTTTGCCATGCGGACATACCGTTCCCCACTTTCATCAATCAGCGATAGCCGACTGATTCGCCCCATATCTCCGGGATACTTTAAGCGAACGGTGTCGAGAAATCGACCATTGATCTCAAAAATGATTTCTAAATGCCGGGGGAGCAGGCTGCTAAACAGAGATAAGCCCCACCGCTCTAGTGCTTCTGGTAACAAAGTGTGGTTGGTGTAACTCAGCGTATTTTGGGTGATATGCCACGCTTGATCCCACCCCATGCAATGCTCGTCTATTAACAGTCGCATCAACTCAGCGACAGCGATCGTTGGGTGTGTGTCGTTCATCTGCAAGGCAAATTTTTCGGGTAGGGTTTCTAACGGGTGTCCTCCCCACAGGTGCCGCCGAATCACGTCTTGCAAGGAACAAGAGACAAAGAAAAATTGTTGCTCTAACCGCAGTTGTTTTCCCTGAAGCTGTTCATCATTGGGATAAAGCACTTTGGTAATGTTTTCAGAGACGATTTTGGTATTCACCGCTCCATAGTAATCGCCCCGATTAAAGGCCGCAAAATCGAACGACTCAGCGGCCTCAGCACGCCACAAGCGCAAGGTGTTGGCGGTGTTGGTTTTAAACCCCAGAATGGGTGTGTCATAGGGAACACCCAAAATTGTTTGATAGGGCACCCAGCGGACTCGATAGCGTCCGTGCTCATTGGTGTAGGGTTCGGTGTGCCCACCAAACTTAACTTCAACGGCTTCTTCAGTGCGAGCGATTTCCCAGGGGTTGCCATAGCGCAACCACTTGTCAGTAATTTCGACCTGCCAGCCATCTCGCATTTCCTGGTCAAAAATACCAAACTCATAGCGAATGCCATAGCCGATCGCCGGGATATCTAACGTGGCGAGTGAATCGAGGAAGCAAGCCGCAAGACGACCTAAACCGCCGTTACCCAAACCGGGTTCCTCTTCTTGCTCAATCAGGTGATCCAGATTTAAGCCCATCTCTTCGATCGCCTGTTTTACCTGGTCATAGATCCCCAGGTTGATCAGATTGTTGGTCAACTGCGGCCCCATGAGAAATTCGGCGGAGAGATAACCGACGACTTTGCCTGTTTTTTGATGGGTTTGGGTGGTGTTGAGCCAGCGACGCAAGAGGCGATCGCGCACGGTATAGGCCAACGCCATGTAGTAGTCATTTGGTGTGGCGATCGCCGGAAACTTGCCTTGAATGTAAAACAGGTTATCGGCAAAGGCCCGTTTGAGGGTTTCGATACTCAACCCAGTGCGATCGTCTTCAACACGCACCGATTGAGGAAAGGGAGCCTGAATAGGGGGATTCATAAAAAGTCCTCGTTGAGAGTGGGAGCGGAAGAGACGCGATTAATCGCGTCTGTACTACAGTGATCTGCTCTAGGCACCCCTACCTTTTAGCCTGTATCCTTTTCCACGCCCACCATCGGTTAGAGGAATCGGGGATCAGGTGATCACCGTGGGAGTATCCATGCCTGTGAAGTGGCGCAGTTGAGCAACGTCTTCAGCGATCGCAATCAAGTCTGCCAGGGCTTGCTGCGGATCTTGGTCTTGTTTGGTCGGGTCTGGTTCATAACTTTCCAGGTAAACCCGCACGGTTGCCCCTTGAGTGCCGGTGCCTGACAAACGGAAAACCACACGAGAACCATCCGTGAAACCAATCCGAATCCCTTGTTTTTGGCTGACACTGCCATCGACTGGATCGGTATAGCTAAAGTCGTCACCGTACTCTACGGTGTAACTACCAAAGGTTTTGCCTTTGAGGGTGGGTGCCAGTGAGCGGAGATTAGTCATCAGGGTGTTGGCGCGATCGCTGTCTACCCCTTCATAGTCATGACGTGAATAATAGTTGCGTCCATAGATTTGCCAGTGTTCTCGCACGATCGCCTCAACGGATTGCTGTCGGGCTGCCAACACATTCAGCCAAAACAGCACTGCCCACAGTCCATCTTTTTCGCGGATGTGATTAGAGCCTGTGCCAAAGCTCTCCTCTCCACAGAGGGTGGCTCTGTCAGCATCCAGCAAATTGCCAAAAAACTTCCAACCTGTAGGAGTTTCATAGCAGTCGATGCCGAGTTGTGCGGCAACGCGATCGGGGGCTTGACTGGTGGGCATCGAGCGGGCAATTCCGGCTAAGCCGTTGCGATACCCTGGCACTAGCTTGGCGTTTGCCGCGAGAATAGCGAGGCTATCGCTGGGGGTGACAAAAAAGTGCCGTCCCAAAATCATGTTGCGATCGCCATCTCCATCCGACGCCGCCCCAAAGTCAGGGGCGTTATCGCCATACAACACCTCAACCAGATCATGGGCATACACCAAGTTAGGGTCAGGGTGTCCACCGCCAAAATCTTCGAGAGGAACACCGTTTTGCACCGTTCCCGCAGGAGCACCTAGCTGTTGCTCAAAAATCCGATAAGCATAAGGCCCTGTCACCGCATGGAGCGAATCCATGCACATGCGGAAGCGTCCGCTAGTCAACAGTTCGCGGATGCGGTCGAAGTCAAATAACGACTCCATCAACTGGGCATAATCGGACACCGAATCGATCACCTCGACCGCTGTTTCTCCAACGCTAAAGGTGCCAGTCTTATCTAAATCAATATCAGGTGCATCGACAATCAGATAACGGGCGATCGTTTTGCTGTGCTCAAAGATCGCCTCCGTGACCTTTTCTGGCGCAGGTCCGCCATTGCTGATGTTGTATTTGATGCCAAAGTCACCATCCGGCCCCCCTGGGTTATGACTAGCAGAGAGGATAATGCCGCCAAACGCCCCATATTTGCGAATCACACAGGAGGCCGCTGGGGTAGACAAAATCCCCCCGCGACCCACCAATACTCGCCCAAAACCATTGGCAGCCGCCATTTTGAGAATGATTTGAACCGCTTCTCGGTTGTAATAGCGACCATCCCCTCCGACCACCAGGGTTTTCCCTTGATAGCCTTCCAAACTATCAAAAATAGCTTGAACAAAGTTTTGTAAATAGTGTGGCTTTTGAAACCTCTGTACCTGCTTTCGCAACCCAGACGTGCCTGGTTTTTGGTCTAAGAATGGCTGTGTAGCGATGGTCTGTATAGTCATAGGGACATTTGGAAAAAAGTTGACAATAGTTCCGCATTTCAACACCCCAAGATGCAGCCTCTCTACTACGAAACCATAGTCAGGTTAAGAGGCTGTAAATACGAGAGTGCATCCCCATTTTCAGCTAATTTGTCCAGAAAACATCGAGATCTCCAGCTTCTGCCAAAAGCCAGAGATCTCAACTCAACTGCCTAGTAGGGCCATGTCCAATCGCGGATTTCAGGCATGTCATCTCCATATTTGGCGATGTAATGCTTGTGCTCAATCAGCTTGTCATGCAACATTTGTTTGACATGAGCAGCGGTGTATCGCAGTTTGGGCACGCGATCGATGACGTCATCTACGAGGCTAAACCGATCCACTTCGTTTAACACCACCATGTCAAAGGGGGTCGTCGTGGTTCCTTCTTCCTTATAGCCGCGCACATGCAGGTTGCAGTGGTTGGTGCGGCGATAGGTGAGTCGGTGAATTAGCCAGGGATAGCCGTGGAAGGCGAAGATGATTGGCTTATCGGTGGTGAAGATGCTGTCAAAGTCACTATCACTTAAACCGTGGGGATGCTCACTGGCAGGTTGCAACGTCATCAAATCCACCACGTTGACAAACCGCACCTTGAGATCAGGGAAATGTTGCCGGAGGATGTCAACCGCTGCAAGGCTTTCGAGCGTTGGCACGTCACCCGCCGACGCCATGACGACATCGGGTTCTTCACCCTGGTCATTGCTTGCCCAACCCCAAATGCCGATGCCTTTGGTGCAGTGCTTGATGGCATCGTCCATATTTAGAAATTGCAAAGCCGGTTGCTTGCCTGCAACGATGACGTTGACATAGTGACGGCTCCGCAAACAGTGATCAGTTACTGAGAGCAACGTGTTGGCATCGGGTGGCAGATAGACGCGAATCACCGATGATTTCTTGTTAATCACGTGGTCGATAAACCCAGGGTCTTGGTGAGAGAAGCCGTTGTGGTCTTGCCGCCAGACGTGGGAAGTCAACAAGTAGTTGAGGGATGCCACCGATCGCCGCCAGGAGATATGGCGTGTGGTTTTGAGCCACTTAGCATGTTGGTTAAACATGGAGTCGATCAGGTGGATGAACGCCTCATAGCACGAGAACAAACCATGTCGCCCAGTGAGCAAATAGCCCTCTAACCAACCCTGACAGGTGTGCTCACTGAGGATCTCCATCACCCGACCCTCCGCAGAGAGGTGATCGTCGTAGGGCAATGTCTCAGCAACCCAGGTGCGATCGCTCACATCTAACACATCCCCCAAGCGGTTAGAGGCGGTTTCATCGGGCCCAAACAACCGGAAGTTTTTGCTATCGAGATTGAGTTTCATCACATCTCGCAAAAACTGACCCATCACACGGGTGGCTTCAGCAATTTTGGTGCCCGGTTTGTCAAACTTCACCGCGTAATCGCAGAAGTTGGGCATTTTGAGATCGCGCAACAAAATGCCGCCGTTAGCGTGGGGGTTGTCACCCATGCGCCGAGTGCCAACGGGAGCCAGTTCTGCCAACTCAGGTAACAATTTGCCAGTTTCATCAAATAACTCTTCTGGCTTGTAACTCTTCATCCACTCTTGGAGCAGGCGGATGTGATCGGGCTTAGTCGCCAGTTCGGCAAAGGGCACCTGGTGCGATCGCCAGTAGTCTTCAGTTTTCTTGCCATCGACCTCTTTAGGGCCTGTCCAGCCTTTGGGCGATCGCAGGATGATCATCGGCCACTGAGGTCGTTGGCTAAAGCCGTTTGTGCGGGCGTCTTCCTGAATATCTTTGATTTCACGAATGACAACATCTAGCGTGGCTGCCATCAGTTGGTGCATCGTTTCAGGGTCACTGCCTTCGACAAAATAGGGCTTGTAGCCATACCCGATGAATAGGTTTTCCAATTCCTCATGGCTCAGTCGAGCCAACACAGTGGGGTTAGCAATCTTGTAGCCATTCAGGTGCAGAATGGGCAACACGGCTCCATCGTGCACTGGGTTTAAGAACTTGTTAGAGTGCCAACTGGTTGCCAGAGGACCTGTTTCAGCTTCGCCATCGCCAACGACGCAAGCCACAATCAAATCAGGATTGTCAAAGGCAGCTCCATAGGCGTGGGAAACGGCATACCCTAGTTCGCCACCTTCATGAATCGAGCCAGGGGTTTCAGGTGCAACGTGACTGGGAATTCCACCGGGGAAGGAAAATTGCTTAAACAGTTTGTGGATTCCCTCTTTGTCTTGAGAGATGTTGGGATAATACTCGCTGTACGTACCTTCGAGATAGGTGTTGGCGACCAATCCAGGGCCACCGTGTCCGGGACCGGCAATGTAAATCACATCGAGATCAAATTTCTTGATCACCCGATTTAAGTGCACATAGATGAAATTTAAGCCAGGGGTGGTGCCCCAGTGACCCAGCAATCGAGGTTTGACATGTTCGAGGGTGAGCGGTTCTTGAAGCAGTGGATTGTCAAGCAGATAAATTTGACCAACAGACAGATAGTTTGCTGCCCGCCAGTAGGCATTCATCTTTTGTAACTCATCTGATGCCAGAGGCTTGGTTTGAAGCGGAGTTGCAACTGTCATAAAGAAGAAGGGGTAATTGGGAATGCGGTCAATTTGAACTTGATCAACAACGAGTCTCTAGCTTCCTTTTAACCGACTTATGCGAAATACTCGATGCAATTCAGGTAAACTTAACGTTTGTCTTAAGTCGTTATTTACAAAAAGATAATTCGCTTTTCTAGCAATAGTTTAAGGTCTTGTCAATGACGTTATATCTATCGTTAGGAGCGATCGCCCCTAAATAACTGCCAAGATCTTTTCTCCCTCTAAGATCCCCAGCTTAGTTAAATTTGCCTTAATTTTTATCTTAATTTCTTTATAACGTTTCCATCTCAAATTAAAGCCTCAAACTGCATTAATAAACACATTATTTTTTTAATTAATGCTTAGCAAATCAGTCGATGAGAGGGTGATTGAATTTAATCGATAGGATGATGCGATAACAAGCAATTGTTGGTTGAGAAGAGGTGCATTAAGAAGTCAGAATTTTGGATGAGTGCTGATCGACTCCTCTACTCAGCCCCTTCCACTTGCCTTCTTACACCTGAACGGGTTGAAGTTTTTCCAGGCGAACTACGGCATTGTAGTCAGGGACACCCTCTTGCGATCGCTTGTAGCGGTCAAGTAATCCATTGCCTTCGGGCCAGTGAACCTGTAAGTTTCCGGGTTTGAGGGTGGCGATAAAGAGGCGTCCCTCAAATTGCCCTTGCTCATTGGTCAATCGGATGCGATCGCCCTCTGACAACCCCAATGCTTCGGCATCGGTGCGGCTCATGTAAACTGCATCCCGAAATGCCCCGGTAATCATGTCCTTCTTGGCTTGCACCATGCTGTTGAACTGCTTGCCTCGGCGCGTCGTCACTCGAAAATAGCCCTCTGGCAACTCTCGCTGTGGCAGAGCCAGAGGTGAAAAGTGCGCCTTACCGTCAGCCGTAGCAAAGTTCCAGCCAAAACACAGGTGGGCACCCCCATACTGAAACTGATCGCCCGCTTCTTTTAAGTGCTGAATGCCCGCATATTGAGGAATCACCTGAGCAATCTCATCTCGAATCGCTTGAGTATGGGTAAAGCAAGGCTGAGGAATGAAGGATGAAGGATGCAGGGATTCGCCGTTGGCGATAGGTAATGAACCCTGAACGGGTGAGTTCCCATCTAGCTCTCGTACCCGTTGGGCTAACTCGGTAAATATCTGCCACTCTGGTCGGGCTTCCCCAATCCGGGGGCCAGGAATCTCAGGACTAAAGATCACCCGTCGCTCGGTACTGGTCTCGGTGACACCCCCCGGAATTTCGTAGCGGGTGGTGGCGGGTAAGAGAATCACCGTCTCTGCCGGATCAACTAACATCTGGCTGGAACAAACAATGTCAAAATGCACCCGCAATGGCACTCGCTCTAAAGCTTGCTGCACATAGGTAGGGTCAGGCAAAACTTCTAAAAAGTTGCCACCCACAGAGCAGAGCACCTCTAGCTTGCCGTCTGCTGCCGCGTGAATCATGTCTGTAGCCGTCAGCCCGGTCGTGGTCGGCACTTCAAAGCCCCATTGTTCACTGAGACGCGCCGCATTCGCTAAGGTAATCGGTTTGCCCCCCGGCAACACCGTGGCATAACAGCCCATCTCAGCCCCACCCTGCACCCCCGAATGTCCGCGAATGGGCATTAATCCGCAGCCTTCGCGCCCGACAAAACCTTTCGTCAATGCCAGGTTAATGATGGCTCTGACATTATCTTCGCCGCACTCGTGTTGGGTGATGCCCATACTCCAGACAAACACAGCCTTTTGAGCCTGTCCTACCATGTCGGCAAAATTCAGCATCTCTGCGCGGCTTGCCCCCGACCAGCGTTCTAACTCTTCCCAAGATTGGGTATCTAGAGTGGCTTTGAGGTCGGTGAATTCTGACGTGTGGCGATCGCAAAACGACTGATCAATCCAACCCTGCTCAATCATGTGCTTGAGAGTGCCGTTCAGAAAGGCGACATCCCCACCGACATTGATCAAAAAGAAATCTTCGGCAAATTTGGTGCCAAACAGCGCACTTTCAGGAATCGAAGGCACCCAATAGCGTTCCATCCCCGGTTCCCGATAGGGATTGATCACCACAATCCGCGTCCCCGCTTTCTTTGCCCAATGCAGATACTTCACCGTCACGGGTTGGTTGTTGGCGACATTTGAGCCAATAAACACCAGCAGATCCGTGCCAATCCAGTCTTTATAAGAACAGGTGGTGGCTCCAGCCCCCAAGGTGGCTTTGAGGGCAGCGGTGCTGGGGGAATGGCAAATTCGAGCGGCGTTGTCGATGTTGTTGCAGCCCATCGATCGCACGGCTTTTTGCACCGCGTAATAGGTTTCATTTACCGTACCGCGACTGGTGATGTAGCACCCCAGGCGATCGCGCGGAGTGGTGTGAATGCGAGTGGCGATCGCCTCTAGAGCCTCACTCCAACTGATCCGCCGAAAGCCTCTGTCGCCCTTTTGTCGCAGCATCGGATAGGGCAATCGTCCCATTTCCCGAAGTTCTGCGCTCGATCGGGTTCGCAACAACTCCACATCTGCCAGATCCGTGGGATCCAGAGCCGCCATCGTGTTCATTCGCAACAGCCGCAACCGCACATTGCACACATGCAAGCCATCTAGCGTCCAATCCTTCATTCCTGTGGTGCCCAACGCACACCCATCACACACCCCCTGGTTGAGAATGTTCCAGGCATAGGCCAGTTGATCGCGGTTTTGCCAGATGGCGCGAAACACCTCCCAGTAGTTGTTGGGATACTGTTCTCCAATTCCAAAGGGTTTCCAGCTTGCCCACAGGTGAGGCGTCCAGCGTTTGGTTGGCTTTGGCAACATAGCAAATCCAGGGGTAGATACGAGGGAGAGCAGACAACAGACGGTAGAGTGCTGTTGGCAGCGTAACGCACCGTCAAGGCACTGAGGCATGTAGACCTGGTGTACAGCGTTCACTGCGAGACGCCTTGCAAATGACTAAAGTGAAGAAACAAGTCTGTTGCCATCCTTCACTTCCAAATCTGCAAGCGCGAATATGCAAATTTGGAACTATTGTTGCTTTGGTTGCTTGATAGATAAGCTCTGTTTAAGCAAAAGCTAGAAAGATATAAGCAATCGCTGCAATCGTTTGAATCAGAGTAACTCTTGTTCAAACAAGTATAAGTTTCATTTAAGCAAAAGCTAGAAAGATATAAGCGATCGCTGCAATCGTTTGAATCAGAGTAACTCTTGTTCAAACAAGTATAAGTTTCCCTCTACCGTGTACACACGTCTTTTGGTCAACCCTCAAAATGCTATGTCTGCCCCCAACCCCCCAATTCCAGCTACCGTATACACAGATCTCGAGTTGAGAGGTCAAAACCTGGCTCGATCCCCCTCAATCCCCCTTGAAAAGAGAGACTTTGACTCCGATCCCCTCCTTTTTAAGGAGGGTTAGGGAGGATCAAACCCAGCCCAGGCTAAATCATAAGACTTGTGTGTACACCGTAGCTCAATTCCAGTGGGCTTCCGGATCTCAAAGTTCCCCAAATGGGGGGATTTAGAGGGCTAAGAAAGCTTAAACGTTAGTCAAAAGATTTTTGCGTAACAGTAGCCTATTTTTGGAGAAGGGGCTAAGGGATGAGGGCAAAAAGTGCACGTTCATCAATCCACAAGCCTAAGCAGAAGGTTGGGACAAATATTGCATAATCCTATCCAGAAGTTGCTTGAGTTTAACAGGTTTAGTAAAGTAATCATTGGCACCCGCCTCTAAGCAGCGTTCTAAATCACCGGGCATTGCCAAAGCTGTCAAGGCAATGATGGGAATGGCATTGATTTGTCGATCGGCACGAATTTGTCGGGTTGCTTCTAAGCCATCCATGTCTGGCATTTGAATATCCATCAAAATTACATCTGGCTGATGTTGTTTTGCCATCTGGACAGCTTCTATTCCACTCCGCGCCAAAAGAACCTGGAAATTGTGCGCCTCTAGGTAATTGAGCAAGACGGTAATATTGGCTTCATTATCTTCTGCTAATAACACTTTGGGACGGTTGGCTAATTCTGCGGCAGCAATGATGAGAGCTATCTCTGGACTGGGGGATTGAACGTTGGCAAATAGTCGATTTAACGCCTGGTAAAACTGTTGTCGAGACAGGGGTTTGAGGAGATGCTCAATGGCTCCCCTATTCAGGCTACGGGGTCGATCGTCCACCACTGAAATGACAACAACAGGAATCGATTGAGTCTGGGAATGGGCTTTTAATTCGCTCAAGACTTCCCATCCAGAACAATCTGGCAGCAAAATATCTAGTACAATCACGTCCGGTTGAATGCGTAATGCCACACTTAACGCGCCTTTGCCAACCGGATGAATGACACTGGTTGCGCCTATTTCAGCCAAGTATTGTTTGATTTGGCTGGCTGCCGGACTCGAATCTTCTACCACTAAAACATTGTGGATCTCGATTTGATTTAGCAAGGGTTTTGAAGCGGGGAGGTCAGGCTGAGCCGACATAGGGTGCCACGGGAATATCACCGTAAAACAACTGCCGCGCCCCACCTCACTTTCGACCCGAATGCTACCTCCATGCAGATCAACAATTCGGCGAACGATCGGTAATCCCAGTCCTGTCCCGTCGTAGTGTCGAGAAAGGGAACTATCAACCTGAATAAATGGTTGAAAGATTTGATTCAGGTTTTCTGGAGCAATGCCAATTCCGGTATCCATCACTTGAAACTCGACCGCTTGCTGAGGCACATTCATTTTTACCCCAAGCTGAACGCGCCCTCCATTGGGCGTGAATTTCACTGCATTGCTCAGTAAATTGACTAGCACCTGCATTAATCGCCGTTCATCTGCCTCGATTTCTGAAATGGTTGCGTCGATTGTGCAAGTTAATCGAATTTCTTTATATCTCGCTTGCTCCCTCACAAAATTGAGGCTGGAGTGACACACCGAATCGAGTGAAACCGAACCAAGCTCGATCTTCATTTTGCCCGACTCAATTTTAGAGAGGTCTAGAATATCGTTGATTAAGGCGAGCAAGTGTTGCCCACTCTGCTCAATCGTCTGCAAAAACTGACGTTGGCGATCGCTTAAACTGCCAAACACTTCTTCCAGTAAGACCTCTGTCAATCCCAAAATTGAGTTAAGCGGAGTCCGCAATTCATGACTCATGTTGGCCAAAAATTCGTCTTTGAGTCGGGCGGCTCTGGCTAACTCTGCATTAGCTAAACTAATGCGTTCACTACTACTACGCAGTTGAGCTTCTGCTTCTTTGAGAGGCGTGATGTCCCGTCCGACCGACTGAAATTCAGTAAACTGCCCTTGCTCATCAAACAGCATCCGATTGATCCACTGAGTCCAGCGTATTTCTCCATTGACGACAACTCGGTTTTCGATCGTGACGGTCGGATTTTCGGCATTCATCGAGCTGACCAACTGAGCCACCTGTTCTCGATCAGCTTCAAAGATCATCGGGTTATAGCTCTGACCCAAAACCTCCTCTAATGTCACCCCAAAATAGCGACAATAAGCCCCATTAACAAACCGAATAGTGGTATCCGGCAAGTAGCGAACAATTAAATCGGTTTGGTCTTCAACGATCGCGCGATAACGGACTGCACTCTGGTGCTCGAGTTGGGCATAGGCATTCGCTTGTTGCAAGGCGATACCGAGGTGAATGGCAATTTGTTGCAGCAATTCAATCTCTGTAGTTTGCCACGATCTCGGTGCTTCACAGTGATGGGCAATCAGCAGCCCCCACAACTGGTCATGGCGGAGAATGGGCACTACTAAATTGGCGCGCACCTGAAACTGCGCCAGAAACTCAGCATGACAGGGGGCAAGGCTCCCATCATGAATATCAGCTTTTGCCATGACTCGTCCTTGCTGATAGGGTTCTAGATACCCTTCGGCAAAGCAAGGATCATGGATATCGCAATAGAGAATAGCTGACCATGTTGAACCAACCGATTCGGCAACGATGATGCCATTACCATCCGATTCCATGCGAAACACAATGACGCGATCGGTTTGCAGAAACTGACGCACCTCCGTCACGGCAGTGTGGAGAATTTCATCGAGTTCCAACGACTGGTGAATTTGCTGGGTGATGTGTCGAATTAATTGTTCTCGTTCAAGCTGCTGTCGCAGTTGGAGGCGGAGTTCTACAGCTATAAGGGTCTTACTGATTGCCAGTCGTAACCCTTCAGCGGTGATTGCCCCTTTTACCAAATAATCTTGTGCGCCTGCTCTCAGAGCTTGCAGGGCGATCGCCTCATTGCCCTGCCCTGTGATCACAACAACGGGTAAACAACCTGGCTGAACCAGGGATTGCAACTGAGCCAAAACGTCTAAACCATCCAGGTCGGGTAAGCGGTAATCAAGCAGGACAACATCGGGTCGGTGCTGCTGCCATAGGTCGAGTCCCTGTTGTCCCAGAGATGCCTCAAACAAGGTGTAGGCATATTCCTGATCACTCAGTAAATATCGTCGGTAAACTTCCCGGTCTTCTAGAGAGTCATCGACCATCAAAACCGTGCGTAATGGTTTTTGCATGACTAATCCTTGAGATTAAAATGGCACCGTTGTCATACCGATTTAATGAAGGTGGCAGATAACTAGGTAAGAGCGTTGCGGGAAATGCCCTTGCAGAATCCTTGCAGCGAAACCAATTCAAATGGGTATCTCTGCAAACCAGCAATCTGCGATCGCCTCAAGATCTGATTTGAGTTGAGCAAAATCGATTAGTTTGATGATATAGCTTTAACCAGCTCATTTAGGCCATGGGGCTACGGTGTATACATACGGTGTATACATAAGTTAGCCCTCATCCCCCAATCTTTTATCCCTACTTGAGAGAAGCAGGGTAGTTTTATATATATGGTACATATAGCAGTCCTAAATCAGTTGTGAAATGGGCGGGTTGTGAGAGGCGCACCCCATTTGGGATTGCTATATGGTGTTAGTCCTAATCATTAGGATCGTGGATTTAATAACTCCGAATTCTTGCGTAGGATAGGTATAGCCGTAGCCACAGTCGATGGGGCGGAGGCGAGTCAGAGAGCTTTCCCAGCATCAGGATTTGAGCCATTGCCTTTGCCTTAAGCTTTCTGAGCAAAGCTATAGTAGTCCGCAAAGGTGGACTTAGCTCCGGTAGCCGCGGATTGATTCGCTGGGCTTAAACCGAACTGACGTTAAGACAGCGATCGCACCTGATTTTGCTAACAATCAGATTTGGCGGACGCAGAGAGCTTCTCGCACTTAACGAAGAGGATTGAAACGTCCTGCTACAACCCATTTTTAAGCGACTGGACACGGTTAGAAGGGTGGTTCAATATATTCTTCTGGTGCTTGATCCGGTGATGGAAAAGGATGTTTGAAATTGAATGCCCATCTACTGACGCCCTGCTCGTTGAGATAATCTAACCTTTGCTTAGCCTCTATAACACTCGGAATATGCTCTGCCTCTACCCACCACAGAGCGAAATACATGCCCTCAAACTGCTCAAACCACTGACGGCGTTTCCGCATGATTTCTCCATGTGCGCTCTTGTACACATAGGCTTGAAGTTGTTCAAGAGATTCCCAAACTGAAAGGTTAAATAGGATCCGGTCATCCTCATAAGGTCGCAAGTCTGTCGCGTTTCCTTGATCCGTTTGAAGTCGCCAAACAAAGCCCGGACTGCCATCAGCCAATGCGTTGATTTCATCCAATGAAGCCACAAACTCCTCCATTAAAGGATCACTAAGCGGCGATCGCATTAGAGCAATGTTGACTTGTGCAAGGTGATACTGCTTGACTGACATATTCCAAGTCCCAAACTCACCCCTAATCTACAACAAGGCTACGATTTAATGCAGCTTTAACCTTTCCTGCCTTTTTTAATGCACACAAATTTAATGCACACAAACAGATAACGTTTTAGCTACATCCTTACCAATCACTCAACCGATCTAACAGTGAAGTGCAGCGGCATAGATCACTTTAAACTTTGTTCGATCACCTCTGTTGCATCCACACAAAGGCAGTGTCGGGCTGCTGGTGATCTCAGCTAGTTCAGGTTGGGAAACATGTCGCGAATTTTAGGAGTAAGCGTATATCTCCTTTAACGCGAATTTTGCGGGTCAGAATTGCCAGGATAATGTTTCGTTCTTTTCGCAAAAAAGCAATCCAGGTTTTGCTGTCTGCTTTGACAACCAGGTTGGGTTGACCAACCAAACCGTCGTGAATTTCACAGGATTGGTGAGAAATCACAACGGTAAACTGGGCAACTTCTTTCCCCGTAAATAAGAAGTGATAGACCGCGTTGAATCCTTTCGCTTGATTGGGTTGAAATACGAGCGGTAAGCCAAACCGAAAGCCCTCAATGGAAGTGGGTACCAGGCTATTGCGAACTGGCTTCACCTGCTTGTGAGGAAATCGTTTAGCTGTGTGTGCTGCGGCATCTGACCCCGGAATTACATACACCGTTTCGACTTTATCTTGCAAGGGTTTAACCACCTCTTGAATAAACTCTTTGCGATCGCGCAAAAAGGGAGCCATCACATCTTCCCCCGCAGGGCAGGATGCCATACAGTAAGCCGCTTTGTAATTAGCACCAAAGGAGAGACTTTGCCACATGGTTGCCGAGTCAGCCTCACCCACTTTGCGCTCGTAATCTTTAGCCGTCTTACTTTCGGCAATAGTCTTTGCCCAATCGCTAAAGCCACCTAAAAATTCCCGGTAATTGTGGGTATAGCAAGCGGAAAAATTGAAGCTCCCATCGGTGGCGATCGCCCCCACAGGACAGGCAGCAACGCAGAGCTTGCATTCCACACAGGGGTTGTAATCGATGGGGTGATTGTAATCCGTCACCTCCGCATCCATTAAGACAGTTCCTAACAGAATGAAATTGCCGAACTTGGGATGAATCACATTGCGGTGAATGCCCATGTGTCCTAATCCGGCAGCGACGGCGATTGGTTTATGGGAAACAACCCACACATTTTTATTCACATTCAAATAGTCCTGCGCCTCCATCGGGAAGCCCATCGCCGGATTGACGGCTCGAATTCCCCGATTTTCCAGTTCCCGAACGATTTTGCGGGCAATCAGATTCACCTCTTCCCCAGAGTGATGAAATTCCACATTGGCAACGGAACGAGCAGGATTTCGCACATTATCCCGATTCATGCGACAGACAAAACTGATCAAGCTTTTCGTTTGCGGGAATGCCTGCAATAGTTTCGTTCGCTGATCCACAATTTCGGGTTGATCAATGCTGACAAAACCGACATCATCCACCCCCAGTTCTAGGCAAAATGAGCGTAACCAATCGCGATCAATGGGAGATGAAATTGAGTTCTGAGAATCTTGTTCTTGAGATGTTTGCAACGCTCTCAACCGCTTGACTGTGGGATGATCATCAAATTTTGACATGGGGTTAATCCTTGTAGTTGACCGTATTAAATCCAATGACGAATCTGGTCTTTGTAGCGAAGATATTCATCTTGACTTGAACCCGTTAATACGTTGCGTGTTCAGCCCGCCAGCGATCGCTACTCATCACAAACTGCGGTTGCGACTGGACAGGATAGAGAGTCTCTCGCTCAAACTGTTGGAAGTTGTATCCTGGCGTGAAAGGAACGAGGCTGATCTGATCGACATCGAATAAATCAGCCACCACCGTCTCTGCACCCAAACGTTCCAGTCGTTGGCTTCTGGCATTGCGCGATCGCCCGATCGCTCGCACCGGAAACCCCTTCTCTAACAATTGAGCGACTACAGCACTCCCCGTTTTACCCGTTGCCCCAGTTACTAGAATCTTAGGACGATGACCAAGCCTCACCATTGAACCCTCCAGGGCTGCTCATTACATGTATATACATATTTTGGTAAACCATTTCAACTCAACTCAGGCTTTTTACCTCTGCCAAAAGGGATAGCAGGGTTTGCCATTTCTGTTCACCAATCTGCTGCATCAGATCCACTTGCACCTGCTCCCACAGTGGCAGGGTTTGCTCTAACGCCGCTTCTCCGTCAGTCGTCAACGACACCAATTTAATCCGCCGATCCTTGCCGGGAGCGATCGCAACCAGTCCTTGTTTTTCAAGCAATTTGACATTTCGAGTCATGGTCGTTTGGTCAGTAAATAACTCTTGAGCTAACCGGGTAATGGGTACCGACTCGAACAGGTGAATTGCAACCAACAACGTAAATTGGTTCATCTCCAAACCTGTCGGACGTAAGGCAGCATCATACATCTGGGTCAAAATGCGTGATGCTCGACGGATGTGCAAACCCATGCAGGTTACAGGGACTTGACGGGCGATCGCAAGTTTAGCTCCAGGAGAAAAATCGCTCATAAAATATGTATATACATATAATTTACTCCTGTCAAGCAGTGGTGGTCTTAAAGATTTAGCCAATTCCGCTGCATGTTAGGCGTTCAAAGATGGTCGCAGGATGAATTTGCTGTTGCTTAGTACTGCTTTTCACAAATAGGGTTCGGAAACAAAACCAAGGGGTGTGGGGGCTGCGCCCCTAGCCAGGGGTTTCACCCCTGCACCCCAAATTCCCACCCCTATTTACGACGAGTTGTACTTAGAGATGAGAGGCGATCGCGTAATTCTTAAGATAGACAAGCTCCTCATAGTCAATGCATTCAAGGTTCTTTCCTTCTAAAATCGTGGCAATGTTCTAAAAGAGATGAAACATGGATATATTCAACGATATTTGGACTCTCAACATTCCAATTCTAGAAAAAATCATCCGTCCGATGTTAGTCTACTTCTTTCTACTGATTGCTTTGCGTTTGGGTGGAAAACGAGAATTGGGACAGATGACAGGCTTTGATTTAGTCGTCTTACTCATGTTGTCCAACACTATCCAAAATGCAATTATTGGGAACGACAATTCGGTTTTGGGTGGATTGATCGGTGCAGCAACTCTGTTAATTACAAACTACTTTGTAGTCCGTTTTGCCTATCGATATCCACAGATTGAGCAGGTAATTGAAGGTAAACCTACATTACTAATTTTTGACGGTCAGTTTATCACTGAAAATTTGGCAAAGGAACTAATTAGCGAAGCAGAGCTACGAGTAGATTTGCGACGACAAGGTTTTAAAGATGTCTCTAAAATCAAGTCTGCCACATTGGAAACCAGTGGTACTCTTACAGTTGAGCATTTGTCGAATGCTCCAGATCCAGTGCAAGCTAACATTTTAGAGCGGTTAGAGCAGATAGTAGGGTTGCTTACCCAAGAGGCTCAATCATCTGATTAGTAGATTTTACATAGAGGCTCAGTAGGAATTCCACATTCTATTTTGAGAACTGTTGCAACCCCACACTCACACCATCCGCGATCGCCTCTAAACTCGTTACCAGCTTAGTCCGTGTTGTTAAGCAACGAAGGCATCGACTTGAGCAGTGCCAATCTCAAACCCAGCGGTAAAAGCATCCACTCTAAAGGCTCGATTGAGGGTGCGTGCGGCTCTGGCACTAAGGGTAACGTCAACGTTGGTGAGATCCAGGTTGGTGAAACTGCCGCGATCGGTCGCTGTGACTCCTCCAATTTGTAACCCAAATAAAGGGACGCGAGCGAGCAACCGACCATTGGCAATGACAGTGCCGCTAATGACAGGCTGAGTATTCAAATTGCTGATCACAAAGTCAGTCAGATTGACTTCGGTTCTGTCGGTTTTAAAGGTCAGTCCACCTGCATGAAGGACTTCAACGGTAGTAGTGTCGAGATCGGTTGCTCCTCCAGCAATCAGGAAATCAGCTACCCCATTGCGAATGCGAGTGCCCCCGAATCCAGTTGCCTGAACATTGAGGGAACCCAATGCATTGACGAGAGAATCGCTCAACTCGACCGATGTTCTGCCACGGGGCAAGACATCTTGAGTCGCTTCGGGGAACAGAGAAGTAGTGCCAAGAAAATCGCGAACGGGCAGTTGGCGATCGCTAATACTGCCATTGGTGCGGTTAAAGAATGCATCGACTTGAGCGGTGCCGATGTTGAATCCGGCCGCAAAGGCAGTGACACCAAAGGCTTGATTGAGGGCATTGGCTGCAACATCACTCAGCGTTACGCTGACATTATTGATGTCAAGATTGTCCCGTCTTTGCCTCCTTGATGTGCCAATGCTGCCGACTACCAGGTTAAAGAGGGGGGCACGAGCAACAATGGCTCCGTTTGCACTCACTAATCCAGTTAATACGGTTTGACCTCCTAAGTTTGTAATAACGAAATCTGTTAAGCTGACTTCGGTGCTGCCCGCTCTCAGGGTCAAACCACCACTGTGCGCGATTTCAACTCTGGTTCGGTTGAGATCAACAGAGCCTCCTGTGATGGAAAAGTTAGCCACTCCGTTATTAATCCGAGTATCACCAAAGCCACTCGCCTGTACGTTGAGTGAAGTCAAAGCGTTAACCAGATCAGGACTTAATGCAACTGAAGTAATGCCATTCGTTGTCATTTCTAGAACTCCGTAAGAAGGGAAAAACTAAGAAGGAAACCAGAAAAAAAGTAGAAGGAGAGTAATAGGGCTAGAGGATGAAAGTTAAAGCCAAACTCTCGTAGATAGACAAACGGATTTTGTAGGAGCGTGTTGCAAAACGCCCCTACCAATCATGCTCGTTTCTCGATTTCTAGAATCCAGGAGGAAGGATGACGCGATCGATGACGTGAATGACTCCATTGCTAGCAGTGATATCTGCTGCTCGCACAGTCGCATCGTTAACGGTCACTTGCCCATTTGCCACATTCAGATTCACAGGGCTACCCTGGACGGTGGTGACTTCACCGGGTTGGATATCGCTGGATTCAACGGCACCTGCGACAACGTGGTAGGTCAAAATCTGCCGTAAGGTATCTCGGTTTTCGGGACGTAATAAGGTTTCTAGAGTACCAGGGGGCAGTGCTGCAAAGGCTTCATTGGTGGGAGCAAATACGGTGAATGGCCCGTCGCCTGATAAGGTTTCGACTAAGCCTGCGGCTTGTACAGCTTGAACTAACGTTGTAAATGCAGAGTTAGAAGCAGCAATATCAACAATGGTGCCTGCTTGGGCAGTTTGAGTTGAGGGTTGGGATTGAGTGGTTGTCGCTGGAGTCGCTTCAGACCGGGTTGAAGTGTCTGCATGGGCTGGAAGGCTGATGAAAGCTACTACTGCGGCTGCTATGACGCTGGTAACGCAAGTCAAATTGGACAGTTGAAAACGCATGAACCAATCCTCTATATACGACGTTGATAAAAGTGGCCACTCGAAAGCGATCGCTAAACAAAGGTCAGCAATAAGCGCAAACAATCATGAGTGCTTGAAACTGGAATCGTTGACAGTGAGTCCCAAAATTGGAATGAAAAACGCTCAGAACAAGTGTTTAAGGAACATCACTGCGGCTTCACTAGAAACTGTGAAGCAATCAGATTGTCAGAGAGTGTGGCACTAAATAGCCCTCTATAAGAAATACGGCGATCGCCCCCAATTGGATTTAAAAGTTTAAAAAAAGATTTAGAGCAACTTGCCTGATCGTGAAAGCCGTCATAATCAACACTTCAATTGCTATACACTCCGTGTTACTGCATCCAAATAGCGATCGCCCCCGTATTTAACATAGGAAGCGATGACAGTTGTTGCTTGGGTGTACGATCAGACTGGCTCCACCGTTTGCGCGTCCACAATGGATTCTGAGTTTCCTTTACCCGACAGTGTAACTCTCAAACGCTCATCTGATGAGGATGTATTAGCAGCGTTGAGAGAAGGTCGAATGAGTGCCTTAGAGGTACTTTATGACCGTTATGCAAAACAGGTTTACAGCTTGGCATACCGAATTTTGGCAAGCACAGAAGAAGCTGAAGACGTTACCCAGGAGGTATTTCTAACACTTTGGCAAAAAGACGCTTATCAAAGCAGTCGCGGGTCACTAAAAACATTTTTAATCACGCTAACGCGATCGCGCGCGATCGACAAATTGCGCCATCAGAGTACACGCTATCGGTTTTTACAACGCTGGCAGCGGCTATCGGCTTCTGAGCAAGAAACAACTCCCCCGTTAGAGGAAGTGTCCGTAAATGAACAGTCTCATTTGCTACAAGAGGCGTTAACTGTTTTGTCGGATAGCGAACGGGAAATTTTAGAAATTGCGTATTATGAAGGGATAAGCCAAAGCGAAATTGCCAAACGCTTAAACCTCCCCCTTGGCACCGTCAAAAGCCGCTCTCGACAAGGGCTTAACAAACTTCGTCAACACTTACAAAACCTACAAAATCTACGGTAATCATCGCTCACTATGGCACGCTCGGAACTTCCCGACCATTGGCAGGATCTCGCAGCAGGTTATGTCTTAAACAACCTCAATGAGGAGGAGGTTGCATTCTGGGAAGCATTAATGAAAGAGCATCCTGAATTGTCGAATGAGTTGGAGGAACTGCAATCAACCTTCAATCTCTTTGCAGACACTATACCGATGTATCAACCCTCACAGAAGTTGTTGAGCCAAATTCGGACGACAGCTCAGGGTGAGTTAGAACTAGCTGAGCCGTTGCAACCCTCCAGGTCAGATTCGCTTGCTCCAGAGGAGGCCGCTGCAAGGTCTGCAACGGTTGTTTCTATTAACCCACCTGATAACTCATCGGTTCACTCAAGCAATCGCTTCAAAGTGATAACGAGTGTTGGAGGGGCGATCGCCGCTAGCGTCATTGCTTTGTTAGGGTTTCACCTTTATTCTTTACACTCCCAACTGCAACAGGCAAATGCAACGATTCAACGGCTGGAACGTGATCTGCAACAGGCACAAACGCAGGCACAGAGCATTCGTCCTGTCGTGAGTACGCTGCAACAACCGGGAACGCTAATTTATAGTCTAGAAGGGTCTGAGCTGGCAAACACTGCCTCTGGTCGATTGGTTATGTCGGATGAGCAAAAGGTCATCATTCTGGTGAAAAATCTCCCAGAGCTGCCATCTGGCAAGGTATATCGGTTATGGGCGGCTCTACCAACCCAGACAACGCTGACTTACTGTGGTCAGTTTAACAGCAACGCTCAGGGAGTTATTCAACTCACACCCTCTTCCAATCGGTGTGGAGAAAATCCAACTCAAATGATTGTTACGGTGGATGCAGCGACCGATCCCACGACACAAGGCGGACCAATCGTACTCCAAGGGCGAATTTAAGAGGCATCTATACTCTCTTCAAAGGCGGCACCCAGATTCGAACTGGGGGATGAGGGTTTTGCAGACCCTTCACCCTATTTTGAAGTGCCTATAAAATAAGGTTCTCAGCAAAGCCTATCAAACTTGTGTACAGTTCTGTAACCGAATCATCAAGGGGATTAG
>JANRJA010000163.1:0-1861 GCA_033764315.1 Oculatellaceae cyanobacterium bins.114
TCTACACCGGACCCCGCTCACTGCTAGGTAGCCAAGCTCATTTAGAACAAAAGCCCGCTATCACTCAGTCCATGTGTCGCACTTCTGATTTCAACAGTGGACAAGAGCACACAGCTTGCATTGGCTGCAAAATGCCCTGCATTGATATTGATGCTGAACAAGCCTATTGGACAGAACTGCAAAAACCAGGACGCCGCTTAGTCCAATATGGTTATTTGGGAATGGTGATTGCGTTCTATTGGTATTTCTTTTTGTATTCCGGCAATTGGGACTATTATTTTAGCGGGGCTTGGGCACACGAAGAAGATTTACTGAACAAGTTATTCGATCCTGGATTTTATATTACAGGTCACTCCATTCCCATCCCAAAACTTATCGCACCATTCCTTCTGTTTGGAGTACTGATTACCATCTTTTACGCGATCGGTCGAATTGTAGAAAAACTGATCCGCAAGTTCAAATGGAATGGACACTCAATATCAGCAGAACAAGCCCAACACATCACATTCACTTTCTTCACGTTCGCCTCGTTCTGGACGTTCTTCTCCTATGGAGCAAGACCCACTATCAACCGCTTGCCAGAACCTGTAATCCTGGGATTCAACGGACTGATCATTGCGGTTGGAGTGCTTTGGGTTGTTCGCACTCTCAACCGGACCCAGCTCCAATATCAGCGTGAGGGAATGGCAGTCAGTTTGCGAAAACAGCTACAGAAAATCAATGTTCCTCCTGCCCTCCTCCAAGGAAGAACACTGGATGAGCTATCCATTGATGAAGTTTACGCAATTACTAAAGGTATTCCTGCATTCTTCCACCAAACACAATTACAGGCATATATCGGCGTTGTGCAAGACCTATTAGAACAAAAGGTTGTCGATCCATCCAATAGTTTGAATTTCTTCAATAAATTGCGCCAAGAGCTTGAACTAAAAGATTCCGACCACTTTGCAACCATTCAAAAGATTGCAGAAACCCAGCCAGAATTGCTCATCAAATCGGCTCTTTACACAGCCGCAGCAGATGCAACAACCATTGCTCAATCCAAACGGCGAAGCAATTCTACTACTCGATCGTTCTCACTCCAAAACGCGATTACGACTGTCTTTCAAAAACAGAAGCCTCCTAAAACCGCTGCCTTCACTAAAAAGACATCCAACCCAACAATCGCTTTTTCATCCAGACCTCGACGCTAGCAGCCACCCTTCAGAGAACCTGCATTATGATTCAACTTCAATTCAATAACTTCAAAAATGGTCAGTCTGGACGGGCTCAACTCGGTCAACAAACCCTTGATCAAACCGAATGGACGATCGGACGGGCTGATACCTGCGACCTTGTGTTGATCGGAGAAGGTGTCAGTCGCACCCACGCCAAAATTCAATTTCTCGATAGTGCGTATTACCTCACGGATGAACAGAGTACGAACGGAACCTTCGTTAATGGTAAGAGGCTGCTGCCAAATCAACGGCACCAACTTCAGGCAGAAGACACACTCCAGATGGGAAAAACTACGCTGTACGTTGAAGAGCTAATACCTCTTCCACAAACAATCCCACAGAGTAGCTCTAGTGGGAATTTGCCTGCTGCTGCCCATTGGACTGATCAAGACTTAGCTGTTCGATGCTATCGCATTGTAGAGGAAACCCCGGACACAAAAACGTTTCACTTCACCAGTGATCCCCATCTGCTGTTCTACTATCTGCCGGGTCAATTCGTAACCATTGAAGTCGCGATCGATGGGAAAGTTGTTCGTCGCGCCTACTCCATCTCGTCATCCCCATCTCGTCCCTACTCACTCAGTCTTACCGTAAAACGATGCTCTGGCGGATTGGTTTCCAACTGGCTGAACGATCGCTTTAAG
>JANRJA010000170.1:0-89884 GCA_033764315.1 Oculatellaceae cyanobacterium bins.114
GCGGTTCAAGTCCGCCTCCTGGCATTATTCCTCGACTGGGAAAACAGTGTTGCAGTTAACGCACTCAACAATGTACTCAGATTCATCTTCATCAACCACTACGCCAGCTTCCCATCCATGATTTTCAAGGCATAGTGGGCAGCTTCCATCTGGGTATTGCTCACATTTCTCCTGAGCTGTCATTACTTCACCATTGTTTTTTATGAAATAAGTCATCTTGTTTACCTGCGTAGTAGAGCAATTAGTCAAGCTCAAAGGCTCGATTTTCCGTTGTCAGTAGCATCGATGCTGAACGAGAGAATGAGGCTTTCAGACCATAACCGAGCGGTTATATAGTCCAAATTTAGTCCTTAGAATTCTGGGATGTTAATGATCCGGTTTCTTCCCACGTAGTGTTCGTAAAGAACCTTTACAGAAACTCGTCCCAAATAGGACACATCTTGAGGGCTAAGGTGGTTCAACGCTTCAGTAAGCCAGGTATGACGGCAATGGTACTGACTCAGGTAGAACGCGATTTTCCCTTCATCTACCAATCTCTCTACAAGTGGTTTCCAATGCCGTGTCTGAAAATTTTTGTAGTCAAATTCCCCTCCCTCGATGCCAGTAAAAACAGGTGATTTACGATCGCACTGGAGATGATACAGGTCAGCTAAAAGGTCTTGAAGCCTTTGATTACAAGGAAAGCGAGTGCTTTTCCCGTTTTTGGTGCCCTGCCGGATCTTCACATCGATGGGCAATGCTTCCTCAAACAGGATCTCTTTAAAGCCACCCGCGATATGTCCCCACCTCAGTGCGGCTGCTTCCTCTGGACGGCAACCCGTCCAAAAAAGGAACTTCACCCAGTGGGAGTAGAAAAAATCATGCTTGTCAAACTCCTCAATGATGCGATCGCGTTCCTCAACCGTGAACGCTGCCCATGCTTTCTCGCCTGGTTGCTTGGCTCTTATCTGTCTAGCCAAACCGTCAAACGGGTTGAATTTGATGATGTTTGAAAACATTGCCCACCCTCCACACGCCTGGAGCTGGACCAAGGTACGGCGTGCTATCTCTGCTGAGTAGTGTTGCATGAGGTAGTCTCGAATCTCAACACTTGTCGCCAACAGTGGGGCAATCGCGTTCATCTTCTCCAGCCGTCGAGTAATTTTTTGATAGTCCCGTTGGTAAGTAGATGGTGCAACCTGCCCGCGTCGAAACTCTGTGTACTGAGTCCACAGTTCACAGACCTGGATGGGATTAATTGAACGTCTCCTATCGTTCATCCATCTCTCAACTCTTGTATCTTTGACAAAGCTTCATTTCTTAACTGATTTACTCGCGTGATTTCGTGCCGTTTGACCTGGTGTGAGCACCGACCATTCATAAACCGCCCTATTAAACTGAAGTAGTAAGCTTCTCTCACTTCCCAAAACATCAACTCCATAGACGATGACTTGGTTGGTGGGGGAAGAGGGTTTATGACAGGCTCAGGAACATAAGTAAGCAGGTCTAACTGAGTGTGGTTCATCGCTTGCCCTCATGTGGGAACTCTGCGGTTCTAAGCTTTTCCTCTAAGACCGCGATCGCCTTGTCGCTTAGTAATTGCCTCAACATCCACCACTGACGCGCCAGGGGGCGATCGCCAATCATCCTTCTTACCTGTGCTTCCTCTCTGCCTTTACGCACGAGAGCCACGATCGCCCATGCCACTAATCGGGGGGTGGGGTCACTGCCTTTCAACTGGCATCGGGTGATGTGAATTTGGATGCTGGTGAGGGTATCTAGGAGGTCTATCACTCCGTAGTCTCCTTCCAAGGGGGATCGAAATGGCTCAAACCCTCTACAGGCAATGTGTTACACCCTGTTTCCTCAAAATTCCAGCCCTGAAACCACCTCGAACCCTTATCAGAGCTAGGGTTACACTCCCTTTCAGACAATAAGCTTTTAGCGAATTCTCGCTCACTCGCTCCTTCAGAGCTAGAGTGAGCAGATTCGATATTTCCAGAGGGGGGGTGCGGGGGGGTTTTCCACAGGTGCCGAGGGTGCCAAAGGTCGATGTGATATTCGTGGTAAAGCGTCTCACCACTGAACCCAAATTCCGTGGTTAAAACCGTGAATCTCTCCCTCGTTTCTGCGGGTAAGCGTCCCTGGTTCAGGAGCTGGGCGATCGCAAAGCAGATCCTTTCTCGTGCCCTTGCCTTGTGAAATTGGTTCCATTGGTTGACGGCTGCCTCAACAGTCGTCGGCTCCGGTTCCTTCTTGCTCTCCCCATAGGGGTAATATCGGGAGTTCTCTACACACCGTACCCACTCCTCAGCCCGTTGGAAAATTTCATGCTTATGCCTACACCACTCGTGATAACCAGGTGCTCTGGTAGCCACTTTCACGATTTCCAGCACCAGGCGTTCACCCTCTAACGGCTTGCCTCCCACCAGGCGATGCCCAAACACATACGATCGTAGAGTGATGCGACCGAGTAGATAGTTTGTCTGCCCTGGACCTGTCCACCCTGTTTCTATTTCGGTGTTGAGGTCGTTAAGGAATTTTTCACCCTTGTAACCCAACTTGAAGTAAGTCCGGGTTGCTTCCTTGAGAACTCTGTTAAATAAGACCTGATTGATCTGGTTTCGTCGTTCGCACCAACCCCATTGACGACAAAACTCAATCTGAGTAGACCATTTTGGTGCCCACCAATCATCGAGAATGTAACTACCCGTTTGCAGTGGGAGGCGATGCCCTTTATAAAGTGAGGTGCCTCCCTCTGCGTCGTAGTTGCGAACGTTGGGGAAGATTTCTAGTAACCCATCCTCAACCATGAAGCCTTTATATTTGAGAATTTGGGCGACGACGGCGGCAATCTGCCAGGTGAGGAGAGGACGAGGTAACGGGAAATAGATATGGATTCCACCGCTGTAACTGCTGGTGATGGCGATGTGGTCGGTTATACCCAAAAGTTCTAAGGCTTCAATAATTCGTCCGGTTGCGAATCGGTCACGCTTGGGGTGATAGGGTGAGTTTCGATCAATGTCAAGCATGAAATAGCTGGTTTCTATGCCAAACCTCACACCATATAGGTATTTACCCTCTTGTAGGTGTCGATCGCTGAGTGGGTGCCTGTCTTCGGTGTGCCACTCGGTTTTCTCACCTGGTTGGTGATGGGGTGCCCAAAGGTAATCCCATCTGTGGGGGAATAGCTCAAGAAATTGGTCTGTTTCGGGAATGTAACGAGATAATGTGTTCGTCATTTTTTACGTACCGGTTCACACACACATAAAAGAGGCGATCGCCGTTTTACCGACGATCGCCCAATTTCTAAGCTTCGACTTTTGTTAGAGGTAGCCTAACTACCTTCATCTCTTCCCTGGTGTTCATCTGCATCACGCAGGCATTACAAAGCAGTGCCCAAACAAAATCAGCCTCATCCCCATAAAAATGCTCTGTCTCTTTGTTGCCAAGCCAGATAATCAACTCTCTATCTTTGTCGGTGTCATCCTCAGTTGGAGTGTAATAGTGAGCCTGACAAACTGCCTCAAGATTGATGATGGTGTTTCTAACTCGAAATAGTTGCATTGTGCTATTCCTTTAAGTAGGTGGATTAGTTTTGTCAAAGTGAAGGGCATCCCTCGGCGGGGGTGCCCTTTTTAGTGCGAGTGTGGTTATCCGTCTAAGCAATCTCCTGTAACGAAATGGGTAGCAATTGGATCATTTGGTATGCACAGCAAGGGGTAGCGATGACCGTCAAAGCCCCTCGCTGTGCTGCACTACCAAAACATGAGGTCTAAGAAATGAGTGAATGGATGGCTTTAAACGCCGAAGATGTGATAACTGTTGACACTGGCAAATTTGCTTGTATGAACTCTCCAACATTCAAAGCATCTGAATTGTTAGAGAGAGCTGATGCTGTCTTGGTAGCCAGGGGGCAATTTCCTGGATTAACTACAGAGGGGCAATCATGCAAAGTGCTTAAGCCAGGGGACAACTGGCAACGGGTCAAAGTCAGAGTCAAGGTTGAATTGACTGTCGAGTACACGATCGAGGACCAATAACAAGTTCAGCTATGCAAGCAGTCAGATTCCCCCATCTGGCTGCTTTTTTGGTTTATATAAGTCACCTCCTTTGAAACCTCAAATGATTTGAGGTTCAATATTTTGTAGTGCGAGTAGATCTAACCCTGACTCGCACCACAGCCCTAGAAAATGAGCTAAACCTAATTTACCTCAAATCCTTTGAGGTAGATCAAGTTTTCCTCAAATTCTTTTACCTATATTTGATTTGAGGTAAAATGAGAGATGAAGCGAATCCTAATTCTGTGTTTGTTCAACTTAGACGGCAGTTAAAACTCACTCAAAAGAACGTTGCTGATGAATTGGGCATCAGCGAACAGACCGTTCGTAACTGGGAAAACGGAAAAACTACCCCACAGTTGACCATTCCCCAGATGAAACGCCTATGCAATTTGCTGCAACGTTCTTTAGAGGAAGTGCCTGACTATTTCGGACCTATTGAAAATGCCGATCACATAAATGCGATCGGCATGAATTGAGATAAGGAGGTGAACTAACTAAAACTTGCTTTGAATTCTGGAGGAGGGTGAATGCTTGGCGGCTCCCCTCCTCTTACCCCGTTTAAAGGAGCAATTTGATCATGACACGAGCAAAGACAATCATTCCAATATTGCTTTGGGCATTTTCCCAAGGCGTTTTTTTGTCCGGTTGCATTGATGAAACGACAGCATCAACCAGTTCACCAAGAACAGCTCTGGTTGTAAACGGTGAACCCGTTACAGAATGGCGACAAATCACCAGGGATGAGCACGATAAACTCATGCGCTTGGCAGGTGGATTAGATGAAATCGGTCGGTTTAAGAACCCCATCCTCTTAAGTGATGTGGGGCTATCTCCAAGCACAGCTAACGGCTGGCTGTTAATGCGGTTCAACTGGGACCCAACGAACGGCATTGCCGTGAACGTTGAGGATGGGTATCTAACCCAGTCCATTTTCTATATTCCCCGTCAGTAAATTGAGTGAGGAGAACAGACATACTATGATGACATCGAACCCGATCGCTCAATTTACTGAAGCTGTGCTCTACGTCCTTGATTACCTGGTAGAGGGTGAGAAGAAGAGAACCATTCTTCAACCTGTTGACGCTGAATATGGCGTAATCCTTGAAGAAACATCTGATGGGAGTGACCTGATGAGAGGGTTACTTGCCAATGGGAAACGTATTTTTGTTCCCATGTCACAAGTCCTTCATGTTGAAGAATGGAAGGTTCAAGTTAAAGCAGGTTATCTCGGCAGCGGCAGCCGGACGCTTCATCTAAATGAGAAACAGATGGAACGTCTGGTTAACAATTTCCCACGCGATCAGGAAACTGGAGAGGTGAAGGGAATTGCCAATTTTGAAAAGGTAGAGCGGGACAAGAAAGAATAGATAACGGCTAACATAGTGCTCAAAGACACCACTTCTACTAACCTTCCTCATGGAAGGTTTTTTTGTTGGGTCATTTGTCCCCAGTTGGGTACTCATTTTTGTGGCCGCATGGGTTTTAGGCACGTCCAAACAGTTCCTTGTTTTGTGCAACCCAAATCTTGAAACAACTTGGGCGATCGCTCAGATACCTTCTGCCCACTGCAAAATCTATCTTCTACTGCTTCCTCTGAGATGGAATGATTGGGATTTATCCAATCACCCCAAACTGTTGTCTTAATACAGTTTTCCTCAAAACTATAGTCAGTTAAAAAACTAAATCCCCAACCATAAAAAACCCCTTTTTCTTCATTTGTGAAAATTTGTATTGCTAGAGTTGGGATGAAAATCAAACCGATAATTACAAATAGTAATCTACGCATAAATCCTGATTGATGGTTGAATCAAATCGTGGTGATTGTCCATTCGGAAGTGAACCCCGACCCAACGCCGATCCAAATGCGGGTGTAATTGCCTTTGCCGATTTAGGAATACCGACCAGACCACGGGGAACTGGTCCAACAAGGATAGGACCGTTTCAATTTAACGATAATGGCGCATTCCTTGATGTGGCAGACCTGACATCAGGTGCATACGACTTTAATATTGTTTATGTTGATGACCTCACTGGTTTTTGTAGCAAACCACCTCCCACAGCTAACCAGATTTTAGATGTCAGTGGCTACCCTGATTCTGTACTAGCCCTCTTTAGAGAGAAAGCAGCGGCGATCGCGGCTCGACGGTGGAATCAAAACTGTATCTGTGCCAGTGGCACCCCTGACCCGAACGCTTGCCGATATTGGGGAGGTAGGGGGCAATGCCCTGGCACTGCTTACGCATGGGAGGTAAATTATTCAATCTCTCAATACAACACTATTGACGGCTCGTTCATCCAAACAAACTCAGCAGGGGGAACTTATGGATTGCCCCAAAATGGGAAGTTGTACTACGGACCGATCGGGAGTCCACAATTTGTCGTCCAAGATGGCATCGCTAAATATATAGTGACCTATTACGATGACCCATTAGGGCAACAACCCAACACAGTAGATCTCACCCCATCCGCTAACATTGACCAAAATCAAGGTGTTTTTTACTATGTTTTCGATACCTTTGCCGCTTCCAACATGAGGGCAATCTTAGGGCAACGTGATGATTGTTGCTCTACACCTCCAGCCCCACCCGATTACAACGATGACGTAGAAGATCCCAACAACATCATAGAAATTGATGGACCCGACTCACCCACAGGAGAACCCTTGACTATTATCGTGTTGCCCCTTCCCGGCATTGAAGGCGCACCAGGCGCACCAGGCGCACCAGGTGAACCAGGTGTTCCAGGGTCAAGAGGACCACAAGGGGAACCAGGCATTCCTGGACCGCAAGGACCAGAGGGACCGAAGGGCGATCAGGGGAACCCTGGACCACCAGGTGAGCCTGGACCGTGCCCTAATATCACAGGAAGCCTTCAAATAGTGACGGAAGAACAGCCGTCACTAGAAGTAGAGAAGGTTGGACCATGCGATTATCTATTCAAATTTGCATTAAGAAATGAAGAAATGGAAGAAGTAATTATACAAGGTGTATTGAATATACAGAACTGTGATGGAAGTACTTTGTCAGTTCCATATGAAGGCAAAAACTTTGTAGGATTACAGTCATTCTCACAGTCACTTTCAACAGCTTTGAAAGTGATGTCAGAGAATCAGTGTCCAGAAATAAAAGGTAAGACTGAACTACCAAATTGTTTTGATTCAGAAGAAGATGCAAATGTCTTTATAGACACATTGGTAAGCTTCATAGTAGGTAAAATTGTAGACTTAGTAATTCTCTATTTTACAAAAGGAAAAGCAACATTAAATCCTGTCTTAATGGAGTTTTTGAGTGCTCTAATTACAAATTTAATTATTGATATATTAGGCAGATTCATAGAAGCAACAACGGCACCACCACCACTAGAATATGAAGGATATGGAATTTTAGGAATCAATAACAGAATCACCAATATAGAAACAATGCTGAAACAAATTGGTGAAGCTACATGTCCTGTAAAGCCACCTGAAGGAAGATATGAACAACCCAGTTGTATGGTGCTTCTACCATCAGAGCAATACAACGAATTCCAAATCATCAAACAGTTAATCATCACTTTCGGTTTGAATTACCCTCAAGATGTTGGTTCAAGATGGCATATTCACATTCCCGACCCAATAGACGGATTAAATTGGTGTACACACTTCGACAGCTTACAAAGAACTGTTGTGAATCGTGATTCTGAAACTCGTTATAGCGGGCGTATTTTTTGGGCAAATACATCGTTGTGGACGGGGGGTTACTTTGCCGGACGTGATGAAGCTAAAGAATTCTTAGAGCAAATTGCACAATTATCAAAGCTCACTCCCTCAGCTATCCGCATCTCCGAGAAAATACGTCCCGGTGGTCAATCGCTTGATGTATCGTCTCGTGATGTCAGAGCAGTGAGAGCCGTTGTTTCTCAACGTGCCGAAGATGAAGAAACAGCAGATTTAATACTATGTCTTGCCCCTCCTAAAGAGGGTTGTTAGCGTTGTCATAGTCGGGATTCGTTGCCACGTACAACCGTCCCTTAAACTTTTTAGCCACAATCACACGCGACCTTAAAAGCGTCTTCACCTGGTTGCGAGTGTAAAAATTTTCCTTAAGCCATCTCGATAGTGGCACCAGTTGCAGCGATCCATCAGATCTACACCCCTCACAATAAAAATTGAATCGATCAGCAGGTGTAGGCACAATTGACCCTCTTCTATTTCTGTCTTGTCGTATCTTACATACGACGATATCCTTCTTTGTGTCTTCTGTTGGCTCTAACTCAGTCAGAGAGCATACTTGAGAACAACTGTACTTAATTATTTGGGAACATTATGACTCTAGCTATTGAGTATTTTAGTACCTCAGGAAATGCCACTGCTGCGGGTGTTTATATCCCGATCGCATCCCTACCAGGCTTAACATCTACAGAGCTTGAGAGTGGTGATGCAGATAAAGAGAGCAAAGTGCTTTTAGCTCTATGCAATAAGATTTTTGATGTATTGAACCCTACAAACTTTGACAAGCTAGGGTTTGCAGTTACCAAAGGTCAACCGACCGGGGCAGGAACTGACATCATCAACCAAAACTACAGCTATACCAATACGTTTGTAGTCAATCATGCCGCTAACACTTTACTGCAAATTCCAGTCCCCTCATCAGGGTCATTCTCTGATGTTGGAAAATTCCGAATCGTTGAGGTATTCCCCAATGCGGTGGCAGTTGCAGCGAGTGGATCAGTCGCGGGCGCAGGTATCGTCATTAATGCATTGACGGCATATGGTGGACCCACTCAATCAGAGGTTAGTAGTTCTATCGGTGATGCAGATGGCGACGATCGCCAGTGGTTTGCAGCACTGCTACAAATGCTGGTGAACGATTCCACCGTTCGCACAACTGACACTGCATCAGCCGTTATCGTAAAATCTCGCTCTAATGCGGCTGGTGTTGCTCCGTCTACGGCATTTACTGATGCAACCAACCCCACCACTGGCATCACATCGGCTCAGTTGCCTTTGCGCTCATTCTTTAGCATTACCTATTCGATCACGTTGCAATTGGCTCTAAATCAAGCAACACAGACCTTTGACGTCAGACACGTCACAGCATAATCGTTTGATTTTCAGTTCTAACCAATAAAACACGATTGAGAGGTACTTAGATATGCCAAATATGGCAGTGGGTTTGATTCCTACCTATTCCGATGATTTAGGTAGAGCGGTCACAGATGTAAGGTTTAAGATTCGAGGTGACAAACTACAGGTTTCTGGGTTTGGGCTTGCTCCGGCTGGTGGGTGCACTGGCACAGGGAATTTATTCACGCTACGTCACGCAGTGGCACAATATGCTGACGGCAGCACGATACGATATCCCATTGATAACCCTGTAAATACCATCACAGTGGTTCAAGCAGCGGTTGCGGATGGTGCGGTCTGCGTTCACGTTGAGGGTGAACGTTGGTCTTTCATTCCTCCTAACATCGTAGGAGCACAGGGAGGGAATCAGCAGACTTATGTGGTTAACCCTGGATTCGCTGACAAAGAAACGGGTCTATTCACATACAACTCCAATATCGTTGGAGCTGGGGTAAATGCTCGGTACGCGATCGAACTTTCACCCACTAACATCTCTGATGCGATTCGTGGCTGTCTCACTGCTCCGGTGGTCGGGACGGCTCCATGCTCTCTAGCAGGCGGAACCACACCCCGTTACTTGACTGTGTTAGCCAATAAGTTGGGGGGTGGACAAGTCGCACGACAGGCAAAGGTCAGTGATTGGGGTCTTCCTGTACGTACCTGTGCGGCTGCTCTCTATGCCGTTGGGTTCTGCGTCAAATATCAGGGTGAAAGTTATCGTAATGCTCACTTAGTATTGCCATAAGATGCTTGAACAGCAATTGAGACAACTTAGCAAATTTAGATTTGCTATCACCTACCCTAAATTGCCTGGATTTATTCTCAGGCTCAATTTTGAGCCTATTATCCTTAGTCACAATATAGAGGGCAATTATGCTCTTTTACATTGGCAAGCGATGCCAAAGGGAGAAAGAAGATGGGGATGTTTTTGCATGAAAGATGGTGAAACATCCTATCAATCTTTCATTGAATTAAATCCAGTTTCAGGGGTCACTTTAAGAGGTATTCAAATCGATGAAACCTTCTTTACTTTTGTGCCTACTGCCGTCATCCATTGTCCAAACTGCTTTCTATCTGTTGATGGGGATTTCGGGATTCTTAAATTGATTGAATGACGTGGAATCTTGCATACGATGGTGAGATAGATGTTTTGGCACTGCAATGTCAACCCTTTTTTATTGACACTGTTGTAGGTCAAAGATTGGTGATTTGTGCTGATAATCCTTTTGCTCAACCAAATTGGAATGTTGCATTTTATCTAACAGTAATCACAACAATTTCAGACTTTCAAGGAACTGTGATTCCAGTTGAAGCACTCAAGCAAACGATTAGTTTAGGAGAAAACGCATATGTAGAAATACCTCAGTTTGTAACAGTTTATAAGCTGAAATTAGAGTTCCCTAAGTGGCATAAAGGCATGAAGCTTCAAATATGGGCACAAGAGCTACAGATATCAGGTGAATTCTTCTCAGCCGAAACACAATCAGCGGTCGTCTCAGGACAACCCTTAATTCTTCAAATAACTGGAAAATTGGCTCTTGCAAGAAATGATGATTTCGCTCTTTCCTTTGCAACCTGCTTCGGTGCCAGTGATGCCAATCCAACCGAACCCGCAAGCTATATCACCGAAGGGCAAATTTTTAGAGGTGATTGGAGTCCTGTAGTAGGGGTGCCTTCACTCATCCCAGGGGCAACTTACTATCTTGCTTCGACACCAGGCACCATGAGTGCGATCGCACCAACCGACCCCGGTTATGTGGTGGTGGCACTCGGAAAAGCCTTGACCACAAACCTGTTCGATATCGAAATTCAATCCCCAATTCTCTTATAACTATGGCTCTCATTAAACCTCTGGTCATCATTAATGGACTTGTTCAACAACTCTCAGCGGCTGACACCCTTGATGCTGCTGTATCAGAGGTAGATGTAGTTTCCCTTACCAACAACCAGGGAACCGCAGTGGTGATTGGTACTCCCGTCTATTCCAATGCCACTGGACAATACCGGAGCGCACAGGCTAACGCAAGCGGAACTGTTCAGGTTATTGGATTGGCAAAGGATGTATCAGTTGCTAACGCTGCATCAGGACTTGTTCAAACCGATGGTGTGATGGTCGCAACTACAACTCAGTGGGATGCTATAACCGGACAAACAGGGGGGTTAACCGCTGGCTCTCCCTACTTCCTCTCAGCTTCGACCGCTGGCAGGCTAACTGTAACGGCTCCCTCTACCGTTGGTCAATTCGTCGTTCGCGTAGGAATTGCTCTGAGTGCCACTCAAATGGATATTACTGTTCAACCTCCTATAGGGCTTTAATGACTCGTTTCTTGGCTATAGTAAGCGGTCGTCCAACGATGACAGACCTGGCAGTGCGATCGGCAGGTTTCATCATGCCGCGCATTCGTGCCACTCCCCTCGCTGCCTTTATCCTTGAGTACGATGGTTATTGGGTGCAATTGAGCGGTGATAGCACTCCTAGAACGATCGGCAATGCCTCATCAGGAGCGGCAACGGCTCAAAGCTGGACGAGCATTCTATACACACTCATTTGGAATAATTACACACAAACTCAGTGTCCAGTCCTCACATCTGGGGGGGGTGCTTCGACGAGAGGGGCAAGTGCTAGTGCAGACTATTCAGCTAATAAACGGCTCACATTGCCTGATTTTAGGGGGCGATCGCTCATTGGAACCGGGACCGCTCCCAGTGGGACTACCAGAGTTGCAGGGGATACGATCGGTTTAGAGAGTGTAACACTCACCACAGATCAGCTTCCATCGCACCGTCACAGACTAAATGCTTTGGGTACAGCAGGGGGTTCATTTAGAAATGTGAACGTTGCGACGGCAGGAACCCTTGATCAATACGTTGATTCATCCGGTGGAGCCGCCTATGTTGAAAATACGGGTTCAGGACTTCCATTCAACATCATTCAACCTTGTCACGTTGTTGACTACTGGATATCGGCAGGAGCACGAGCATGACCAGTGACAGTCTAGAAATATTAGCAACCGTTTTGGGTATCACTTCGCTGATTGCGGGGGGGATTGCCTGGTATCGTGGATCGGTTCAAAAAGCCTATGCCGCAGAACGTGAGATGGGGCATATCAAGCAAAACCTTCAACAATTAGGGCAGGGTTTAGGCTCAATCGACAAGGAACTTGAGGAACTTAATCGGGTGATTGTCGAGATTAAAGCGTTAATATTGGCACAGACGAGGCATTAAGAGGACTGAAAATCCTCGTGTCGGCGGTTCAAGTCCGCCTCCTGGCATTTTTAATTGCTATTGTGTCGTGTAAATTTTAGGAAACCGCAGGTTTACCCTTGCTTCTCAGCAATGAGATGTCAAGATCAAGATAAGATGCAGCCTGTTTCGAGATCTTATGCCTGAACTTCAAGGTTCCATTGCTTATCATTATCACGAGCGCACCAAATACGACCCGGAAACGCTCGCAGGAAAGGCACATGAGCCAGATTGGAACAACCCACCAGTGCCCTTTAAGGAATACAAATTAGGGACTTCCTTTGATCTGAAGCCCTATATGACTGGCAATGCAGATATTTCCACCGAAGAGGGGCAATATTGGCGACGCTTATCTCGTTTTTTGTTTTGCAGCTATGGGTTAACGCTAAGAATGATGACCCTCAATGGAGATCCGCTCTATTTGAGGGCGGCTCCATCGGCAGGTGGGCTTTATCCGGCTGAAGTATATCTGATCTCTCGCGGCACTCCCTTGTTACCCGCTGGGCTATATCACTATCAACCCCAAACCCATTCGCTGCTTTACTTTTGGGAGAATGAGGTGTGGAAGAGTTTGCAGAATGCCTGTTTTTGGAATTCCACCCTCGATAACACTCAAATTGCAGTCGTCGTGACGGCAATCTTCTTTCGCTCAGCATGGCGTTATCAAGACCGAGCCTATCGCCGCATTTTTCTAGACTCTGGGCATTTGTTAGGAAATATTGAACTGGCAGCTGCCATTAATGATTATCGACCTCACTTAATTGGCGGGTTTGCAGACGAAGCTGTCAATGAGCTGCTTTATTTAGATACGGCACAAGAAGGGGCGATCGCTGTCATTCCCCTAGCTGATCGCCTCCAAATTCGGGAGAATTTACCTCTGGCAGCCACGGCTCTGCCCTCTGCCACACAGACCACCTATCCTTACATTGCCGATGGAGATTTGCTGGCCTACCTGCATCGAGCTACACAAATTCCCAGTAATCAGCCATTTTCTAAACAGGATCTACTAAAACCCATAGCACCTGCTGAGCAAACGTTAGAAGATAAATACAATTTCCCGTTTTGTTTGAAGGTGCCGACGATTAGCACAGCCATTCAATGGGGCAATGAGCTAACCGATCTAGAGAAAACGATTCTTAAGCGGCGATCGACGCGGGCTTATACCGGGGATGATCTGACGCTAGATGAACTCAAACTCTTGCTCGACTTTACCTATCAGCCCAATCACTATGTCGATCAGGGGCTAGATCCCAGTCCTGATTATTTTGATCTTGACTTGATTCAGACTTTTATTGCGATTTCAGGGGTCGAGGGTTTAGAGGAAGGTTGCTACTACTATGCTCCTAAGGCTCAAGAGCTAAGGCAAATTCGCTTTAAGAACTTTCGACGAGAGCTACATATGCTCTGCTTGGGGCAAAATTTGGGGCGCGATGCTGGAGCTGTCTTGTTCCACACGGCTGATTTGCAGTTGGCTGTCAAGCAATATGGCGATCGCGCCTACCGCTATTTACACATGGATGCTGGACATCTAGGGCAACGGCTCAACCTGGCTGCCATTCACCTGGGTTTAGGCGTGAGCGGCATTGGTGGTTTCTTCGATGACCAGGTCAATGAAGTGTTAGGCATTCCCACCGATGAAGCTGTGTTGTACATCACGACTTTAGGGAGACCGGGGTAAGAGAAAAGAAAGAAGAGAAAAGATATTTTGCCTTCTTTTTTCTCTCTTCTTTCTTTTTTCTTATGCCACTCCAGCAGTGGCAAACAAAGCTGTCTCGATTTGTGCTAAGGCCTTATCCAAATCATCGTTAATGATTTGAGTGTCAAACTCACTGGCAGCCGCAATTTCAGCTTTGGCGTGGTTGAGCCGACGGGCGATCGCCTCCTCAGAGTCTTGTCCTCGTCCGCGCAGGCGAAACTCTAACTCAGTCAACGAGGGAGGCAAGATAAAGATTTGCAAGGCTTCTGGGAAGGTCTGCCGAATTTGCCGTGCCCCTTGCAGTTCGATTTCTAAAACGACCCACTCTCCTTGTTGAATGTGCTGCTCCACAGCACGACGAGGAGTGCCATAGTAGTTACCAGCAAACTCTGCCCACTCTAACAATTCGCCATTGGCAACCATGCGCTCAAAGTCGTCTCGACTGGTGAAGTAGTAATGCTTGCCATTGATTTCACCAGGACGAGGCGATCGCGTTGTGGCTGAGACTGAAAAGTACAGCTCAGGATGACGCTGGAGGAGCGATCGCATCAATGTGCCTTTTCCAACTCCGCTAGGTCCAGTTAATACAATCAGCCTACCGAGTCCCATGCGCCTCCACTGGTTTGATTTCACAAATAGGTACTCTATTGTACAGACGGATGACAAAAAAAGGGGGAAGGAAGGCAGAAGGGTTGAGAGAACTCAAAACTCAAAACTCAAAACTCAAAACTCAAAACTCAAAACTCAAAACTTAAAACTCAAAACTCAAAACTCTCTTACCCATCCCCCATCTCCCCCTTCCAAGTCACTCCTCCACATCTCGACTAGACATAAAGCGATTAGCGACTGTTTCGGGTTGAATGGCAGAAAGAATGACATGCCCTGAATCTGTAATAATGACAGCTCTAGTGCGACGACCATACGTTGCGTCTACCAACTGTCCGCGATCGCGAGCATCGCTAATAATCCGTTTGATGGGGGCAGACTCTGGGCTAACGATAGCAATAACTCGGTTGGCAGAGACAATGTTGCCAAAACCAATATTGATCAGCTTGATGTCCATAACGGCTAATAGCCCATGTGAATTGGGGGACGGTGAATGGCTATATCGGCTGAAAACAAGACGTTGGGCAACCGTTTCGGGTTGAATCGCTGATAAGATGATGTGCTCTACAGGCGTGTGGCTATCCGGGTTTGACCCAGAGGATAGAGCACGGCTCCCCCCTGACCAAAACTGACGGATATTATGGATAATAATCGCTGCTCGTGCTGGACGACCCTCCGTAGCGTCTTTGAATCTGCCTTGTTGTTGTGCATCCGTAATCATGCACTGCATTGAAGTTGACTCAGGGTCAATCACAGCAACCACCTCATCGGCAGGTATGGTGTTGCCAAAGCCGAAGTTGATTCGCTGAAAGCCCATGATAAGGTGAGAGCTAAGGAGAGCGTTGGAAATGAATTTGTTTCAATAGTATCTGCAAAAATTTTGCTCAACAAGATTGATTTGCTTTGACAGCAATCTACAGCCCCATTTTTTGTTTGAAGCGAAATAGTACTCTTGATGCTTGCTCCTAATTTTTAATGATTAAGGTTTTTAAAAGTGCAGCCTGTTGATTTCACGACTCTCACGGCTATTTGTGTTGAACTGCGGGCAGAGTGGCTTCCTGCTCGGTTAGAACAGGTTTATCAACGCGATCGCTACACTATTGCTCTTAGTTTGCGCACCCTAAACAAGCGAGGCTGGCTCACTTTGGGCTGGCATCCTCAAGCGGCACGAGTTTGTATCAGTGACCCACCCCCCCGGACTCCGGACACCTTCACCTTTAGCCAGCAACTCCGCCATCAGCTCAATGGACTGGCATTAATCGCAATCGAGGCGATCGCCCCTTGGGAGCGAGCATTAGACTTTCAGTTTGCGCGTCGTCCGGGTGATCCCCCGATGTGGCATCTCTATGTTGAGGTGATGAACAAATACAGCAATGTCATTTTGACGACAGCAGACCAGTTAATCGTTACAGCGGCGCATCAAGTCAGTAGCCAACAATCGAGTGTTCGCCCGATTCAAACAGGGCAACCTTACGAATTTCCACCCGCTCTAACTGACCCCATGCCATCGTTAAAGGAGCCTCAAGCGCAATGGCAAGAACGGGTGAGCCTGATTCCTGGAAGCTTAAAACGCAACCTGGTAAAAAATTATCGAGGACTCAGCACCGTGTTAGTGACCTCTATGGTGCAAGCGGCAGACCTTGACCCTGAGCAATCAACTGATAGTCTGACTCAGCAGGAATGGCAACGGCTTTTTGATCGCTGGCAAGACTGGCTTAAGAAGTTAGAACAGCACCAGTTTGATCCCGGTTGGTTGCCAGTTGGTTATACGGTTATCGGGTGGGGAGCGATGCGAGGCAGTTCTCCAGATGGGGTAATCACCCCAGCATCATCCGTTCAAGAACTGATCAATCGCTATTACACCGATCAACTCAATCTACAAGAGTTTAATCAATTGCGGCATCAAATCAGCCAACGGTTGATCAACTTGCTCAAAAAGCTCTACATCAAGGCAAATGATTTCAAAGCTCGGTTGCAGCAATCCGCTCAGGCAGACGAGTATCGCGCTCAAGCTGACTTATTGATGGCCCATTTACACGAGTGGCAGCCTGGAATGAAAGCTATCACGCTAAAAGATTTTGAAACAGAGGAGCCAGTCAAAATTTCACTCGATCCAGAGAAAAATGCAGTGCAAAATGCCCAGGCTTTTTATAAACGGCATCAAAAATTGAAGCGATCGCGCCTAGCGTTAGAGCCGCTGTTAGCCGAGGTGCAAACAGAGATTGATTACTTAGAACAAGTAGAAGTGGCGATCGCTCAACTCAATCGTTATCAAACCTCAAACGATTTAGGGTCCCTAGAAGAAATCCGAGATGAGTTGATTCAGCAGCAATACATGACCGATCCGGAACAACGACATCGCCCCACGACAAGTCAAACTGACTTTCGCCGCTATCAAACCCCCAATGGCTTTGAAGTGCTAGTGGGTCGTAATAATCGCCAAAATGACCAACTGACGTTCCGACTGGCAGGTGATTATGACCTTTGGTTTCATGCACAAGAAATTCCGGGTAGCCATGTGCTCTTACGTCTGTCTGCCGGAATAGCTCCAGATGAAGTTGACTTAAAATTCACCGCTGATCTGGCAGCTTATTACAGTCGTGCCCAGCAGAGCGAGCAGGTTCCCGTGATTTACACCGAACCCAAACACGTCTATAAACCCAAAGGAGCCAAACCAGGGATCGCCATCTATAAACAAGAAAGAGTTCTTTGGGGGCAACCTCAACAGATTGCTGAGCATCTCCCCTCTGCTGTGGTCACGCCCACCCCTTAAATTGCTTGAACAACAATTAATTGGGCTGATCTGCCAAGTGTCGGCGCAACTCTCGAATTGCGACTCCAATTCCTTGCTCTGATGCAACCTGAAATATTTGAGCAATCAGCGATGGCAAATCTACTTCTGGAAAATAACGACTAGAGGATTGCTGTTGATAGCTCTGCCCTTGCAGACTGTAAATTTTGAGTCCACTGTTTTGAACAACCACACTTCTGGAACGAGATAGGGGGCGTAGTCCTCAATCGCCGTATAGGTGGTGACATCGATTTCAATCACCAAATCAGGGGGTGGGTCAATCTGCCAATCCAGGCGGTCTTTACCAACCGCCGCTTGCCAATTATCGATGTAAAAATAATAATCTGGCTCAATCCCTCCCTCGTCAGGAATATCCATCGTAATGGGTGTGAAAGCCTCATAGTTGCGGAGTTCACTGTCTAGCCATGTTTCGACAACTCTGGCAAGTAAATGGGCTTCACGTCCGTGACGAGGTAAAGGACTCATCAGTAAAATCTCACCATTGCGATATTTAATCCGGGGGATGGAACCATTGCCTCGGCTATCACGCAAAGTGCAGTAGTCGTGCCATGTTCCGGGCATTCTCACTACTGTGCCAGGAGGAAGTTGGGTCTTATCACGAGAAATTAAGGCATACATAGAACAGTTCTTCTCATGAACTTGCAACGCTTTGCACTTAGCTTGATTAAGTTAAGACGGATCGACTGAAGACCCTACAGTTAGCTCATTTTAGAAGATTTCAGGGGTTTTAGAATCTTTACTCGATCAACAAGGCCAAAAATATAGGGGCAAACTATGACAGCAAAATTTAGGTTTAACCCTAACTCCGCTATCACAGTTTGCCCCTATAGCAAAACCCAACTTGAACCAAGCTCTAAGGGAGAGGATGGAACAATAAGTCAGGGAAAAAGCGATTGAACTCAATTAAAATGCCAGCAGTAACAAACAGCAACGCTGTTGCTAACACTGGAGCCGTGGAAAGGTATTTCAAGAAATCTTGCATGGTTATGCTCCAAAAAAGATAGAGGAGATAGAGAATCAATCAGGCTTTAAACTAGCGAGGTGAAACTGGAATCTCCTCGTCTTTTGCAGTCAAATCACCAGTGGTGAATTCTTTTAGGGCAGCGAGGGGCCACAAAAAGCCAGACAGCATCAACGAAACCGCACGTGGAACATCGATAATGATTTCACTCATTTCGGGTTCCTTGTCTTTTTTGACCGAGCGGATGTAGGAACGACCAACCCAACCAATCCAACCTGCAATGAAGAGGAACAGAATGCTAGGAATGAGGAATTCGCCAGCATGGTTGAGGCTACCATCCACGATCAGGTGGGGCAACCCTTCGGGTCCACATTGCAGAACAGAGTAATTTTCAAATCGCAGTTTTGCCTGTTCAGTACGAGCTTTCGCAGCCCGTTGCTGGAAAGCTGGAGATTCGCTGCAAGGGGTCAGCACGTCAGCCGAAGCTGGGGGAGCAAAACCAACCCACAGGAAGAGAACTAGCACTAGAGCAAACAATCGACGCATGGAATTGTTTCCCTTTATTACAAAAAGCGAAGAGTTTTGTACAAAATATTAAGTTCTTTGTACAAACAGAATTTGAACTTCAGAGCAATCATACTCCTCAAGGGAATCTCCGTAAAGTTAAGCTTTTAAAAGAAGTTGTAATTTCAGAAATTGATGCTCTCTATTGATATTTCACCCTCTTGTATTTTTGTTAAGAACAATTCACTAAAGCACCTTGCTATATAGGCAGGACGTGGTTTTTAAGGGTACGATCGCGCCCATTTGGTTCGATCAAACCTGGACTTACCCCCACATCATTGTTCTTGGTTTGTTAACTTTTTGAAACAGTTCTCAATAGTTTAGAATTTATTTTCTTGGAGTTAAGGGCGATCGCTAGAAAAGACATTTGTTTTCTTGTAATCGATCGGATTCAACTCTTTCAAACCTCTGATTAACAGTGTCCTTTGGATTGATTTTTGCTATGTCAACGGTTTTAGCTCTGGAAACAAGTTGCGATGAAACAGCCGTGGCAATTGTGCGCGATCGCCAGGTATTGAGTAATGTGGTCTCTTCTCAGATTGCCATCCATCAACCCTATGGTGGTGTAGTGCCAGAGGTAGCATCACGGCAGCATGTGGAAATCTTAAATGAGGCGATCGCTCAAGCGTTTCAACAGGCGGCGTTGTCCTGGCAAGACATTGATGGGGTGGCAGCAACCTGTGCCCCAGGGTTGGTGGGGGCGTTGCTGGTGGGGCTAACAGCAGGCAAAACGCTGGCAATGGTGCATCAAAAGCCCTTGATCGGGGTTCATCACTTAGAAGGGCATATTTATGCCTCCTATCTCAGTTCACCCGATTTACACCCTCCGTTTCTGTGTCTATTAGTGTCAGGGGGACACACCAGCCTGATTTATGTCAAAGATTGTGGACACTACGAAACATTAGGGCAAACCCGCGATGACGCAGCGGGTGAGGCGTTTGATAAAGTGGCTCGGTTGATGAATTTGGGCTACCCCGGTGGACCTGTGATCGATCGCTTAGCGAAAGAGGGCAATCCCCAGGCGTTTCAGTTACCAGAGGGACAAGTCTCGTTGCCCGGAGGTGGCTATCACCGCTATGACTCCAGCTTTAGTGGTCTAAAAACAGCCGTGTTGCGCTTAACCCAAAAATTACAAGGGGAAGAGGAACTGCCTGTTGCCGATTTAGCCGCCAGTTTTCAAGATGCAGTAGCACGAGCCTTGACCAAACGGGCGATCGCCTGTGCTCTCGATTATGGATTAGACACCATTGCTGTCGGAGGAGGAGTAGCGGCTAATAGTGGCTTGCGTCAACAGTTGCAAACCGCCGCCGCGCAACACAATCTGCGAGTCCTCTTTCCCCCGCTCAAGTTTTGCACCGACAACGCCGCCATGATTGGCTGTGCTGCTGCCGATCACCTCAGTCGAGGTCATACCTCTCCTTTGACGTTGGGGGCAAGCTCCCGCATGGCAATCGCCGATGTGATGCAGTTGTATCAGAAATAACTTAAAGGGACGCGATTAACCGAAGGACGCGATTAATCGCGTCCCTTCTTCGTGTCTTACTTACGTTTCCAGGTAGGTATAGCGGCTCAGCGATCGCTCGTAGTTTTGCAACAACAACTGCGACTCTTGAATCGTGATGCGCTTTTCCTGGAGGGCTTGTTCAGACTGCCGCCGGATGCTCTCTAAGAGGTCTTCGGAGTCGTATTGCACATATCCCAAGACTTCCCGCATGGTGTCACCTTTTACCACATGCTCAATCTGATAGCCCTTAGGCGTCAGTTTGATGTGGACAGTGTTGGTATCTCCAAACAGGTTGTGCAAGTTGCCCATAATTTCCTGATACGCACCTCCTAGAAATAGACCCAGATAGTAGGGTTTGTGGGAAGAGGTAGGAGCCGCAGTCGGAGTGTCTTGATGCTGGATGCTAGGAGGCATGCTTTCCAAAGCATGCAGCTCTAACACATACTTAACGTCACGCAGGTCAATAAACTGGTCAATCTTGCCGTCACTGTCACAGGTCAAATCTGCCAGAGTGGCTCGTTTGGTGGGTTCTTCATCGAGTCGATGAATTGGCATGATCGGAAACAGTTGATCGATCGCCCAACTATCAGGAGCCGATTGAAAGACCGACAGGTTGACATAGTAGATCGACGCCATGATCTTTTCTAGATCTTCGAGATCATCGGGGACGTATTCTTGCTGCCGAGCGATCGCCAAAATCTTGCCACAGCAAGCCCAATACAACTGCTCTGCCCGTGCCCGATCGGTCAAGCTGAGATAACCAAAGTTAAACAGACTTGTCGATTCTTCCTTAAACTGAGTGGCGTCGTGAAACGCTTCCTGGTAGTTGTCTGCGGTGATGGACTGATAGGTCTCGTAGAGATTGCGAATGATCAGGTGTTCTTTCTCTTCGATCGCTTCAGGTGGTTGGGTCATGACATCACTGGTGCCCAACACATCAAATACCAAAACAGACTGGTGAGACGCGATCGCCCGTCCACTTTCACTAATCAGAGTGGGCACTGTCAAGCCGCGTTCTTCACAAGCTTCCTTAATCTCAGCAACCACGTCACTGGCGTAGTTCTGCATGTTGTAGTTCTTGGAAGCATAGAAATTAGTCTTAGAGCCGTCGTAGTCAACGCCTAAGCCACCACCCACGTCTAGATATTTCATGTCGGCTCCCAGACGAGCTAACTCGACATAGATCTGACTGGCTTCGCGAATGGCATCTTTAATCACGGCGATCGAAGAGATTTGAGAGCCGATGTGATAATGCAACAACTGCAATGAACTCAGCATCTCAACCCGACGCAGTTGTTCTACTGCCCGGATAATTTCAGGAACCGTCAGACCAAACTTGGCGCGATCGCCTGCTGAAGTGCCCCAACGTCCAACGCCTTTGCTGCTCAACTTGGCACGCACCCCTAAAATTGGCTGAATCCCCAGCTTACGACTCGCCTCAATCACCAGATCAACTTCTTCAATCTGTTCCAAAACAATGATGGGCGTGTGTCCGAGTCGCTGCGCCAACATCGCTGTCTCAATGTATTCTCGGTCTTTATAACCATTGCAGATCAGCAGTGCTCCAGGAGTACTCAGCGTCGCCAGAGCAATCATCAATTCTGGTTTTGATCCGGCTTCTAAACCAAACTGGTGGGGTTTGCCAAAGCGCACTAAATCTTCGACCAGGTGTCGCTGCTGGTTACATTTCACGGGAAACACACCGCGATAAACCCCAGGATAGCTGTAACGGGTAATGGCTCTTGCAAAACAGGCATTCAATCGCTCAATGCGATCTTCCAGAATGTCTGAAAAACGAATCAGCAAGGGCAACCCCAAATTCCGTTGTTTCAACGCATTGACTAACTCAAACAAATCGAGTGAGCCGCCGCGATCGCCTTGAGGAGAAACAGTCACATGACCTGCGGCATTAATGGAGAAATACGGCTCTCCCCAGCCGTTGATGCGATATAGCTCTTCACTGTCTTCGATCGCCCACTTTTTTGCAGGGCTTGCCTCTCGAAGTTTTCGTCCGTCCACCAAAGCATCCGGTTCAATTTTTCCAACATCAACAGGCAGCATTTTTGATTGAATTCCCATTCGAGATAACCTCAAAATAATAATCGAATAGACTAGTCTATCTTATTTGCTTAAAGCTTGCCTTGGCTGTATTTAGGACAGAAGTTTGGATTAACGAGGGGTTAAACTCTGGGTAAGAATAACGGGTGCCTACTTTACAACGGTTCATATTTTTCTGAGCATAGAGAAGGTCTAAACCCGTTAGGAGCAGAAATTAGTGGAACGGACATTTATCGCAATCAAACCCGATGGCGTTCAGCGTGGGCTAGTGGGTGAAGTTATCCGTCGGTTTGAGTCCAAGGGCTTTACCTTGATTGGTTTAAAGCTCATGACTGTGAGCCGAGAACTAGCAGAACAGCACTATGGGGTTCACAAAGAGCGACCCTTTTTCCCAGGGTTGGTCAACTTTATTACCTCTGGTCCTGTTGTGGCAATGGTTTGGGAAGGAGACGGAGTCATTGCGACAAGCCGCAAGATGATTGGTGCGACCAATCCCCTTAATGCCGAGCTAGGCACCATTCGGGGAGATTTTGGGGTCAGTGTTGGACGCAACCTGATCCACGGCTCAGATGCCCCTGAAACCGCTCAAAGCGAAATTAGCCTCTGGTTCAAGGATGAGGAACTGATGGACTGGAAGCCCACTATGACGCCTTGGCTGTATGAGTAGAGGTTTAAGTTCTAAGTTCTAAGTTCTGAGTTCTGAGTTCTGAGTTCTAAATTCTGAGTTGTGGGGTAAACAAGGGGATGAGAGGGTGTGATGACGCTTGGTCATGGGTCACTGATCAATTGTTAATCTGCTCTTTCATCCCTCTCAGACGCGATTAATCGTTCTCCTTTCCTCCCGCAGCACAGACGCGATAATCGTGTCTCTCCCCATCACACCATCTCACTCTGCTGAGACTTCCTGCGCTTCTTTTCCAGGTTCAATAGGGTTTACCGAGTCGGTTGAGGTGGCATCCTTGAGAGGAGTTGCAAGGGATTCGTTTTGCACGGTTGAAGATGGCTCGCTGCGCTTTGAAAAGCCCCAGGCAAACAGAACAGCGATCGCACTGATCATCACCCACTGAGGAGGCACAAAATCTTCACTAATGACCTTTAACAGCAATCTCAACCCCACAAAAGCAACGGTAATGTAACCCGCATCTTCCAAATGCTCATACTCGGTGAGCCAGCGAATAAACAGCCCTGCCATTAACCGCAGTGTCAAAATACCGATAGCTCCACCGACTAAAACAATCCAGGTTTCTTGAGAAACGGCGATCGCTGTCGTCACACTATCAAGCGAAAATGCCACATCCGTCAGGGCAATCATCGGAATTGCTTGCCACAGCGAAGTAAATCGAGGGCCGTGGTGCTCGTGCCCATCTTCGGTTTTGTTTGAGGTGAAGTATTGAAATACTAACCACAGCAAGTAGGCAGCACCTAGCAATTCAAACTGCCAAAATTGAATGACCCATGTTGCGGTCAAGATCAGAGTGACCCGTAAAACAAAAGCAACAACTAAGCCCAAATTGAGTGCTTGGCGTTGCATTTTGCTATCACTCATGCCTTGGGCTAATGCCGCTAGGGCGATCGCATTATCAGCCGACAATACCGCCTCTAATGCAATCAGCACCAATAACACCAGCAGGGTATCTAGCCCAAAATTGGGAGAAAGGTCTAGCAGTTTATCCAGCATTAATCAGGAGTTCTCTACAGTCATTAACAAATCTTAATATCTAAAACCAATATAAACTCACCAAGACTAAACTTGTCATTCTAACCTTGCTTCTCTAATGTCAAGATTGAATCTACAAAGCATTGACTTGGGTTATAAGAGCAACGAGACTGATGTCTTGTGTCCTTTTCTCAGCTTAACGCTTGCCAGCCCTAAAGGGGTAATGCAATAAAATACACACTTAAGAAATAAAGTCAATAGAAAAAGTTAACACATTTTCTTCATAGCCCTTTGGAGTATCCATTGTCACTGAGTTCTTTTACGCTTCAAACATTGTTTGCCCAGTTTCAGACCCGTTATCCTATGGGCAGTCTGATTTCTGAGTTTTTGACTATCCACGATGGCGTGTATGCGGTGCGAGCGATCGCTCAAATTGGCCCAACTATCCTAGCCACGGGAATGGCAGCCCACCCCGATCTAGAAGCCGCCGAGGATCGGGCAAAAGTTCGGGCGTTAGAGGCATTGGCAATGCCCAGCCCAGCAGCATCCCTGGCAGAAGCACCAACCCTGCATCAGTCATCCCAGGCTTCTACTCAATTTGAGCCTGCCTCGCAGCCTGCTCCTCAGCGATCGCCTGAAGTGACGACATCAGACTTGATCAGCAAGGATGCGATAACTCAAGATTTGATAGCCAGAGGGCTGATTACTAAAGGGTTTACAGCTAACGTATCCCTGCAAAACTCCAGTTCCACACCCAGTGTCCCCAGTGGTGATATCCCCACAGAATCACCCCTATCTTCTTTGACTCCCCCTCTCCAATTGGCTACTTCGGCAGATGTAGCAGCAGATGTAGCAACAGTGGCGGGTTCGACAATAACAGATTCGACAATGCCGAGTTCAACAATACCAAGTTCGACAATGCCGAGTTCGACGGTTGTTGACTCAGTAGTGGCTGATTTCTATTCCCACATCAATGCAGATGCAGATGAGGTTCCTGATATTGCTGCGAGTTGGGCGATCGCTGAGACCCCGTCAGCCAGTGATAAGACTTCAGAAAACCCTGCAACTCATAGCCCTCCGACTGCGGCGGTGAATGGTAAACCTCGTCGCAAAACAGCCACATCAACTGAACAGAGCACCTCTAGCCCTGCATCAGTTGACCTATCTGATGTGATTGCTCAAACCGATGTTGAGTTGGCACGACTAGGCTGGAACAAGGTACAGGGTCGAGAGCACCTCAAACAAACCTATGGCAAGCGATCGCGTCAAGAACTCAATGAAACTGAACTCTACGACTTTTTGCACTACTTACAAGCGCAATAAAAAACAGGAGAGACGCGATTAATCGCGTCTCTCCTGTTTTTTTCGTCTCTCCTGTTTTTCCTTCTATGCTATTTGACGACCGCCGGACGTGCCCCGATCGCCTGTCGATTAATGACCTGATCAATCAACCCATAATCTGCGGCTTCTTGCGCTGACATAAAGAAGTCGCGATCGGTGTCTCGCTCAATTCTCTCTAACGGCTGTCCAGTGTTTTTGGCTAGAGCATCATTTAGCTGCTGCTTAAGATATAAAATCTCTCGTGCTTGAATCTCAATATCAGTTGCCTGCCCTTGAGCACCTCCTAAGGGTTGGTGAATCATAATACGAGAATGGGGCAAACTCATACGCTTGCCTTTTGCTCCCGCCGCCAACAAAAAGGCACCCATGCTGGCGGCTAATCCAACACAAATCGTACAAACATCAGGGCGAATGTGATTCATCGTGTCAAAAATGCCTAGACCTGCACTGACAGATCCGCCAGGAGAGTTGAGATAGAGATAAATATCCTTCTCAGGGTCTTCCGCTTCTAAAAACAGCAGTTGAGCCACGACCAGGTTAGCGACATCCGCATCAATGGGTTGACCCAAAAATACAATTCGCTCACGCAATAGTCGGGAATAGATGTCAAAGGCGCGTTCGCCACGTCCGGATTGTTCAATAACGGTAGGAATCATGTGTCTGCTGTCTCGACAAATCTTTATCTAATCTAAATTCTACTGATTGACGGAATTCTCGTGTTTGGCGGAGTCCTCTCCATCAGTAAGTTCGGTCAAGAGTTGACTCATGATCGATTGCAGTTTCATGCGAGGAATATAGGGCCATCCCCCTTCAGCTTCCATATCTTTCAACATACTGTAAAGGGCTTGACGGTTGTCTGGCAAACAGTCTTGAAACAGCCCATCCCGAATTTCGCGATGGAGTACTTCTAACTGACGCAACAAGGCTAACAATGCTAGTCCATCTCCCTGTCTGTGTTCAGCAGATTGCCAAACGGTAGCTGCGATCGCCTCTAAATCAGATGAATTGGGCGATCGCTTCACCTCATTTTTACCTTGATGACTCATGCGACCTCTCGTTTTTCCACAACCACCCTACCTAAAACCTCAGTAAACCTATGTACAGCTTTAACATCTTTTTCCATCAGTTCAAAATAAAGGTGACAAGGTCTTGTAAAATTCTGAGATGAGACCTTGAGGCAATTCATTCCAGGCTTCTCTAGTAATAAACCTCTGGTAAAACGTCAGTTAAACTCATTCATTTTGTTTCGTGCATTAACTTCACACTCTCTAGAGGTCTCATTCGCAATTCAGCCTGGTTAAGAGTCCAACAGGTCTTTTGGGCAGCTTCACCCAGTTATACCGCTTCAAGTGTGCTCTCCAGCCACTTTGAGTTAAAAACAGGGTTATCTACCCAGCAAGTGACTCAAATGTCACAAAACCGTTATCCGTAGATATTTCTATCTAAACCACCAACTTACATTTTTGAGATAACACTGGCAGGGATTTTTGACATTGACATTGAGGTTGACCATGAGGTATCGCGCTCTAATCATCGCATTCCTAGCAATTTGTGTGAGTTTTTTGACAGCTTGTAGTGAAAGCGTATCGGCTGCAACCGGTCCTTTGACCTATGAGCAAATTCGGGGCACGGGTCTTGCAAATACCTGTCCCCAATTAGGTGAGACTAGCCGGGGTTCAATTCCCATTGATTCCAGCAAAACTTATGTGATCAAGGGCCTGTGTCTAGAACCTACAAGCTACTTCATCAAAGAAGAACCAACCAATAAGCGCCAAACTGCTGCGTTTGTTCCCGCTAAAGCACTCACCCGCTACACTTCTTCCATCGATCAGGTGATGGGCTCGTTAAAGGCTAATTCCAAAGGAGGTTTAACCTTCGTTGAGGAAGACGGCTTTGACTTCCAAGCAACCACTGTGCAACTGCCCGGTGGCGAACGAGTTCCTTTCCTCTTTACAATTAAAAACTTGGTTGCTACCGCTCAAACAGCAGACAGCATCAACACTTCAACTGACTTTGAAGGTGATTTTAAGGTTCCTTCCTATCGGACTTCTAACTTCCTAGATCCAAAGGGACGGGGCTTAACGACGGGGTACGACAACGCAGTAGCTCTGCCAGCACAAGCTGACAGTGAAGAGTTAGTGCGAGAAAATTTCAAAACGTTTGATATTGGTCAAGGCAAAATTTCTCTCCAAGTTGCCAAAGTTGATAACACCACTGGTGAAATCGCAGGTACCTTTGAGAGCATTCAACCATCTGATACCGATATGGGCGGTAAAGAGCCTGTAGACGTTAAGATTCGCGGCATCTTTTATGCTCGCGTTGAGCCAGCCTAACCTGATATCTAGGTCTTTGACCCAGTAGGTCTTCAAAACCAGACAAGAATATTGACCTGTAGCAGCACTGTCCTTAATTAGGATAGTGCTGCTTCTGTTTTGTAAAGGTCAGCATGTTTCAAGCCTACCCCCTCATCTTTAACCCAGCCTTAAAAAACGTCTTCTTCATATTTTTTTTCTGTGAATACACCGATAAACACTAACAAGAACGAACTTACCTATGCCAATCTTGATTTAACCAGCTCTCAGGGTTACTGCAAGGTCACTGACTTCGTCGGAACTGCAGCCTTCTACCAAAACCTGTGCTCATAAAGCAGTTGGCTTGGCGATACAAAGCTGTTTCCCCTTGGGGAGAATCGCCCACTCAACCCATAAAGCCAACCTAAAGCAACTACCAGGTCTACGTATTTGACTGCCAGCCTCCCTCACAGTGATCAACCCCAACAGGAGAGAAAAAATGAAGGAAAATCGGCTCCAGATGACTGTAAACCGTGAATCAACGGTCATCAGCCTAGCCTTTGCCACTCCCCACTCTGATCTACCTGACAGCAATTTAGTAGGAGCAGATTTACATAATGTCGATTTGAGCGGTGCTGATTTAAGTGGCGTTGACTTAAGAAACGCCAATCTGCGAGGAGCCGATCTGCGGGGCGCAAATCTTGTCGGTGCCGATCTCAGAGGTGCCGCACTGACAAACGCTAACTTAAGAGGAGCCAACCTCGGTCGTGCCATGCTCAGCGGTGCCACATTGAGCGGCACTAATCTAACAGGAGCTGACTTGAGCAACACCATTCTCAGTGGTGCTAACTTGTGGGATGCCAATCTGAGCGGTGCTACTCTCGATCGCGCCAATTTATGGGACGCCAACTTGAGTGGTGCTGACCTGAGCGGTGCCAATCTCAAAGGAGCCATTCTCAGTAGCTGTGATTTGAGAAGTGCCAACTTGAGCCGGAGCAGCCTTTGGGGAGTCAATCTTAATGGAGCCAACTTGAGCCGCGCTAAACTTTCTAACGTTGACTTTAGTAGTACTGACCTCAGTGCGTCAAATCTCTGGAACGCTGACTTGACTAGCTCTGACTTGAGTTCGGCTTTAGTACAAGACACCCGGTTTGGTCAAAATCAGGGGCTGACTGAACCAACCAAGGTTGATTTGAGACAGCGTGGCGCAATCTTTGTCAATACCCTAGCAGACCGTAAACCTGCAACTGGTTCTCAATTTGCTAGCAAAAATGAAGTGAGCCAAGTTGATTCAATACCAGAATCGGCACCGAGTGAGCTACCGCAACAAGTTCTCCTACCCAGCAAAGCAGCTTCGATCTTAGTGGCGACAGAAAACCTCCACAAAGCCCCTGTATCGATTGCAGTATCAGCATCAAACAAGATAGCCCACCCGATTAGGCATTCCGAGGTGCACTACGCACCTCAGTCACAGCCACTACCAGACACAGACATTGATATATTCCTTGGCTCCTCTGCTTCGATCACCGTTGAGTTAAACAGTGCGGCAACCGAAGCACCTCAGGAAACCCAATATAACGAACCCAACTGGATACCAGAATATGATGACCTAAACTCAGAGGAGCCAACGGAAAGCAGCTCATGGGCAACCGAGGCAGAAATTGAATCTACAGATCGCTATGTCTCTCCCATTGCTCGTACAGCCGCCGAAATTCGTAGCCGTCGCGCGAGATTACAAGCAAAAAATGGTAAGCAAAATTGCAAAATCGAGCACTCTACGATGAACTTTAGTTATCGGTTTTAGCAAGTCAGGTCGATTAACTTGTATATTACCGAGTCAAATTCATCATGAAGCGACTCCAAGATTCGGATTGATGGTGAATATCAAATAGTGAATATCACATATTACATGAGGTAGTTCACTTGTATGGGGTCATTAACTCATACCAATTATTGTGATGAACATGATGTGACGTGCATCAATGGCATGGAGGTCAGAATATGTAATTGTTTTAATGTTGAGTTTTGAAAACTGATAGTCAGTGTATGTGCTTAGATGCACTATCACCCACTGAAACATCTCAATGACTTAATAAGTTTTTGCAATACCCTATCGCTAAGTATGTTGATTTGATGAAGCAAAATCGATGTGAGTTAGAGAGATGTCCAGTTTTCGATATAGTTTCAGTAAAAATGCCGTTGTTACTAACCTCTCTGACCGAATAAGTTGAACTTGCGAATTTATAAAGTTGGTTTAGTAGCATTTTCCCTGCTTAAACCTTCCTCGTCCAAGACTACTTGTGTTAGTTCAAATTTCATTTTTAATGAACACTAGATTCGTACTATCAACTGATTAATCCGGTTATTTATGCCGGGGATTTGATTAAGAGCCAATTCATTGTTCCGTTCAAGTCACGTACTTTTTTTACCTGAATCTCGTCATGTATACCCCGATCGCCAGTGAACTCAAGAGTGAAAGCTTACAGTTGTTGCGGGAATATCAAAAAACTCCCTCCGCTGAAATTCGCAATCAGTTAGTCCAACTCAATTTTGGTCTGGTTCGGAAAGAGGCTCATCATTGGGTTAATCAATGTACTGAGAGCTACGAAGATTTATTGCAAGTGGGTAGCTTGGGTTTAATTCGCGCGATCGAACGGTTTGATATGTCAAAAGGACATGCCTTTAGTTCCTTTGCAATTCCCTATATTCGAGGCGAAATTCAACATTATTTACGCGATAAAGGGGCTCCTGTTCGGATTCCTCGCCGTTGGCAAGCGTTACGCCATCAAGCAACTGGTGTGATTCGAGAGCTACAAGTCGAGTTAAACCGCCCACCCAATGATGCCGAGATTGCGGTTGCCCTCGAAATTTCGTTAGAAGAATGGCAAGAGATTAAATTAGCTTGTCGCAATCGGGCTCCCCTCAGCTTAGATGCGCCGATGCGTGATGAAGAAGAAGGCTCGACTTCTCTAGGAGATTTGCTGCCCGATACACAATATCGCAGTTTTCAGCTGGCTCAGGAAGACCAAATTCGCTTACAGCAAGCGTTAGTGCAACTAGAGCAACGCACCCGCGATGTCTTAGAGTTTGTCTTTTTGCATGACTTGACTCAAAAAGAAACCGCCGAGCGTTTGGGCATTAGTGCTGTTACTGTTTCGCGCCGAGTCAAGAAAGGCTTAAAGCTTTTGAAAAAGTCTATGATTGGTGTCTCATAGCCCTCAATACTCTTGAGTGAAGACTTGAGTGAAGAGCATCCCGCTTTGATCAATCATTGACAGTTCTATCAATCATTGACCCTCTTATCAATCATTGAAGGGAATGGCAAGCGTAAGGTCCCCGAATTCTTTAAGAAATCGGGGACTTTGGTCGTCAAGCTCTAGCCACTAATTAATCTGCCACACCAGAGGTCAAACATCATTTATCCAGGTAAGCACTGAACAGATGGTAATTTTCTAAGATAGAGGTAGTTTTTATTCGCCACAATGTCAGACTCTCCTTCACTGCGCGATCGCTACTTAGAACTGATTGACCAGATTGTGCAAATGACGCTCAAGGGTCAAATTCGTTCTAAAGAACAGGTTTTTCAAATGCTGTCCGATAGTGTTGCTGTCGGCACAGGGGAAATCTTTGAGCGATGTTTGGGCGATCGCCTGGAAACCTTTCAGCAACAGAGTAACACTCAAGATGAGTTGAAACAGGCAAAAGCTGCTCGAAGCCTGCGAGCCCTACAAACTATTCGAGGCGAGTGGGAGCGGTGGCAACAACAAAATCAGGCGAGTGCCATTCTATTAACTGCCGTCAAAGAGGTGCTGGGGTCGGGGACGGGGGATGATGCTGCTGGGCGTCTTCAGGCATTGTTGCGGGTCTTAGACCCCAATCGTCCTCATCCTCTAACCTTGCCTCAATGTCAACAACTCGCGAAATTGCTGCCTCAACAGGTTCTACAACTGGCGATCGCGACTCCAGAGTTGCAGGTTGAGATTCAAGATATTGCTCAGGGAATAACCCAGGGCTTAGACAACTGGCATCGATTAGAAAATCATCTAGTCAGTTGGATTTATGAACAAGGGCAGGGACAACTGGGGTTTGGCGGAGTTCCGGGCGATCGCGGTCCTTGGGCACTGTGGGCAAAACAGGTGAATAGCCCCCTCCTAAAAGCCTTCTTTCAACAGTTAGCCCTGGAGCAGTCGGTTACTGACTGGATTGGCCATACACCTGACTTTGGCGTTGCTTCGTTGGTTGAGTGGGTGGTGGTGTTGCGCTGTTTGCAGCAAGGGTTAGTGACTTGGTTTGACAAGCTGGTGTATGACTCAAAAGTGGGAGCAAAGCTTTCCATTTCAACCTTTTTGGGTTTTGCGGTGATTTGGTCACAGTTGGGGCATGGGCTGACCCGCTCCACTCACTTAAATTCGGTCAATCGCAGTCGTTTGGCAGATGGATGCCTGCAAGTGACGTTGCAGATTTTGCGGACGTTTGCCCAGCGGGATTATTTTCCTCTGTATGGTGGAATTTTTGCCTCCTTCTCAGGGCAATTTCTCCGAGATGCACTCAATTATCTGGATGAACCTCTAAAGCGAGCTGAGGGGACTCAAGAAAAAGCCCGGATTCTAACTTTGTTGGGCTACTCACAACGGGCACAAGGACGAACTGAACAGGCGATCGCCTTTCATCAACAAGCCCTGATCATTGCCAGAGAAGCAGGCGATTCTGTCTGTGAGATTGCCAGCCTCAATCACCTCAGTCGTACCTACGTAGCACAATCAAACTACAGTGAGGCGATTAACTACAGCCAGAGAGCTTTGATTTTGAGCCGTCAGACAGGCGATCGCCCCGGTGAAGCCAATGCTCTAGCCAATTTGGGGTATAGCGAAGTCTTTCAAGCGCAGCAGCTAGAGGCAGAGCCAGAGATTTACGAAATGGCCGTGAGCTATCTGCAACAGGGATTGCAGTTGTCAGAACGGTTGGGCGATCGCCAGAGCCAAGCCCTTTGTCTCAGCAGTTTGGGCATTGCCTATGTGGTTTTAGAGCAATTAACCGAGGCGATCGCTGGTTTAGAAAAAGGGGTTCAAGCGGCTCAGTTTTCAGGTGATTTGTACCTCCAGGGCATCAGTCTGGCATACTTAGCCGAAGCCCATTATCGGCTGCAACACCATCCTCAGGCGATCGCTTTTGGCTGTATCGGCATGTACTTACTAGAACAAATCATGTCTACCAGTTGGCGACAACCTGCCGGATTACTCACCGTGTTGCGAGGTCAATTGGGAGATGAAGCGTTTCGCACGCTTTTAGGACAACAGCGATCGCAAATCATCACGGTGATTGGGGTCGATGGGTATGATTATTTGCCGGAGTTGCTAAAGCGATATCAACAGGAGGGATGAGGAGGAGAGAAATATAAAGGCTGAAGAATAATAAAAAGAAAAAATAAAGGGTGAGAAGAGACGCGATTAATCGCGTCTGTACGGCAAGGTGGCAATATCTAATGAAGGCAGAAAGCTGAGGGGAATAGGTATCGCCCTAGAGCGGCGAATCCGGCAAATTGAGCCAGATGAGAATTGAATTAATTCCTACTGTTGGGTAGAGCTGTCATGCAGCCATAGTCTGAAAGGGCTTGAGTGACCTGCGGGATGAGGGATTCCGGTAATTCAGCAGGCACCGTAGGAGGCGACGTGGCGGCAACCGTGCGAATAGTGCCCTGATTATCTATCACACTCATGAACAATACTGGGTATGGTTCACTACCCACGGCATATCGTGCCAATGCTGTAGCCGATCCGACAGAACGAATTTGGTTGCTCCGCAGTTGCCCACCTTGCACAGTGGCGATCGAAACCGACAGGATTTGCTCACTAATCACATCCGTGCCGTACTCCCCTGTGACCTCATTCAAAATCTGGAGGCTCCATTCAGGCTTAAACTCCAGGACACACACTTGGTCTGGCGTGTTGGCAGGGAAAATCGTTAAGGAATAGGGGTAGGCTTCATCATTGTGCCACGACCCGACGAAGGTAGAGACATCGGGGTTGACAGCGGCCCACACGGCTCGATAATCCTGAAGTGCTTCTGAAAAGGGTGGAGGAGCCGGTACTTTATCAAGTCCAGCCAACCCAAACCAGGTATCAATACCTAAAGTTAATTGGGTCTGTAGGGTTTCGACCTCAGCCTCAGACAATGGAGGCAAGAGAGAAGCGGTGCTGATTGGCAAAGAAGGCTCCTCCACTACTGGTTCTGTTCCCACAGTTGGGGTTGAGGAATTTTCAGCGGGACTGGGTTGACACACGAAAAGCCCAATAGCCAGTAAGCTGAGGCTAGCCGAAACTCGCAATATGTTGACTTTCATAAGAGACAGAGAAGGCAAAGGGCAGACCGTGAACAATAATCACTGTTTCTATTTAAGACACTACGAAGGATGCTTTCGAGTTTTCGTACAGCCTGGATAATAAATCTCCTCTCAAAGGGGCGATCGCAGAACCCATCAATCGCAGAATCCATGAAGAGATAACTAACACCCTCCCTCATTTCCTCCCTCTCTCTCCTTCTCATGACGCTCTGGGAAGTGGCACAGATGCACATCTTTCTAAAATTGGCAACGATAGGATATGAAGTAACAAAAGTTATATAAGAGATGGAGAGTATGAACGCTCGTCGTTGGACTGTTATTCCCGCTGCACTGACTATCGCATTGGCGATCGCTACCTCTGCCCATGCTGATACCGTGCGAACCCCTCTCCAGTCTGCGGTGGTCGTCACTGGAAGTTCTGGTGGTTCTCAATCTAGTGCTTGTGGATTTATCTCAGGTACACCCAGCCAGGTTGTGGTTGTTGACCAACCCACTCCACTGCGTTTTGTGGTTGAAAGTCAGGGACAACCCACTCTGTTGATCACTGGTTCAGGTCAAAACCGCTGTGCTATGGCAGATGCTTATTCTGGTGGTACGGTGCAGATTCCTGGTGTGTTAAATCCAGGCACCTATTCGGTGTTTGTAGGCGATCGCGACCAGGGTAGTCATTCTTATACCTTACGCATCACTCAAGGCAACTAATCTCTCCCTGATCGGGGGCAGCTAGTCTTCAATTTGCCGAGCAGGTACTTCTACCGCCTCAATGTCTACCGTCCCCGGTGGAGTAAGGCGGTGGATTTCCCCTTTTTCCACTTTAAGCGGTTCACTGCAATTGGGGCATCGCAGTTGAGTGCCATTAATCCCTGCTAACTCATAGTGGCAAACGGGACAGGCTTGCTCAACCAGATTGCGTTTGAGCCACCAACGAAAGCCCAAAAAACCGATGATGGGCGCGATGATGATGAAGCCAATTACGATAAAAAAAGATTTAACCAACCAGCCCAGACCAATGGAACCCAGGAGCCACGCGATCGCCAATAGAGTGATCCAAAAACTTAACCCTGACAGGTTCAATTGCCAGCTTCTGTAACTGTTTTGATTCATAGCAATCTCCTACAAGGCTTCAGGAATTGAATTTAAAAAAATGCTCCATTATTGGGATCATACCAACTACAGCGGCTCCTGTGCCTATCTGCCCTGAAGACGAACAATTTTTATCAACTGAAGAGCTGCTCTAACCGTTTGACAAACGCATCTCGACCAAAGTGTGAAATAGCTTGTTGACGCAGCCAAGAGCCATCAGTGCGGCGAGATAGGGCACCTTCTTGATGAGCAGTTGCTGCAGCAGTGCTTAATTCCTGCAAAATTTCGATGCAGGCTTGAGCCACAGCATCAGGGTCACGATGAGGTACTCGCCACCCCAATTGACCATCCTGAAGCGGGTCAGCCGAACCATCGGTATCTCCCGCTAAAACAGGTTTGCCACATGCCATCGCTTCTAAATAAACAATTCCAAATCCCTCTTGCGACGGCATGACATAGACATCGGCCAGACGATAATGATCTGCTAAATCGTCGGTCGCCACATAACCAGCAAAGACAACGCGATCGCTTACTTCTAAATCAACGGCTAACTGAGCCAATCGGGGTTGGTCATCCCCCCGACCAATCACCAAATATTTCACTTGAGGAAAAACTTGGGCGATCGCAGGCAACGCTCGAATCGTGACATCCACCCCTTTATAAGCGTCTCCTGCCCATAGCCGAGCGACAGTCATCAACACGGTGGCTTCAGCAAGACCATATTTTTCAACCCAGTGGGTGGGTTTAGTCCCAGGGGTAAACCGATCGCCATCGACAGCACACGGCAAGACCTGAAACAAGTGAGAGTCAAGATCGTTAGAGGTACACGCTTGATCGCGGCTAAAGCGGCTAATTGTCCAAATGGTGGTTGCCCGTTGTAAAGCACGAAGACTGGCTGTTGGCAGCGATGTCCACACTTCTTTGCCATAGGTCAACACCGTGTAGGAAATTCCCAAGGGTTGACACAGCATTTGCACTAGGGGGGCCAGTTTGACGTGACCACAAAAGACTCGTTGAGGGCGATATTTGAGCAAATAGAACAGCAGGGCGATCGCCAGTCGAATCCGATCTAAACGAGCAGACTTGGTCTTGAAATAATGAAACTGAAATGAGGGAGACGACTCAAATGGGTTTTGACAATGAGGCTCGTCTCGCAACAAAAAAATATCAGCCAGAGGTTGATGCTTCAGGGCAGAATATCCCTGTAACACGTCTTTGATATAGGATTGGATGCCTCCCTCGCTGCTAAAGATTTCTAGAAAAACAAAGCAATAGCGCGATTGAGTAGGAGAGTGGGTTGCAGAATGTGACATTAGGGTTGCTGGGGGACAGCGGGGGTAATGGTTCCTGATTTCAAACGTTCTAAGTCGGTCAACACCATTTCTTCGATCAAACTGGCAAAGGTCACTTGGGGTTGCCATCCTAAATGACGCTTTGCTTTGGCAGGGTTAGCCACCAGGTGAAAATGTTCATCTGAGCGAATCAGCTTTAAATCGACCGTGACATATCGAGTCCAATCTAAATCCAAACAGCCAAATGCGGTTTCAACTAAATCTTGAACACTGTGCAACTGCCCTGTGCCAATCACGTAATCTTCAGGGGTTTCGGCTTGTAACATGCGCCACATTGCCTCTACATGGTCGTTTGCATGTCCCCAGTCTCGCTTGGCCTGAAGGTTGCCCATCTCTAGGCGATCGCTCAACCCCAGCTTAATCGAAGCGGCTGCTACCGAAACTTTGCGAGTGACAAAGGCGGGTAAGCGCATGGGCGACTCATGATTATATAAAATGCCACTGCAAGCAAATAATCCATACCGCTGACGATGATGCACCATCATCCAGTGAGCATGGAGTTTGGCCGCTGCATAGGGATTCATCGGGCGAAACGGGGTATTTTCATCCTGAGGAGATTGATCCACCTGACCAAACATTTCAGAACTGCTCGCCTCAAACACCCGTGTATTTAGCCCTAACTGATGAATGGCTGCCAATAGCCGAGTGGCACTGCCAGTAATCAAATCCAAGGTGCCGAGCGGGTCATTCCACGAATCAGGGACAAAGCTAGGAGCCGCTAAATTGTAGATTTCATTGGGGCAAAACTGCTCAACGAGTTCTAACAGTGCTGTGGCATCCGTCAAAGCAACTGGATAAATTTCAATTTGCTCAATTAGATTACCGAGCTTGACTACATTATTCCGACGGTGCGGAGCCACCAGGCCAATGACGCGATATCCTTTTTTTAATAAAAATCGGCTCAAATAATATCCGTCTTGTCCTGTAATGCCTGTAATTAAAGCCGTTTTGATCATGTGTAAGCTCTAAACCCATTACTCTTGAAACTGCCTTACTCAAAAGGAATTGCCCAATGTCACGGCTATGGCGTGTTCGTTGCTGGCAACCCTATATCAGATGTTTTACTGAGGGAATGGTAGAAGCTCCGAGAAGAGTTTATGTTTTTTGGAAAAACTTTTCTAAATGGTTTGCGAGTCGTTGCTTAAAGCGATCGCGCCCATAGGCGTCAATCATTTTTTGACGCAACGCTTCGGGTTGATACATCAACGGATTGGGATACTGTTTCTGCAAAATCTGAGTGATGGTTTGGGCTATTGCGTTGACATCATCCGGATCAACCAATGCACCCAGTTCACCCTGACACAAGGCATCAATTGCCCCATCTTGATTACCACCTAAAACGGGTTTGCCACACGCCATCGCTTCCAGATAAACAATCCCAAACCCCTCCAGTTTGCTGGGCATGGCAAAGATATCGCAGAGATTGTAGTAATCACACAGCTCTTCATCGGGCACAAACCCTGCCAGCGTAACGCAATTTTGTAGCTGTTGAGTTGCTATGGCGTGCTCCAAACGGGGGCGATCGTCTCCTTTGCCGACAATAAGAAACCTTACATCGGGCAACGTTTGACGAATCAGGGGCATGGCCTCTAAAACTTTGTCGTAGCCACGATAGGTTTCACTGGCAGAGAGCCGATTAACGGTCAAAATAACGGGCTGATCCGCTTTGAGGTGATAGCGTTCGAGCAAATGAACAGGTTTAGGTTTAATGGCAAAGCGGCTCGTATCAAAGGTATTGGGTTGTAGCGTCACCTTTGCTGGGTCGAGGTGCTGTTCTTTGAGCAGGCGATCGCGGGTGTAGTGGCTGACTGATAAAATCTGATCCGCTGCATGCAGGGCAGCTTGCATCGAGGGCTTTTGGATATTCCAGGCTTCAACCCCGTGGGCGATCGCCCAATAGGGAATCCCCGTCAACCGCTTCAGCCAATGTGCCGCAGGCAGGTAATTCAAATGAGTGGTAATCACCAGGTCTGGACGTTGCACAACGCCACTGGCGACAAGTTGTGCCGCAAACAGAGGGGTTCGCACAGAGGCAGGATACTGTCCCGCAAAATGCAATGTTGTATGGGGCGCAAAAGAGCGATCGTGGGGATACTGAGTATCGTTTTTTAGAAAAACGTCGTAGCGCAGATCTGGATACAACGCCTGCATTGTCTCTAACAAAAAGCCGGAGTAAACCTGGATTCCACCCTTAAACTCAAATATATCGGGAACCCAGAGATGAATTCGGGTGGAGTCGATGGCGGCTGGCATAAGTAATATTCAAAAAGGCTGGAGCAGAGTTAAATTGGTGTTGCAAAACAGCTTCTCAAAGAGAGAAATCGCAACTGATTGACCAATATTGCCCCAAACCAGACAGATTGGAACTTGCGTCAGCTTAACTCAATATTTTTGAGGTGTCGAGGTGTCTAAGAGGGCACCTGTGACTGGAACGGTTGTTTAACCCGATGTTTCACAATTAGCAGACAATTACGACCATCGGCACTGCGATCATAAACCACCTGATCGGCTAATCGCCTCAACAAAAACCAGCCATATCCACCTTTACGCAACGTCCCTGGCTGTGGCTCTTCGATCAAATCAGGGTTAAACGGTTGTCCCTGATCCCATATGCGAATTTCAATCCGCTCTTCCCAGAGGGATAAGTCAATGTCAATAGTTGTTTCTGAAGGTAGCTCGTGGTGAGCATGACGCACAGCATTGGTAAACCCTTCTGCCAATGCGAGGTTAAGAGGATAAAGTTGACTCTGTAACCAGAGGAGTTGGGAACTATTTTGTAAACAAAACAGCTTAAACCACTCCTGTACCTGATTGAGGACAGTTAAGTCACTCCTAACAGTTAAGTAGGCTCGCTGTAACATACACGTCGCCAGGAATTGACCCAACTGAAGGTACGCAAGATTACCCGAAATACACGAGATAGACATGACCCTGTCTGACTCAGCATACCCATCAATCGTAACTAGTAGTTGCACCAACACCTTAAAAATTCATGATTAAAAACTAACACCCGTGTTGATATTCCAATGATGCACCGGCATACCTGGAAAACCAACACGGGCGTCAGAAAAAACCACATTTAGAACAAGCCAAGTGTCAAAGACTTGTCAATCGGAAAGGTTGCACCGATTCCAAGCCATAGGGTTGCTGCGGTGCCGATCAAAAAGACGGTCGTAGCGACTGGACGGCGGAAAGGGTTTTGGAACTTGTTAACGTTCTCGATGAAGGGAACCAACATCAAACCCAGAGGAATAGCCGTTTGAAGAGCAATTCCCAATAGTTTGTTGGGAACAATGCGAAGAATCTGGAAAGCAGGATATAAATACCACTCTGGCAGAATCTCTAACGGGGTTGCAAAGGGGTTGGCAGGTTCACCAACCACGGCAGGATCGAGCACTGCAAGCGACACACAGCAGGCGATCGTGCCTAAAATAACGACTGGAAAGATATAGAGCAAGTCATTAGGCCAAGCGGGTTCACCGTAATAGTTGTGACCCATGCCCTTTTTGAGCTTCTCACGTAAAACTGGATCGCTCAGATCCGGCTTCTTAATGGTTGCCATAATATTCGAGTGCTCTCCTTAGCAACAAAAATCGAGGTGGCTTCAGGCTAGTGCTAGGTATTAATTAAAGCTAGTGTAACGGGAATTAGAGTATCCCGCACCTAACAGGTGGACTAAATCTGGCGATCGCTTACAAAGGACCAGAGATACCCTGCTTGCGAATCATCAAGAAGTGCAACAGCATGAAGACGGCGATCGCCCAGGGCAACACAAAGGTGTGCAGACTATAAAAGCGAGTCAGAGTAGATTGACCTACACTTTGACCGCCTCGCAGTAGCTCTACCATGAAAGAACCGACCACAGGAATCGCTTCGGGTACACCAGAAACGATTTTAACCGCCCAATAGCCAACCTGATCCCAGGGCAGCGAATAGCCAGTTACACCAAATGACACGGTGATGACTGCCAAAATGACACCCGTAACCCAGGTCAACTCACGAGGCTTTTTAAAGCCACCGGTTAAATAAACCCGGAAAACGTGCAGGATCATCATCAGCACCATCATGCTGGCAGACCAACGGTGGATGGAGCGAATTAACCAGCCAAAATTGACGCTGGTCATCAAGTACTGTACTGATTCAAAGGCTTCAGTCACAGTGGGTTTGTAATAAAAAGTCATCGCAAACCCAGTGGCAAATTGGATGAGGAAGCAGGTTAGCGTGATCCCACCCAGGCAATAGAAGATGTTTACGTGAGGGGGAACATACTTGCTGGAGATGTCATCAGCGAGTGCCTGAATCTCCAACCGCTCCTCGAACCACTGGTATGCTTTTGAATCAGTTACCTGCTTAGTAAACATGAAGCGAGAGTTCCAAAAAAATGTATTGCTGTCAATAAAAAATGTAACATAGCCTTTATCCACATTTCATAATGAAACCCTTTAATTACCAGGGTGTTTGTGTCGTGTTGGCTCCTAAATATCGGTTGCGATGCTTTACAGCCTTGGTTGAGCTTGAAACTCAGCTCTTGAGGTTGCTGATCAGATAAACGAGGAAAATGATTGGGAATGGTATTTAGCCTTTGCCAATGTTTAAGATATGTATCATGACAAAGCGTTTTTTTCAGATTGGGTTGTTGCTCATCGTCTCTTTGGTATTGGTGCTGAACAGTTGGGTTCCGGCAGCATACGCCTTTACGGATGAGCAAAAGTTGCTGAGTGAAGTTTGGCGAATTGTGGATCGAGCCTATATTGACGACACGTTTAACCATCAAAACTGGTGGTTTGTGCGCCAAAGGGCACTGCAACAGAATTTGCAGAACCGGGAACAAACCTATACCGCCATTCAGAAGATGTTGGCGAGTTTAGATGATCCCTTTACTCGGTTGCTGAAGCCAGACCAATATCGCAGCCTGCAAACCAACACCTCTGGAGAACTGACCGGAGTGGGGTTACAAATTACACAAGATCCTGAAACAGGGGAATTGCGTGTGATTGCCCCCATCGATCGGTCTCCCGCTGATGAAGCTGGAATTCAACCGCGCGATCGCATTCTTAAAATTAATGGGGTATCCACCTTTGATTTCACCTTAGACGAAGCCGCTGAACGGATGCGTGGGCCGATTGGCAGTCAGGTGACGTTGACCATTGCCCATGATGACGAAGTGCCTAAAGACGTTTTATTAGTCCGCAACCGGATTACGTTGAACCCCGTCTACGCCGAACTGCGTCCTCAATCAGAAGGCATGAAGGTGGGCTATGTTCGGCTGACTCAATTTAACGCCAATGCCGCTCAGGAACTGGCTCATGCCATTCATCATTTAGAAGATGAAGGAGCAACAGCATATGTGCTAGACCTCCGTAACAATCCAGGAGGGCTGTTGCAAGCTGGGATTGAGATTGCTCGCCTGTGGCTAGACCAGGGCACTGTGGTCTATACCGTCAACCGTGAGGGCATTCAAGACAGCTTTGTGGCAAATGGACCCGCGTTGACGGATGATCCACTCGTGGTATTGGTCAATCAAGGCACTGCCAGTGCTAGCGAGATTTTGGCAGGAGCTTTGCAAGATAATGGTCGGGCTCGATTAGTAGGTGAGAAAACGTTTGGCAAAGGCTTGATTCAGTCGTTGTTTAACCTGTCTGATGGATCTGGATTAGCCGTGACGATCGCCAAGTATGAAACACCTGACCACCACGACATCAACCGCCAGGGAATCGTCCCAGATGTTGTGGTTTCTACGGAACCCATCAGTCGTGATCAAATGGGCACCGCAATCGATCCCCAGTATCAAGCTGCATTAGAGGTCTTGCATCAGCCACTCGTGGTAGCTGACATGGATGCAGGGGAATAGGGCTGTACTCATCATTTAGTCAGGAGTAGACGGAGTGGAAGAGCGAAAGAGCCACTCTCATGCCCATTGATCGACTTCACTCATCTTCATTACTCATCGTCTCTGGAGAATCGGGTTTGACCAAGTTAGTGGGGGGGCGATCGCTGCTCCATGCCCACCAGACGATGTCACACTGACACTCGTAAAATTCTTGCCATTTGCGACGGTGGTCTTCTGTAAAGACAGGCGATCGCCGATTAATCCAAACTCGTTTTGCTTCGGTACACAGCGAGCGACAGTTAGGGCAACAAAACTCCCAGGCATGAACTGCCGATTGAGTCCAGGCGGGAGGGGTTGGATCAAATGCATTCATGCAGCAAGAAATGGTGGCGTCTACTCACTATCCTACTCCTTCAAGATTAGTGAATTGGGAAGCGATCGCTTGAAAATGGGGTCTTCAAATGATCAAAGCGTTAAGTTCGGGTAAAAAATACGATTTTTAATCTAAATTCACGCCTGAGTTGCACCAAAACCGCTATTTTTAAGTACTGTCTTGTATAAATCCCAAAATCGATCTCGATTTGATCGCTCCTACTTCTAAACCCCCGGTCTGTCAGGGAGGACTAAATCTAATGCCATTGAACATTATTTCCTTTGTCGGCATTTTCGCGTTGTGCGCGATCGCCTGGTTCTTCTCTGAACGGCGCGATCTAAAGTATTTTCCCTGGCGTGTGGTGATCTGGGGAATTGTGTTGCAGTTAATCTTGGGGTTTCTAGTCTTTTGGTTTCCCCCCACCAAGTTTATTTTAAATGCGTTTAGCCAGCTGTTAAACAGCGTTTTTGCAGCGACTGACGTTGGGGCTAACTTCGTCTTTGGTCATGTGCTGGTTCCTACCCCGCTCAATCCTCCGCGCAACCCAATTGACCCCCTATTAGGGCCGTTAGCTGGAATATTTGCCTTTCGAGTATTACCCGCTGTCATTTTCTTTGGCGGTCTGATGTCACTGCTCTACAACATTGGTGTGATTCAGCCCGTTGTCAATTTCTTTGCAAAAATTTTCTATGCATTCATGCGGCTGAGTGGAGCCGAGTCACTCAGTGGAGCTGCCAATATCTTTGTCGGCATTGAAGCGGCGATCGTCGTTAAGCCCTTTTTACCCAAGATGACCCGCAGCGAACTGTGTGCCATCTTAGCCTGTTGCTTTGGCACAGCTGCTTCTTCGACATTGGCGATTTATGTAGGGGCACTAAGAGATGTTTTCCCCAACATTTTGGTGCATCTCGTATCGGCATCCATTATTGCCATTCCTGCCTGCTTCGTCTTATCAAAAATTCTTGTCCCAGAAACCGAAATTCCTCTCACAGCAGGGGGTATTCCAGCAGAAGAAACGGTTGTTGAACGCGATGAGTACGGAGTATCGAAAGAAACAGTCGGTGGAGAAGTCATCGAACGAGTTAGCCCTGTAGATGCGGCGATTTTAGGAACCATCGATGGCATGAAAATGGCAGTGACGATCGCCGCTGTCTTAATTTTTATCGTGGGGTTTGTCTCTCTGATCAACCAACTGTTTCAAGGCTTAGCAGGACTGCAAACCTCAGAGATTTTGGTTTTGCAACCCATCGGTCAATTTTTTAGTGTCGTCACCTTAGAAAACATCTTAGGAGCGTTGTTTCTGCCATTGACCGTGTTGACAGGGGTTTCATTAGACTGGAACGAACTGTGGATATCATCTGTGTTGATTGGTAGCCGTCTGTTAAAAACAGCAATTCCCTCCTACATCCAATTGGGTCAACTGGCAGGACAAGGAGCCATGAGCGATCGCGCTATTTTGATTATTAGCTATGCGCTCTCTGGTTTTGCTCATCTCGCATCGGTTGGCATCTTTGTAGGTGGCACGATCGCATTAATTCCCTCACGTCGCAAAGATATCTCTGAGTTGGGTTGGAAGGCTCTCTTTATCGGCACGCTTGCCACGATTATGATTTCGTGTGTAGCAGGTGTATTTGACACAGGCGACCCCAGCATTTTGGGTGAGCCTCCAGCACAGACTGCTCCTGCGGCAGCTCCTGCCAGCCCAAATCCGGCGGCGACCACAGTTCCGGCTCCCACAACAACTACCGCTCCGGCTCCCACAGCGACCACAGTTCCGGCTCCAGCAGCAACCACAGCTCCCGCTCCAACAGTGAGTCCTACTCCCTAGAACAGGATGAAGGATAACTGAACTCTTGTATCTTGCTCACTCGAATCCGTTGCGGGCTAATCCTTAAAACCCATTGATAAAGGTTAAAAATTGATTTGGTAAAAGAAGTGCAAACATCTCGCTCATGGGCAATATGCCCGCACTGCGGAATTGCCAAATTATTTCCTTACCTTCCATCAATGGGTTAAAGTTCCTTCGTTCAAGGATTTTAGTCTGTCTCAATGAATTTTGCTGAGTCAGCCTACCTTTAGTCACAGGTCGGCGTTGAAACAGCGATCGAGAGAAGATGCTTTAGAGCTAACGAACTTATTCTCAAAATGAGAAGTGCTGGACGCAAGATAACAATTCCCGAATGGCAATGAAACAGATAGAATGGTTGGTTCTACTCTACACAACCGATCCTCTCTGCTGAGCCATGAATCAAACGACTGAGTCCCTTACCGCTTTGGATGACAAACTTTCCAAGCGATTTATTGAACTCGACCCTCAAGGCTATTTCATCATTTATCTAGACCGAGAGGCAAAACTGATTTGCGCGAAACACTACAGCAACGTCATTAACGACAAGGGGTTAGCCTGTGATCCGGCAACTGGAGAGGTGTTGTCTGTTCGCAGTCCGGTTGAACGCATTCCCACAGCCATTTTTGCAGGCAGAACGGCGAAGGAACTGTGTATCAAAATCTTTGAAGAAACCAAACCTTGCCCCATTAGCTATTTAGATCACGCTGCTTATTTAGGGCGAGAGTTTGTTAGAGCAGAGATCGCGTTAGTGCAGGGACAAACCTATGTTCAAGATTAAAGAGCGATCGCCCATCTCGCAAAGATTCTCTCTAGGTCGTCCGCTGCGGTGTCTATCCGTGGTGTTAACAACAGTGCCCCTGCTGTTTGCAACGGCATGCACTACGACCGATACAACCCAGTATGAAGCCACCGCATTGACCACCTATACCTGGCAGGTCGATTACACCACAACGGTTGGGGGAGGAGACGATCGCCCGCCTCGTATCGAAGAGTTTGAGTCTACGTCATTGCTCAATCGCAATGGACAGCCACCCGATGGGGCGGTGACTGGACCTGATGACCAGGGTTTGTGGTGGGCTGAGTTGCCACCTCGCCCTTCATTAGAGGAAATGGAAGCCCAGAAACAAGCTTCTGAACGCTTTGGCACTCCTCGCTTAAACAAAAGCGTAGACTATTCCCTCACCTTTGATAAAGCAGGAGAAACCGTGACACTTCCTACTAATTACTCGGTTTACAGTCAAATTGCTCGTTTATATCCAGATCAGCCACCGTTGGAATTAACACTGGGAGTGGAGGAATCGTCTGTGGAGAAGGCAGAACCAAAGTAGAGAAACCCAAAGTAGGGACATAGCTTGCCATGTCCCTACAGGTCTCTTCGCTTTGCAAGTGATTTAATACAAAATCCCCTATGCAAAGTAATTGGCGACAGTAAGCACTCCTGCTCTGGCATCGCCCGGTTGTAGCCCAATGCGAGTGACATTGACCACCAAATCACTGGTTGCTGAGAAGCCTGCCCGATTGTCGTTAACTGACAGGTAGGTGCCGCCTCGCCAGCTAAACAACACCGCTTCGTTGCGACGCAAGCCTTGGTTGCCAGTGGTGCGCTGGTCTTTGTCAGCATAGGCAGAACGAGCGGCATCCACTAAGAGACTGCTGTTTTCTCGACCAGAGTTAAATAAACCCCGTGGCAGGTTGGCAGTCGCCAATCGGTTATCAAAGTCGAGCACAATGCGATCGCCCTCTCCCGGTTTAAAGTCAAAGATTTGATCGGGTGCCGTCACCAACGAGTTTGCCAGGGCTGCCTGTTGGGTGCGACCAGAGTAAATAAAGCGATCGGCTCCCCTACCGCCAGCCGTCACATCCGATCCTAAACCACCATTCAAGCTATCATCGCCGCCCAGCCCTAACAGGCGATCGTTACCCGCTAGCCCTAACAACAGATCACCTGTATTACCTCCTCGCAGGCGATCGTTTCGTCCCGTTCCTCGAACGGTGATCAAATCGTTGTCGGCGATCGTCAATGTAGCGATGTCTTGAGCGGCTAAAACAGCTCCATTCGTTGGACTAGCCAACGCTAATGACACAGTCTCTGCGGCTTCAGAGATCGCATCATCTGTAATGGCGAGGTTAGCCGTAGCCGTAGTTTGTCCATCCGCAAAAGTAACGGTAATAGGAGTTCCAGTAAAGTCTGTAGTGGCAGTGGCAGTGCCTCCAGTTGCGGTTAAGTTGACGCTTAAATTTCCCGATGACCCACCCGTGCGAACCAAATTTATGGCGATCGCCCCCCCATTTTCAGCCACAGTATAGGTTGCCGCCCCAAACGCCACTGCCCCAACAGGAGCTTCTGCGGCGGTTAGACCTGCGGAACCAGCGGTGCCTGCCCCAATGGCACCCAATAGCGTTGCGGCTCCTGTACTCAGCTCAATGGCATAGAGATTATTCACACCTCCCACCGTCAATGCTGCCAATCCCCGTCCTGTGGCTGGTGTGTTAGAGGTCGTTACCTGCACCCCAGAAGGAATGTCAAAGCCATTCACCGCCGTAAAGTCCAACGATGTGCCGTTCAAGGTAACGGCAAGTGCAGCGGTTTGAGTGCCGTTATTAGGCGGGTTTTGAATCAGCAACCGATTACTGACAGAGTCAAGCGTATACTGTGTAGTGGTTGTGGCACCCCCAAAGTTGTTGGTATAAGCCGTCGCATCTACTCCTGTAGCTGCACCATTGACTCCAGAATCAGGGTTAATGCCTGCGGTGACAACATTCCCATCTACAGGTGCTCCTGTAATCGGGTTGAGCCGGAAGTTTAGACCTGAGCTAGTGACAACCCGAATACGATCGACGGTGGGGTTAAAGTCGATGCCATAGCCAGCCGTAGCTGGGTCGGGTAAATCAATCGGAGCTCCTACCCCATCAACAAAGGCGACTTGTCCTGGTGTGCCCACCACGGTCGCAGCTCCCGTTTGTGGATCCAGAATGAGAACGCTCCCTGTATCAGCAGTTGCATTGACACTCAGGGCAAAGAGCTGCCCCGTTGCTGGACGAAAGTCAATACCAACAACTGTTTCACCTGCTGGCACACCCGTAATCGCTGTTGTCACAACCGTTCCTGGAGTGGCACTGCTAAACCGCAAGAGGCTTGCTCCGTTACTAGACAACGAAATTAGAGGAGTGCCCGTGGTGGTCGTATCGTTTTGGATAGCAAACCCTTGCACAGGTAAACTCCCTGTGCCGAGCGTTCCAAGGGCAGTCGCAACTCCAGTAGATAGCTCAATGCCATACAATCCGGTTGTACCGCCGACCGTCAAAGCGGCGATCGCCCGTCCAGTCGCAGCCGTGTTCGACGTTGTCACATTCACCCCAGCCGGAATGTCAAACCCATTCACTGCCGTAAAGTCAAGCGGGCTGCCATTTAAGGTGACAGGCAGTGGAGCCGTCTGCGTGCCATTGTTAGGTGGGTTTTGAATCAACAATTGATTGCTAACCGCATCCAGGGTGTATTGGGTTGTGACAGTAACGTTAGGTGCATTGTTGGTGTAGGCGGTTGCATCCACAGTGGTGCTTGCCCCACTAATCGTGCCATCGGGATTGACCCCCGCCAAAACTGCATTGCCGTCAATCAATGCTCCAGTATTGGGATTCATGCGGAAATTAAACCCGCCATCCGTGACTACCCGAAAGCGATCGACCGTGGGGTTAAAGTCCACGCCAAAATTGGTGCCTGTAATCGGGGCAGGGTTAACTCCATCCACGGTTAATTGCACAGGAGCAGCGGTTAGAGGAGTAGCCACCCCCGTTTGAGGACTGATGGCATACAGCCTCACAGCTCCAGCCCCATCCCGTGCCAATCCATATAACCTGCCATTTTGAGGACGGAAATCGATGCCTACCAAAGATTCGCCCGCCACGACACCAGTGATTGGAACAGCCGCATTCGGGCTATCAGGATTCGTCGTATCAAAGGTAATCAAGCTGTTGTTGCTGAGGACGTAACCGATGGCAAATGTGCCCGTATAACTCTGTTGTAATGCTGGCGTAAAAGCAACCGTGGCTTTCACGTTGCCCAAACTGCGATCGAAATTCCATTGACCATTGCCCACCGTTTGACTCGATGCTGCGATATTAGCTCCGGTTAGGTTCTGGAGGATATGTGAAAACGCATTCCACCCTTGCTCTGCCAATCGACAACCATACAACACTAAATCCGCGCCTTGAACCAACACCTGCCGCCATTGGCTCAAGGAAGTTGCATAGTGTTGAAGATTAGCAAGATTGATTTGAGTATTGCCGAGCTGTAGACAACCAGGGCTACCATGCGCGACAACATGAACCTCTGTCACGTCGTAGCTGGTTTGCAAAACCTCACTGATTTGGGTGATGCCATCGCGATCGCTCTCTAACACAACCGCTTGATAGCCCGGTTTGAGGTGAGCCACCAGGGTTGAATAATCCTGAACAGCGCGATCGATAAAAACGTATGCAGTTCCGTTCACTTGCAAATTCTCCTTAACCATAAACGAGATTTAAACGGGTTTTTGAGAAGGGTTTTTGAGAACAAGGCTCTGCCTACCAATCTCAATGAATGGCAGAAAACACTAATTCCATTGGTTGAGGGAAATAACGGTAAACCTAAAATGTTGCTGGAGCGTCACGAGTAGTGATTGTTGAAGGTATTACGCCAGAGCAACCCATCTAGATGCACTTCCATTCAAAAATGGCGATCGCTTTGCTATAGATCTGATCAAGGCGATCAAGAAAGTGTATTCAGTAATACTAATTGAAAAGGCTTTAAATGGAATCGCTTGAGCACAAAAAGGGACTGAAATTACTCAGCCCCTATCAGAGAATAATGAGTTTCTAAAAAAATAGGTCTTACCAACGCGATCGCAAAAAACCTAAATTACGCCATAGACCAAGACGACTGACATGTCTGAAGGCAAACTTTAGCGAGATCACGGCAAAGAGGGGCGATCGCAACTGGAAATGAGGTAGCAATCCGCTCAATGCGATCGTCTAAAGTCAGGTCTGCAACGTCGTGAGATTGCTTGTGAATCAGCACAATCAAATCTGTAATGGCTCGAAAGATTAACGCCGCATCATTGTTGTTAACGGGATATTGCACTGCCATCTCCAACCAATACTGCTTAAAAGTCGCTAACGCAAGGGGTTGAGCATTCATCTTCCAATCTCCATGAAGAACTTGAGTGAGTTTCAAGGGAGCGCAAGCAGAGCTAGATAGGTTTCTTTTGCTTGCTTCTTCAGGGAATACGGAGACAACCCGCGCGATCGCCATCAAGAGGAGATGAACGATTGTAAAGCTTTTGTAAAAAGTGCTCTCATCATCTACCACTAGCCCATGACTTCGGTGTAGTGTGCTTTTACTGACTCAGTAATTTTTCTCTCAAAATAGGGCAAAGCTGTGACCGATCGGTTCTATCCTTTGGGAGATAGCGTATGAGCAGATGGAATGATGAGAATAGCAACAGCAGATTGGAGAATTAAATGTAACTTCAATTTTGATAATATCTTTCAGGTCGCATCCCCATTTTAATAATTCGGCTTTGTTGTAAACACCTATGTTTGAAGTTTCTGCTCTTGCGCTGTGGCTCGCTTTGTTGACCGTTCTCTCATCTCTTCCAAAAGACTGTGGCATTAAAAGCAATTATCCCAATGGAGAAAGTGCTTTACATCCCCTGCCTGTTACTCCCTCTAAGTCAAGAGCACAATAACCCCTTTCTCTAGAGTGATTCACACCTTAAGGATGAAATCTTAGGAAGAGTTAGGTTCCTATATATGCTGTACAAATTTTCAAATAAGCTCTAATGTGGCAACGGCACCCTTTAAACTGCCGTTTATGCTACAGGAGAGACGCAATGTTGATTAGTCTGATTGCAGACTACGGTACAGGCGATCCTGCCTTTATGGAGGTCACTCAGCGTCTTCTAACTGCTTTACCTGAAGCGCGAGTTCACTGGCTTTCGGTGCCTCCATTTAGCACCCTAGCAACTGGATTTTGGATCGCTCAATTAGGGCTGAACCCGGGCCCTCAGGAACGGTTAGTTTATCACAACTGTGCCCCTCGTCAAGACGACCCAGAGGCACGCCGCGATAACGAAGGCGAAGGATTAACCTATGCGTTGTTATCTAATGGAGTCAAAGTGGTTGGCGTGAATGCAGGCTTTACCCTTTCATTTATCAAACACCACGCCAAACAGTTGCACACCATCAACGTCTCACGCGGGGGTTCCCAGTTTCGTTCGCGTGATGTGTTTCCGGTGGCGGCAACTGCGATCGCCCAAGATGACTTTAACCTTTTAGGCAATGCCTTTAGCCCAGACCAAATTCCTGATGCTCCGCTCGATCGGGTTGCCTGGATCGATGGCTATGGCAACATTAAAACTACCATTCCTGCCCATACTGTCAACTTAGAACCCGAAAGAAAAGTGGTGATTCGGATTGGGGATGTCGTCAGTGACGCGATTTACTCTGACGGTAGTTTTAAAGTCTCTGAAGGCACCCTTGCCTTTTCTCCCGGTAGTTCTGGTTGGACTGCCCCCGATGGCACTGAACTGCGCTGGATGGAATTATTTTTGCGCGGTGGCAATGCCTGGGAACGCTTTGCCCGCCCCAAAGTCAATCAACGAGTTGCCATCATTCCCAACGCCGCTTGAGGAAAAATGAGAAGATAGGGATTGGTTAATGGTCAGTGGTTAATAGTCAATAGTTGATGGTAGGGTGGGCAATGTCCACCATCTTTAAGTCTGCCACTCTCTTCTTTTTTCCTTCTTTTTTCTCCCTACTCGCCTGTGTTCTTCAGCATCGTTATTCCTACTTATAATCGCAAGCCGATCCTAGAGAAGTGTTTGAAAGCTCTAGAGCATCAGCACATCACTTCGAGCAACTTGATTTTGGGTTATGAAGTTGTCGTAGTTGATGATGGCTCCACCGATGACACTATAGAGTGGTTGCGATCGCATCCCTCTGAGTTTGCCCATGTCCGATTATTTGAGCAAGCCCACCAGGGACCTGCGGCAGCCCGAAATCTAGGAGTTGAGCAAGCAAAAGGAGACACGATCATCTTTATTGACAGCGATTTAGTGGTGACAGATCAGTTTTTGCAGGCCCACGCCCATGCCTTACAGGAAGGACAACAGCGACTGGGAAGCGATCGCCTCTTTACCTACGGTCGAGTCATTAATACCTGCAATTTCGATGACCCCACCCGTGAGCCATTCAAAGTCACGGATTTTTCAGCGGCCTATTTTGCTACGGGCAATGTGGCGATCGCCCGTCACTGGTTAGAACAAGTCGGGTTATTTGACACCCGCTTTCAACTCTATGGTTGGGAAGATTTAGAGTTGGGCGTTCGACTCAAGCAATTAGGCTTAACGCTAATCAAGTGCCCAGATGCAGTGGGATATCATTGGCACCCCCCCTTTGCGCTGAGCCAGGTTCCTAAACTGATTGACCAAGAAATTCAACGAGGACGCATGGGGGTGCTGTTTTATCAAAAACACCCCACCTGGGAAGTGCGGATGATGATTCAAATGACCTGGTTGCATCGGGTGCTGTGGGGGGTTTTGTCCCTGGGTGGTAGCTTAAACGAGCGCACAATGGCACCTCTGCTGCAATGGCTGATCAATCGTGGCAAACCCCAACTGGCCTTGGAAGTCGCTCGCATCTTTTTAAACTGGTACAACGTTCAGGGCGTCTATGAGGCTTATTCAAAGGCGACAGTGCTACCTGGTAAGAGTTGAGGCGATCGCTCAAATTAAGCTTTTATTGGGTGTGATCTCGTGGTGCAATGGAAACAGCAACGTGCTGATAGGGTATAGCAAGCCATGATCCGAATCGTTTTAGCGGTAATTCTTATGACCGTGTTGACGGCCTGTAGTTTTGGTAGTCCGACTCAAACTGTGGTTGAACAGGCGATCGCCCTGCAACTCAACCAAACTCAGCAAGAGTTAGGGCAATTACTCTATGCCGATGCGCCTGAGACACCCGCCACTACGATCAACCACATTAAAGTCGTTCGCCGCGATCCCCTGATGATTCAAGGTTTAAATGCCTATCATCTACAGGGCACTTATGACTTGACTCTCAATTTTTCAGATCACCACATTACTCAACGACAAAATCCCTTTGAGATTTATCTCCAGCAAATCGGTGACAAGATGTGGAGCCTAGCCCGACCTAAACGCAATAGTGAAACTGAAGACTGGGCAATCACAGCGATCGATCCCCAAACCTAACTCAATTTCGCCATACACTCTAACAGCAACCGCTGATTCTCAATCGCGTAGGGTTGAATCTCCAGTGCCCTCCGAAAGGCTTGAATGGCAGCGGTATACTCTCCCAATGCTAAATAACACAACCCCTGCCCATGAATTGCCCCAAAGTGAATTGGGTTCAAATCAAGCACTTGTTCACAATCCGCCAAAGATTGCCGATACCGCTTTTGTAGATAATAAAGGACAGCACGACGATTCCAGGCTTCTGCAAAATCAGGTTGATCTTGAATCACCTCTGTTAATAATTCCTCAGCCTGATTGACTGCCCCTGATTCTAAGAGGGTTTGACTACGACCCAACAACGCCAATCCATAAGCTCCTTTTTGCTGAAACCAAAGTTGCCAGAGGTCGTGGGTTGCTTGCTGCCGCACAGTCTCATCAGGGTTTTTCAAATTTTCTAACAGCGATTCAATTGAAGTCTCATCCATACAGTGCTAAGAAACTGAGAACTTGAGCGTTCTATAAAGAGCATTTCTATTCTGTATTCTGTCATGAGATTCGGCTGTTGATTGGGATCAAAGGAATTTTTGCTGATCCCCGACGTTTGAGGGTAATTAAGCCTACTGATTTCTAGGAATTAAATGTAGGCTCCGATGTCTTCGCCGCACACATCTGCTAGGTAACACAGTGCACGGAATCGCAACCCAACCAACTGATCGTAGAGGGGGTTGAATTTGCAAAGAGGGGGAATGTGGGCGATCGTGCGACCCAAAATTTTGACATCACGCTCAAAAGGACATTGAGCCGGAATTAATGTAGCGATACGGTGAGCAATTTTAGAATCTTGAACTTCAAACTGGTCTAACCATTGACGAACAGGGTTGAGAATATCTGCGGAAGACCTGTTGTTTGATGGGCGTAATGACGAGTCGTTCATAGTCTCAGAACAGGGCAATCTAGCGATCGCCGTTAGGTTGATGTTTTCAGGATACAAACGAAATTAAGGGTTTTATTAAAGGAATGAAGAAAAGCATTAAAGGTTCCCTAAAGTTGGGATGAATTATTACTTGTAACGCTCTTAAATGTCACTCAAGACAGCTCTGGAATAGGTAGAGCCTGGTTGAATTCAGAATTTTTATCACTATTTATTAGCGTGATGATCAAGATGATATCGCGAACTTAAAACGCTGGCATCATCCCCTTAGCATCATCCACTTGGGTGAATCGTGAATACAAATTTAAGCCAGCTTTATGACTGTCCTAAGTAGTTTTTAAAGTCACGCAGTTCTTTCTATGACAATACCAAGTGAAAACAAATTTATTTCGTATCCCTCACTACAATCCTAACTACCAAATCTACAAATGGGGTCGCAAAAATGATGAGTTTACACACACTTCATCATCTCAAAAGTCTCCCTACCAACGTGATAGAAAGTACTAGAAAAAAGTAGCATAAAACACACATTTAGTTGTTCTAAATAGTTCGCAAAAGTTCTATATCTTTTGATTGCAAATCTTTATATGTTGCTTTTAGGCAGCCTAGAACCACCGAGATCCGACTCCAAGTTTGCCCATAACTCGCGATCGCTTCTGTGTCGATGAGGGCGATCGCTTGAATTGCTGATGCAGGTGTACAAACAACACGCTGCAAAACAACAGCAGCGCAATCCAGGCAATGCAGAAATAGGGATAGCTACTTTTCCACAAATATTGAAACGCTTTGATGCTTCTGTCCACTGGATAAAGCAACCGAGACGGATGAATAGTCTGAAAAGGGTTAGCTCGTGTAGCGATGGTCATTGATGCAAATTTTTATAGAGGAGTGGTGGCAAATACTACGGTAAACCTATCAAGTTACTGTATATTTGTAGCAGAAGTATGACATAGTCTTCTTCTGAAGGCAAGCGAAACAAGTACTTTTCCGATGCAATACAACTCTTATGGAACTTTCTGCCAAAGTTGAATATGCCCTGATCGCTCTATTGGAGCTAGCCAGCCAACCCAGCCAAAATGGGCCAATGCAAATCAAACAAATTGCTGAACGACAAAAGATTCCAGATCGCTATTTGGAACAGGTGTTTGCTATTTTGCGTCAAGCTGGAATTGTCTATAGTCAGCGAGGCAACAAAGGGGGATACATGCTCGCTCGTGAACCCTGGCAAATTACTCTATTAGAAATTTTTAGCTGCTTAGAAGAATTAAAGGGTTCAAAACGACTTCAAGCCAATGCCCCTTCAGATTCTCTTTTAGTTCAAGATGTTTGGAAGGAAGCTCAACAAACGGCAAGAGAGGTATTGCAGCGATATACCTTGAGGGATTTGTGTCAGCAACGAGAAGCTCGACAACGGTTGGGTGGCATGTATTACATTTAAGGCTGCTGGGTATACACGTCTTTGTTGAACAAGGATGTACCCCTAATTTTTGCCCTAAAACACTAGGCTCTCAAGGGAATGGATTTTCCTTGATAGAGTGTAGTTGCTCCCCGCTTGCCGTTTATGGGGCGTGAAGATTCCCATACCTTTGCTGATCTTTTAGCAAGTTTCGGATTTGATCAGACTTCATTATTACAAAGCCATTTATGATACTGGCAAGATATTCTTAAAGCCGTCAATCTTGATTTGGTCATTACGGATCACGCACCGGGGTTAATCTTAGCTGCACATGGATTGCTACTAACCATTGTGGTTGGCAGCCATTTTGCAGTGCTCTCTTCGATTGAGATAGAGCAACAAAGCAATCAACCTTTCAAAATTTTTGTCAGTCAAGCAGATTTAATCTACAGTTCATTTCATTCAGCAATTTGGGGACTGTGAATTCAATACCCTCTTCCATCATCCCTACAACACTCCTATTTGAACTGTGAACAGACAAAGGGTGTATGAATGTTAAAAAATTAATTTGGTAAAAGAAGTGCAGGCATCTTACCCACGGACAAGACATTCAAACTACAGAATTGTCAAATTACCTGAACTTCCTTAAGCCTCTGGTTCCTGACTGCCGTTTAGACTTAGTTTTACCGAGAGCTAGAAATCTTCAGTGCAAAGTAATGATCAAGCTTGAGATAGGCTCTAAGCTAGGAGAACTAGTACTAGTGCATTTCTTTCCCCTAGCTGTCTACAGTGTTTTAGTCAACTTCTGTAGTGCTTACATACCGAATTCTTTGCCCTGATTCAGTCTATGAAGCGATTTACACTTCTTTTTCAACAAATTGATGAAACCACCTCTACTAATGAGAAAGTCAGTGCATTACAGCACTATTTTCAGGAGGAAGAACCTGCTAATGCTGTATGGGCACTTTATCTATTGTTGGGCAAGACACGTAAACGATTAATTACCTCTAACACTCTACGAAAGATTTTTTTGCAGATTTCAGACATTCCAGAGTGGTTATTTGAAGATTGTTATGCCCATGTTGGAGATACAGCTGAAGTTATTTCGTTGTTACTCACAGACACAGCTTTGACTGTCAAAACTGGTTCTGACATTCCACTAAGGGAGTGGATGGAAAAAATTATTCCAGTTGTCAAACAGATTGAGTCAGAGGATGAATTGACACAATTAGTTGTCTCCTGGTGGTCTTCTCTAACCGCATTTGAGGTGTTTATTCTCAATAAACTTCTCACTGGGGCATTTCGTGTCGGTGTCTCAGGAAAGTTGGTGATTAAAGGACTTTCAGCCGCATTCAATATTTCCGAACCCGACTTAACCCACCGTTTAATGGGTGACTTTGAACCCACAGTTGAGTTCTATCAGCAACTGATTCAAGATGAGCATATTACTCACTCACCCAGTAGACCCTATCCCTTTTTTCTAGCTTCTCAATTAGAAGAAGATCGATTTCAAACGGAAGATTTTGTGGCTTGGCGAGCCGAGTGGAAATGGGATGGCATTCGGGCGCAAATGATTCGTCGCGCCAATCAATTGTTTATCTGGTCACGCGGTGAGGATCTCATTACTCATCAATTTCCAGAGTTTGAACACGCTTTTGCTGACATTCCCAATGGCTATGTGCTAGATGGTGAGATTTTGGGGTGGGAGGATAATCACCCCATGAACTTTAATGCGTTGCAAAAACGATTGGGACGTAAGCGTGTGACCCCTAAGATGATTGAGCAAAACCCCACTCGGTTTATTGCCTATGATTTACTGGAGCATGACGGGCAAGACATTCGAGACAAACCCCTGAGCGATCGCCGCGCACTACTCTTAGAGTTGCTTCAAGTTTATACCTCTCCCTTAATCGGCACATCAGATTGGCTCAATTTTGCCTCGTGGGAGGAGTTGACTCAGTTAAGGGAAGCCTCCCGTGAACAGGGTGCTGAGGGATTGGTGATCAAAGCGGTGGATAGTCCCTATTTAGTCGGTCGTAAACGGGGCTATTGGTGGAAATACAAAGTTGATCCGATGTCGTTGGATGCAGTGCTGATTTACGCCCAAGCCGGAACTGGTAAACGAGCTAATCTTTTTACAGATTATACGTTTGCTCTGTGGAATGGTGAGGCATTAGTTACTTTTGCCAAAGCTTATTCAGGATTGGACAACACAGAAATTGAAGAACTGGATAAGTGGATTCGTAAACACACGGTTGAGAAATTTGGCCCGGTGCGATCGGTGGAGCCTATCCAGGTGTTTGAAATTGCGTTTGAGGGCATTGCCGAATCCAAGCGTCATAAATCAGGCATTTCGGTGCGGTTTCCTCGGATCTTGCGGTGGCGTAAAGACAAACCTGCCGCAGAAGCAGACACCCTTGAAACCGCACAAACTTTATTGCGCGGTCATTCCTCCATCAGCAGAGATGATTGAACCTGTGATAAAGGAGGCTTCATCAGAAGCTAGAAACAAGGCAAGATGAGCAATTTCTCGCGGCTCACCGGGACGACCAATGGGTTGAAACGAATCGATCGAGGCATAGATTTTGTCTAACCCACCCATCATGTCGGCATGGGCATAGTTAATAGGAGTATCGACCCAGCCCGGACAAATTGCGTTACAGCGGATCCCCTGTTTGGCATAGTCGAGAGCAATGCCGCGAGTGAGCATAACGACACCTCCTTTAGATGCTGAATACACGGCTAAAAACGGCTCAGATACCAATCCATTAACGCTAGAGATATTGACGATCGCCCCTTTTCCAATTCGCAACATATAGGGAATTGCTGCACGGCACCCATACATCGTGCCTTTGAGGTTGACATTCAGGGTTTTATCAATCACCGCATCAGAGACTTCATGAAACACTCCTGGAATGTTGACTCCAGCATTGTTGACCAATACATCAATTTGTCCATAATGCTCGACGCAAAATGCCACAAATGCATTGACCTGCAAAGGGTCACTGACATCGGCGGCAAATGCCTCAGCCACACCTCCGCTCTTTTGAATGGTTTCCGCTGTGGCGATCGCCGTGTCCTGGTTTAGATCAACACAGATGACTTTGCCCCCTTCTTCTGCCAATCGTTCAGCGATCGCCCGCCCAATGCCTGACCCTGCCCCTGTCACTACACAAGCTTTCCCCTCGACTCGTCCCATCGCTGTCGCTATCCTTGATTTAATCGCACTGCTCAATGTCTACTGTAGTCGTTGGGCTATGCTTAAGCTAGATCAACTGGAGTAGAATCGGGATGACTGAAGCCCGACTCAAAATGCATTAGCTCAAACTAAACTGGCTCCAGCAGGATTGCCCCCTCCATTTCTTGACCACACACAGCTACGCATACAGCTACACACACAGTTACCAGAGTCAGGGGGATGAAGACATTCGGCGATCGCCCCAAAGCAATGCGCTGAAACCGCAGAAGAAAAAGTAAGCAGATTAGCAGCGGTTGGAAGAATTGGGGGTTGACCCGATTTGGTGTAAGTTTTTTGTGGCCTGTAGAATCAGTATTAGGGGGTTGTGCCGCTCTTTGAGGTTTCTGTGTGCCACGTCATCGCAAAAAAGAGCCTGTTCTAAACGCTGATCTGAGCTGTTTGCAGCCGATTCTGGCTTGGTTTGAGACTCAGGGGTGGCAACCGTTGCCATTCCAACTGGAGGCGTGGCAAGCCGTTCTAGCGGGTGAGAGCGGCATGATTCAGGTGCCTACAGGGTCGGGCAAAACCTATGCTGCTGTGATGGGGGCGATCGCCGCTATGCTCGATACCCCTAAGACTGGATTGCAACTCCTCTACATCACACCGTTGCGGGCACTATCTCGTGATATTGAGCAAGCCATTCTGCGTCCCATTCAAGAGATGGGTTGGAAGCTACGAGTTGAGTCTCGTACCGGAGATACCACCTCTTCGCGCAAAACTCGACAACTCAAAAACATGCCCGATATTCTGATCACGACCCCTGAGTCGCTTTCAGTGATGTTGTCTTACGAAGGCAGTCGGGAGCGGTTCCAATCACTGCGAGTGGTGATTTTGGATGAATGGCATGAGTTGCTTAGCTCTAAACGGGGAACTCAAACCGAATTGTGTCTGTCCCAGTTGCGATCGCTTCAACCTAACCTGCAAACCTGGGCAATTTCGGCAACGTTGGGCAATCCCGTTGAGGCAGCACAGGTTGCCGTGGGGTTGGGAGTAACACCCACCATTATTCAGGCTAATTTGCAGCGTCAGACTGTTATTAAGAGCGTCTTACCAGAGTCGGTAGATAGCTTTCCGTGGGCAGGGCACTTGGGTCTAAGGATGCTTGATGAACTGGTGGAAGCGTTGGATATTGAAGTCTCTACGTTGATTTTTACCAACACGCGATCGCAATCTGAACGGTGGTATCAAGCACTTCTGTTTGCAGTTCCAGAGTATGGCGATCGCATTGCCTTACATCATGGATCAATTGATGTCAAAGAACGTGAGGCGATCGAGGCTGGGGTCAAAGCGGGAGTCATCAAGTGGGTCGTTTGCACCTCATCTCTAGATTTGGGAGTGGACTTTCAGCCTGTTGAGCGGGTAGTACAAATTGGCAGTGCCAAAAATTTAGCACGTTTATTGCAGCGGGCAGGGCGATCGGCACATGTTCCCCAAGGAACCTCTGAGATTTTGTTTTTGCCGACCAATGCCCTAGAGTTGCTAGAAATTTCAGCCATACGACATGGGTTAGAAGCCGGAGAGATTGAAGTTCGACGTGCCCTTAATAAACCTTACGATGTACTAATTCAGCATTTAGTCACGTTATCGTGTGGCGATGGATTCAAAGCAGAAGATATTTTACAAACTATTCAAAAAACAGTCTCTTACCGTGAGATTACAGAGCAAGAATTAAAGTGGATTTTAGAATTTATCACGACTGGGGGAAAGTGTTTAAATGCTTATCCTCGCTACAAAAAAGTGATTTTAGAGAATGATATCTATAAAGCTGCCGATGCCCAAATCATCAAAATGCATCGAATGGGAGTGGGTACGATCGCCTCCAATCAAGCGGTTCGGATTGTCTACACCAATCGCAAAGAGATCGGTACTGTCGAAGAAAACTTTGTCTCAAAGCTCAAAAAAGGAGATGTCTTCTTCTTTGCTGGAAAACAACTAGAATTCTTCATGATGAAGGACATGGTAGTTTACGTCAAAGGAAGCACTAAGAAATCTACTGTCACACCCATTTGGTATGGGGGCAACTTAACTATCTCTGACACGCTTAGTCATCAACTAAGACAAGAGATTACCGCCGTTAAACAGCACACTAAATTGAACACAGAACTGGAGTGCATTCAACCTATTCTTTCGGCTCAAGCGCGGATCTCCCAGCTTCCGGCTCAAGATGAATTGTTGATTGAGTGCTGCAAGACCCGCGAAGGGCAACATCTCTATATCTTTCCATTTGAAGGACGCTTTGTACATGAAGGGTTGGGGCTATTGTGGGGCTATCGCTTTGCCCACCAAAAACATGCCACGTTTACAATTTCAGTCAATGATTATGGGTTTGAAATTTTGGCACCCAAAGACTACCCCTTCAAAGATCTGTTCTCTCGCGAGTTTTTTGACCTGGAACAACTCCAAGAAGATATGAAGGCTAGCTTGAATTTATCTGAACTGACAAGCCGCAAATTTCGGGGCATCGCTCAAGTTGCAGGACTGGTGTTTAAGGGTTATCCATCGGCTCAAAAAACATCGAGTCAGCTTCAGGTGAGTTCCTCATTGATTTATGATGTTTTTTCAAAATACGAGCCTGATAATCTGTTATTGAAACAAGCTGAGAAAGAGGTGCTTGAGGATCAATTAGAAGTTCACCGTTTAACCAAAACCCTCAACCGCATGAGGCAATTGGCGATCGCCTGGAAAGATACCAAACGTCCATCCCCCTTTGCTTTTCCGTTGTTGGTCGAGCGGCTCAGCTCTCGCATGTCAAATGAAAGCTTGTTAGAAAGAATTGGGCGTCTCAAAGATCTCTGGGTTAACAAATAATCTTTTAAAGCATGGAATTGAGTATCTGTAATTTTGATCTAAAGCTGTTACCTGAAAAGGCCATTTATATCAAACAGTTCAATAGTTTATTAGTCTCTGATATCCATCTCGGCAAATCAGAAACCTTTCAACAGGCAGGTATTCCCATCCCAAATAGCATCAACGCTCAAACACTCGATCGCCTACAAAAATTATGCTCTCAACTCCAGCCCGATCATCTGTTTATCCTGGGTGATCTATTTCACTCTCGTTTTGCGTTGGTTGATGAGGTATTAGACAGTTGGCTTAACTTTCTTAATGGTGTGAAGATAGGCGTGACACTCATTATTGGAAATCACGATCGCTATTTGACTCAACAATTAGACACCTTATCAATTCACTATTCAATTCATAAAATTCAAATCGACGATCTGATTTTGAGCCATGAACCCTCTCCACAAACCGATTGTTTGAATATTTGTGGACATATTCATCCCTGTCTTAAGATTAAGACGAAATTGGATAGCTTGCGATTACCCTGTTTCTATTTCAACAAAACTCAAAACCTTTTGATACTGCCTTCTTTTGGAGAATTCACAGGAGGATATGAAATGGAACTAACCTCTAACTCGACTGCTTATGTCATCGCAGAAGATGCGATCGTTCCATTTCAGGGGTAAAGTTCTCCAGACCGCTATCTTGCTGCAAAACCAAAGCGGCGACGAATTTCATCTGTAATCGGTTCTACCTCAGTTGGGTTTGGGCAAACAGGCATAATTCGATTTTGACACGTGTGCATTACAACGTAGGGATGTTCCCAAGTACAACAGGGATAAACCTCTAAGTTTGAGAACGGATCAATCTGGTCTTCTTTTGGTTTACAATTCGCCAAAACTAGCAACTCTCTACCCTGTTCATTTAATTGATGAATAGCAAAGCCAGGGTAAGCCGTGTGACGGTCAAAAAAATAGATTGGTTTTGCTTTTAATGGTGTTTTCATAACAGTTTTAACTAAAATTTTAGAATCAAGTAGTGGGTGTTATTAATTGTAAGACGCATTTCGACTCGCTCAAAACAAGCCGCTCAACCCACTCAATCTCCCTGACAGCAGGTTGAGTGGAGTCGAAACCCGAATTCTGAACTGAGTTTAATGAATTAGGGTCTCCTCCTTATGACTCATTAAAGAGTGACACAGTTAGAGATCATACTGAATTCAGCAAAGCATCTCTAAAGATTCTTTGCATTACTTAAGATGTCAGGCAGATGCTTAAGCACGTTATTTCTATAGCACTTATTCCCGATATTTTGTGAGTTCAACAAATGGACAACCCACTCACCTCACAACTGATTTATAACGGCTATACATTGAGATATTTTTAGCTTAAGGGGATGGAGTTTCTCAGTCAATCTATCTGTTAACAGATGTCTTAAGAAACAAGCTTTGGAGCTATTTTGATAACCGCTCTTAATGGTTGGCAAAACGAATGGTTAGCACGACGGGTCTCTGTTCTCGTGTCATGGGTACTCAATTAAACGCTCTACTTAAATAAACGCTTCACTTAAATGAAAGTTAAGACGCTTGCGTTTAATAGGGCTATTCTTAATGATTGTCAATCTTTAAGCCGACAATAACCAGATCTTTCATTTGGTTGTCTAACTCCGCGATCGCTGGCAAAAACCCCCATTGGTTAAATCCAAGTTTTTCTAGCATTCGCAGACTGGGGGTGTTGTGACCAAAGACAAATCCTAACAGAGTCGTGACTCCAAAATCAGAACAGCGGCTGATTAGAGTTCGCACCAAATGGGCACCGATTCCCTGCCCTTGATAGTCAGCATCCACATAGATGCTCACCTCGGCAGTGGCATGATAGGCAGGACGACCATAAAAAGAGCTGAGACTAATCCAGGCAACAATGTTGCCATTGCGCTCTAGCACCCAAATTGGGCGCGTCTTCAGGTCGTGTTGCTGAAACCAGGCAACCCGACTAGCAACTGTTACAGGTTCTGTGTCGGCAGTTGCCATGCGTCCGGGAATTGAGCCGTTGTAAATCTCAACAATTCTGGGTAAATCAGCTGCGGTTGCATCACGGATAACATCAGTTGTGGTCATGCTCATATCATCACAAATGTCCCTAAGCGATCGCTCAGTTTTTGAGAAAAGGATCGGATGAGCCGTCGTCCTGCTGCATCAGATGAAGCTTCAGCTTTTACAAAAATGGGAGTGCTGGTGAACAAAGGCTGCCTTAGGAAATGAGGGTTCAGCCAGAATTATAGAGGGTTGGATATGAAAATTTGAATCAAAAGCGACCTAGCCACTTAAACAACCCTAATGCAGTGATAGTTCCCACAAAATGGGCTGTAATGCCATTCACATTGGCCATCGCCACAAAAATATCGAGCGACCGAATGAGCCGTTGTGGATCGTAAATCGCGACCCCTTGGGGTTGGGTAATCGACTTTGCTAGTAGCACCCCCAATGTCGCACCACTCCCCAAAATGGTGAACAGCATACCCGCTACGCCTGTCATAATCACCAGTTGCAAAAATTGCATGACCGTTGCTCTTGAGGGGTGTCTTGCGGGATCAGGATGGCGGAGTTGTCTGGCAAATCGAGTCAAGCGAAACGCCAAAAACAAGCTAAATAGCAAGGCGGCAATCCCAGCGATCGCCCAAAAAATTCCAATGCCAATGCCCGGTGACCCTCCCTCAGTGACATTGCGCCCAGAAATGACAAACACCAGACAAAAGCCCGCAGCCACCCCTAACCCCAACTGCACCCAAAAACTCAACCAGCCTGTAATTTTTAAGACGGTTGCGATGCGCCTCAGGGTTAAATCAGGCGATCGCTGTTCTGTCTTCATTTCCATCGTTTTATTAGCCTGTCAACAGGTTCTGCTAGGAAAGTAATCAACTTTGACAGGATTCACGCCCCTCTATAGAAGGAAAAACCTGACCTGACGAGAATTTAAACCTTAAGGTAGGGGATCTTTATGCCTCAGCCCTTTAAGGTGACGGTGTTCTTTAGGTTTGAGAAATGTCATGTCTAGCGATCGCCCTTTATCAAAATCGGCTCAATCTTCAGAGGCTTCATCTGAAAAGCAGCCCCAAACTAACACAGACCCATCTACCAATTCACAAACCCAACCTCACAAGCAAACCGATCACCCAGAAACCAACTCTGAGACCCATCATGGGCGCACAGGTTCAGAAGCGGTAGACGAGCCAGAATAAATCGCTTTACAAAACGGAGGTTGTCGAATTAAATCATTTGAGTCTTTATCTGGCATACTCAAAATCAACTGTTGTGATGAGGCAGATTTCATGGTGCGACGAATTTTAAAGGTCATAGAGAACACCGTCTTTAAACTCCGTCCTGAATTATCGTCAGAGCTGACCCCCGAAGAAATTTATGAAGTAGCGGCTGGCACCACCTTTGAAATTCAATCCTATGCATACGCTAACGCCAACGGAGACTTTGATGGTCACATCAAATTTGCACTTGCTGGTAGTGCCATTCGTGGCTTAAACACCTGGTTTGTTTACAGTTTGCATGTTCAGGTGGAGTTCGATGGGGTTGTTGTTTATCCCCATGAAGACCAGGAAAACCTGCCAATTTTGAGAATATCGGAAGATACCACCTTTAAGCTGCGACCCATTCAAGCTTCTATTTTGTCTCCTAACGAAATCGAGCAAATTACTAAGGGGCGATCGTTTCTGTTGCATTCCTATGCTTATGCAGATTCTCAAGGAGATTTCAGTAGTCACATCAAATTTGCCCTACGCGATCGCAAAGATTTCATTCGTGGCTTGAGTACCTGGTATGTCTATGACCAACATGCCTATGTTGAGTTTGACGGAGAAATTGTTTATCCAGCCGAAGACCCCAACCCTCTGATTTTGCGAGTCACCAGAGACACCGTGCTAAAGCGTCGCCCGGTTGATAGTGCTCAACTGGCTGCCAACGAACGGGTTTCTGTGCAACAGGGAACAACTCTTGTTTTAGAATCTTATGCCTACGCTGACAATAAGGGTGACTTTAACGATCACATTAAATTCGCCATTAAGTACGCCAAAGATTACATTAATGATTTGAGTACCTGGTATGTCTATGAGTTACATGCTCGCATTGAGCGAGAAAACAAGGTACTATACCCTATTCCAAAACCAACGCCGACACCGACACCAACCCCTCAATTTAATGGTAGAAGCTTTAAGCTGCCTGGGAATAGCAGCACCTTCTTCACCGACCAACCTATTATTCCGGGGGGCAGCTTTACCTGGGGAGAGGCAACTAAAAACGCCACTCGCATCCCCCCTACGGTTGAAATTGTTAATAACATTATTGCCCTTGCTAGAGAGTTACAAAAGGCAAGAAATCAGATTGGCAGACCCTTTAAAATCAATTCTTGGTATCGTCCTCCTGCCATTAATCAAGCGGTTGGGGGTGCCTCCCGGAGCCAGCATCTAACGGGCAGAGCTGCAGATATTCAGGTGTCAGGTTATAGCGGTAGACGAGCCGCTAATGCCTTAATGGCTTGGTGGAATGGAGGCATTGGCATTTACAGCAATTTGCCAAATGTTCTGCACTTAGATGTAGGCCCCCGCCGCTATTGGGGCTTTTAGAAAAACTGGAAAATGGGCGTTACTGCTCACATGTAACCCCTTACGCGACTATTCCAACTCCCTGGTTTCTAGTGGATGTCGCTAAATAAAAGGCAGAACAGAAGTTCTAGCTCCCTTCTCTCTAAAGCTCTGTGTCCACTCAAGAGCAAGGTTGGGGATGAGAACAATTCATCTCTGCATCCAGCAACGTTTTTCTTGAATGCTTTAGCCTTTATCCCTCATCCCTGAGCCTTCTTTCTAGCTCTGTCCTTTGGTTCACCCGATTCTCTGCCTTAAGTGGATGATGTTTTGTCATGAATAGCTAACCATATAAAGAAAAGCAAAGAAGATAAAAAATTCATGCAGAGCAACCTTGTTAAGCCTTTGGGCTTGGCCTCACAATCTTTGATTCCTTCTACTCAACTCTCTCTTACACCCTATGATGAAGCGGAACTAATCTTTGCCAATCTCATAGAGTTAGATGGTTTAGACACCCAGCTACAAGCTTATCCATCTGAGGTGCGCTACTTTGAGACAGCTTTGAATCTGGCTCTTAAGGAAGCCTACCAGTCGTCAGAGGGTTCAGATGCAGCGCATCGTTTTATTCAACGGGTGCTCTATCGGATCAACCGTTTGAACCTATTTTGGTACGACGCTCTGAGCCATTACACCAATGAGCGATCGCCCTATTTACACCAGATTCGCGATCAAATCGAACGGGTTTGGCAAGCCTGGGAACTGCAACAAATCGATGTCGAAGCCCTGAAACAGTTGGATGTAAAACAAGCTCTCAGCGATCGCGGTGCAGCGGATCTTGATCCACCCCTATCTCCTGAAAGTCGCTACATTCAAGAGCAGATGAGTCGTGAAGGGTATCGCTATTTATTGGCGATCGCGTCCTTTGATGGGTTGGTTGAAGCCAGTCGCCTCTCCCGCATTTTGGGAGGAGCCGCCAACGAAGTCCAGGCGACCCTAACCAAAGTGTTACTGGAAGAGTATGGCAACGGTCGTCTCAACCGCAAACACTCCACTTTCTTTGCTCAAATGATGACCGAGTTAGAGCTAAGTGCTCAGCCAGAGGCATACTTTGATTTGGTACCCTGGCAGGTGTTAGCTAGCATTAATCACAACTTCTTGCTGACAGAGTGCAAACGTCATTTCCTGCGATATAACGGTGGATTGGCTTATTTTGAAGTCGTCGGCCCTTCTATCTACAAAACGTACTTGGCGGCAGCTCAACGACTCGAACTCTCAGAAGGAGCAATGGGTTATTGGGATTTGCATATTCGTGAAGACGAGCGGCACGGACGCTGGATGATTGACAATGTGGTATTGCCCTTAGTGGATATGTATCCTCAACAGGCATGGCAAATCGTGTTGGGCTATGACCAGGAAAAACGGTTGGGCGATCGCGCTGGCGTTGCTGTCGTTGACTTAATTCAGCGGAGTGAACATTCAGAGCCATTACCTATCGTTTCTCAGCATTAAAAAAGTCTCAGGTTGTTCCCTTTAAACTCGGCTTAAACTCGCACATCCTGTGAAATCCGCAAAACTCACCTCTATAAAACCTTAACCATTGGGTAGTCCTAAACGAGTAAGGATATGCCGCGCGGCATATCCTTACTCAAAAATCATTACTTTTAGAGGACTACCAACCATTGAACCGGATTTCACGTTAAATCACCCTGAACATTAAAACCCCAGTAGAGATGTAGCCATGCCTATGTCTTTACCTAAAGAAACGTAATTTTTTCAACTCATTAACCCTTATTAAACTGCGAGGATAATACCTTGACTGGAACTTTGTTGCGCTCTCAAGAGCAAATTAATCTCTCTTCTCAAGCGACATCATCCATCTCACATGATTGGTCTGAAGATGATGTCTTTTACTGCCCAGAGGAGTCTCAATTCTATTCTCACTGTTTAGAAAGATTAGTTTTTAACCGCTGCAAATCATCTGATGTTGTCGTTGAGTTTGGCTGTGGAGATGGTAGCCCAGTCATTAATGCTTTACTCAGAACTCAGTTTTCAGGAGTCATTCATGGGTATGAATTAAACCCCTCTGCTCATGCTGTTGCTCAGTCTAGAGTGTCTCATTATCAACTCAATCAAAAATATACTGTCCACAATCGTTCTTTCTTTGAGGTAGATCATTCAGAGGCTCAGTATTTAATTGCTAATCCTCCTTATTTGCCAGCGTTAGATAACAATATCTGTATGCCACTCCTACACGGAGGAACTGATGGAGCAACCATTACCAATCGTTTACTAACGTTGAATTATCCCAGTGCTATGATGCTGATTTCCAGCTATTCCAACCCGGTCGGCACGATCGCCCATGCACTCGAACAGGGCTACAACGTTACTGATTTTATGGTGACACCTCTAACATTTGGCTACTACAGTTCAGAACCTAAAGTGAGAGATCAAATTGCCAAGCTTAGAGGCGATCGCAAAGCATTTTATTCCAACAATCTCTATTTCTTAGCAGGGGTGCTATTTCAAAAACAGAGCATCACAACGGCAGATTGGTCAACAGAGTTGATTCGCATACTAACCGCGCTATAAGCAGGTGAAGGCTAAAGGATGACCGTAAAATGTGCAGTGTCTGTTTCATCCTTTTAGTCTTCATCCCTGTTCTAAGTTCTCTAATGCAAATTGAATCAGTTGAATCTGATAGTGCTGTTGAGAGTCTTGAGCTGGCGGATCAGGAATCGGGCAACTGATGATAGGGGTGGCGATCGCCTCATAGCGTTGCAAAGCAGACACAGCAGTGGTACTAAACCGTTTGAGGTAATCTTGAGCAGCGTTACGATAGAGTTGCTCAACCTGGTAGCTCAAAGCATCTGCCGAGATAGGATTGCCCACCTCCGTGCCGCCCGACTTGTTAATTAAGTAACTGGCTCCACCCAACACGGCTGCTCCGATAGGGCCGCCAAACACCCAACCCAACCCAGTGGCGATCGCAACGGGAGCAACATCTCCAGAAGAGGCTTTGGGAGTTTGGGGTGAGACATCGGGCAGCACCACGGTTGGTTCTTCGGGAAACATCACCCAGAGATCGGCAGGTCGTGCTTGCCCAAAAAAATCACAGGCTTTATAAACCCAATCCACAACGGCTTGTTGGTGTAAAACCCAGTCAGGCTTGAGGGACAGAGTCACCCAGTTGGCAAACTCAAATTGTTGGAGAGCGACAGTGGCAGCAGCGTGATAGCGATCGAGCAAATTAGGCAGGGCAAGCCAGGTTTGCAACTCAGCAATGCTTTTAGAAAAGCCCTGTTGAATCAATCCTTGCGCTTTGCGTTTAATGTGAACTCGCTGTAATTCTTTTTCGTCGAATGTGGGTGCGGTTGCTGCGATCGCCGTCATCTTGTCTCGCAACGCTTGCTGCACTTGAGTAGCGATCGCTTGGAGTCGTGGCAGACGGGTTTCACTGGGTTGTCCTTGTAAGCTGTGCACCACGTGCTGTAGTGCTGTTTCAAACATGGGCAATCCAGTTGCCTGTGCCTGTGCCAGATCTCCTTGAAGACGCGATCGCAGAGCAGGTAAGGCATCCACTCGATAGAGATTGCTAACTCCAGCAGGCAGCTTTGCCCGAAAGCTTTCGGCGACAAATCGCAGGCGATTATAGACCTGTTTTTGGTCTTCCGGCTCCAGTAAGTTCAAAAAATTGACGACAAAAATAACGGTGGTAATACCGCGATCGAGCAACCAGTCGCGCAGATGTTCCCGTTCGCCCAGAGTCATCAACTTGCGACCATCTAGCACTTGTACCACTAAGTCAGCCGTCAACAATTGCTCTCGCACCAGGGCATCCTGAGCGTCTTGATCGTCGGTTCCAGGGAGGTCGATCAATTCAACTCCCATCTGCAAAAACGGATGGGGACAGGTGACTTCGACAGATACCACATCTTCGCGCATACGGCGATCGCCATCTAACACCGCAAATTGTTTCAAGATGTCTGTACCCGCCTCATCGATGGTCGTTCCATCTTGAAAGACGATGCGACTGCGTAACTCGCTGCCATAACGAACGGCGATCGCGGCTCCGGTCGTGGGAATCAGGTCAATGGGTAGAGTACGCTCTCCTAACAAGGCGTTTAGCAGCGTGGATTTGCCGTAGTTAAACGGAGCAAAAACAGCAATCCGAAAGCTCGATCGGTTGACTACGTTAGCCAGCAGGTTCACCTCCCGTCGCAAGGGAGTGTCGGCAGACAGTTCTAACAAACTGACTGCCGTCTGGAGATGATTAAGTAGAGTCTGGCAGGTATCTTGCTCCATCCTGATAGCCCTGAATTCTGAATCTTTGCAGCAATGCTCGACGTACGGAAGTCAGAGTTTTTGAAAAGCTCCAACTTTTCAGCGATCGACTACACCAACAACGTTTGATAGGTTGCCTCTAGCTTACGACATTCATCCGAGACGATCGCCTCTACCCCTTGCAACCGCTTCAGTTCCATCTCCCGATTAATTTCGTGGGATTCTTTCTGCTTCAACAGGTTGTTTAACTCAGCTTGGCGGGAGTGAATATCATCGTTGATCCGCTTAATCACCTCTCGTTCATAAGTATCAAAGCACTCCTGAACAGCACTATAGATCGGTTGCCATTGGTCTTGGGCAATTTTGGGCAAGTATTTCACCAGTTCTTTTTTGATGGCTTTCGCAAATTGCTTGCGGGCGTGATCGGCTTGCAATGCCCCAACTCCCAAACTGGCGACGATGATCCCAAAGGGACCAAGAATGGAGCCAAACAGAATGGCAATGCCAGTGGTGGCAAACAGATTCAACAAAATGCTTTTGAAATCAAACCCAGAGACAGCCAGGGCAGCCCCGGCAAAATTGCCTGATGCCAGGGAAAACAACCCCATTGCCCACTTTGCCCAACCTGGAGTGCTATCATCTCCCGTTGCCGTATCGGGTCGGGGATGCAGGGGTTGCCCCGTGAGTTTAGCACTGATTTGATCGGTGATTTGAGCATAGGATGCCCCATACTTTTCGGCACTCTTCGATAGCTCCCCAAAGGCAGCCGTTAAATCTTTTTCAGCCGTCAGTGTCCAGGCAAAAAATTTATCGTTGACGTATTGCTCAAACCCTTGCTGAGCCGCTGCATTGAATTGCTGCCGTTTGCTCTCGCTAAAGAAGTCAAAGAATTGCATATCTCCAGGCTGATAGCGCAAAAAGTCTTGCTCAAACGTTGCCTCTAGCCCAAACACATAGCTACGAAAGGAATCGGCGATCGCCCGTGCTTTGCGATCGCGCAGGGAACGAATCTCGTCCCGAAACTGATCGCGAATCTCGGACAGTTGAGCGAATTGGGGTTCAACTGATTGAATGCGTTGCTTTAGTTCTTGCACCGTCTGATTGAGCAAGGGAATGCGCCGTTCGATCGCCTCTCGCACCCGCACATGCGCCTGTCGTGCTAAGGTTCGTCCTTGTCGTAACTCAGCGATCGCCCGTTCTTGGGTCAAGAAGGTGTTGAGAGCTTGAATGAATCCAGGAAACCCAGTTCCCTCAAGGTCGGCATTAGCGTCTTTGATGCGTCGTCGCAAAGCACTGATGGCAGAAATCTCAAACACTCGCTCGTCATAAAGATCAACGCCATCCACAACGCAATACTCTGCTAGATTAGCGTGAAACACTTTACGGAGTTTGGTTTCTGCCTCTGCTAACTCCGCTGCATCATCCGGGTCAATCAATCCTTCTTTTACCTGATCCCAGGCGTTGATCAAGAAGAAAATCGAGAGTCCTCGATCTTTGATGTAGTTCTCCAGATATCGCCGCTCTGCCATTGTGCAAGGTTGAGAAGCCCGCAACACAAACAGGATGGCGTGACAATTGGTGATGTAGCCCAGAGAAAGTTCATTACGGGCTTCGGTATCATTCAATCCTGGACTATCGACAATCTCAACGCCCTTCTCTAGCAACGGCAGGGGATATTCCACTACCGCATGGCTGACATCGGGAAATGCCTGTTGCTTCTTCTGCTCTAGCTCTTTGGCTTCTTCTGGTGGAATCGTGTAGCGTTGCTTAAAGTGTTGAAAGTCAATGCGTTCAGGGGATTTGCCATCGTTGAAGTGAATCGTCACCGTCTTCTCAGAACCATACTTCAAGATGGTGAGCAGAGCAGTACAGGGATTGACATCGCTGGGCAACAGGTTCTCGCCAATTAACGCATTCAAAAAGGTGCTCTTGCCACGCTTCATATCACCTAACACCAGCAACCGAAACACACCCTTTTGCAGGTTTTTGCTAGCGGTGCTGATGTCTTCAATTTCCCGCTCTAGCCCCAGTTTGCCAGAGGTGGCTTCGCCTTCTGCCTCGGCTGTAAACAAGGTATCCGCAATGGTTCCAAGATGGTGGGCGATCGCCTGACGGGTGCGGCTAATGCGATCGAGGTCGTTGAGAAAGTGAGTAGAGGAGGTCATAGGGGAAAGGAGAAAGAAGAAAGGATGAAGGATGAGGGATGAAGGATAAAAAAGAAAAAAGAAAAAAGAAGAGAGGAAAAATAAAAAAGAAGAGGGAAAAAAGAAGAAAAAGAGAGGAAAAGAAGAAAACTAAAAGATGATTTTGCAGGGTGCTGTTAGCGGAGCGTAACGCACTGGGAAGAGTCAACAAGATAATGGCGATCGCTTATTAGATGAAACTGATTCCTCTGACTCTCTCACTCTCTCAATTGCGTGTCGTAGATTAATCACGGCTGTCTCCAACAATCCAGGATTGCTGTATGACATATTCAAAGTGATAGAGAAAAACGGCAATGACGAGACGCACCACGCTAACGATGGCGATGAAGACCCCTGAGTTGAATGGGACGGAAAGCAGTGTTGTGAGCGAAAAGGATGGCATGACCATGCCTAAGACAAAGTAGCTGGTAAGCATCGACAAAAGGCTGACAGTCCAGCCATACAACCCTTCCCACCAGCTCAATAGTCCGGGTAAAATGCCTGACTCACTCCCAGCTTTGGGCGATCGCCCCTGGGGATCAATCTGGTCGAGCCATTCCTGAGAAAAATGATGCACCACCGCAATCAACACAATCGGCGAGAGCATCGCTAACACCCCCACCAAAAACCCCAGTCGCGGCGACCAAGGAATCACAATGCCAATGATCTGCCAGATAAAGCCAATGCCTACCTGCAAGCCCCATGTCAAGACGACGAGGGCGATCGCTCTCACCCATGAACCCCCATTGGGAAACCAGGAAATAGAATGGTTCATGGTTATTTATCGTCTTCAAACAAAATCTTGTACGCTAACCAGGCAATGCCCGCAATGATGACCACTGTGGCAAGCCAGGATGCCACTCGCACTGCGACGACAACCGCCACCACGATCGCCAAAAACTTGCCCACTGTAGTCAGCTTTTTCATCCAGGTTTTGACCTTACTGGGCGGAGCTTCGTGCTTAGTGGGGTGCAATAGAGGAGGTTGTTGCGACGAGGGTTGCGATGAGTGTGGCGGTAATTGATGAATCTCCGCCTCCAATTCTCGTAGGCGCAGTTGCAATTCCCGCTCTCGCAGTTCTTGTTCTCGACGCCGCAATTCTTCCTCGCGGTTATCCTGGGGCTTCATAGCATGCGATGGGTAATAGTATGGGTTTGAATAAGAAATATGTAGTGTTTAGGGAAAACACTACTTTTTGCTCCACCATAACCTTTCAAAATCTGAATGGCGAGGGTATTTTTTAGCGATTTAAACCCATGTGCGACTATTTCAGTCACAATCCGATTTTAGATTTTAGATTTTAGATTTTGGATTGAGCAGCGATTTTCTGTAGGGTGGGCATCGCCCACCATGTCTCATGTTCATTAGCGATTTTCTGTAGTGGGCATCGCCCACCATGTCTCATGTTCATTAGCGATTTTCTGTAGGGTGGGCATCGCCCACCATGTCTCATGTTCATTAGCGATTTTCTGTAGGGTGGGCATCGCCCACCATGTCTCATGTTCATTAGCGATTTTCTGTAGGGTGGGCATCGCCCACCATGTCTCAAAAGCTTGTTCAATAGATATTGGTGGACGGTGCCTGCCTATCGAGAAGACGGATTTCTGCCTACGCGGGAATGAGAGGTCATGTTCTAATGTGTCTATATGATGGATAGTGGGCAATGCCCACCCTACGGTTTTTCCAAGCTGATTTCAGTACTAAGGGCATATCATTGGCTTGCCTTTAAACCCCCGATCGCCCATATCCACAGCATCAAAAACGAAGTTGCGGAAGCAATACCAACTTGATTTGAAAACAGTGCAAACGGTGAAAATGCGACCCCTCCCAACCTCCCCTTGCCAAGGGGAGGTGCCGTAGGCGGTGGGGTCAAGTGCAAGGGTCACTGTTTCAATTGGTATAACAAACGAGGCCTCAGAAGTAACAAACGAGGCCTCAGAAGTAACAAACGAGTCCCCAAAAGCAACAAACGAGTCCTCAGAAGTAACACATGAGGTCGCAGAAGTAACAAACGAGGTCTTATCTCCTATTCTCTACGTCCTACCACCTACTCTTCCTACTTTCCCAAAACCGCCTCTTGAATCTTCCGGCAAATCTCCGCTAACACCTTATTCTGCTCTGAGGGACTAAGGCTATCGAGCGGATGAGCCACATCATGAGCCGCTTGATACTCCACAATCTTGCTGGTTTCATAGAGGCAATGGCTCAATAACACCCACGCGATCGCCAACCCCTCTTGCTCCGCTGCCTTTAACAATGGGGGCAACTCATTTTCATGGATAAAGTCGGAGTTGAGGAAGTCAGGGCTGACCAAAAACACGGCTACCTTTGCCGATGCCAGACATGATGGATGGTGGGCAATGCCCACCCTACGGTTTTCAACTTTATTTCATTACCATTCCTAGCATCAGTGTCTCGTCAACCCCGTGAACTTAAGCCCGAATATGGCTATCACATCACGACTCGATGCAATAATCGCGAGTTTCGTTTAATTCGCGATGAGTGCCGTGAACTATTGCTGTATGCAATCAATAGATGTCAGGAGAAGTATGGCTTTAAGCTCTATGCTCTATGCATCATGAGCAACCATGTGCATTATCTGCTAGAGCCACAAAAACCCGATGACTTGCCTAAAATCATGCACTGGTTAAACTGGTTCACAGCCATGTGCTTTAACCGAACGCTCAATCGCACCGGGCACTTTTGGGAGAAACGGTATCACAGTACTGGGTTCCCAATGAGTGACAAACGCCGAGCCTTGAATACACTGCGCTATATTCATGCCAACCCCAAAGCGGCGAATATGCAGCAAGGATTCTTCTATGATTACAGCAATTACGGTAGCTATGACCGCTTGACAAATGATGGCATTACGCAATGGCATCCAGCGTTTTTGGCACTCGGCGCAACGCTAGAAATTTGTGCCGCCGCCTATCGCAAGTTTTGCAAGAAATATAAGCCGCAACCCAAACCTGAGAAAAAAAGTCACTGGGGCAGCAAGCTCTTAGCACAAATCAAGGCAAGAAGTCGGTTGAAGAAAAAGCCAAGCCCAGGGCAACAGTCGCTTTGGGAGGAGTGGAATGCTCCTGATGAGGAAATTCGCCAGGTGGCTAAGAAATTTGTGTTGGCAAACTGTTTTGATCCCAAGATTGCTGGTTTGAAGTTTACGATTCCTTGATTGCCAGATCCCCGGTTGCTTGAAGCAACCGGGGAACTAAAAAGCTGGGGTGCCAGGTAACAGATCTCTAAAAGGACGCAAAATCGTGTAGAAAGACTCTATTTACAAACTTTAAAAAAAGCTCAGGACTGTCTCGTGCTACAGTTTACAAGTCTGTGCGCGAGAAAAGAGAACCTGCCCACACCGTATCCCACCTGTAACCCATCGGTAATTCTCCAGTAGGAGATTTTTGAAGATGAAATTGCAGTTGGTCGGAGTCCACGTAGGCGGTTGCGGAGGTTTTCCATCCTACTTTAACGCAAAAGCGATCCCACTCCGCTCCTGTTGAGGTGGGGCTCCCACAATCCTGCCAAATCTTCTTTTGCACACTAAAGCCAAATTTGCCCTTGCTGTATCTGACCCAAAGTTGGTCGAGCGTTTTTAGATCGTCACAGGGAAAGTTTTCGAGATCAGAACGGCTAAACCCTTGCCCTTCATCTTTGCCAACCGTGGTGATCATCAACCGATAGGTTTCCTGGTCTGCCTCACGCCATCGCTGCACTTTCAATAGTTCTTCTAGGTTTTGATACTTTGAGTCTTGAGCAACCGTTTTGAGCGTTTGGAACAATGCCATCAGTTCAGGATTGACTTTCTCAGGGCGAGGATATTCTTTGAGACAGACCGCTGCCAGTTCTGCGGCTTCGCTACCCAATTCACACGCTTTGCGAATGACCTGATCGAGCAATTTGGGGCTGAGTTGTGCAGTGTAGAGCAAAACGGTTTCTCGCCATATGGCTCCATTCCAGTTTTGCAAGACGAGTTGAGCATTGGTTCTGATACCCTCTGCATCCTGGGGTTGTGCCAGTCGCATGGCGGCAAAAAAGCCCTGAAAACTAAGATGCGGAAACTCATATTCTCCAGGCTCACGCTCGACTAACAACTCACTGACTTCTACCATCTGCTTTAGCCAGCTTGCGGGTTCGACTTCCTCTCGTTGAAACACAGTCTGCTGGGTCAAAAATTTCACCAGTCCTTGATGTTGCACCTTGGCTCGATTGACTTTCGTCATTTCTAACGCCAAAGTTTGCAAAATTCCCAGGCTTTGCTCATAGGGCAACACCATGCGAATCAAACGAGCACGAGGACGATCATCGAGCTGAAGTTTACAAATGCCGCGATAGAGATCAATCCGTTGTCGAGGCAGTTCGCGGGAGGGGTCAAACCGATGAAACGTCACCAGCATGTTAAGCAACAATGGGTTTTCAGCCATGTAACCCAATTCGTCTTGACGCTGCTTTAATTGGGTAATGAGTTGGTTTGAGCGGTCTTGAGCGACTCGTTTAGCATGGCGCAATTGCTTTTCGCTGCGACAACACTTTTCCTGACAGAGATACCAGCGGCGAATAAATTGCTCTTGCTGAGTTGGGGTAAACTTGTTGACAAAAATCGGCACTGCCGGACGCTGAGCCGTGTAGTCCTTAAACCCTGCCGGACGGGATGTGACAATAAATATAGTTTCACTATATTCACGCATTTGGGCACTTAACCAGTGGCTTACCTGATGCCGCTTGTCTTCGGGCACTTCGTCAAACCCATCAAACATGATCAGTGCTCTTCCACTGGCTAACAGCTTTTCTGCCCACTTCAGCGGTGGAGTCAGAGGTTGATTTCTAGACAGACTGGGGACATGAAACTCACTCATCAACTTGGGCAAGCTGGGGGGCTGAGGCTGGGTCAGTGAGTCAGACCAATCACGCAATCGCAGCAACACAGGAACCAGTTTGGGGGCACGATATCGCCGTTGTTTGCGTTGACCATAAATCAGAGCAATGTGTCGCAACAAGGTGGTTTTGCCCATGCCGCCTTTTGCCTGAATACTCATTTGACGAAACTTGCGATCGCGCTTTGAGCGGGCTAATACATTCCAAATGCTGAGGTTTTCAGAGTATAAGACCGCATCACGCTGTGACCAAACTTTTTGAGGTTTATTGCTCTGAGTGAATGCATCACTTGCCAAGATGCCTTGCAACTCTAGCGGCACAAACACGTCTTCTAATAAGGGAATTGCCGTGCGATCGGGATTGAAGCCCTCCGAGGTAAACTCTTCACACAGCCTCGCCTGTTGTTTGAGATAGTGCCCCTCAAAGTCGGAGCGCAGTGTAGACCAACTCTCTAATAGGGATTGCTCTACAGTGGCGATCGCCCAATCTATTACCTGATCAATCTTGGGTGCAATCCTTTTGCCAACTTTGATGGCAATCCACATGCCAGCGGCTCCTGCAAAATACCAGGCAGCTTCCGTCCACTGGTTATCCCTAGCTTTGGTGATGCCGACAAAGCTTAGTGCCCCTGGAATGCCAAAGGTGATCAGTTTGTTATCAAGTAACTCAAAAACCTTTTCGATCGAGGTGGGCGAGTAGGGATCTGACATAGAGATTTTTGAGGAGTAAGGACAGGCAATTAGAATTGGGCAGAATAAAATCTGGCTTGATCTTAAACGACCTTTGCTAATTTAGGTTCTTACATCCGTCAATTAGGACGTAGGGGTGGTTCGCAAACCATCCCGACAGGTTAGTGATAGGTTTCAAAACGCCCCTATGGGCAGCCCAAAGATTCGCGAGTCTCTACCCCCGTGACTGGATTTACACCACTAGCCGACTCACACAACCGCATTGCCTGATCGCGATCGAGCACCGCATAGCTAAAGTCTGCGCCCGTCACATTGGCACCGCGAAAACTCGATTTGAGCATCATGGCAGACGTCAACACAGCATCCGTTAAATCGGCTTCTGATAAATCACTAATGTAGGCAATGCCATCACTAAAATCGACCCCATGCAAGTTTGCACCCTTTAAGACCGAGCCATTAAAAACGGCACCCCGCAAATCGGCATTACTAAAGTTTGCGCCTTTGAGTTTGGCATTGCTAAATTCGGCTCTAACTAAGCTTTGACCTGAAAAATCTTTTACCGTTGCCTCAACATCATCGTAGGCACGAATCGCAGCAGAACTGGCAGCATACGCAGGCAAGGGCACGATGAAAACGAGGAGGGCGATCGCCAGTCCAACCAGGGTCAGTCTAACCAGGGTCAGTCCACCTGTTGCCAATCCAAACCAGTGTCGAAGTACATGCATAGCTAGATAGAGATGATCCAATCGCTTGACTCCATCAAACGTAACATTTTTTAAATCACTAACCCGCTGACATAACTAGCTTCTATCGATTCTCGTCGGGTTTTGATAGTTGTCCAGTCTCCAGATCTCACCCTTTAGACCTGTGGCGATCGCCCATCTCCAGGTAGACGTTGGTGAGGTTTAAGACCGTTAACGTGAGTAGTAAATCAAAGCATCACGGACACGAATAGTCTTGCTTCAAATTATTTGCAGCAAGAGGAACAGGTTTTGGATTGCACTCTATTGACAACCAGTGAGTGCAGTGAGCTTACTTCCATCAACCTTTTTGAAGCACTTATTAGGATTGGAACATCATGACAACGAATTATTTGACCAAAACCCTTTGGGCAGGTGTCTGTACGATGAGTCTGGCGACTCTTGTTTTAGGGCTGCCTGCCTTGGCTCAATCGGGTAGCACTACGGGAGGTTCTACCGGGAGTTCTACTGGGAGTTCCACGGGTTCTGGTGCAGTCACAGGTGGCAGAACTGGCGCCACGGGCGGTTCTACCGGAACGACAGGCGGTTCCACCGGAGCTGGAGCAACTACAGATACCCAAGTTGTTCCAGGCGGCACTCCAGGTGGCATACAACAGGGTGGCACTGGAAACACGGCTCCAGGAAATACGGGAGGTTCCACCAACGTACCCAATACAACCGGTGGTAGCACATCCAGCCCTGGTAGTGTCAACAACGGCACAACCGTTACTCCGGGCACTTCTGGTGGCACGTTGATCATTCCTGACAGCGGTGCAACCCAAATTCTTCCAGGTAACACGGGTAGCGGCAACACGACTGTTACTCCAGGAACAACTGTCATTCCTGGCACCACTGGCGGCACAGCGACTCCAGGAACTACAACAACTCCAGGTACAGGAAATACAACGACTCCAGGTACAGGAAACACAAATGGTAGTCGAGTTCCGGGTGGCATTAATTCAGCACCTCTACTGAATCAGGGTGCAGGTGGTTTTACTGGCAACTATGTAGATAGTGCGGACAACGACACCGACTGGAGTTGGTTAGGTCTATTGGGCTTAGCAGGTTTGGCAGGCTTGAGTCGCAAACCTAGCGATCGCGTTGAGCGAGATACCATCGTGGATGATCGCACCACCACAAACCGCTACTAAGGAACGCGAATTAAATAACATCGATTTTTTTCGTTAAACTGACCCCTCCCAACCTCCCCTTGGCAAGGGGAGGTGCCGTAGGTGGTGGGGTTAAGTGCAAAGTTCACTGTTTAAAGGGGTGTACTCCGTGCGGTGGGGTGCACCCTTTCTGCAGGCGTATTACTTTTAGAGCACCATCTAGTAATCAAGTCCAGTAAAGGATTTTGGCTTGAGGAAAGCGTTGGGCGATCGCCTGCTCAAAGAAACGACGCAACTGTTTCATCGTATCTGCATCATAGACATACTTGGTACCGCCAAACTTATTGCGTTTTACGCTCCGTGTAGACTCATCCATCTCCAGCTTGCTGTTGGGATACCAGGTATTCAACACCTCCTTAGAACCGGGGGTAAAGCGATGTGAAATCAGCTCAACCGTCAGGTCACAGTCAAAATCAAGGGCAGCACTGATGTCATCCAACAAGGTTGTGTAATGAGTTTCCCAATCTTCGATAGGCATGATGGGGGCGATCACCAAACCCACCGGATAGCCACCCCCACCCCGCTCTACAGGCAGGGCTAAACGACGTAGAGCTTGCAACCGTGCTGCAACAGATGCTGTCCCACCTTCAAACCGTCGCGAAACAGGAGCAGCATTCACACTGATGCGGCAACGGGTGTGACCGTTATGAGGCAAACCGAGCAACGGCTCCACAGTGTCAAACTTAGACACCCAGCGCAGATAACCCACTTCACGGGTGCCAAAGTAGCGAATGCACTCGGCTAAACTCCCGGTCAAATGCTCAATCCCTAACGGATCGGTGTAACAACTCACCTCAAACGAGGTTGGCTCATCGGCCCGCTCATAGCTCGCCAGATTCTCTAAAATTTGCGGTAAGTTGGCAAACACACGAATCACGGGTGGCCCCTGTAAACTTCCAGCTAGATAGCAATATTGACAATGGGCAGGGCACCCTTCTGCAATGTGAAACTGCCAATCGGCTGATGGAGGAATGGGGCTGAGCTTGAGACTGCTAGGAGCCGCTGTCACCACGGCTAGAGTGCGTTTGGAAATATCGTAAGTCTCGCGATCGCTCTCTCCTCGCAACCCGGTTAGCCGATTGCGGGGAAGTTCTTGAATGGGCAAATTGAGCGATCGCACCCGGTCTAGAATCTGCTGTCCCCATGGTTCGGCGAGTGCCGCAGGGGTGACTAATACCTGCTCTGGCATCCACAAGCGGGTCTGGGGAGTGTTGGATTGGGGCAAATGGGCTGGAGGGGCGATCGTCGTAGAAGTCGATGTAGCGATAGACAAAATCTCTCTCCCTATTTCTCTACTTCTATTGTGAGTCATCTAAAATAGCTGGAGAAGGTCTTGAGGATGGGATTTCACTCCATCTTAAGTAGGGCTTACCTGCGTATTTCCTGAGTCATGTTTGTGAGTTAGGGTTGGCGATCGCCCCTACAGCACATGCAGGGGACGTAAATCAACAACAACTTTTGGCGGCAAGCTTTCAAGTCCACTTATTCACGTTGAATTAGTGTAATTTTGCGACAATCAGACACATTCAGCGATGGATCTGCTAAATTTTTAATCACTTAGTAGCGCGGAACTTGAGTTAACCCTATTTCAGACCTGCTGCCCCCTTGTGGACTGTAGAGAATTGGGACGTAGAGCCAGGGTCAATTGACCCAATCGAGAGAGGTCAAAATCTCTATTCCACTCTCTCACCTGTTTTGAATCTTGCCCATTGGGTACAGTTTGACCTTGACATGCTAAGGTGTTTTAGCTTGAATTAGCCCAATCAGGTGCAAGACTACCGATCGCAGCCCAAATCACAGCCCAGATCGCAGCCATAGTCATTTAGCTAGCTACCTATGTCTCAGAATGTGACAACTGATCCATCAGTTTTAGAGCCTGATCATCTTTCTCAGTCATCAACCCCATCCTCTGAGGTTGATGTAACAGAGGGGTCGGTGCCACCTCAAGAATCCGGTTTTTCCGCCAATTCCTACGCCGAACGCTTAATGGATGAGCTGTTTGAAGAAGTGGAAGGCATGTTAGACCGAGGGGCTAAAGCTCCTGATGAACCTGCTAAACCAGAGTTTATTTCGCTGCAATCTCTGGCAATTCCCAAAATGGTGCTGCCTTCACTGGCTTCATCTCGTCCACAGCCTGAAGAGGTCTCTGAACCCGATTTAGATAGTCTGGCGTTGGCGATCGCGGCGGAGTCTGCCAGTCATCGCCCTAACTCAACCAAATCTGTCGATCGGGTCTTGCTCGTTGCAGCTTTTGCGTCGCTGGTTGCCACGGCTGGTCTCTGGTTTGCCTTTCAAAATCGTTGGCAACAGGCAACCCCGATCGATCCCGCAACGGCTGTTGCCACGAATCCTGATTCTGAGGCAAATCGGATGTTTGGGGAATACATGCAGCGATCGCTAGCGGTGCTTGAGCAACAAGGCGAGACCAATCAGCAAACCGCTGCTGTCCCGCCAACGGCTCCCCCCAGTGCGACTAATCTCCCATCGGTGGGCGTTCCTGGCAATCCGGTAGCAGCCACCACGACGGTTCCAGAACGGGTTTACATTCCGGTTTATCAGCCTCCTCAAGCGTCTGCTCTGCCAGGAGTGGCGATCGCTCCTTTGCCACCCAATACCGCTGCGGCTGCAACAACGGCTCCATCAGTTCCAGTCGCACCAGCGGCCAGATCTGTACCCAATATCTCTTCTGCCAATGCCAGCCATGTCTTAGTAGGGTTGTTGGAATTGGGAGGCGATCGCTCAGCCGCGTTATTTGAGATCAATGGCACAACTCAGCGCATTCGCATTGGTGAAGGCGTCGGCTCCAGTGGTTGGACGCTAGTATCAGTCGATAACGGTGAGGCGATCGTTCGCCGCAACGGAGAAGTGCGATCGATCTTTGTAGGACAGAGTTTTTAGACTCCGAGCCTCGCAAAAGACTGGACAAGAACTAAATATGAGATACTCTAAAAGACGTTTGGGTAGTGGTCATTGAGCTAAATCACCATGACCCCCTCGTTTGTGTGACCGTTAGACGTATCTCCAGGGAGTGAGACAAGGCAATGAAACTGTGCAAAGTTGCAGATATTGCAGATTGGCAAAATCCTGATTTTCAAGCCACTGCTGCCTTGTTAAAGCTCAATGGTAAAAATCGCAAGGCATGGGAGTTTATTCATGTCTACACGGGCTTAAAGCAATTGGGCTGTCTTCAAGCAGATGCCAGAGCGTTGGGTCTAGGTGTAGGACGAGAGCCACTGGTCTATGCCCTGACCAACACCTGCAAGGAAGTGGTTGCCACCGATCTATACAACTCGGATACGTGGTCTACTGCCTCTATGGCTCCAACCGAGGTCTACAACAAAAATCGCTTTGACTATCACCCAGAGCGACTGGTCGTTCGTCATATGGACATGACCAACATTGAGTTTCCAGATAACAGCTTTGACTTGATTTGGAGTTGCTGTGCGATCGAGCATGTTAACAACTTTCGCGATCTCCACAAGGTCTATCAAGAGATTCACCGGGTTCTTAAACCGGGTGGCATTGCCGCTCTCACCACTGAAACCAACAAGACCGATACCCCCCTCTATGAACCCAATCTGCTCTACACCGATCAACTGTGGGTCGATCACTGGTTGCTTGGAGATGATCCCCTGATTCAAGGGTTTGAGCTACTCGATCCGCCTGATTTCTGCTTAACTCCTGCCCCTGAAAATAATCCAATTCCGCGTCGAGAACCGCTCAAACTGATTCAGGTCTATACCAAAGACATCATTAGCAGCAGCATTGCTTTTTTCTTACGCAAATCAGGCGAGTTTTCTAAAGCCTATGATGAGAGTTGGTTGCCCCATTTTTGGAGTCAATATCTTGCAGGGTGCGATCGCCTGACCGAAGGCAAATTCTTTGAAGCTGAGCAGATCTTAAAACAAATCTTACAAGACTCAACATTAGAACCGCGCCTCAAAGTTCGGGCAACCCGTCGCTTATTAGTGGCATTAGAGGCACAACACGAACGCGACCAAATGGTTGCTATTTGCCAGGACATTTTTGCAGACTGCCAAGCCACCGACGATCAAGATCAAATCATGCCGATCGCCCACTTCTGCGAAAATTTGGGATTGTGGACAGAGGCAAAAGCATTGTATGAACGGGTCGAAAGCTTGCGAGGCTCTACTATCAATCAGGTGATTGATAGCGTCGTTGGACAGTCTCGATATTATCAACATCACGGTCAGCACGGGAAAGCCCTAACGCTGCTTAACACCATTCAGCAACCCACCCTCACAGGGGGTACCCGCACCGAAAAAAGCACCTATCCCGTCTTCTGGAATCTGGGCTTGTGTTGTGAACGCCTCGGCAACTTTGATGCCGCTGTTGAGCATTACCAAATTGCTGTTAATGCTGCCGACCCTCGTTCTAAAGAACATTTGCATGCCTCACTCAAGCTGCGATCGTGCCAGTTTGAGCGACGCTTACCTGTGCGATCGACCTGGAAAAAACTGAAGCAGATGCTAAAAAGCTAGGCGTTACTGAAGGCAAAGATCAACAGCCCTCAGCACCCAACTGTTACCATAAAGAAACACACCCGAGAGAACGGTTATGGGCTTGTTTGAAGACCTGAGCAGTTTTTTAGAGTCTCGTCTAGAAGAGTTTTTGCGAAACAATCCGCATTTAGAATTACAGGCTCTAGCCGAAAAACTGCGAGAACAAGAAGAGGAAACCATTCGGCTGTTAGCTGATTTGCAACGCCGTGAAAAAACGTTGCAGGATGAAATCTTAGAAACAGCCCAAGAAGTTCAACGCTGGCACATCCGCATTGAGAAGGCAAAGTCGGTGGGCAGACTCGACTTAGCAGAACCCGCAGAAGCTCGTGAAGCCGCTTTGTTACGCCAGGGAAATCAACTCTGGGCGCAGATGGAGTTGGTCAAAAACCGAGTTAAACAGACCAAAGACCTGTACCAGCAAATTCAACAAAAACGGCAGGAAGTCAAACAAAAGCTGCTAGACGTACAAGCTCAGGCTGCCAAGACTACCGCTCAACCCAACCAACAATGGCAAACGAGTGGTTGGACTCAGTCCGGTTATAACTTGCGTGATCCCTCTGACGCACTAGAGCAAACCTTTCGGCGTTGGGAGATGGATGAGGAACTAGAGCAACTGAAGCGCAACATGGGTAAGTAAAAAAAGACGAGTAGATGGGTTTTGGGCGATGGGCCGTGTTCTACACCATACTCAACGACATCAACTCATCTGCCATATCAAAGTTGGCGGTGACGCTTTGCACATCCTCTAAATCTTCTAGGGCATCCATTAATTTCAACAATGCCTGGGCCTGCTCAGGGTCAGTCACCTCTAGCGTGTTGTTAGGAATCCAGCGCAGATCTGTTTGCACAATGCGATAGCCTTTGTCCTTCAAGGTTTGTTGTAAAACCTCCAGATTAGCAATGTCGGTGAATACATCGGCAATTGGTTCATCGTCCTCTTCGGTCATGTCATAGGATTCTGCTCCTCCCTCTAGCGAAGCCTCTAGCAGGGCATCTTCATCGACGACATCTGCGATGGTGACGACTCCTTTTTGTTCAAACATCCAACCGACACACCCAGTCTCACCCAAATTGCCGCCCCGCTTGCTAAAGGCGGCTCGCAGATCGGCAGCCGTGCGGTTGCGGTTGTCGGTCAGTGCCTCAATCAAAATGGCGACTCCACCGGGACCGTATCCCTCATACCGAATTGCTTCCATCGCGTTGTCTGCCCCTAACTTGCCAGACCCTTTGGCGATCGCCCGTTCAATGTTTTCATTGGGAATTCCTGCGGCTTTAGCCTTATCAATTGCAGTTCGTAGTTGAAAATTCCCCGCCGGATCGGGAACTCCACTGCGAGCGGCAACAATAATTTGCCGCGAAATTTTTGCAAACATCTTGCCCTTGACAGCATCAACCCTTGCTTTCTGCCGCTTGATATTTGCCCACTTACTATGTCCAGCCATGACTCCTAAAGGTGTACTAAATAACGTCCCAAAACTAGGATAGGTCATCCCCGCAGGATTGCCGAATACGAGTCTGTTGACTAAACCAAACGGCACCCACAATACAAAATCCGCCCCCGATCGCGATGGTGACTGGGGCACCAATCCAACTGGCGAGCGATCCAGCTACCAAGTTACCCAAAGGAACCATTCCCATAAACGACATAATATACAGACTCATCACCCGACCTCGTTTGTCGTCTTCAACCAGCGTCTGAATAATGGTGTTGCTAGAGGCAAATTGCAATAAAAAACTAAAGCCCACGATCGCCATCATGACAATTGAAATCCAGACCACTCGTGATCCGGCAAACCCGATCAACCCCAACCCCATCAACGCAGGAGCAACTCCAATCAAACTGCTCAAGCCCCTCAACCCTTGCCGCAAACTGAGATAGGCACCTGCCATCAAAGCTCCAACCCCTGCCCCAGACATCAATAACCCCAAGGTAGAAGCACCCCCTCGCAAAATCTCATCCGCAAAAATAGGGGCTAGGGCAAGGTAAGGCATCCCCATAAAGCTAACAATCGCCACCAACATTAAAATCGGGCGAATTGAGGCGTCGTTCAGCGCATACTTCAACCCTTCTCGAAACTGTTGATTAATGCTGGCAAAAGAAATGGGATCACTTTTAGAAACAGTTTTGGGTTTGACTCGCATGGCCAAAAATGCGGCAATTACAGGGATATAACTCAACCCATCAATCAAAAAACAGTAGCCAACTCCCGTTGCTGTAATGATCAGTCCGGCGATCGCGGGACCCACCAACCGCGCCCCATTAAACAAAGACGAATTGAGGGCGATCGCATTTGGTAACGCCGCGCGATCGTCAACCATTTCTGAGACAAACGCCTGTCGTAAAGGAGCATCAAAGGCATTAATACAACCTTGAAACAATGAAAGGGCAATAATATGACTGATTTGAATGGTTCCTGATAGGGTTAACACGGCTAATGCCAGAGATTGCACCATCCCCAAAGCCTGAGTTAGCACTAGTGCGTGTTGGCGGCTATACCGATCAACCAGGACACCACCAATGGGAGCCAACACAAAACTTGGAATCTGACTGGCAAACCCCACGGCTCCTAACAAAAAGGCAGAATGACTAAGATGATAAACCAACCAAATTGTGGCAATTCGAGTCATCCAGGTGCCAATCAAGGAAATGCCTTGCCCTGTAAAAAAAAGACGATAGTTTCTAAATTGAAACGCGGGAAGGTTGAACTTACGAACGATAGTAGGCTGCACCATGATCACTTGAATACATTGAGTTAACGAGAAATTACTGAGATTGATTAAATTCTGATCTACGTGGAGATGACACTGTAAATTACGTAGTGTCTACGTATTACGCCTTAAGTGAATTCCTCATTAAATTCCCGTAATGTTTCTTTTTGAAAACGGAAACTACTCTACTCTCCAAAAAGTTTTGAAGTTACAATGAACCTACAAATAATTACTGTTCGTGTAACTTTTGTCAGTTAAACTCTTTTTAATGAGAAAATCATTGATGCTCATTAAATCCACTGAAACAACGTCTGAAATATGTGATTTCTGATTTGATAGATGTATAGATAAACCTCTTTAAATAACTTACTTAATTTAAGATATTTAACTAAGTGAAAAAAGGGGAATCCTAGTAAATATGAAAAGTTGAATTTTAGAGATTTTGACTAATGTTCCCCAACTTTGAATCGCAGAGTTTATTAAGCGATGAAGGTAAAACAAAGGAACAACTGATGCGTGAACTCGCAGAGACGCGATCGCGCCTTTTAGAGCTTGAAACGACTCAAGCAAATCGCATGCAAGCTAACATCGAATTGCAGGAAAATTGCGATTTTTTGCAAAAAATCTTTAACAGGCTACCTCACATTCTCTACATTTTTGATCTATCTCAAGGTCGTATTAATTATATCAATGCTCAAATTAAAGAGGTTTTAGGATATCATCCTCAAGAGCTTTATAACTCAGGGTTAGAGTGGATGGCTCAACACATTCACCCTGACGATCGCTATCTATTGCATGAAATTTCCCGACGATTTCTGCATCTGCCTGACCAAGAAATCTTGTTATCAGAATATCGATTACAACACAGCAATGGCGAGTGGCGTTGGATGAGCAACCGGGAGGTGATTTTTAGCCGCAGCGAAGACGGCACCCCCAGGCAAGTCTTAGGATGCGTCACTGATATTACAGAGCACAAGCAAGTAGAGACAGCCCTCCGACAAAGCTCAACCAAGCTGCGAGAGGCACAACATCTTGCCCATGTTGGAAGCTGGGAGTTTGACACGGCTACCTACGCTATGCGGTGGTCAGAAGAGACCTTTCGGATTTTTGGGTTTAATCCTACTCAGCCAGAACCAACCCATCCCGAATTTGTGCAATGGATTTACCCCGAAGACCGCCCTTCCTTTGAGCGTTTCTTAGATCGAGCGATGAAGGATGGCATTTTTAGTGAAATTGAGTACCGTTTGGTGCGCCCCAATGGGTCGATTCGTCATATCAACCTGCGGGTCGAGGGCATCTTTAATTACGAAGGACAAGTCAGAGGGCTGTTTGGGGTAGTGACCGATGTCACCGAACGCCGACGCTTAGAGCAACTGCTGCGATCGCAAGCTGAGCGAGAACAACTCCTGGGGCTAGTCACTCAACGCATTCACCAATCCTTGGACTTAGATGAAATCTTAACAACGGCTGTCACCGAAGTGCGGCGAACCCTGCATGTTGATCGCGCCCTGATTGTGCAGCTTCATTCGCAGGGGACAGGTTCAGTGATTAAACAAGCGATTTTGCCCAACTATCCCCTGGCGGTGCAAACGATTTTATTAAAAGACTGTCAGTCACTGGAGCACCCTGATTTTTATGGCGATCGCCAACCTCAGGTGATTGATGATGTCACGATGCATGAGTGGGCATCTTGTTTAGCAACCTTGACGCAAGACACAGCCGTAAAGTCAGAAGTGATTGTGCCTATTGTTCAAAATGCCAATGGCTCCACTCAGATCTGGGGCTTGCTTATTGTTCATGCTTGCTCTCAGCATCGTCACTGGCAACCCGCCGAGGTTGAGTTGTTGCAACACATTAGTGAGCAATTGGCGATCGCCATTCAACAATCTGAGCTATATCAACAAGTTCAACACTTTAACCTCAACCTTGAGCATCAAGTTCAACAACGCACTGTTGAGTTACAAGCCGCGCTATATTTTGAAGCCGTCCTCAAACGGATTACGGACGCTGTGCGAGATTCACTGGATGAGGCGCAAATCTTGCAGACTGCTGTCGAAGAACTGGCCTTTGCATTGAGAGTGACCCATTGCGATACGGCACTCTATAGTCACGACAAATCTACTTCCACTATCTTTTACGACTGCACTCCAAAATCACAATCTGCCAAAGGAAAAATCATTCAGATCAGTGACTTTCCAGACATTTATCAACAACTCTTAGCCGGACATCACTTACATTTCTCAAACCTGATTATTCGTCCAGAGATCCGCCCTGATACCCAGTATTCCACCGTTCTGGCATGCCCTATTTTGAATGATCGGGAGGTGTTAGGTGATTTGTGGTTGCGCAAATCACCTAATGAAGTATTTGATGAACAAGAGATTCGTCTGGTGCACCAGGTAGCCAATCAATGTGCGATCGCCCTGCGTCAATCTCGCCTCTATCAGGCTTCTCAGGCTCAAGTCCAGGAACTCGAACAGTTAAACCGGCTCAAAGATGACTTTTTGAGCACCGTCTCTCATGAACTGCGTACTCCGCTCACCAACATTAAAATGGCGACCCAAATGCTCGAACTTTTGTTAAAGCAATTGGGCATTTTGAGTACGGCTACCAATCCGGATGCCAATGCTCTACCCTCTCAAAACAACGTCGATCGCTACTTTCAAATTTTGAAAACGGAGTGTCAACGAGAAATTGGTCTGGTCAATGATTTGCTCGATCAAAATCGGCTAGAGGCGAATATAGAACCAATAACCCAGGCAAAAAAAGACATACAAAAGATTATTCATCTGATAATCAAAAAATTTACAAAGATGAAAAACAGAAAAAAAAAAAAACAT
>JANRJA010000177.1:0-3609 GCA_033764315.1 Oculatellaceae cyanobacterium bins.114
TTGTTTTCTCATCTCCATTGTCCGCCAGCTTGCCTTCCGCACCATTCCTCAAGGAGTGCGTGCCCTCACCAACCAACTCAAACAGGTTTACGCGATCCTTACCCAAGGCTTTCCTCCACCTAAATGAAACCACCCTGCTTGAGTCCTCCAATTCTGGGGGGCTTCCGGATCTCAAAGTCCCCCAGAATTGGAGGGCAAATGCAGGATTTTGAGGTTGATATAGAAGATGTGTATACACGGTAGCCTATTCAAGAAAGGCTTCACCATCCCTCAAGACCAGAGATACCCAAACTTGGCATAGATGCGAAGCGTGCTCTGCTACCGTTCCTACATACCGTGCGGAGGGAGTCTGAGGGACGCGCTTCGTCTCTCAGCGAGGGGGTTTGGGGGAATCTTCCCCCAAGGGTCGGTTCTCAAAGTTACAGTATGAAATAACCCTTGACCCATGCCCCCATGACCCAAGCCACCCTACGAGAGATCATCGATCGCGCCATCGCCACACACGCCACTACCCTCGACATCTCTGGCATGAACCTGACCGAGTTGCCCCCAGAGATTGGCAAACTGGTTCATCTCAAAACCCTGATCTTGGGTCGGCGAGGCTACGACGAAGGCAAACGCTTAGAGGAGTTAACCAACAACCTCACCACCTTGCCCCCAGAGATTGGCAAACTGACGCAACGGCGATCGCCACCTATCAAGCCGCGCATCCAACCGATAAACCGTTAAATAGAATCTTAACAGCAAGACGCGATCGCGCCTGGGTCGAGATTTGCAAAAAAATTACAGACGCTACCAATGCCTTGTAATCCTCACCCTAGCCCTCTTCCAAAAGCTGCTGTGTATCCACAAGTCTTAGCCCCCTAAATCTCCCATATTTGAGAGACTTTGAGTTTTATCAAAAGCTTTATCACAATCAGAAGCACCCATACTGGGTATAGATGCGAAGCGCGTCTTTGGGTTAGGTAAAACACCTTCTGCTAGGGGGTTTGGGGGAGGCAGTGGCGTCCCCCAAACGGGGGTTTAGGGGAGACTCCCCCAATGCCTGGTTCTCCAACTAATTGAAGCATCCGAGTGTCTCATTAACAAAACAGAAATAGGTATACACAGCAGCCCAACAGAAGAGGGGACAAAAGTTTTCGCTCCTTTCTCTCAAGGAAAAAGGGTTGGGAATGAGGGCCATTCATTGCGCTATCTAGCCCAGCCTAAAACTCTATCCCTGCGGCACAGGCAGCGACATTGCAGAAGTGCTATCCATACAGAAATATAGCAGCCTCTTCTAAAATGGATCGATTCGACTCTTCTCAAACCTCAATTCCAGGGTTATTATCGCCACTTCCCTTGTCCTCAGAGGCCGTGGAACCCACCAACGTGGAACACAATGTGCAACACAAAGCCTTACTCGTACACGATCGCCTCTGTGAAGTCTATGGGTGCCCCATTCCCTACTTCCATAGCCTCGACCCGTTAAGTGAATTGGTGTCATCATTGTTGTCTCATCGCACACGCAATGCCGATTCTGGCAAGGCGTTTAAGCAACTGCGATCGCGATTTCCCACCTGGGAAGGCGTACGAGATGCCGATACGGTTGAGGTGCAAGAGGCGATCGCCCCCTGTACCTGGGCAGATCAAAAAGCACCCCGCATTCAGCAAGTTTTACGGCTGATCACAGAACGTCGAGGAGAGTTGTCTCTAGATTTTTTGGTGGATTTTTCGGTAGTTGAAGCCCGCACCTGGTTAGAAAAATTACCCGGAGTTGGCCCCAAAACCAGTGCAGCGGTGTTGTGTTTTAGCCAGTTGCGTCGTCCGGCGTTGCCTGTCGATAGCCATCATCATCGGGTGGCAGTGCGACTAGGGTTAATTCCTGAAACGGTTGCAGTCGGGCCATCTCATACATTGTTAGAAGCACAATTACCGTCAAACTGGACTGCACAACAAGTCTATGACAACCATGAAGTTTTAATGTTGCATGGACAAAAATGCTGTTATTACCGCAATCCGCAATGTCATCGATGTGCCGTATTAGACTTGTGTCCAACAGGACAAATGCGAACTCAGGATGAAGTTAAAAAGTAACTTTGATGAGATTTACATAAACCTCTAGAGAAACACTGGGACAAATACGGAGAGGTCTGACAAGCTAGATCCACAGTCAAACTCACTGTAGAGATCGAGATTCATGGACAGCACAACGCCAGCGTTAATGGTGGGCAATCCTTCGTCAATCCAAGCTTTTAGCGTAGGAGTAGAAAATTCTTTATTTCCGACCCTCCATTCAACAGCCAACACAGCGTTAGGAATAAGCTCCATCCCTGCTGAATCTACTTTCTCAAAAGCAGTGTCTCGTCAATCTGTGCGGCTCTCGACCCGTGGTACTCAACAACGGTTGATCGGAGGTGCCGGAAATGACTTTTTGGATGCCTCACGAGGAACCGGAAAGAATCTCCTCAAAGGGAATGGCGGCAACGATCGCCTCTTAGCAGGACAGCGCGATCGCCTGTTTGGAGATGCTGGAAATGACGTTCTTGATGCCCGTCGGGGCAGAGGCAGTAATATCTTGTTGGCAGGCACAGGCAACGATATAATTTACGCCAAAACTCGCGACATAGCCGATGGTGGCATTGGTGATGATATTCTTTGGGCGGGTGTAGGGGGCAGCAACTTAAAAGGGGGTGCAGGTCGCGATCGCTTCTGGATTGCCGATCGTACCCTACCCACTAGCCTTAACACCATTCGAGACTTTCAAGTGGGGACTGACACGATTGGTGTGAATGCCGTTCCTGGAGTGACACGATTCGATGATCTGACCCTGACGCAACAGGGAACTGATACGCTGATTAGCGTACAAGGAAAGGCGATCGCCCTCCTCTCTGGGATCACCGCCAGCAGTTTGACAGTTCAAAATTTTGTCGGGCTACAATCTTCGCAAACTCAACCACCTGCCTCAGTACCAACAACTTCAACTAGCAATATCAGCGTCAGTGAACGAGACACAGGCACCACAACAGCCGCCATTGAAGTCACCCTCAGTGCGGCTAGCACCACTCCTGTTACCGTTAACTATCAGACCGTTGCAGCGACTGCCACTGCCAGCGAAGACTTTGCTCCTGTGAATGCAACACTGACCTTTGCACCGGGAGAGACGACGAAAGCGATCGCGATTAACGTTCTAAACGACACTATCGATGAGTTTGACGAAACCTTTAATGTTGTGTTGAGTAACCCCACCAATGCAACCCTGGCAAACACTCAAGCTCAAGTCACCATTTTGGATAATGACATCACCACACTTACAGCAAGTGGCAGTCAAAGTGATGGCTCAAAAATAGATGGCGTTTCATTGAGATATGACTTTGATATTTATGACATTACCTCTACAGGAGATTACAGACGAGACGAAGATGGCAGTTCCACAAACAATCTTGGTATCTTCAATGGGGCGATCGAAAACTTTGGTGGCTTTATTTCATTAAGAGCCTATCCGAAAACCTGAATTGCCCTTATAGCAATACATGCAAAAGCAAGGTGGATCATCGCTAGATAGTTTTGTGGTTTCTTCTCCCAACGAATTAATAACCGTCGAAAGCGGTTCATCCATGAGTGTGTTCG
>JANRJA010000187.1:0-79242 GCA_033764315.1 Oculatellaceae cyanobacterium bins.114
AAAAAGTCCCACCACTAACCAAAATGTTCCTAACTGCCAATTCTTTGAATGAAAAACACGCTGGAATTGCAGCATTTGGCTCCTTTAAGACAGGAACGATGTCATTGAGTCCGTCCTGTTCTCAAAAGTTTAGCGATTTTCTAGTAAAATCATCTGAAAATGAAGCACAGTTTTCATACAGATAAAAACTTCTATTTACAGGCATAGAACATCTCTAAACACTCTCTAAACGCTTTCTAAACGCTCTGTCTTCGGGACTATATCAGTGATCTAAAAATCTGTCTAAGTCTTGTCCTATACCTTGTATTTCTTAAAGTTAAGCTTCACTATCAATAGTCAGTCATTGGTCATTCGTCCTTTGTCACTAGTCCTTCGTACACAACTATTGACCAATGACTATTGACCAATGACTATTGACCAATGACTATTGACCAATGACCAGTAACTACTACTCCATCAATGTCGGAGTTTAATTCGAGTTATGTTGCAAGGATGGATTCAGATTGCGTTGACGCTGCTGATTGTCGTGACGCTCACCCCCTTTTTTGGGCGATATCTGGCAAACCTTTTTAAGGAGGAGAGAACCCTGCTTGATCCAGTTCTCAATCCAGTTGAGCAGGTACTTTACTCACTGATTGGGGTGCGATCGAAAGAGAATATGACAGGCTGGCAATATGCCCGTGCAATTCTCTACAGCAATGGGGTGATGGGCTTGTTGATTTTCGCCATCATTATGTTCCAGCAGGCTTTGCCATTTAACCCAACGGGGCTTCCGGCTCCTACCTGGGATACGGCACTCCATACCACGATTTCGTTTATTACCAATACTAACCAGCAGCACTATTCGGGTGAAACCTATCTCAGCTATGCCAGCCAGATGTGGGGGCTGGGCTACCATATGTTTACTTCTGCCGCAACGGGTTTAGCGGTTGGCATTGCGTTCATCCGAGGGCTGACGGGCAGACCGTTGGGTAATTTCTATGTGGATTTAGTCAGGGCAATTACTCGCGTCTTGTTGCCCATCAGTATTGTGGGGGCGATCGCCCTGATCATTGCAGGTGTACCTGAAACGCTGGCGGGTCCGGTTGTGGTGCCCACGCTGGAAGATCCAGCCATTAGTCAGGCGATCGCGCGGGGTCCTATGGCTCACTTTGAAATCATCAAAGAACTGGGGGAAAATGGCGGCGGCTTCTTTGCGATTAATTCCGCCCATCCCTTTGAGAATCCGAATGGGTTTACTAATTTGCTGCAATTAGTCGCAATTTTGGCAATTCCCAGTTCGTTGATTTACGCCTACGGAGTATTCGCTAACAATATCAAGCAAGCCTGGTTAATTTATCTGATTCCGTTGAGCCTCCTGATTGGCTTTATCATCATAACTGCGATTGGGGAGTACAACGGCAATCCAGCAGTCAATAGCCTGTTAGGGATGGCTCAAGCTCCCAACCTGGAAGGCAAGGAAGTTCGGTTTGGTTGGGCACAGTCTGCCCTGTATGCAGTCGTGACAACGGGCACGATGACCGGAGCCATCAATAGTTTGCATGACTCGTTCATGCCCGCAGGCGGATTTGTCACCCTGTCGAATATGCTGCTACAAATCGTCTTTGGTGGACAGGGAACCGGAACCGCTTACCTGTTTGCCTACCTGATTCTGGCAGTCTTTGTAACGGGATTGATGGTGGGACGCACCCCCGAATTTTTGGGACGCAAGATTGAGAAACGGGAAGTGGTGCTGGCAAGCTTCTTGATTCTGCTGGTTCACCCGATCGCCATCCTGATTCCCAGTGCGATCGCCCTGGCATTCCCAGATCTTCAGGGCATCAGCAACCCCGGTTTTCATGGTTTAACTCAGGTCATTTACGAATACGCTTCCGCTGCCGCCAACAACGGCTCTGGGTTTGAAGGACTGGCAGATTCGCAACCTTCACCGATCGCGATCGCCGCAGGGGCAACCACCAGTCCAACCGCGCTCTGGTGGAACTTGAGTACCTGTTTTAGCTTGCTGGCGGGGCGTTACATCCCCATCACCGCTTTACTCTTCTTAGCGGATAGTTTATCTCGCAAGCAACCTGTCCCTGAAACGGCTGGCACGCTACGAACTGATACGGGACTGTTTACCGGGGTAACGGCTGGTGTGATTCTGATTCTGGGCGCACTGACCTTTTTCCCCGTCTTAGCACTGGGTCCGATTGCAGAAGCTTTTCAAATTGTCAAAGGAATTGGGTAGGAGTTTTGAGCATTTATGGGAAGTAAAAACGGATCTTCTACATCCTCTCGCCCGATTCGGGTTCCCGGTCGTCGCCGGGACGATCGCAAACACACTCCCAAAGCCGATCGCAAAGGGCTGTATCAACGCGCCATTCGAGAATCGTTCGTCAAACTCAATCCCCGTGTGGCGGTGCGAAACCCCGTCATGTTCGTGGTGTGGTTGGGTACGATCGTGACTCTACTGGTTACGATTAATCCCAATCTGTTTGGTACGGTTCAGGCAGATATTGGACAACAACGATTACTCAACGGCATCATTACCTTTATTCTGTTTTTCACGATTCTATTTGCCAATTTTGCCGAAGCGGTGGCAGAAGGCAGAGGGAAGGCACAGGCAGATGCGCTGCGATCGACCCGCAGTGACACGGTTGCCCGTAAACTGTTACCCGATGGCACGATTCAGGAAGTGAGTTCTACCGAATTGCGCCGGGGCGATCAGGTGAAAGTGATTGCCGGAGATATGATTCCGGCGGATGGTGATGTGATTCAGGGAATGGGATCGGTGGATGAGTCAGCCATTACGGGAGAATCGGCTCCTGTGTTGAAACAGCCGGGTACCGATATTGCCAGTTCGGTGACGGGGGGAACTCGGTTGCTCTCCGATGAACTGACGGTGCGGATTACCTCTGATCCCGGTCAGGGCTTCATCGATCGCATGATTTCCCTGGTCGAAGGAGCCGAGCGCACCAAAACCCCAAACGAAATCGCGTTGACGGTGTTGCTAGCCGTACTAACTCAGGTGTTTTTGATTGTCGTTGCCACAACACCTTCGATTTCTGGATATATTGCAAACTTTCTAGACAGTGTAACAGGAACCGCAACAGGCAACAGCTTACGGGCTGGAACCAGCATCGCCATTCTCATTTCCCTGCTGGTGGCTCTGATTCCCACGACGATCGGGGGGTTGTTGAGTGCGATCGGCATTGCTGGGATGGATCGAGTCGCTCAGTTTAACGTGATCGCCACCTCTGGACGAGCCGTAGAAGCCTGTGGTGACGTGAATACACTGGTTCTAGATAAAACGGGCACGATCACGTTAGGAAACCGTTTGGCGGATGAATTTATCCCCGTCAATGGTCATTCTGTTGAGGAAGTCGCCGATGTTTGTTTAATTGCCAGTGTGTTTGATGAAACTCCAGAAGGGCGATCGATTGTTCAATTAGCCCAAAAGCTAGGAGCAAAATTTGACCTGGATGGGCAACCCGCTGAAGGAATTGAGTTCTCGGCGCGAACCCGCATGAGCGGCACTGACCTTGATAGTAAGGAGTACCGTAAGGGGGCTGTGGATGCAATTAAAGGATTTGTGCGATCGCGTGGTGGTCAGGTTCCCACAACCCTGGATGAAGCCTACGAGCGGGTATCTCGCTTGGGTGGAACGCCTCTTGCTGTCTGTCAGGGCAATGAAATCTACGGTGTAATCTACCTCAAAGATATTGTGAAACCGGGACTGCGAGAACGGTTTGACCAACTCCGACGCATGGGAGTCAAAACCATTATGTTAACTGGAGACAACCGCATTACGGCATCAGTCATTGCCCAGGAAGCCGGAGTTGATGACTTCATTGCCGAAGCCACTCCCGAAGACAAAATTGATGTCATTCGCCGTGAACAGGCTCAAGGCAAACTGGTCGCCATGACCGGAGACGGCACGAATGACGCGCCCGCCCTCGCTCAGGCAAATGTGGGAGTAGCGATGAACTCCGGGACACAAGCCGCCAAAGAAGCCGCCAATATGGTGGATCTGGATTCTGACCCCACTAAGCTGATCGACCTGGTGACGATCGGTAAACAATTACTCATCACCCGTGGCGCATTGACCACTTTTTCGGTTGCCAATGACATCGCCAAATACTTTGCCATCATTCCCACCATCTTTGCTGCTGCCGGAATTGGTGCGCTCAACATCATGGGCTTAAAGAGTGCCCAGTCTGCGATCGTCTCTGCCCTGATTTACAACGCTTTGATTATTCCTGTTCTAATTCCACTGGCTTTGAGAGGTGTGCAATTCCGTCCCCTCACCGCCGATCAACTGCTGCAACGCAATATTTTGATCTTCGGGTTGGGTGGCATTATTGCCCCGTTTATTGCAATTAAGGCGATCGATTTAATTTTGCCGTTTTCTTAGTTATTCCCTACTCAAACTCAAAACGATGAACCGCAAACACTCCATTTATTTATTTCTAGCAATTTGTTTCAACCTGGTGGTTGCCCCTGTTGTTTATGCTGCCAGCGGCAATGAATTTTCTCGCTCTCAAGCCTGGGCATTAGGGCTATTGGGTTTGGGAACCGTTGCACTTTCCGTTTATTTGTTCTTTGTCATGTTTGTACCGGAGAAGTTCTAATGAGTTTTGCACGCGAGGCAGGTAGAGCCATTCGATCGACCCTGGTACTCTGGGTCATTACCGCTCTGATTTATCCGTTAATCATGGTTGCCATTGGACAACTGGTTTTTCCCTTTCAGGCAAACGGTAGTATTCTAACCAACGCTCAAGGTCAGCCTGTCGGATCGGCTTTGATTGGGCAGCCCTTTACGAGCGATCGCTATTTCAACAGTCGTCCCAGCACCACCAGCTACAGCACCGCTGATCCGACTGATGATGCAGCAGAGATTCTCCGAACAGGGGTTTCTGGGGCAAGCAACCTGGCTCCCAGCAATCCAGCCTTAATCGACCGCATCAAGGGCAAACCTGATCCTGACCCTGAACAGGCGATCGAGGGCGAAATCCCTAGATTGCAAGCCGCAGGAGTCACCCCAACTGCCGACTTAGTTTACACCTCCGGTTCCAGCCTTGACCCCCATATCACACCCGAAGCCGCTAGAGCGCAAATTACACGAGTGGCAACGGCACGGGGATTGCAACCCAATCAACTAGAAGACTTGATCAACCAAAATACAGATGGTCGATTCTTGGGCATCTTTGGCGAACCCGGGGTGAATGTGTTGAAACTCAACCTGGCTCTTGATGCGGTCGGCAGCTAAACCATCCAACTCACAAACCTTTAGCTTATGTGCGCGGAAAGAATCATCGAACCCGCCTTGTTTGGAGTCATTATTCAATCAAACAGTCGCCATTGCGGTCTTCGATTATTGGCAATTCAAATCCCAGAACAATGTGCGATTCTGGGGGTAGTTAGACAAAAACGAATTATTCCAGTCAGTGAAAATCCTTCTGTTTCAATTGGAGATGTCGTTCTGGCGATCGCCCTCCACCCCATGTTTGTTCCTGCCCTCAAAGTTGCTCTCAAGCGATCGCACCCAGCGTACTATTCGCTCAACGATTGCTTGCTAGAAACACCTGTTGTTCAAAAGTGCTGCCAACTGTCCTGAATTCTAATTTATGTATCACTCATCCAATCCGTCACCTGACAGCACCTACATTCGTCCTGCCTACCGGGGAAAGCACAAAATCTTCATCGGCATGGCTCCCGGTGTCGGCAAAACGTACCGAATGCTGGAAGAGGGACATCGGCTACGGCAGGAAGGCATTGACGTAGTGATTGGGCTACTTGAAACCCACAATCGACAGGAGACTGCACAGCGGGCAGAGGGGCTAGAAATCCTTCCCCGACAGAAGATTGATTGTTCTGGGATCATTCTGTCTGAAATGGACACGGATGCGATCCTGGCTCGCCAACCGCAACTAGTTCTAATTGATGAACTTGCCCATACCAATGTCCCTGGTTCTCAACGAGAGAAGCGGTATCAAGAAGTAGAAGTCGTTTTGGCAGCCGGGATTGATGTTTTTTCAACCGTTAATATTCAGCATCTAGAGAGCCTAAACGATCTCGTTGCCCGAATTACAGGGGTAGTAGTGCGAGAGCGAATCCCCGATCGCCTGCTGGAAGAAGCCGATCAGGTCGTAGTGATTGATGTTACGCCAGAAACACTAGAGGATCGTCTGAAAGACGGTAAAATCTACGCCCCCGAAAAGGTTGATCAATCCCTGCAAAACTTCTTCCAGCGACGTAACTTGATTGCTTTAAGGGAACTGGCATTACGAGAAGTCGCTGACAATATTGAGGAAGATGCGCTTGAGCAAGCATCGAATGGAAGTAAAGCCGATGCACCTTTCTGTAGCATTCATGAACGAGTGTTAGTGTGTGTCTCAACCTATCCCAATGCAATTCAACTGATTCGACGAGGTGCTCGAATTGCGGGTTATATGCACGCTCCTTTTTACTGTCTATTTGTCGATGACCCCGATCGCTTCTTGACCAAAGCCGAAAGTTTGCATATTGAAACCTGTGAAAGACTATGTAAAGAGTTTGGTGGAGAGTTTATCCGAGTGAGCGATCAGGATAAAGCAAAAGCGATCGCAGAAGTCGCTAGAGGCTATTACATTACTCAAATTGTCATTGGTGAAAGCCAACGATCTCGATGGAAGCTGATGTTGAGCGGTTCACTGACTCATAAACTATTGCGATCGCTCAGAAACATTGACGTTCATATTATTTCAACAGATAAGGGAATCTAAAATCTGTTCTGAGCACTCTACCCAACACTCTAATCTTAGGAAAAAAGAACATTGGGAAAACGGCTCCACTAGTTGAGTCAACATTGGAGCCTGTGAACAATCGGGAGAAGATTGTTAGAACGCGATCGCCTCTCCTAAAATGTCTGCAACGGTGACGTTGAGTTCACCCAACTGGGGCGATCGCACTCTATCCGCCATCGTAAACGTTTGCACGTCTCGGTAAACTGATTCCACCAGTTCTAATACCAGAATGGTTTGTGTTTGAGGATCAATAATCCAATATTCAGGTATTGCAAGATCCTGGTATTGCGATCGCTTGGCAATGTAGTCGCGACCCTTGCGGTATCTGCAAAGCAGTGCGCGCTGAATTTCTCCAGGGCTAACGACTTCCACAACTAACAGAGGCGGAGCCATACTCAGCCGAATGGTGTTTCGCCGTTTTAAAAGCTGAATATGCTCCTCGCGAATAATGGTTAAGTCAGGATAACGATTTTTAGGCTCTCCTCGAACCTCCAGTTCTAAATTGTGCGCTCTTAATCTGCGATATCCAACCAACGGCAGAAGAACGGACAATAAAAAACTAACTATTTCGGCATTTTCTCCCGATTCTGGCGGCACTTCGACTAATTCTCCATTAAACAGCTCGTACAGGCTATCTGTCCCATCGTCGTAAGATAGGTACTCTTCAAAGTTGAGGAATCGTAGTTTGGATTGAACCATGAGGGTGAGGAGAGAGGAGAGGGGCGATCGCGTTCCAGTGCTTTTATTGTATAACTCTCTTTTTTACCGTTGCTGTTTACGAAAGTGTTTGCAACCCAATGTGAAGACTCCCCCTACGTTATAACCTTTGCACCGTCTGGAGCTTGTGCGTATGATGGAGAAAATTCTTTGAGCAACCGATATGTTTGGTAAAAAGCCCCCCTCTGAGCCATCTAAATCGCAACCACCCAATCAATCGCAAAGCCTCAGCAATGTATCGGTCACGGGTGGCATGGTGCAATTGGGGCAGGCAGGTGGCAATCTCCAGCAAAATCAGAGTGGAGAGTTGCAAACTCAGCAGCAAGGGATTATAGCAACCGAGGTAGTCTCGCTGTTAGAACAGTTAGAATCTGCAATCAAAGGATCTGCGCTCAGTTCCGCTCAGCAAGAAGAACTGCTCGACTATCTGCGACCTGCTAAGCGGGAAGCCGCGAAGGAAACCCCTCAAAAGGAACTGGTGGGGCAAAATTTGAAGCAGGTGAGTGAAACGATGAAAACGCTGAAAGACACCACCGAGGCCGGGAAAAGCTTGTGGCAAACGGGAGCCGAAATCTTTAAAACGGTTGCACCCTGGGTTGGCGTTGCTGCTGCATTTTTTGGGCTTTAATCGCGATCGGGATTTAGGCATACGAATAAAATGCGATTTGTTGGATAGGGGCTTGGCAGTGCCAAGCCCGTACAGAGGAGGCGATCGCTCTACAAGAGTGATATTCAAAATAGGCGTAGAGCATGGCATCTCAAGATCAAAATATTGATGGCAGCAGAATTGATCATAGTGACCTGCGAATGGGGCAGGCAGATGGTGATTTAATTCAAGGCGATCGCAATACAATCACCAAGATCTATGTCGATCTCGTTGGGCAACAGCAACCCCAATGGACGGAAGGACAACAGCGCATTTTGCAACGGATACAGCAGGATGTAAAGACACGGCTAGAGTTCACCCTGAATGACGATGAGGTGTTGATTCCGTTGCAGTTGCGAGATCAGGGCAAGCAGATCAGCCGAGGTTCCTTAAGACTGCGACGCAAACTGATAACGCCCCAGACGCAAGTAACCGATCTCAAACAAGAAATTTTAGAGGTATTTTGTCGCGCTGATGTTCAGGGGAAGCTACTCATTCTAGGCACGCCAGGAGCCGGAAAAACGACTACTCTGCTAACACTCGCACAAGAATTGTTAGCTGAAGCTTTGAAGACACCCGGTACAACGATTCCGGTGATCTTTGAACTATCGACATGGACACCACAACATCGATCGCTTCAAGATTGGTTAATTGCCCAACTTAAGGAGCTATTCAACCTATCGCCCCAAGAAGGTGCTCAATGGCTAGAGAACGAGTTACTGTTGCCCTTACTGGATGGGTTAGATGAATTGGGCATGGAACGGCAACAGCAGTGCATTGCTGCGTTAAATACCTTCGCTCAACACTATCCGCGAGTGGTGGTGTGTTGCCGTGAGCAAGAATACCGCGAGGCAGGTGCCACTCTTGATGCGTTGCCGGGGCAGGTGTGTCTGGAACCCCTCACCGATCAGCAAATTGAACAGTATCTGCACGATCTGGGATTGGAGGCACTGTGGCACGACATCCAAACCTCTGCGACGATGCGCCCGATGCTAGAACCTGATGATGATGGCAATCTTGGCATTCTGCGGGTGCCCTTGCTGTTGAGCATGGCAGCCCTGACGTATGAGGGGCAACCGTTTACCAACCGAGCCGAGTTATATGAGGCGTATGTGGAGCAGCGGTTGCACTATGACACCCGCAAAGATGAGCGAGGCTGGCGGAGCAACCAAATGCGAGAATGGGCATACAAAACCTCTGCCCAAGAACCCGATCGACAACAAACCCTACGAACGTTGCGGTGGATAGCGCGACAATTGCAGGACAATAACGCTGTAGAACTGCTGATTGAACGCATCCAACCCCGTTGGTTAGAGAAACCCCAGGCACGACGACATTATCGGCTGATTTTTGGGCTGATTGGTGGGCTGATTGGTGGGCTGATTGGTGGGCTGATTGGTGGGCTGATTGGTGGGCTGATTTTTGGGCTGATTGTTGGGCTGATTTTTGGGCTGATTGGTGGGCTTGATAATATTGCACCTGTTGAGTCATTCAAAATTTCGATGTCGCACGACGTGCGACGAGAAATTTTTGCGAGTTTAAAACAGTATTTGATTGGTGGGCTGATTGTTGGGCTGATTGTTGTGCTGATTGTTGTGCTGATTGGTGGGCTGATTGGTGGGCTGATTGGTGGGCTGACTGGTGGGCTGATTGGTGGGCTGATTGGTGGGCTGAAGCAAGATTTGCAACTGCGATCGCGCCCTAACCAGGGCATCTGGAATTCACTGCAAAGTATGGTGTGGACAACTGCCTTCAGCTATCCTCTCGGCATTGTTTTTATCTTTGGACTTACAGAACTTCCCCGCATTGTTGCTCAAGGCGTTAGCCAAAAAGACAGTGTAGGAACAATTCTCGATGCTCTCTGGGCAGCTTTCCCACCCTTTTTAGTCACAGGCATCTTCGGGGCGTTGCTCTTTGGCTTTGCGGCAGGAGGTGGGCTTGCCTGCATTCAGCATCTCTGCCTCCGGTTCGTTCTCTGGCAGAGCGGCATTGCCCCCTGGAATCTGGCGCGGTTTCTCAACTATTGCGTCGAGCGGCGTTTGCTGCAACGGGTGGGGGGTCGCTATCGCTTCTTACACCGTGAGTTGCTCGACCATTTTGCAGTTCAGAACACGACAATTTGACCGTTGCACTAGATCATTTGAGTGCGGAACACAACGCTTCGAGTTCAGAACACGAATCATGCAGTTCAGAACACGACGATTTGACTTCTGAGGTTGACCCGTTGAGTTCAGAACCTAAATCATGCAGTTCAGAACACGACGATTTGACTTCTGAGGTTGACCCGTTGAGTTCAGAACCCAAATCATGCAGTTCAGAACACGACAATTGGACTTCTGAGGTTGACTCGTTGAGTTCAGAACCCAAATCATGCAGTTCAGAACACGACAATTGGACTTCTAAGGTTGACCCGTTGAGTTTACAACTCAAACCGTGCTGTTTATAACACAATGGTTGAAGATTTCTAGTTGGAGGTTGCGATTTCAGCACGATATTCAACAGATGATTCCCGATACGCTCACGCTTAACGAAATGGGGCGATCGACGTTTAATCTAATTCTATCGTTTTGTTTTGTGGGTGATATTGGCTACGACCCACACGATTTTTCAAAAACACTGGAGTCAGACTCAGAAATAAGTAACTGATCCATTCAAACAATAGAAATCAACTCTAAGAATAAACACACGCAGAATGCAGCATTTTAGTAAAAACGTAGAACAGCAACAGAAACTTCTATGAGTTCGTCCACCGTCTGTAAACTCATACAAATTTGCACTACAGCCATACGATTCAGCTATCAAAATATATTACAAAATTCCTTTCAATTGAGACAGGAATGTAAAGGTTCAAACTCCTGCAAATCCTTTAGCCGCGAGGGAGATTTCATGCCACGAAGGAGGGCGATAATCGCGGTTCACCCGTTGGTCTACATAACCGACCAGATCAGGCAGATCTTCGCTGCGAATTTCTCGATTGAGAAACTGTTGCAGTTTGCTTTCCCAACCACTGGGATAATCACGAATGACAGGATGTTTGACAAGAACGGGCTGATAGTTTGCCTGTTGCATATCCACAATGATGTCAAGCTTGAGAACTGCCAGCGATCGCACAAAAATTCCGGTTGCTGCAACGTTAAAGCCATCGTTTAACGATTTCTGTTTCAGCACAACCACAAAATGTCCACCCGGTGGAATATCGTAAGGAACGTAGCTGTGCTCTTGGATGGGTTTAATCTCAACGTTGTAGCCCTTTGTGAGTCCTGCTTCTAGGGTTAACCCGTCATATTCTTGCTCAGGATGAGGAACGAAGATGGTGAATTGGTGTGGCGTTAACCACGGTGTTGTCATCGGTTCGTTAGTGTCATCTTGCTGCATCTTATAGAGCTTGCGTAATTCTTGCCCCACATAGCTTTCCTGATTGCACAAATTAATCAGCGAGATGTTGAGTACACATTGGTCAAACTGAGTTGCGCCTAAGATTCTCATGATGATTCACCTATACCAGAGATTTGTAGTTCTTAACGCGATCGCCTGCTGCAACACCCAAAATCTTGGCAAGCCAGGGGGGTGGTGAGATAGCGATCGCTTGCTGCAATTGCTGCAAAACCTCTCTCGCTGCGCCCCCCGCTTCTTGTTTCATGGGATAAATGCCTGCCTGAACCACTTTTGCCGCAGCGGGGCCGCCAATCGCCACAATGTAGAGCACATGACAATCGCGAATTAAGCTAACGCGAAACGCATTGCGATCTTCTGATAAATCAGCTTCTAATGCAGAGCGAATATCCACCAGTCGCAGTTCAGTTGCCGACAGTTGATAGATCAGATAACGCAAACAGGAGCCAAAATGAGCATCTAGCTGCTCTTGGTTGTTAGACGCAACCGCAACTCGAATGGAACCCGGTAATTCACCTTCCTGGTATGGCTCAATAGGTGGCAACTGGTCTCTCTCATCCGTTTCTCCCCAAAGGATTCTCACCGCTTTTTTAAAGGCTGCAATGTCTTCAGCATTCGCATCTTCACCGTCTTCTTCGCCATCTAGCTCATAGGTTTGTCCTAGACCCGTCTTTAATTTAGTAACAGTAATTTTAGTTAACGCTTCCTCATCAATTTCATCTCCCAAATTGTCTTGTAACATCTCAATCATTTCACTGATAGAGACTCCCGTTAAAGCTCGGGTTGCTAGCGCAATCCTGAGGGCGACTTCATTTGAAATCCGCTGTTCACTCATGGCTCATCCTTGCTATCTATACTCTTTCACGACAAACATTTAGAGATCTGATTGTTTGTTGAGCCATGCTTCAGGATTGCGATCGCCATCCATCAAAAATATGGTTCATATTCACTATTAGCTGGGAACCCCTAGAACATTTCGTATGCACCAATACGAAACATCTCCACTGAGGTAATTTATTTTTGTAAATAAATATTCCGTTTTTTTTAGCTTTATCTCAAAATTGCAGATTCACTAAAATCACCCTTTTAAGACCTTTTAAGATCTATGTCTCGATCAGACAGGGTTTAATTAAAGTCCTTATCAATCACCCTAGATCAGACCCCTAGATCAGACCCCTAGATCAGACGATGTGCAACTCATTTGCACTCATTCCAACTCTATCTTTAGTCAGAAATTAGTTTAGATCATGACATCGTTGAGCCTGTCACAAAACACCCTACTGTAGAAAAATTCTTTGCGGCGTGTCAGAAAAAGTAGAAGCTCTACCCCAAATCATCTTGAGTTTAGTTGCACCCACTGACTTCAATAACAACATGCATAAATATTCTTGAAGCTTGTAGGCTAAAAGAAGGATGTTCTTAAAGCCCACAGATATGACTGATTTTGGTGAACTTTTGAGGCACAAAATTGAAACCATCACAGAAAGCTGGGTAGAAGCCGTCCAGCATGATAGTGACATCAAAACAACTCAAGAATTGACGTATAAATCAATTCGAGATAGTTTACCGAGAGTGCTGGAAGCGATGGCAACCATTTTGTCTCAAGCAGAGTCAAATGATGTCAAAACCTTAGTTGATGCTAGTTTAGAACACGGCGTACTGCGCTCAAATCAAGGATTTGAACCTTCGGAAATTGCTCGTGAATATCGCATTTTGCGCTCAGTGCTATTTTCCATGTTGGAAACAGATCTGATGTCGGGATCTCCTACAGAACTGCTGCGAGCCGTCAGGCTCATTGACACCGTTATTGATGAGGCGATCGCTCGTTGCTTTGACAGTTATACTCAAGGGCGGTTGTGCGAATTAGAACAACTTCAGAGCGAGTTAAAGTTGACCAATCAGGAATTGACTCGTTTAGTGCGGGCTAATCAATCAAGTCTGGCAGAGTTGGCTCACGAACTAAAAACGCCGCTCACCTCGATCATTGGTTATTCAGATCTGTTTTTGCGCCAACATCGTCAAGATGATTCCACTAAAGACTCAATGCCCAATTTAGAAAACATTGAGCGGGTTCTGCAATCGGGGCGACAACTCTTGCGATTGATCAATGACTCATTAGAGATCTCGCGATACGAGACGGGCAACATGCAATTTCAGTTTACGTCCGTTGAGGTTACACCCTTGATCTACTCCGTGATTGAGATGGTAAAACCGTTGACATATGGGAAATCACTGGATTTACAAGTAAATTGCGATCGCGCCCCTCAACAGGTTTCCACCGACCCACTCCGGTTACAGCAAGTGCTGACCAATCTGCTGAGTAACGCCATTCGCTATACCCAGCAGGGAACCGTGCAGTTAACCTGTGAAGTGACTTCTGCACAAGAGTGGGCCATTATCGTTGCCGATAGCGGCATTGGCATTGCCCTAGAAGACCAACAGACCGTATTTGAGCCTTACAAAAAAGGACAATTGGGCGATCGCGCTAATGTAGTTGGCAGCACTGGACTGGGGTTAGCGATCGTCGATCGGTTAGTCAAACTGTTGCATGGCAAAATTTCTCTCATATCAGAACCCAATGTAGGTTCGACGTTTAAGGTGATACTACCTTTGACAAAAGAGTAAACGAACAAGATCTGAGGGCTGAGCCACCTCTTTACCCCTGTTCTCGTCATCGCCTAATACCCATTGAAACAGTCTTTACGACAGACCGTCGCCCCGAACTGATCCCCCTCAGTCCCCCTTATCAAGGGTACTGTGTACACAGATCTCTGTTTCCTTCCAAATGAGGTGCAGGGGTGTTGCATGCGTTTGGAACCCAGGCATTGGGGGAGTCTCCCCCAAACCCCCATTGGGGGACGCCACTGCCTCCCCCAAACCCCCTAGCAGACAGTGTTTCGGTTCATCCAAAGACGCGCTTCGCATCGGTTCCAAGTCCGGGTGTTTTGGGTGAGGACAAGCCCCTTAGCAAAGGCTCAAAGTCTCCCAAAGTTAGGAGATTTAGAAGGCTAAAAGGACTTATGTGTACACGGTAGCTTATCAAGGGGAGGTTGGGAGGGGTCGCATTTGCAGCATTTGCACTGGTTTCAAATCAATTTGGGGCTTATCCACTTAAGTTTTCATCGTTAATTCAAGCCGTCTTAAACTTCAGCCTGTAGAATGAAACAGCCTGTGTTTGCACTAGGAGGTTGTCATGCGTCTGACTCGTTGGCATCGAGTTTTAGCCCCTATTTTGCTCAGCCTATTGCTGTTAGTCTCGGCGTGTCGCTCTCCCGCAGAACCGTCTCCCTTTGCTCAAACGCAACAAGAGACCACCCAACGCGATGCTCCAGCAGCGGTATCGGCTGAGGCTCAAGCAGGAGGTCAATTCAACCCATTCTTTCCCCGATCGGTAGAGGGGTATGAAATCGTGCCCGCTCAAGAAAAACAGGGCTTTGCCGAATATAAGGTGAATCAAAATGGCGTTAACGTTGCGATGTTAGCGATTAGCGACACAACTGGCACTCCTGCTGCCGCCAAATTTGAGGGAACTCCATTGGCGATCGCAGGTTACCCAGCGGTTGAGCAAGGACAAAACGCGACTGCTATTCTGGTGAGCGATCGCTATCAGGTCAAAGTGCTCTCTCGCGACCCCTCTTTCACTAAAGAAGATCGCGCCGAGTGGCTCACCAAGTTTAATCTGGATGGTTTAGCAGGCTTGTCTTAAAAAGGTGAGACGGTAAGAGGAGCAAACAGCTACTCATCTCATCACCCCATTCCCCATCACCTCATCGACTCGTCATCCCGTCATTCACCCATCCTCTACATCAGCAACTGACCATTGACCACTAAACCATTGACCCATTGACCACTGACCCAACATAAGGAGAAACCCGTGAGCAAACCGATTTATGAATTGATCGATCACTTGCCAACTGGTGGTTTAACGGTGATGGCGTTGCGATCGCTCGATTTCGTCATTCCGGGGCAGTGGCAAAACCTCACCGGATTTGAGAACACAATCCGCACGGTGACTGGAGAGAGTGACCCCCAACTGATCAAGCAAATTGGCGATCGCGCAATTACTCTGTTTAACGATAAATCTCAGGGCTATCAACGGGCACTCTGGCTTTATCAAACTGTGGACTCGGCATCAGGGGCGATCGGCACAGCGGCTCTGGCAAACAAAGTCGGCCAGGACATTTCTTTCTTAGGGTTTCTTAAAAACCTCACCCCCAAGCCCGAAAAAGCTCAAACCATTGATCTGTGCGTCAAGTTAGTGGTGGAGTTAGTTGCCTTCTGCCAAATTAACGGCATCCCCGGTGACAGCATTGGCGATTTCTTAGCTGCCCTCAAAGATTATGGAGGCGAATCTTTGATGCGCATGGCAGCCCTAGTTTGTTTTGATGGCTTAATTCCCTTGGGGCCTGACTTTGCCCTCAAAGCGTTGTCTGCAATTAAGCAAATGACCCCCTCTGACCTGGAGCATAACCCAACCTTTAAAGCGGTGAATTCTCTGATCCCAGGGGGCAACTCAAAAGGACAACAGAGTTTTATCATCCAAAGTTTTGAATCAACCAAAGGCTGGATTGATAATTTTGTAGGCTCTCACAACCTGACACCCGACCAAGTAGTAGACCACTTAGTCCGCTTTGTAGAAGTCTCTAAAGATAAATTAGATTACCTGGGTGCCTACCTGGATGTCGTTGTGAAATATTATGAGCACACGGGGGTTCAGACCTTGGCGCGGCGTTTGACTGAACGGGCAGTTGCCGAAATTTAAACTCACATCCTAGTGATTTCATTAAAACCTCGCAGTCCCCCCCTTTCGCTAGGCTGATTCTCTTGCAAGAATAGAGTAGTGGACGATGCAACACAACTATGCCAGCGGAACAGCCAGACGAATTTATTGACAATTGGACTTACTTAAAGACTGAACTGAGCTGGTTAGACCGCGTGTTAATGGTGGCAGTGGCGCGTCAACGCAAAGACACCAAGGAAGTCGATCGCATTGCCCAAAACCGGGCAGACCGGGCAACTAGCCATTGGTGGAAGGGGTTAATCTCGACGGAAGGCAAGGCGGTCTATGACGAATATCGCAAGCCCACCACACAAACGGCGATCGCCTCAAAACAAACCTATCAGCAGCAACTCGAAACCAAAATTCAGGCCAGTCAGCAAAAGGGCATTGTTTTAGGGCTACCCGCTCTGTGCGATCGCCTCAAGCTGACCGTGTTTGAAAAAAATTTGGTGCTGATGAGCTTGGCTCCTGAAATTAATCGTCGCTATGCTCGCATTTACCGCTTTCTACAAGGGGAAGAGATCAGCGTTAAAACCGATTTACCAACTGTCGATCTGGTATTGCGGTTGCTCTGCCGCAGCGATAAAGAATGGCGCATCGCTCGTAATCGTTTGATGTTTGACTCGCCCCTAGTACACCACAACCTGTTAAAGATTTTGCCTCGACACGAAGACACCCTACTCAACTATCCCCTCAAGCTAAATGACTCGCTGGTGGATTATCTGCTGGCTGAACAACCGCCAACAGAAGCCCTGGATGACCTGCTATGTCTGGCACCCAGTGCCTCTTCATCCCGTAGTTTTTTAACGTACACAGACCCCCTGGTAGACTGGGATGACTTAATTTTGCCCACTCCACTCTTACAGGCGTTGCAATCGCTCAATCAGGCTGTGCAGTTTGAAGGAGACTCGTTGGGGGTTGTATGCCTATTTGTGGGGGCAGCGGGCAGTGGTAAAACAACAGCGGCTGAAGCGATCGCCGCTACACTCAACACCCCTTTGGCAACCGTGGATCTGGCAACGGTGAATCCAGAACACTATGACCCTGTTTTTCAAGAAATTGCTGTGCGATCGCCCAGTGTTTTGTTAGTCCAGTCGGCTCAACACTGGTTGCGGCGTTCAACCGTGGCATCTGATATTCAAATTCACCAGTTCTTCAAGCAGCGTCGCCAAGTCGCAGGGATTACGTTGTTGACGGTATCGCTGTTGCCCTCGGTCAAGATCCAGTGGCAACATCAAATGGATCAGGTTTTGACCTTTCCTCATCCTGACAAAAGCGATCGCCTCAAGCTTTGGCAACAAGCCCTTGGCTCCCTGATCGAAATAGACTCCCTTGACCTGACTGTAGACTGGGAGGTGTTAGCCAGTGCTCGTCTAACGGGGGCCGAGATCCGAGCGATCGCCCGCACTGCCATCTCACTCGCTGCAACTCAACAAACGCAAATTGAGATGGATCATCTCGTGCAAGCCTTTCAACAACAAGGCAAAACCTTGAGATTAAAGCCTGTCGGCAGGCTATCACCCGCAAAACGGTCTACCCGCAAAACCGCTAAACTGGGGCGATCGCAAAAAACTCTGTAATATCCAGTTGCCAAAACTGTAACCAAAGCAACCAACTCAGCCTAAAAATGTCAGATTAGAGACATCAGTCTAAAGCGTTCTGTTTGTCAGATGCTTGTTTCAGTGAGGAGAGAATTTATGAAATCTATGCTGTCATCCCGTCACCTGTCCAATTTGGTTAAGGTCTGCTGCATCGCCCCTTTAACCCTGGGTGTGTTTGGTCTGGCCCCTATGCAAGCCGCCTTTGCCGATGAACCCCGCGCCAGAACTGTCACGGTCACTGGGCAGGGAGTTGAGGTCATCGATACAACCTTGACCCAGGTGCAGTTGGGAGTAGAAGCCCAAGGCGACACAGCTCAAGACGTTCAGCAAGAGGTGGCGCGTCGTTCGGCTGCCGTTGTGGAATTGTTGCGATCGCGCAACGTGAGCCGTTTGCAAACCACAGGCATCAACCTAAACCCCGTTTATAGCTACACCGACAACCAACAACGAGTCTCAGGCTACTCAGCCGCTAATATCGTCAGTTTTCAACTGGCAACCGCGCAAGTTGGCACTCTGTTAGATGATGCTGTGAGAGCCGGAGCCAGTCGCATTGATAGCGTTAGCTTTATTGCCTCAGATGAGGCGATCGCCGCTGCCCGTCAAGAAGCCCTGCGAGAAGCCACCCAAGACGCACAACAACAAGCTGATGCCGTGCTGGGTACGTTAGGACTAACCCGCCGAGAGGTCGTTAGCATTCAGATTGGGGAGGGTCCGATCTTCTCGCCTCCCATGCCGTATGCTGCTGCCGATCGAGCGGCTAGTGCCACCCCAGTCATCGGAGGTGAACAACAAGTTCAGGCCAATGTCACGCTAGAAATCAGCTATTAACCCCCTGTTGAATTCGCTAGAGTAGAGTCAGCAGTTCGCTTTAAGAGAATTGGTGATGCGTACTTCAACCTGGCTTGCAACAACCCTGGCTGCGATCGTTGGCACCGCAGCCTGGATCACCCTACCTGCTGAAGCGGTAAGGCTCTCCGACGGTAAAGTCTATTTTGTTCAGCCCCCTCGGCTGACTTACAGTGCCACAACCCAGAGCTTAACAAACGCTTCCGGAGCTACCTACTATTTCACGTTAACCGTCCCTGAGAATGCTGGGGAACCGCTGCAACGTGTGGCGATCGCCCAACGAGATGGCTCCACTAGTGCTCGTTTGGTGCGCTATGAACTCGATGATACTCGCGCCTTTACAGGCACTCGCCACAATCGGGGCGAAGCCCTGACCCTGGCAGAAACCACCTTCGATCGGGACACCCAAACGGTCACGGTCACATTTGATCCGCCTGTTCCTCCAGGCACAACCGTCACCATCGGGTTGCGTCCAGACCGCAATCCAAACGCAGGTGGAACCTACTTATTTGGCGTCACCGCTTACCCCGCTGGCGATACTCCCTATGGGCAGTTTCTCGGCTACGGACGATTTCAGTTTGACGAACCCAATCACTTCCTGTCTTTCTGATCGGCAATGGGAATGGTTAAGCATCTCAATCATGCATGCTGCCATCCGGTAAAACCGCCCCCTTCAGATTGGCTCCCATCAGGTTGGTGCTACTTAGTTCGGCCCGCACCAGACTGGCCTCCTGTAAATCTGCATCCATCAAATCAGCCCTGGCCAGATAAGCATCTGTCAGGTTGGCTTCCCGCAAAATCGCCCCTTGCAGACTGGCCCGACTCAAATCAGCCCGAGACAATTTAGCCGCCGTCAAGTCTGCCCCATTCAACAGGGCTTTAGTGAGCCGCACATCGGGCATGACGGCTCCTTGTAATTTAGCTGTCATCAAATTTGCCTCGGTCAGGTCTGCCCGTTCTAACTTGGCATTCCACAAATCAGCCCCCTCTAGCGTTGCCTCCAACAAATTGGCTTCCGTCAGAAATGCGCCTCTCAAAATAGCACCACTGAGATCAGCCCCGCTCAGATCCGCATTCCTCAAGGTTGCTTCACTCAAGTTGGCACCCCGTAGATCGACCTTAGCAAGATCGGCTCCGGTCAGGTTAGCTCCTCGTAAATCAGCTTTGTGGAGGTTGGCTCCGCGCAGATTAGAAGTGTATTTGCGGTTTTCTTCCCGCAGATTGGCTCCCCGTAAACACGCCCCGGTCAGGTTAGCTCCCCCCAAGTTGGCATTCCGCAGATCGGCATCAATCAAATTGGCATCTAAGAGGTTTGCCAGCGTTAAATCAGCACTCCGCAAGTCAGCCCCTTGCAACGTGGCTCCATGCAGGTCAGCGTCTTGTAACTTGGATGCAATCAGATTGGCCTGACTCAAATTTGCACCACTGAGCTTGGCACTGATCAAGTTGGCCCGACTCAAACTAGCGCGGTTGAGATAGGCAAAGACTAATATCGTATGGCTCAAGTTGGCTTCGCCCAAGTCAACCCCAATCAAGTCAGCCCCAGTCAGATCGGCTCCGCCTAAATTTACGCCATTAAAATCTATTTGCCCAGTGGCATATCGTCTTAACAATTCACTCACATCCATAGCGATGACCTCTGATCCGGGAGCGTTGCTGACCTTTGGGAAGATCCCACTCGATACACTTTAAACCGTCATGCTTCTGTGTTGACCCATCTTCTGCTGATCAAGATGGGTTGGGTGGCGTGTTGTCTCGTGGAGCGTTAGACGGATGAGGGAGATGTTTATCGGCTTGAGAGGAAAATGCACCCGGATTTTTGGGCAGTGCTAGGGTGTCGTCGTTGTGAATAGACGGTGGGCTGAGATCTAGTGTGCGATCGCCCTCAGTCAGATCGGGTGTTTGTGGAGTCAGAGGTTTGCTCTGATTGCCATCGGCCTCTGCGGCTTGAGTTGACGGGGGAGTCGGCAAAAATGAACAGGTATCATCCAGGTTTTGCGGCTCAGGAGCGATCGGCAGAATAGGTGCTGTATTGGGTAGTCTGGGGGGTTGGCTCACCTGCGTCGGCGATGGAGAGTTTGATCGAGGCTTTGCCCCAGAGTCAGGTAATCCGGCTTTATAGGTGTACCACGTCCGCACTGCTCGCAATACAGCCCCCGCAGCTTGCAAATATTGCTTTGCATCACTCAATGCCTTTGCCACATCTTTGAGGGCAATTTCTAACGATTCATACGTGGGATAACGATTGACTGCGGTTTGCAACAATTCATCAAGGTCGTGCGATCGCACCACAGACCATCCTTCATCCGTGGCATCAATCGAGCGATATAACACTGAGAACAGCAGTGCTTTAGCTCTTAAAGGGCTGGTGTATTTCATCACCTCTATCCGCAGGTCAAACATATCAGGCGGATGTTTAGGAAACTCAACCGGGGTTTCATCGGGGCCAGAGGCGATCGCCACCTGCTGCGTTGGTTGAGAGACCATCATCGAGGGGAGGGGCGATGGCATCTCAACTGCACCCAAGTTGGACTCAGAGAAAATGATCCGAGTTGAGACAGAAGCCGTGGAATAAAGCTGGGTAAACGTTTCCACAATCGTATTGGCAACCAACGTGTATTCTGTCTGACGGTTTAGCGTTTTAACAATGCTATAGAGCACAGCACTCAACTCGTTCAAAGAAGGGGTGAGCACATGCAACCGTTCAACCAGGTCACTTAAAGGATAGTTGTTGAGCACAGCGGGGTCATTTTCCCAACGACCATTGCAGGCACAAAATAAAATTTTTTTGATGCGAATGTGCTGAGGATTTTGCTCTAATTGAGCAACCGTCTCAGCATAATTGCCATGTGGAGAGATAACTTGAGTCGCTTCTTCGGAGGTATAAAGCGGCTTGAGATGATTAATAATCGTATTTGCCACCAGAGCATACTCAGCAGGCTTGTTGATGGACTTTACAACTTTGTTTAACCTGGCTCTCAATTGGTCTAGCTCTGGCGCAATTTTTAATAGCTCTTGAACCAACGGATAAAGATTGACCTCATTTAACCGAGTAGGATTGCTCTCCCACTGATTTCGACAAAGATAAAGCAACAGCTTTTTAATGCGCGTTAGGCTTTGATCCTGCGATAGACCCTGAATAACCGCATCAAAATGGGTTGGCGCTGTCATTGGTTCCTTGGAAGAGAGGTTTTAGCAGATTGTGAGCAGCCTACAGCACGGTAGATGCCACAGGATGGTATGCCCACCAGAATAAATGGGATTGAGGATGTAGCCCAAGAATTTTTCTTAAAATTATTATGAAGTCAATGCTAAAACTCAGCCAATATGAGTGCACAGAAATTTTTGACCAACTTCTAACCTATTTTAAGCTGCCATTTTGGGATTTTTAATTCAAATCTCATTTTACAAAAGATGAATAACGGTTTTATCAGAAAGCTAGCGGATTTGAACCCAGGGATTTAAGCCAAATCGCTGCTTTTTTTAGTTCAAAGAACAAATTTCACGTCCTTTGAAAAACCATCTGCTTGAATCCGGCTCTCATCAATCTACCCATCCATCAAGGTCACATAGCAATCCCATCACATAGCAATCCCAAATGGGTTGTGAGAGGCTTACTTCTTAGAGGTGCGCCTCTTACAACCTCCCCATCCCACACATGATTTAAGACTGCTATATCAATTTTCTAGAATAGAGCAATCACACCGTCAGGAAGCTTTTGTAAAACGGTCTTATAGAAACTTTTAGCTGTTCTCTAGAGCGAGAGCATTCATATTAAACCACTCGTCTGATCAAATTTGACTCGATCCCGTTTCAGATTTGTTGCCCATTCATTTGATATTAAACAGTTCCCAATCTATTAACCCGATAAACTGCGGTCAGGTTGTCATCCAAGACATTCTGTTAAGGTCAATAAGTGGATCTATAGCCGCCGGTTTTTTCTCTGAGAACAAACGATATGGAACAGTATTACAAGCCAGAGCATTTAGCTCAATTTAGCCAGGTAGCCGAAGGTAACCCTGAGCTAGCTCGCAAGTTTTTTGACTATTACGGGGCGGTGTTTGCCGATGGCGCACTATCGGTCAGAGAAAAAGCCTTGATTGCTTTAGCCGTTGCTCATACGGTGCAATGTCCTTATTGCATTGATGCCTACAGCAAGGAATGTTTGCAGCAGGGGTCTGATTTAGAGCAAATGACTGAGGCGTTGCATGTCGCAACCGCCATTCGTGGAGGGGCATCCCTGGTTCATGGAATGCAAATGTTGGATCACGTCAAGCAGTTGGCAATGTAAGGGGAAGGAAGCGTTTAATGTTTGATGAGACTGTAACGACAGACTTAGATCTGTCAAGCCTGGTTGCCGGACCTAAACCGACTACCTCACTTCAAAAGCGGCGATCGCCTCTAGTAGACCCCCAAGAACAACTAAGCCTCTTGGCAGCCCTTGACTTGTCAAAGACCCGCAACCCTGGCGACTTTGCGACCACCCTACAACAGCAGGGGTGGCAGGCGTTGCAACCCGCTCAACTTGAGATTTTTCAGATCAACGTGGGCAAGCTCTGCAACATGACCTGTCGCCATTGCCATGTGGATGCTGGGCCCGATCGCACTGAAATGATGGATCGAGAGACCGTTGAGGCGTGTTTGCGAGCACTCGACCAAACCTCAGCCCATACTGTCGATATTACAGGGGGTGCACCCGAACTGAATCCTCACTTTCGTCATCTGGTCGATCAGTGTGTGGTTCGTGGCAAACATGTGATCGATCGCTGTAATTTAACCGTGTTGTTGTTGCCCCGGCTGCAAGATTTGCCAATGTGGTTTGCTGAGCGAGGGGTCGAGGTGGTGTGTTCATTGCCCCACTATCGCAAGTTCAACACAGACGCTCAACGAGGGGATGGCACCTTTGAGCGATCGATTGAGGCATTGCGACGGTTGAATGCGGCGGGTTATGGGCAGGGTGACCCAAAGCGTTGTCTGACATTGATGTCTAACCCAAATGGGGCGTTTTTAGCCAACGGTCAGGCCAAGATGGAACAAGAATGGAAAGCCGGACTGTTGAAGAATCATGGGGTTCACTTCGATCGCCTGATTGCCCTGAATAACATGCCGATTTCTCGTTTTTTGGAATGGCTAGAACAATCAGGCAACCTGCACCGCTATATGGAGGTGTTGGTCAACTCCTTCAATCTTGCGACTGTGAGGGGCTTGATGTGTCGCAACACACTCTCTATCTCGTGGGATGGTCGTCTCTTTGATTGTGACTTTAACCAGATGCTCGATCTAGAGGTGCAATTACCCGATCGCCATCCGGCTCACATTCACGATTTTGACCCACACCTGTTAGCACAGCGGCAGATCGTCACTGACCGACACTGCTTTGGTTGCACGGCGGGTGCTGGCAGTTCGTGTGGTGGGGCGATTGATGAGTAAGGCAAGCTTCACACAAGCCATGCCTTACATAAGAGGTGTCTTATACAGATGTGTCTTATACAGGGGTGTCTTATACAAAGTGATGCGTAAACTCGCCAATCAAATCAACTCGCCCTTTTCGCAACACGGCTGGGTCTAGCCGCTCAGTGGTGTTGCAAGTCATCATCACCACCAGGCGTTGACGGGCTTGAATCTCCATCTCATCCACCACACTTTGATAGAGGGTGCCATCCAGCAAACTGAGAATGTGTTCAGTCTTGTTGTTGGTTTGAGCCATCTCAAACGCCCGATTCTTGGCCAAATTATCCGCCTCATTAATAATGATGCAGATGCGTTCTAGATAGCCTGGGGGAATAAAATTCTCTACGGCATCATGATCGAGGATAAAAATGACATAGCCCAGAGGTGCCAGGATTTCTTGAGCAACCGCTTGAGTCCAGGCTGTTTTGCCTGTTCCCGGTTCACCTTGCACCAACACCGCCAGTTGATTTTGGTTGAGAATGGCTTGTTGCACCGCATCGGTAAAACTTTGAATCTCTGGGGGAAAATCTCGAATTGAAAATTGGCTATTGACTTTTCCGACACGGCTTTGATAACCGCTCAACATCACCGCCAAATTAAAAGTGGCTTTGTGAATCAGGGGTGCTAAATCGTCAGCAATCAGCGTATACCACCGCTTGCCCTGGCGATCGCCCGGATCAATCTGCAACCACATTTGATACTTTGCCCAATAGGCATACGCCGTGCCAATGACCTCTAGCCGTTCCCAACTGGTAAAGCGATCGACAGGGTAATAAAAATATCGATCCATGCAGTATTGGGTAATGATGTCAGGGCGACCCAAAAATTCCAAAATTTTGAGAATGGTAATTTCTTGCAATCGTCGCAACACATAGTCAACCGGAATGCTATCTCGGCTAACGGCTTGTTTGATAGGGGTTTCAGTACTTAAAACATCTTTAAAGCGGCGATCGGGGGCGGGGGGTTCTGGCGTGACATAATTCCAGAATTGATCGACGGCATAGCGAGTATTTTCTGAAAACACGTTTAAAATGTTTGCCCACCACGCAAATTCATTTCGCCCCATTGCGTTAGCAACACTGCTCGTAACATCCATGACTTTATAGGAGAGTTCCCAGGTGTCATGGAGCACCAGTTGTCCCAAAAAGCTCAAATCAAGTTGACGCACCAGCGGTCGCCACCCTGACGCTAGTAACCCCTTAGCTTGTGGGCTGCTGTCAGGAGAACCATAATCGTTCCAAGGATAACCTGAACTCATGAGGTGCAAAGACTCATTACAACTGATCGAAGACGTAGCTCGAAAGAGAACGAGAAGACAACAACGATAGAGCAGATTTGTGTATCCGCTATTCTAACGCTCTGCTCTAAACTCGCGAGAGCAACTCACCAGTTATACTACAAATACTACACATAATACAAGTATTACCCGTTTTAGGAGGCGGCTTCTAGCAATTGATGGGCCAACGCCAGATTAAAATATGAGGCAGAATGGGGGTTTCCAGCGATCGCCCGAAATGGCAGATCAGGCTCCCCAAACTGATCGATCACCAATTCTGCACCTGTAAAGTTGTGGTTTTGAGTGTAGCCATTGACCGTAATCACCGTTGGCAGGTTTGCCCCTAGAGATGATTTCAAGCCTTGCTGTGAGTCTTCAAAGGCCAGACAAGCTCTGGGATTGAGATCCAGTTTTTGTAATACGTAGTCGTAAATGTCAGGGGCAGGTTTCTTCGCAGGGACAATGTCACCTGCGGCGATGATTTCAAACCAATCGGCACTATCAGCCGCTAATGCGTTTTCGAGCAGAGCAGTGACATTAGCAGGGGTGGTGGTGGTGGCGATCGCCAATTTTATCCCCTGCTGTTTTGCCTCCAGCAGCAGTCGCCGCACCCCAGGTCGCAAGGGAATCTTGCCCTCACTCAACAGTTGCGTGTAGTGCTTGGTTTTTGCCGCATGGAGTCCGGCAATCCACTCTTTGAGGTTAGCCGGAGGTTCTAAATCAGGCTGATGGCGATCGATATAAAACTTGATGCGCTCTTTGCCACCCGTCACCTCTAACAGTTCACCATATAATTCCACTGACCAGTCCCACGATAAGCCCGCATCTGCAAAGGCACGATTAAACGCAATGCGATGTCCATCTCGTTCGGTATCCGCCAGGGTGCCGTCCACGTCAAAAATCAAGGCTTGCAGTTGAGTCATGGTTAGAGTTTGGTAGAGAAGCTGGGATAACAGGCGTTAATAATCTCAGTTGCAGTCAAAAAGATTATTAGTTTAATGTACTTTTTGTAGGTTGACCGAGTCTATAGCAAACCGATCAGGTGATCAGGTCATGACCTCCTAGAGAAATGGCTGATCTGTGAGGAAGAGCTGAGTCATAATTAACGCTTGATCTGACGTAGAACGATGCCAGTTCATCAGGTTATGAAGAACCGGGGAGCTCAACCCCTGAGTTGCCCACCGCGTTATTGATCGCCTGTCATCTGCGATCACCCCTCACCCTAAAACGTCTAAATCGATGCGGCAAACACCACGACTTTTCCCTGATGGTTAATAATGGCAATAGAGTTTTGGGAAATGTGCCGTGTTTAACAAGCGATATCGTTGGCTGACAGTAACCATATTGGCGATCGCCACCCTCGCTTTTTCAGGATTTTTGCTCCTGTCGATCTTTGCGCCTTTGTTTCAAGGTGGTCTAGCCGGATCTCCGTCTCCTGAGGCTTCGACGACCGCTTCGCCTCAGGCAGATTTAGAAGCGCAAGCAAAAGGATATGAACTAGTCTTACAACGAGAACCCGACAATCAGACGGCTCTCAAAGGATTGATCGATACTCGCATTCAACAAGGCAATATTGAGGCCACGATCGCCCCACTCGAAAAGTTAGCGGCGTTAAACCCAGGACAACCCGAATATACGGTGTTGCTGGCACAGGCAAAACAACGAATTGGCGATCGTGAAGGAGCCGCTCAAGCCTATCGCAGCATTTTGTCGTCTCGTCCGGGTGATCTGAACGCGCTGCAAGGATTGGTGGATTTAATGCTAGAGCAGGAGCGACCACAGGCCGCGATTGGTTTGTTGCAAGACACCCTCAAAACCGCTGATGAAGCCAATCGAATTCAACCGGGCAGTGTTGATGTCACCTCAGTGCAACTGTTGTTAGGACGGGTCTATGCTGAGGAAGGACGCTTTGACGAGGCGATCGCAGTGTATGACCAATCGATTGAGAGCGATCGGCAAGACTTTCGTCCGGTGTTAGGCAAAGCTCTCGTGTTGCAAAGTCAGGGCAAAAACGAAGAAGCACAACCCCTATTTGTTAGCGCAGCCGCCCTGGCACCCGCCCAATACAAAGATCAGATTAATCAAATTGCATCGAGTGCTTCTCCAACCCCAGCCGCATCTTCGGCTCCTGAGGGTAGCCCCGCTCCTGAAGCTAGTCCTACTCCAGCCGCATCATCCACTCCCTAAACCATGAATTTTGCTAGCGATAACGTCACCGGAGTTTCTCCAGAAATTATGGCTGCCCTCGTTGCTGCCAATCAAGGCAGTGCCATGCCCTATGGCGCAGACTCGGTCAGCCAGCGTCTCAATGCTCTTTTTTCAGACCTGTTTGAAACTGAGGTTGTGATGTTTCCAGTGGCGACTGGTTCTGCTGCCAATGCCCTGGCTCTGTCGGTCATGTCGCCACCGTTTGGGGCGATCTACTGCCACCCAGAGGCACACATCAATGTAGACGAGTGTGGTGCCCCCGAACTGTATACAGGGGGAGCCAAATTAGTCTTGCTGCCCGGTGCCAATGGCAAAATCACAGCGGACACGTTAGAGGCCACCGTGAGCAAGGCTGGGGCAGGCGTGGTGCATAGCGTTCAACCTGCCGCCGTGAGCTTGACTCAGGCAACCGAAGCCGGAACAGTCTACTCGATTGCAGAAGTGCAGGCGATCGCTCAGGTGGCTCAGGCTCATCATCTGTCATTGCACATGGATGGAGCACGCTTTGCCAATGCGGTCGTTAGCCTGGGGTGTGCTCCGGCAGATATCACCTGGCGCGCCGGGGTAGATGTGCTCTCCTTTGGGGCGACCAAAAATGGGGCAATGGCAGCCGAAGCGGTCATTTTCTTTAATCCTTCATTGAGTGAGTCCTTTGGTTATCGGCGCAAACGAGGGGGTCACCTATTCTCAAAAATGCGGTTTCTCTCGGCTCAACTAGAGGCTTACATCACGGATGATCTCTGGCTTAAAAATGCGACTCACGCCAACCAGATGGCCCACAAATTGGCTCAAGGATTAGCCGCTATTCCAAAGGTTAAGCTGTGCTATCCCGTTGAGGCCAATGAGATTTTTGTGCAATTTCCAGAGGCGATCGCTAACGGCTTGCTATCCAGTGGCTTTCAGTTCTATCATCAACCCACTCCAGATCACACCATCACTGCACGGCTCGTCACCGCTTTTAACACCCGCGCCGAAGACGTCACCGCTTTTGTTGCAACGGCTAATCGCTATGCCGCGCCTGTTGGAAGTCAGGTTTAAAGATTATTCAATTCTATCAACCACATATTTAGTAGTGGACTAGACTTAAAAGCGTGGTTAAATAGCCAAGTATAACCATATCTGGAGGTCTAGATAAGGCTATGGGGTTTTGGGAATTTCTCATCCAAAAAGAAGGCGATCGCTCCTGGCTGCCTCTAGAGTCTCCAGATGTTGAGATTTTAGAAGGACGCTATCGAGTAGTGGCTCGGTCAAACCGGGTCAACACGCCTGTTGAGATTCAAGTGACACACATTGCGATCGCTGAGAATCCGCCCAAGCGTCGCACTCAAAAGCGATCGGGTCAGACCAATCTAGATGGGTTGGTTGTGGTGATTCCTTTTACACGATTGCAACCCGGCATTTGGGAATTGAGCTGTGCCGGAGATTTAATGGCAGACTTTGCTGGAGAAGGGTGGCACTATACAGTGAAGTTGCAGGTGCTATCTCATGCGAGTGAAACAACAGAGGAATGGGAACCCGACTGGCAAACCGATGCATCAGAGTCACCATCTCCCCTCCAGACTGCCCCTCCACCTCCTGAGAGTACACCACCACCACCACCACCAATTCCTCCTAGAGGCTCGGTTGAACCGTCCTTTGACCCGCCTACAGCAGTGTCACCAGAGCCAGAGTTAGAAAGGCTGACTGTTGTGCCACCGCCTCCACCAGCGATCGCCCCACCCGTTGATCCAGTGTTAGAGGATGAGCCAGAGGAGCCTAGAGCCAAGATCAGTGAGGCGATAACCACATCTGACATTTTTCAGATGGCAAAACGGCTCTCTCAAGAAGTCGTCGATGCGGTGTTTCAAGATCTTGAGGCGACTCCCGAATCTAGATCAGAAGCTGAAACCAGCCAGCCTCCAACCCTTGAATCTCCCCTAGCAGACCCTCCCATAACACCCGTTGCTGCGGTTCAGGAGACTCTTATACCGCCGTCAGAGGTGTCTTCTGCCCCCATCACCGATTATCCAACCGTACGGCTGACCCTCAATCGCGACACCTACACCGCTCGTCGAGGCGAAACCTTAACCCTGTCAGGACAAATCGAACGATTACCGATTAATTTAACGCCCATTGCTATCCCTAAAGTAGAGCTACGCATCCGCTTAAACGATCCTCAAACCGCTCAAGTCTTGGTCGATGTGGGGCGATCGCTGCCGATTCAAACCGTGCCGTCGCCGTTTGAGTGCACGATCACCATTCCCAGTGGCTATCAAACTCGTCTGCTGTTAGGAGACATCACGCTAGTCGGTGGAAAAAGCAAATTAGCCACTCAATCCTTTAGTGTCACAGCCGACCTCACAGAATTGCTAGAAGCTCTTGCAAATGCCTATCCAGAATCTGACTTGGTGCAACCCCCGTTAGAGTTCACAACGCCAGCAACTGTTGCTGATCTGGATCTGACATTTTTGGAGTTTTTACAAACTCCTAAGCCCATGTTGCAGTTTCAGCCTTCTGATCAGCAAGCTATTCCCCCTCAACTGAGTTCCACAAAATCGTCTCATGCCGCTCAACGCACCTCGATTGCCGCACCTATGACCGTTGGTGTCACCGGAACGGCCCCTGCCACTCATAGTGTGGCTAATGCGACCTCAGACTTAGAGTTGCCCTCATTGCCCTCATTATCCGCACCGCCTCCTGATGCCGTCCATCCTCCCCTCACTGAGCCAGATTCATCCCCAGCAGATTCATCCACAAGTGCAACACCGCCGCAACTCACACTCTCTGACCTTGTGTTGGATGACGACAACATTCCAGCGCAAGCATGGCAAACCCTATCCCAGCCTGCACCCTCTCCACCCCCACCTCCCAAGCGATCGCCCTCTCCAGCCGATCAAGCCTTTCAATCGCTAAATCTGCAAAATCGCTTTTTATCACGGCTCAATGCGTTAGCCGGAGATGCAGAACTGTCGAGTTCATTGCATCAACACCCCATTGAGGCGTTACCTGTCAATGAGGCTCCACTCGGCTTAGACACCGATTTGGCAGCGCATGAAGTGGTGGTTGAAGACGAACCTCTCTCTCCTGCCTATGCTCGTCAAACAGCCCCAGTTGAGCCTCCAGCGGCTCTTGTCCTCTCTGATGAAGAGTCTGTCCCAGAACCTGAATTGAGCATCCCCAGCGGAGAACTAGTGTCGGGTCGTTCTATCTTTGTCACGGTCAAGTTGCCCGATGTAAAATCTCGGATTTACGTCAAAATGTGGGTGCTCGATCGGCAAACTCGGTCTTTGCTCGATGGCCCGCGTTGGTTCATGGCATTTGTACCGGATGGATTAGGCTATTTAGAAACTCGAACCCAAGTAACCGTGCCCTATGGTTGCCTGGAAGTGGTATTTGAAGCGATCGCCATTGAGATGATGACCAAACGCGAAAGCCATAAAGTCGTGATTAACCGTAAAATCATCCCTCCTGATCTACCCTCGCTGACAGAAGAGGATATAGAAATCTAGGGTTCAGGGGTCTTGCCGTCCTGATCAGCGACAACATCCCTGACCCTCAATTGAGTGATGATTTGTTAAAAATCTTTAGCAATCCACAAAATGTTCTCATTTCGCAGTAGATTCTGTTCTGACGACTCTTTTAGATAGGAAGTTTTGGTTATGGCAGCCTCGTTCTTGCCTTCGATTTTCGTACCTATTGTCGGATGGGTTTTTCCTGCTGTGACAATGGCATTGTTGTTCATCTATATTGAGCGGGAAGACGCAGACGGTATCTAATTTCCTCGCTAATTTTGATCTTCTTGACTTTGGAATCAGTAGTAGGCGTTACAAAGAATTTTGGAGATACCCAACAATGACAGTAGATGTAGTCAAAGCAGCAGATGATCCTCAAATTGGTAATCTCGCTACTCCGATTAATTCCTCCCCTTTCACAAAAGCCCTGATTAACAATTTGCCCGCTTATCGAGCAGGTCTATCTGCTCAACGGCGTGGGTTAGAAATTGGCATGGCTCATGGCTATTTGCTCTTTGGACCCTTCGCGTTCACCAGCCAATTCCGCAATTCCTCTGTGTCTGATGTCGTGGGTCTAATCGAAGCTGTAATCTTAGTCGTGATTCTCACCGTTTGCCTGTCCCTCTATGGCGGTGTCGGTGTTCAAAAGCCCATCGCTACGATCACAACTCCCAACCCTCCTGAATCACTTGGCACCTCTGAAGGCTGGAGTGAGTTTGCTGGAAGTTTCTTGGTCGGTGGCATTGGTGGAGCAGCCTTTGCCTATATCGTGTATGAAATCTTTAAGTCTGGTGTCATGGAAACCTTTGGCAACTTGCTGTAAGTCTGCCAAGTTTTCTGTTTAGTGATATCCATTCAAGTGATTGCCGGAAGTATGACTGTCATGCTTCCGGTTTTTTGCATCTCTCTAGACAGAGCAACTGATCCCAATTTAAACAGTAGACCTTACACTTGCCCCTACTGCGGCGTGGCTGAGGTTTGTGCCGAAGGCTGGGATTTCCATTGCTAAGTAACGTCAGTTCGGTTTAAGAGCCTGGCGAATAAATTCGCGGCTATCAGAGCGTAGTTCGCCTTCGCGAACTACAGAAAATCAAGGGTTGAGTGAACCGACGCAGGTCGGTTTTGCTCCTGTAGTTGCGGTTTCAACCGCCAAAATCCTTATCCCGAATTCACGTTAAGTATAAAAGATGGGTCAGGCAGCCAGATGCAGTACTTTCCTGATCAGCTTCCCGTCCAATTCAAGCCACTTAAAAAGGTTGACTATTTGATCAAACAGTCAACCTTCTTTCAATGATATGAAATGCGTTTCAAAGAAGCATTTTTCAGTGAATTGCTAAATCAAAAAAGGCTCAAATAGAAGAACCAAGACCTGCATAGGCACCGTAGAAAAACAAACCTACAACGGTAATCACTCCTAACCCTGCAACCAATCCCACAATCCACAGGGGAATTCTGCCACTTCCAGACATGATAGTTAGCTCCTAACGACTTTAAGAGATGATTTGCTTGAACTTACAACCTCAACAGAAAGCCGCTCTACAAGAACAGCATTTCTATGGCTAGAACATCTGATTTCAGCTAGTTGAAGAAATAACTAGAAAATAGAATTCCTAGAACGAAAACTAGAAGCAAGCCTAGATATAGGGAAGTGCGGTTAAGCTCAACAGGCTGCTTGTTTGGATTTGAACTTCTATCTAATGGCACGAGACTGCTCCTATCGTTGAATAAACTGCATTGCAGCGATCGCCCCCAAAAAGAAAATCGTGGGGACAGCGAGAGTGTGAACCGCCAACCATCTAACGGTAAAAATAGGATAAGAAACAGGTTGATTTGGAGTGTTGCTCGTCATAACTTTTAGTTACCAAATAACGTTATTTAACCTGGGTCACAAAATTGTCAATTTGCTGCTTGCCTTCATAGCGATCGCTCACAATAGGCACTTCTTGACGCTCTTGCGAATAATACTCATTGGGTCTTGGAGTACCAAACACGTCATATGCCAAACCAGTGCTGACAAAGAGCCATCCTGCGATGAACAAAGCAGGAATGGTGATGCTGTGAATCACCCAATAACGAATGCTAGTAACAATGTCTGAAAATGGACGCTCACCTGTGGTGCCAGCCATTATGATTCCTCCCAATCAAAACAGTAATCGTCTCGTTTTCTATCATACGAGAGTGGTGAAACAGTCACAAGCAGAACCAATTAACTAATTCACTAGTACCTATCGTCTGCCTGTCAATTGCTAACAATCACTCTTTTCAATTTAGTCAATAGCAACTTGCAATTTCTCAAAGTAGGTCACACAAACCATAGAAGACCCTCTGAGACATTGCCTATTAACTATTAACGGCTTTAGCAGAGTCAAGTGTTGCCTTCTCTGAAGGCTGATATTTCAACAACGTTCCCCCTTGACCCAATACAAATCCTTTGTCTGGAGAGACGAACACAACTTTATAGAAGTTAGAAGGAACGTCTTCAACCGCTTTATCTTTTTGCCAGGTCTTGCCTCCATCAGCACTCCGAAGGAGATTTCCACTGCCCCCAGAAACCCAAACCTCATCGGGAGTGCGATAGGCCAAATCCAGTAAACCCCAACTGGTAGAAAACTCAGGCGTAACTGGATCTTGCCACTGATCGACGCTGCCAGCAGCACTTAATTGTAGACTGCCGCCCCGTGCCAGCAACCACAGATCTCCCTCAGGGCTAAAGCCCATACTCTGGAGTCGTCGTGAACTGGTGCGGTTGTGTTGCTCCCATGCCGTTTGCCCAGGAGCCCAGGTTGAGTAAAAGTTTCCTCTAGATGAGACAGCAACATAGCCACCATTGGGCGATCGCGCAATAGTTCGCACCACACCAACTGCCTCTTGCACAAGGGCTTGCCAGGTTTTACCCCCATCTACTGTTTTGTAGATGGCCCCAATATCGGTCGTCATTTCAGCCGTTTTAGGAGATAAGGCAACCACCGTATTTGGAGAACCAGGTAATTCTTGACTCAACGGCACCCGCAACCAAGATTGACCTCCATCCAGAGTGTGCAACAGAATGCTAGGCTGACCGGCAATCCACCCCTCTTGCCCAGTAAAACTAACAGAGGTAAAGGTGTAAGGCAACTCGTCTTCTAAATCAAGCTGGCGTAGTTCCCAAGATTGGCCTCCATCAGAGGTTTCTAATAACGTCGAATTTTTGCCAACTAGCCAACCATGATCGCGATCGCCCGTAAACGCGATATCTGAAAGAGTCGCATCCGTAGGCAATGACACCAATTCCCAAGGGCTATAGTCTAGAGATGGCAAAAAGCCACGAGTACACCCAGTACATAAAATTAGGGCAACCAAAACTATAACGATTTGTTTCAGTGATTTCAGAATTGGATACATTGATACTTTTTTCTTTATTTAAAAAATGACAACACGGTTAGAGCAATATCGTTATTGCAATCCATAGAGACTCAGGAAGAACAGCACCCCTAACGCCAAAGCACCAAAAATCAAAATATTTTTTTGACCTGAGGTTAGAGTGTTCACTCCCAATCCATATTTCAGGTTTTCCTTGAATCCAGAAGGATTGCCGACAGGCCCAACGTTCTGAAACTGCCCCTGACGAGCACCACAGACAGGACATCGCCAATCTTCAGGCAAATCGGGAAAGTCAATACCAGGCGGAACATTACGTGTACTATCGCCCTTTACCGGCTCATACATATAACCGCAAGCACTGCACTCGTGCCGATCGAGGCTTTTAAAATCAACAACTTCGGTGCTCATGGTAAGGTTTCTGAGATCTGGAACCAGTAATATTAAAATATCTGTTAAAGATTATGACATAAGCTTAGTTCAGAAAAAGCAATGTCTGGGTTAAGAGAGCGATTCTTCCCCATTCCCGTTAGACCGCTTTGGCCCAGCTAACAGAGAAATCAGCAAGCAAATAATACCGACATTAATAAATACATCTGCCAGGTTAAACACGGGAAAGCGGATAAGGCGAAAATCTAAGAAATCAACCACTTCCCCAGCTAAAAAGCGATCAAGCCCGTTCCCCAATGCGCCCGATAAGATAAATCCATACCCTATTTCTTCCCAGCGTGTCATTTTAGGGCCTAAGACAGCCAGTGCCATTAATGCCAAGCTAACGATCAATGAAAGCCAGCGCAGCCACCACACCCCGCCACTAAATAAACTAAAAGCCGCTCCTTTGTTAGTCACAAACGTGAGATGAAACACCCCTGCCCAGAGGGGAATGCTTTGCCCCAACTCAAGACTTTGAACAATCCAATACTTAGTTACCTGGTCTAGTGCTAAACCAATGAGGGTAACAATCCAAAAGGCACGATTTTTGAAAGGCATGACAAAGGGCAAGCGTAAAAATTAAGCACAACACAAAATGCGTCTTGGATCTAGTAGAACATGAGATGGCGCAGGGCGAAAGAAATAACCGTGACCGCACAGACGATCGCCAATTGCCCTGGCAAAGGATTAAATGAGTAAGTGGCGATCGCCTGCCAAAGAGTGAGATTAGGAGCGTTTAACCACCCTCCGTTGTAGCCCAATATCATATAAGCCACCCCAACCGCATGAATCGACAGCAACCCAGAGATACAGCTAAACGCCAACGACTCCAAGCGCGGGGGCAAGCGAAACGCAAACAGACCACAGATCCAGGCACCAGGAATGAACCCTAACAAATAACCAAACCCAGGTCGGTGAATATAATCGACTCCACCTCCTTGAGTAAACACGTTAAACCAGGTCAACCCTAAGAGCAGATAAGCAATTTGTGAGATAGCCGCTGCCGTTTTGCCACCCATGCAGCCAACCAAGAGCACTGCCCCAATCTGGTAAGTGACTCCGAGAGACTGGGCTTGCAATCCTTGCTGCCCCCAACTCGTAATAAACGCTTCTAGAAAAGTGCCACCAATCGTTAGGATTAAGCCGATCAAAGCCCACAATAGTTCAGTGGGAGAAATCATTTCACTAACAGGGCTATGTTGCCCTCATAACTTAACTGCAAATATGCGTAAAAATTTTCCCACATTATGGTTGGGGAATAGCATTCCGACTCAGCAGGTGTTTCAAAACCGCTTTTGAATGAAACTTCATTTTGTAGGATGCTGTTAGTGAAGCGTAACGCATCCATGACGCAAAAGTTTTAACTTTATGTAAGAACCCAGGTTGCCAAGTGCATAACGTCTATGGCGATCGCCATAGCTTTTGAATTAGGACAGAGCAGGAGTGCCACTCTTTCCACTCTAATGAGAGGCATCATTCCCACACTCCCTCCCAATGTCCTAAGCAACTTGGCAACCGCTATAGCCAATCAAACAGCCAAATTTGGGTCACAAACGAGTAGGAATAGAGTGTCTTACCTCTAAGGGCAGGGATGACAGATTGAATCTCTCTTGAATCTCTGGCTTGTCAACCTTGCTGTCGTACGATAGACCAAATTTAAGCCCTACCGTTTCTGATAACCTTTCAGATGTAAACGTTTTATAAAGCTTTTTAATGCGAGAAATCAACTCTTTGTAATCAAACCAGTCTTGTAACGGACGATTACCCCGAAAATAAAGATTCTCTCCATTGTCAATCACATAGACTGCACCTGGGAAAGGAAGTAGTTCCAGATGGTACCCCTTGTCACTCATCATCTTCTTCATCGTTTTATGATTGGTTGAGTAAGCTGCAAGATCATCATTTCTAGGATCTTCAGGTAGATCAATCAAGTCATATTTAAGAATGTGAGAGGAGCCACAGAAAAGATGGAATTTCTCTTTTCTCAAAAAAATGCGATCGCTGCCATCTTTATATTCATATCCTTGCCCAAAAAACCAACCGTGGCTATCAGGTCGGTGATTGACAAACTCTGCTAAATCCTGGCTCACGCAATCATCTGCATCAACAACCATGACATGAGAGGGCTCAAACTCTTGAGCTGCAACTAAACCAGTGAATGCTTTGCGTTTGCGATCTTGCCTTTTTTCTTTAATATCAGAGTTGCGATTGGGTGCTGGAAAATCAACTTGAATGTAGGCAAGATTAGGGTGCTGAAACTGGATTTCTGGTATCTCGTGACAGACAACAATCACCCTAAAATCAATAGAAGTTTGATTGCAAATTGAGCGAACACATCGGTCAAAGAGTTGCGAAACCGTTTTCCACGAAGCTGAAACTTTCGCGCTCTTAAGAGGAACGACAAAAACTATCATATTTACCTCTGATAAAGCTCTTGAAAAGAAATCAAGGCGGGCTAAATGCATTAACCCTGAATGGAGTGCACCTTGTCTAAGTAAAGGGACGTCGATAAAGAGATTAATAGGTTGCTAAAAGAATTAGCTAAGCGATCGCTCTAATCTCATTTAATTTTGTCCTTCTACTGAATACCCTTACTTATTTACTAACGTATTCAATCTGTATCCGGAATAGGTAAATTAACCGTGAAGAAAAGTGCCAACACAAAAACTTGCCGCGAAGATAGCATGCACTCAAATAATCCCTACTTAATCTAATAATGCACTAATAATTACAACGTATTTAGAATTACGCAAAAAGCTGCGCCATTCTAATCGAAACGATACAGCTTTCTCCAATGATGTATCTATTTCTCTGGCTACTAAAAGTAGAGCTGATAGTCCTAATACCAATTCATTGTGAAGTTGTATAGAACTGAGTCTGAAAGCTTTATAGGGAAGGCGTTTCAAGCTTCTTGGTCGTACAGCTTTATACAAAATTGGTATAAGCAAGTAAGGATGTGCCACACTCCACACGGCACATCCTTCCTCAAAAGCTATTGTTTTTAGAGCATTACCGTAAAGTTTTATCTTTACGTTTATTTCCTGCTCTTCTGATCTTTATTAGGCATTAAAAATCGCTCGTGAAAAGGGCATCTCTAGAGCCACTCAATTTATATCCATAGCATTATTTACGAAAGGCTGAGAATTCCTAAAATCAACACGATCGCCATCCCCGCTAACATCCCATAAGACAGTTTTAACCAGGTATAACGCCAGAGTGGACGGTGACGATCATTCATAGGAGTGTCGTTTATTTCTAATTGGTGGACGTAGATTACTCAAAAGATTGGATTAACCTTGCTCGTCAGGCATAGCTTCTGCTGCGATCGCCTCTTGAATAAATAACTTAGCAAGGCGATCGTACATCCCTGCCCCAATGTATTGCGGGTATTTGTGTAATCGACTATAAACCCACACTAACTCATCAAAGAGAAAAATACGGATGTCTTCGGTCAAGCTTTTGCATTGCGGAATTAACGATTTAGCGGCTTCTAGCGCATCAGTCCAACGCTCAAACTCTTGAGATGATCGGGGTGTGACTACTTTGAACATAAGTCAATTGTAAAAATTATAACCCTCTCCCCAAGCCCCTCTTCAAAACGAAAAGGGGCTTCCGGTTCTCCTTGTTTGCAAGGAAGGGGTTAGGGGGTTGGGTTCTTCCTCATCTATTTAGTGACCTGCGGCGGTTGGCATCCCCAGAAGGTCTTCAATTCGAGGCATTTCATCCAGTGGAATCACTCGTCCCTCATCCTCAAAACCAGCAATTTGGTCAAAGTTGAGATAGCGATAGAGATCCGCCGCAAACGGATCAATTTTGCTCTGGACGATCGCCATATATTCTTCCACCGTTGGAATGTGTCCTAACAGCGCACAAACCGCTGCCAACTCAGCCGATCCCAAATAAACTTGTGCATCTTTGCCCATACGGTTATTAAAGTTGCGTGTCGAAGTCGAAAACACCGTCACACCATCAGCGACTCGTGCTTGATTGCCCATACAGAGCGAACATCCTGGCATCTCGGTTCTAGCTCCAGCCGCCGCAAAAATCCCGTACATGCCTTCTTCCCGCAGTTGTTTTTCATCCATGCGAGTCGGTGGACAAATCCACAGGCGCACCTTCACCGGACCTGCTCCCTCTAAAATTTTGGCAGCAGCACGATAGTGACCAATGTTGGTCATACAAGAGCCAATAAAGACCTCATGAATTGGATCTCCTGCACACTCTGACATCAGTTTGATGTTATCAGGATCATTAGGAGCCGCCACTAGAGGTGCTTTAATGCTATTGAGATCAACCTCAATGATCTCGGCATACTCTGCATCTGGATCAGCCTCCATCAACACCGGGTTAGCTAACCACTGCTCCATCTTGGCAATTCGCCGCAAGATAGTACGAGCATCGCCATAGCCCCGTGCCACCATGTTCTTCATCAGTGCCACGTTCGATCGCAGATATTCCGCTACGGTGTCCGTGCTGAGTTTGATCGTACAGCCCGCACAGGATCTTTCTGCCGTCGCATCCGTTAGCTCAAACGCTTGCTCTAGCTTCAGGTCAGGCAAGCCTTCCATCTCCATAATGCGACCGGAAAAGACGTTCTTTTTGTTTTGCTTTTCAACGGTCAGCTGCCCCGACTGAATAGCGACATAGGGAATAGCGTTGACCACATCCCGCAGCGTAACACCGGGTTGCAAGGTGCCCTTAAACCTGACTAACACCGATTCGGGCATGTCGAGCGGCATCACCCCTAACGCCGCCGCAAATGCTACCAAGCCAGACCCTGCCGGGAAGGAGATGCCTAAGGGGAAGCGTGTATGAGAATCGCCACCTGTACCTACCGTATCGGGCAACAGCATGCGATTCAACCAGGAATGAATAATGCCATCACCAGGACGCAAGGAAACGCCCCCCCGTGAGTTGATGAAATCGGGTAAATCTTTGTGGGTTTTGATATCAACTGGCTTGGGATACGCCGCTGTGTGGCAAAAGCTCTGCATCACCAAGTCAGCACTAAAACCAAGACAGGCAAGCTCTTTCAATTCATCACGAGTCATCGGTCCGGTCGTGTCCTGCGACCCAACTGTTGTCATCAACGGTTCACAAGAGGTGCCCGGACGAACTCCCGGCAGACCACAAGCCTTGCCTACCATCTTTTGAGCCAGGGTAAAGCCTTTGCCCGTATCAACTGGGGCCTGTGGACGAATAAACAGGGTACTGGGTTCCAAACCCAATGCCACACGAGTTTTGTCGGTTAAGGTGCGCCCAATCAGCAAGGGAATACGTCCACCTGCCCGCACTTCATCCAAAATGGTGTCAGGTTTGAGGCTAAAGGTAGAAATGACTTCTCCAGCTTCATTGGTGATTTCCCCTTTATAAGGGTAGATCGTGATGACATCGCCCGTTTTCAGGTGAGTCACATCGCACTCAATCGGCAGCGCACCAGAATCTTCTGCCGTGTTGAAGAAAATTGGAGCAATTTTGCCACCCAAAATAAAACCGCCCGATCGCTTATTGGGTACAAAGGGAATGTCTTGCCCGATATGCCACAACACCGAGTTGATTGCAGACTTGCGAGAGGAACCCGTTCCCACAACATCGCCCACATAGGCCACGGGGTGTCCTTTCTGCTTCAATTGGGTAATGGTGTCTAACCCTCCAGGCATCCGCGTTTCCAGCATCACGAGGGCATGCAGCGGGATGTCAGGACGAGTCGTGGCGTGGGGAGCCGGGGAGAGATCATCAGTGTTGGTCTCACCTGGCACTTTAAAGACAGTGACGGTAATGGCCTCTGGCAGCTCAGGGCGAGTTGTAAACCATGCTGCATCTGCCCACGCCTGCATCACCTGCTGAGCATAGGAGTTGCCACTCTCGGCTAACTCCTGGACATCGTGAAAGGCATCATAAACTAACAAAATTTTGCTCAGAGAATCGGCCGCATGACCCGCAATCTCTGCATCAGACGAGTGCAGCAGATCAATCAAGGACTGCACGTTATAACCGCCCATCATGGTGCCTAAGAGTTCTACCGCATCATGGGGAGAAACAAGGGGGCTAGTCGCCTCACCTTTGGCGATCGCTGTTAAAAATCCGGCTTTGACATAGGCTGCTTGATCGACCCCAGGTGGCACGCGATCGCGCAACAACATCAGTAAAGTTTCTGCCTCATCAGCAGGAGGATTCTTGAGCATGTCACATAGATCTGACATTTGCTCAGCAGTTAATGGCAATGGGGGAATTCCTAATGCTGCTCGCTCAGCAACATGATTACGGTAAGCATCCAACATCTTCAAAGGCTCTCTAGAGGACGGTATAAAACTTTTCACTCAGGCTTAATTTTTGCTTTAACGAGTATATTTCTACGGTAACGTGCTGCACAGTTCAATGGTCGTTATGAAACCAGGATGCCAAACCATCATTTCCCATCTCAAAAACGAGTCAAATCCTAAGAAATATGCATATTCTTTGCAGACAATACACAGTTTCTTGATATTCCGCCCCAAATTTCAGGTTAACGTTTGAATTGACTTGAGTATTTTCTCTGTCTCCGGGGCAGACTCAATCTAAGCGTAAGTTAAAAAAGTAAGTGAATATCAGCATGATGGATTCAGTTAATAAAAGCTAGCTATAGATAGTGTCAAGTGTTATAAGGTAGTCTGATTGCAATTGCATTCGCATCCCAGCACAGCTCTAGCAGGCTTTATTAACCCATCATCAATTATTACGGTTGGCTCTATTCAGCTCAAAAAGGATCAACGAGGATGACGCAACGGAAACGAGCATTAATCACTGGAATTACAGGTCAGGATGGGTCCTATCTCAGTGAACTTTTGATGGAAAAAGGATATGAAGTTCATGGCATCATTCGCCGAACCTCAACCTTTAACACCGATCGGATTGACCACATCTATGAAGATCCCCATAACGAAGGTGCTCAGCTGTTTCTCCACTACGGTGATCTAACAGATGGCACGACTCTACGGCGCATCTTGGAAGACGTGAAACCCGTTGAAATTTATAATTTAGGCGCACAATCCCACGTGCGAGTCAGCTTTGACTCACCTGAATACACCGCAGACTCAGTCGGCATGGGTACTCTGCGTTTGTTAGAAGCCATTCGCGATTATCAGCAACGAACGGGTGTTGAAGTGCGGTTTTACCAGGCAGGTTCCTCTGAAATGTTTGGTAAGGTGCAAGAGGTACCGCAAAAAGAAACCACTCCTTTCTATCCACGTAGTCCTTACGCCTGCGCCAAGCTCTATGCTCACTGGCAAACCGTCAACTATCGCGAATCCTACGGGTTGTTTGCTTGCAATGGCATCTTATTTAACCATGAGTCTCCTCGTCGGGGTGAAACGTTTGTAACGCGCAAAATCACCCGTGCCTTGGCTCGCATCGTGGCAGGCCAGCAGAAAAAGCTTTATATGGGTAATCTCGACTCCAAGCGTGACTGGGGTTATGCCAAAGATTACGTTCGTGCGATGTGGATGATGCTGCAACACACCGAGGCTGACGATTATGTAATTGCCACAGGTGAAACTTACTCCATCCGGCAGTTCCTCGATTTGGCATTTGGCTATGTCAACCTTAACTGGCAAGACTATGTTGAGTTTGATGAGCGATATTTGCGTCCGGCAGAGGTCGATTTGCTGATTGGTGACCCGACTAAAGCCAAGCAAAAGCTGGGGTGGGAACCCTCTGTCACGTTTGAGCAGTTAGTGGCGTTAATGGTCGAAGCCGATCTCAAAGCACTAGGATTGGTTCCCTTAAATGGGCACTCCGTTCAAACGGTTACAGACACTGCCACAATTCGCCAAAGCACTGGCAGCTACGCATCCTGAGCGATGCCTCCTCGTGAATTTCCCACTTAACATTTAACTCGCTCATTTGAATAGAGTCAGCCCGCAAAATTGAGTTGAATCATCAAACCAGTGTTGTGCCTGACTCTGCTCAAGCCCGACTTTGTCTGGATGTTAGAGTGCTGCTAACAGACTCAGGAACATCACTCAGCAAAAGTAACCCTCAACCCTATGACTACACAACTTAACCTTGCCGATAAGCGTATCCTGGTGACTGGTGGAGCAGGCTTTCTTGGCCGTCAAGTGGTCGATCAACTCTGCAAAGCTGGGGCTGACCCTGCCAAGATTACAGTGCCGCGATCGCGCGATTATGATTTGCGTCAGATGGAAAGCTGTCAGCGGGCTGTTGATCAACAAGATGTCGTCATTCACCTGGCCGCTCACGTCGGTGGCATTGGCTTAAACCGCGAAAAGCCAGCTGAGTTATTTTATGACAACTTAATGATGGGGACTCAACTGATCCACGCTGCCTATGAAGCAGGTGTTGAGAAATTCACCTGCGTTGGAACGATTTGTGCCTATCCCAAATTTACGCCAGTGCCGTTTAAAGAAGACGACATTTGGGATGGCTATCCAGAAGAAACCAACGCCCCCTACGGCATCGCTAAAAAAGCCTTGCTAGTGCAACTGCAGTCCTATCGAATGCAATATGGCTTTGATGGCATCTATTTACTGCCTGTCAACCTGTATGGCCCTGAAGATAACTTTGATCCGCGCAGTTCTCACGTTATTCCAGCGTTGATCCGCAAGGTTCACGAAGCTCAAGAACGGGGAGACAAGCAAATTCCAGTATGGGGTGATGGCAGCCCAACTCGTGAGTTCCTCTATTCCACTGATGCGGCTCGTGGCATCGTCATGGGAACTCAATCCTATGATGAGCCTGACCCGGTGAACCTGGGAACAGGCTATGAAATCACCATCAAAGACTTGATTCACTTGATCTGTGAATTGATGAACTATGAGGGTGAAATTGTCTGGGAAACGAATCAGCCAAATGGTCAGCCTCGTCGTTGTTTAGACACTCAACGTGCCAAAGAAAAATTTGGCTTTGTTGCAGAGGTTGAGTTTAAGCAAGGGTTAAAAAATACGATTGACTGGTATCGCCAACATGCGGCTTAGTTGCGCTGTAAGCCTCATCGCCAGTCGTTGATCCCGATCTAGCCACTAAAGCGTTGCTCAAGGGGTGCAGGGATGTCAAGGACTAAACCGTCCAATCGGCATCCCTGCTGTGTTTTCTAGGGTTAAGGGTGGAGTAAAATGACCCATTGAAGACCGTTTTGGCAAATTTGTGAACGCGACTGACTCTCAACCCGGTAAAGCAGAACTGAGGCGATCGCTTTTAAAGGCTAGGCAAGCACTCCACCCAGATCTGTGGCGCGAAAAGAGCGATCGCATCTGTGCCCACTTGCACAACTGGTCCGTGTTTAGCCAAGCTCAAACCGTCCTCGCCTATTTTAGTTTTCGGCAAGAACCTGATCTCAGCCCTCTGTTCACGCCCTCTCGCATTTGGGGTTTTCCACGCTGTGTTGACAAGTCAATGGTGTGGCATCAGTGGATACCCACCGCGATCGGAGCACGACAATATCCGTTGCAAGCAGGAGCATTTGGGATCTTAGAACCTCATCCTTATGCGCCTCAGATCCAACCATCTGACGTAGACCTAATTCTCGTGCCTGCGGTAGCGTGTGATGTCTGGGGCTATCGTTTGGGTTATGGGGGCGGTTTCTACGATCGCATGTTGAGTTCACCCCAGTGGATTGGCAAGCCAACCATCGGCATTGTCTTTGAGTTTGCCCGCTTACCGCGATTACCCATTGATCCCTGGGATCGCCCCCTTCAAGGCATTTGTACTGAGGCAGGGTTGTTTCTCAAGGAAGAATAGTGAATACAAAATCCTTCATTGAGTTTAGCGATCGCCCCTCACAGCTATTCCTAACTGGAGATATCCATTTCCAGATGGTTAAGGTATAGTTAAGGGCTTAGTGATTTCAAGTGTAGAACGATGGCGAAAAAGAAAATGAAAAATAACCAACCTCCTGATACAGGACATTCTATACAGGATGTGCAGGATGTACAGGATGTACAGGAGAAACAAGGGGTTATGGGTGCTCTAGGTACGAATGCAAAAACCATTGGCACGACGATTGCAGGGGTGCTCATTGGAGAAATCATTGAAGCAGCGGTAGAGCGGCTCGTTCAAAAAGCTGGCAATGGTAGACAAGACCACACCTCAGATGAGAATGGCGATACTGTTAAAGGCGATCATGACAACAGCCCGATTCAAAGTGCAGCCGTCAGCGTGCAAGACAATTTGAATGATGTCAAGCTGACCATGCAGGATGCGATCGATGCTGTTAGGTCAGCTGTGGGAGATGTCGCCCCTAAATTAGTCGATGCCTTAAAAGCTGTTCCAGAACGCTCACAACAATCCGTACAACGGTCAGCCAGTCATGTCGGCAATACGACGAAAACAGCGGTGCGAGAGGCAGTTGATACGGCTAAAAGTGCAGTCGCCGAACTTGTTCCCAACTCCTCTGATAAGCCCTCCAAGAAAGGGAAAAAAAGCAAAAAGAAGCACAAAAAATCGTGATTTGAGCATGGATGTTTGCACGGAAAACAGAGTTGGTAGGGATTTCGGTTGCGAAATCCCTACCAGAAAACTATCTGTTGGCGATCGCTCCGTTATACGCTCAAACGAGTTGAGTTACGCCACTTCGTGCAACACGTCAGACAACATCTCAATCAACTGATCAATGTGATGTTTTTCGATAATCAATGGCGGTGAAAGAGCGATGATATCACCCGTTGTGCGAACGAGTAACCCTTTCTCATAACACCGTAAAAAGGCATCAAAAGCACGAGCCGTTGGCTTTCCAGGAATGGGTTCTAGCTCAATACCGGCCACCAATCCCAAGTTGCGGATGTCGATGACATGGGGCAATCCTTTCAGCGAGTGAACGGCATTCTCCCAATAACCCGACATCTCCTGTGCCCGTTGGAACAAGCCCTCTTCTTCATAGATCTCCAACGTGGCTAGACCTGCGGCAGACGCAACTGGGTGCCCAGAATAGGTGTAGCCATGAAACAACTCGATTGCATTGTCAGGAGCATTCATAAACGTGTCATAAATGCCTTGTCGGACAAACACGGCACCCATAGGAATGGTTCCATTCGTAATGCCTTTGGCAACTGCCACCATATCTGGAATGACACCAAAATGCTCAAACGCAAAGGAACTGCCAAGCCGCCCAAACCCAGTAATCACCTCATCAAAAATCAACAAGATGCCGTGTTTATCACAAATTTGGCGGAGGCGTTGTAAGTATCCTTTTGGGGGAACGAGCACCCCGGTTGAGCCTGCAACGGGTTCTACAATCACAGCGGCAATGTTTGAGGCATCATGCAGAGCGACAATCCGTTCCAGTTCATCAGCTAAATGAGCACCCCATTCCGGTTGCCCTTTGCTGAAAGCGTTGTGTTCTAGGTTGTGGGTGTGAGGCAGGTGATCAACGCCATTGAGCAAACTGCCAAAAAACTTGCGGTTAGGACCAATGCCCCCGACTGAGATGCCCCCAAAACCGACCCCATGATAGCCCCGTTCTCGCCCAATCAACCGTTGACGAGTACCCTGACCGCGTGCCCGTTGATAGGCGATCGCGATTTTGAGGGCACTGTCCACAGCTTCAGACCCAGAATTGGCAAAGAAAACATGGTTTAAATCTCCGGGTAACAGCTTGGCTAACCGATCAGCCAACTGAAAAGGCCCCGGATGCCCCATTTGAAACGTAGGAGCAAAGTCAAGCGTTGCGACTTGCTTGTGCACGGCTTCCACAATTTTGGTGCGACAGTGCCCCGCATTCACACACCACAACCCCGCTGTGCCATCTAAAACCTGTCGCCCATCTTCGGTGGTGTAGTGCATGTCTTTGGCAGACACGAAAATCCGAGGGTTTGCCTTAAACTGCCGATTTGCCGTGAAGGGCATCCAAAAGGCGTCTAATTCGGGTCGCAGTCCTACGTCAGTTGTGGGATGGGTCAGTTCTTGCACCATAGGTTTAACTTGCTGCTCAGCAGAGTGAATTGTGGATGGATTGGAGACGGCTCAGTTTCAACATTCTAGCCTAGCCCTCCCTGTCCCATCACATTACCACTCTACCCAGTTCAGCAGGGCATCCCATTGAGTTTCAGCCGTAAAACTAGCAGCAATTTGGTCGTAGTCGCTGAGGGGGTAATAGCCTCTAGGAGACATGTAGATAGACAACCCACTGGCTCGACCTGGTACAGCCGTAAAGTTTTCTAAAACAACGTCGCTATAGGCATTGAGTACTGCTTGGGCGGCGGTGCGAATGGTAGAAGAGATGACCCAACTGTTGACAATATCTGAGAAGAGATTGCCGATATCGATGTAGCTAGGCGCACCGCCCTCTCCATAGGCGTTGGAGTAGCGATCGCGAGCACGACCAATCCCACTGAGATCAGCACTAGTAGCACTGCCCATCACAGAGCCGACGAATTGGCTCAACGCGTTGCCCAGGTTGTTAGGGTTGCTGCTACGCAGAGCCGTCAGGTCGATCGCCGACAGCGTTTCAATATTAGAAGGATAGGTTTGAGCGTAAGCACTAACGATGCTAGATCCAAATTGAGTGACGGTCATCGTAGGGTTGGCCGACAAATTTTGAAAGACGCGGGTATAGTCCCACCCAGTACCAGGGATATTTTCTTGAGAACCCACAAACACAGAGGCTTTGTCACGAATGGCATGGGCAAACTCGACCGTACCCATGAGGCAGGCGTCAGACCCCACCAGATCAATATCGGTCGTGCTCAAAACACTGTTGAGTTCATTTGTGGTGATGCCGTCATTGGTCAGGTCATCAAAGGACACTTCAAAGCCAGAGCCATGTCCCCATAAAACCAGTGCATAGTTGTCTGCTTGATACGTGGTAGTGCCCCAGGTGACGAAGTTTTGTAGGGTAGTGGCATCCCCCATGTTGACTTCCCCGATGCTGGTGCCCCAGTTTAAGCCGGGTGTGCTGCCATAGCTGACCAGCCCTCGACGGGTATCAGTCCAGTTGCCAAAGCGAGCATCATCTTGAGCTGCACCTGAGACAAAGCTGGGGTGATTGGCAGCAGTGCGATCGAGTTGGACAACAATGTTGACGTTGTTATTGGAACCAACCGCCGCCATTTCTTGAAAATCTTGAATGCTGAACTGTTCCAGGTTGTCAGCCGACATGTAGACCATCACCGTCCAATCGGCGGGCTCAGTCGGGGTTGGGGGGTTATCGGGGGGTAAGAGGGTGGTGGCTCGGCTTGAGAGACTGAGGTTGTAATTGGTTCTGCCGTTCTTGGAAAAGACCCGAACAAAGTACGTTCCGGCTTGCAAGTCGCAGTTAATGCGTTCGATCGCAGTGCCACTGCGGTAAGATCCGGCGATCGCCACTCCAGCTTGATTCAACAATTGCACATCTGCATCAGCGCGTAACCCTCTCATCGAGACTCGCAAATTTTGAGGATTCGATACCGTGAAACGGACATAATCGTTGCGATCGCTAGCCATATCGATGGCGTCACGTAAGGTGCGTGTCCCTGCTAGAGCACCAATATTGTGGGCACTCGCCCGCGTGTTGCCAAAATCACCGATAAGCGATGACCGATGCACCCGGTTGCGTGAGGCACGAGTAACATCAGCATGAAATGGGGTATCACGATCCAATCTAGTCGTGACCGATGCATGAGCATTGAGATTAGACCGTTGAAATCGAGGGGCTGACATAAGAATCACCAGAAAATTGGGGGTTCATCCCTACCTATTTCTGGCATGTTTGGAGGTATGCAGAACGAGAAGAATTTTGCTGGCTTCAGGACATACAACTTCAGTGCTTGCAAAAAGAGCAATAACATTCAAGACCCAAGCGATCGCCCTCTTATAACCTGAAACACAGGGTTCAAGTTCATTGAGGTTCACATGAATGATTTCTTGAAAGGGGCGAGTCACGTCATTGGGGTTGTGGTTGGTTTCTTCCCAATTGCCATCAGTTTTGGAGCAATCTCAGTACAGGCAGGCATTCCAGCGATCGCCACGGTTGCCATGTCAATGGGGGTGTATGCCGGAGCATCTCAATTTGCGGCGGCTGAAGCGGTGCGCCAAGGCTTGCCCTGGCTGAGTATTGTCCTGACCATGTTGATCATCAATCTGCGACACATTCCCATGAGCTTGGCAGCAACCCAAAAAATTTACACTCGCTTTCCCTGGGGCAAACGCTGGATGTTGGCGCATGGTCTAATCGATGAAACCTTTGCCCTCAGCATGACAGACGAGCCACACTCATTTCTCTATTACCTGGGCATGAATCTGAGCTGTTGGACAGCTTGGGTCTTGGGCACCTGGATGGGAGCCGCTGTGGGACTGCAAATCCCAGAACGCTGGCTGCAATTTGCCCTACCTGCCATGTTTCTCTATCTGCTCACTGAGAATGTCAAGCGACTGTGGGGGCGCGAAGTTCTAATCGTTGTTAGCATCGGCATTGCCCTCGTGTTGATGACCCAAAACCTCGGTTCTACAGGTATCTTAGTTGCCATTTTGGGGGTGGCGATCGCGGCCACCCTGTTGCTCAATAAACCCTCTCCTCCTTACACCCCTGACGCTAAAGAAGGCTCCCTATGATCTGGTTAATTATCGTATGCGCTGGCATCGGCACTTATCTAATGCGGAGTTCCGGCATCTGGATCTCTCCTAAATTCTTTCCCACCCGCTGGCTGACCCATCTACCCCTCGCCGTTATTTTGGTCATGACTGTCGGCAGTATTGTCAGTTTTGCAGGCACCCCCCAAAGCACTCTGGGTGCGATCGCCGCCACCCTGGTAGTCATTTTCGCCAGCCTCAAAAAACTACCCATCGTCGTTGGCATTGCGATCGGCTGTGTCGTGTTTGGAGCATTTTCAGGAGAATAGGAAAACAGAAGAGAGAAAAAAGAAAAAACCTGAATGGACTATTGCTATATAGCAATCCTAATTGGGTTGTGAGAGTCGCACCCCTCCGGGGTGCGACTCTCACAACCTCCTAATTTCACAAATGATTTAGGACTGCTATATATCCAGACTTTAATTTACATAATCCCATTCAAGAACTTGACGCAAGCATCATTTCAGGCAGTAGCAGCCGCCAATTTTGCTCTTTTTCCTCTTCTTTTTTCCCTCTTCTTTTTTCTTTTTTCCTAGCTCAACCTCACGACAGGTTTATTATCAATCAACGTATCGTTCGCTAGCAGGTCTTCAACAGTAATCCGCAAGAAGCGATCGCCATCGACCCAAAACAACACTTTGATGCGATCGCTGCCAGGATAGCCTGGAGGCACTAATTTCGCGATACTGCGAGCTTCGGGAGTGTCATTGAGCGGTTGTACTTGGCTTTTGCCTCCGGTGATGCTGCGGGTCACAAGGCGATCGCCCTCAAAATAAACTTCGGTTTGACTGGTTTCTGATCCGAGTTCTCCAATCACCAGTTCAATACTGGGTTGATTGTCAATCGAAGCCCCTAACAACAACTCGACGGGTTCGGGCATGGGGTAAGGCTGTCCGGCTTTGATGATGGCATGCCAACCATGACCATTATTGCGGCGATCCCAATAGCGAATGCCATAGCTGTGATACAAAAAATCTTTCACCTCAACACCCTGATGCAGTTGCAGGGCACCGTGGGCGATCGCCTCAAAGGGACGTTCAAAGCGAATTTTTTCGGGCGAAAAGTATTGCTCAATCCAGGCTTTCACCGCTGGAATTTGGGCTGTTCCGCCTACCAAAAGCACAGCATCCACATCGGCGGGTTCTAAGCCCTGTCGCCGAGCTTGTCGCAACACCTGAGTCATCAACTCATCTAATCGGTCAAAAAAATGATGCTCTTGCAAGATCTGTGTGAAGCGATCGCGATCGAGCGTTAACTCATAACTCTCCAGAGTTTCATCGTTAAAGTAAGCTTCCGTTGCCTCTGTCTGGCTAGAGAGTTGAATCTTGAGCCGCTCTGCCAAGCGCAGAGTGACAGGAGTTACCGCTAACCCTTGAGTTGCCGCAAAGTAGTCAACCAACCAGTTGTCAATGTCTGCGCCCCCCAAACTTTGTCCAGCTTTGGCCAACACTCGCGCAATCTTGGGACGCTGCGCCGACGAATCCACACTTTTGTGACCCCATTTGAGAATAAAACCCAGGGGTTTGCTACCTGCCTGAGTACTTTGCTCCAGTTGCACCAGCGACAAATCCAGCGTGCCGCCCCCAAAGTCAACCACCAGCAACGTTTTTTCTTGGGCTAAGTTATACCCCAGAGCCGCAGCAGTGGGTTCGTCAAGCAGTCGAATTTGCTCGATTTGAACCGATTGAGACACCTGAGCCAGCCAGTTGCGATAGACCTCAAAGCTGTCTACAGGAACTGTCAAGACCAGGGAATCGAGTTGGGGATCGATCGCCTGGAGTTGCTGAATCAAGGTTGTAAGAAACCACTGCCCCACCTGTTCAAAGGTGATAATGCGCCCATCCAATTCTGGTAAATACCCTTGAATATCTGTGCCAATGCCCCGTTTAAAGTTCCGAAAGAATCGGGGATCGGTGCTCAGATCAAAGCCGCGATCGCGCACAGCTTGACCCAGACACACTTTATCTTGGGTGGCATCGGCAACATATAACAAACTAGGAATCAAAGGCGGATTAGCCGCTAATCGCAGAGACAAATCGGCTAACGCCACTGTTTCGGGTTGTCCTGTGGCGGCATTCCACCGGGCAATCACCGTATTACTGGTTCCAAAGTCGATCGCATACACCATACTGATTCAGTCGTTCTGTACTACTGTCCTGTACGACCCCTAAGGTTGAGCAGATCTAGGGCTGAACAAGAGAGAGGTAGCATCGGCGATCGCCCCCTCGACAGCACTACTTCGCTTCGCATCAACTGATGTGTGGGAGAGAGAGACAGGCTCTAAAATGGACGGATTTTCTTGAAACACCGCCAAATCAAACCAGAAGGTGGTTCCAACTCCAACCTCACTGACAAGATGCACTGCGCTGTGATGCTTTTCAACAATATTGCGCACGATTGACAACCCCAACCCCGTTCCTTCTAGCGTGTGAACCCGATTTTCAACCCGAAAGAAGCGTTCAAAAATCGCCACCTGGTCTTCGGGATCAATGCCAATGCCGGTGTCAGCTACCTCAATTCGCACTAGACCCGACATATAATGACTCGTCATCTCAGGCTCTAACACATAGGCCCGAATGGCAACCCGTCCGCCAGCCTGAGTAAATTTCAAGCCATTGCCCACCAGATTGGCAAACACTTGCAACAGCAAATCATAGTTGCCTAACACCGGAGGCAAATCAGGTTGAATATCTTGAACCAGTTCAATTCCTTTATCTTTGGCATTTAACTGATAGGTTCGCAGGGTTTGTTCGACCGCCTGAGAGATATAAACCGCATCAAAGCTATAGCGTTTATTTGACTCCAGTCGAGAGAGATCTAAGACATCGTTGACTAAACGGGTCAGGCGATCGGTTTCTCGATTAGCGGTGTCTAAAAACTCGCGTCGCTCTTCATCACTCAAGTCTTCTCCATATTCGTGCAGCGTTTCGATAAAAGACTTGATGTTAAATAGTGGCGTTCGTAACTCGTGCGACACATTACTGATGAACTGGCTTTTGGCTTCGTTTAGCTCTACCTCACGCGTAATATCTTGAACGGTAATCGCAATTCCTTTGAGGCTTTCGCGGTACTGATCTAACACCGTTGTCAACAAGATTCGCACTGTGTGATGGATCGGCTCTGGAATCGTAATCCGAAACTCTGACCACTCTCGTTCTCGCAAGGTTTCAGGAGAGGCTGTTTCAGAGACAATTTCCGTCAGGGGTCGTTTTAACTCTTGTCTAACGGGCACTGGCAAGTGCTCTAAGACGTGCTCCCCAATCATTGCATCATTACTTTCCCAGCCAAACAACCGACGAGCCGTAGGATTCACCAAAATGACATGCATGTTGGCATCCAGCAGCACAGCTCCATCAGCGATCGTTGAAACCAGGGTTTCCAGCTTTGCTTTCTCAGCCGTCAGTTCTTCAATGTTTTGCTCTTCATAACTTTCGAGCCGCTCTGCCATTTCATTGAAGTTGAGAATCAGTTCCCCCAGTTCACCCCCTAATGGCAAATCAATTCGCTGCTTAAAGTTTCCAGCAGCAATATTTTTGACCCCAAATAATAATTCTTTAATTGGCTTTGTGATCGTCAGGGCATTAAATACAGCTCCTAAAATCACCATGACCCAGATCGATACAAATACGGCGATCGTCACATCGCGTGTCAGATGAGAAGACGTGACCACAGTCGGATTGGGATTAGTGCCCAACGCCAACACCCCCAGATATTTGCCCTCCTGCAAGATAGGCACAAACACATCTGTGACCTCTCCATCGGGAGTCAGGTGTTGCCGCACCATCGGGTAATCGATGTTTTCGGCGTAGTTATCAGGGAGTTGAATCCGCCGCCGAATCGTCAGAGAGTTTTGTACCTCTGACTCTGAGAAGGGAATGCCAAAAAAGATGTTGCCATCTTCATCGGCATAGATCATGTAACGAATGCTAGAGGTGCTGCTGTAAAAGCGATGGGAAAATCGAGCTAACTCAGTGCGGTTGTTTTCAGCCACTAGAGGAGCCACATTGGCAGCTAATAACAGCCCCAGATCACGCCCAAACCGGGTGTCGTTCAGTCGGGCGTCTTGCTGAATTGAGTTGACTGCCCAAAACGTCAGACTACTCATCACCAAAGAGACGACGAGCGTTGCAGCCGCCATTAGGCGAGTCTGGAGTGTGAACTCTGACCACCAACGACGAATGATTGCTCTGAGCTGCGTTAGGAAAGTTAGCAAGGGAAACCCATGATGTATGAGGAAAGGAATGAGTCAAAGAGTGGCAATGCGAAGCCGTTTCCCTGGAGGGAGCGATCGGCGAACCGATCACAATACGTTACAGCATGTAACTCTTAATCATAATTCGTTTTTATTGTTACATATCCTTAACTTTGCTGGAGGACTTGATACCCAATATCTCGGCGATAGTACATCGACTCAAATTGGATCAGGCTGATTGCTTCATAAGCTTGCGCGATCGCCCCCTTAAAGTCCTCGGCGATCGCCGTTACCCCCAATACTCGCCCTCCATCAGTGATCAGTTGATCCGATTTGACCTTTGTACCCGCGTGAAAAATCACAGCACCAGACGTCTGGGCTGGCTCAAGTCCAGCAATGGGCAATCCCTTTTGATAGGCTCCAGGATATCCCCCTGCCGCCGCAATCACACAAGCAGCCACGCCTGCCTTCCACTCTAGCGGAGGTAACTGATCGAGCCGTTGTTGAGCACAGGCCAGCAACACTTGATCGAGGGGTGTCTCTAACAGGGGCAACACAACTTGAGTTTCTGGATCACCAAAGCGGCAATTAAACTCAATCACTTTCGGGTCGCCCTGCGGGGTAATCATTAACCCGGCATACAACACCCCCCGATAGTCAATGCCCTGTTGACGCAATGCGGCGATCGCAGGTTCAAGAACATCTCGCTGAATTTGCTCCATTAACGCTGGTGTCATGAGAGGTGCCGGAGCATAGGCTCCCATGCCCCCGGTATTGGCTCCCGTATCTCCATCACCAATGCGCTTATGATCTTGAGCCGGAAGCAAAGGACGAATGCTGATGCCATCTGTGACGGCTAAGACAGAGGCTTCTTGTCCGACCAGGCACTCCTCAATCAAGACTCGTTTACCGGCTTCCCCAAATTCTCCAGCAAAGGCCGATTCTACTGCCGCCTGCGCCTCATCCAATGTGGCAGCGACTGTGACACCCTTACCTGCGGCTAAGCCATCGGCTTTGATCACAATCGGGGTAGGTTGAGTTTTGAGATAGGCGATCGCGGCTACCGCTGAGTCAAACGCAGTTGCCTGAGCAGTGGGAATTCCTGCCACTTGCATCAGGTTTTTTGCCCAAGCCTTGCTGGACTCAATTTGGGCACCTGCCTGCGTTGGCCCAAACACCGTCAATCCTTGCCCGTGTAAATAGTCTGTGATGCCTGCCGCCAGCGGCACCTCTGGACCAACCACAATCAACCCAATATTGTTCACCAGAGCAAAACGCCCAATGCCCTCAAAATCAGTCACCGACAATGCCAAATTATGACATCCCGGCAAGGTTGCTGTGCCACCATTTCCAGGTACGCAAATGACCTCTTGTACCCGCGATGACTGCAACAGCTTCCAGGCAAGAGCATGTTCACGTCCCCCGTTACCAACCACCAAAACCTTCACGCCACTATCACCTTTCGAGATAACTCAGACTCTAAAAAAGCACTTCATTATCTCATGGAGATAGGGATTCATTAGAGTACAAATTGTAGATTCCTCTCATTATTTGAGAGGCTCCTGGTGAGATAGCTGGGAATGTCAATAACCTCTCCTTCGAGGTAATTACCATTCTGGCTCAAGCCTTGACCTTGACGTGCATCTGACCGAGCGGCGGACGTCTTGCCATGCGAACGGTTTGGGGCAATACACCAACTAACATGGCAAATGATTCGTCTGGCAACCCAGCGATCGTATTGGCATCAAAATAGTTTTCAAACTGATTGAGAATCATCTGTGCCCGTTGCAGTGGCACCGAGTTATCGGTGAATTGTTGCGTTAACCGAATCCACTGTCGCCGAATGAGATAAGCTTTTTGCCGTTCTTCATGCGAGTCAGGCACCAGCAATGATAAGTTGCCGACTGGAATCACCTGCTGACAATCTTCATCAAAGAAACCACCGACCGCTGCTCCAGGGCCTGCAAATTCTGCATGAAACTGTTTATATAAAATCAACCCATTGCGGCGTCTGCTGTTGACCATCAACAAACGTCCACTACGGAGGTGTTTCAAAATCTCATCTGAACTGGAGCACTCAATCATGGGTGAAAGGCAGCCATGCAACTGCTGAAGGCGGAATGGGGGTTTGGGGCGTTTTAAGGTGTCTCGGCGCGATCGCTCTACTATCGCTCTACTGGAGATTGACGACGAGTTAACAACCATCAGTGAGAGCAAATCAAAATTGAGACTCAAAACGAGCAGATTAACCAATACAAGCTTACCGAACTCTCATCCGGGTCTAACTGAAATTCAAAAGTTTTACACTTCCTTTACAAACCCTTCAAAGGGTCTTTTGGTAAACCTTTGAGCTATCCTGGCTGATTTTGTGACCATTAAAGTCGTGATTTAGATCACTCTAACACCTGGTTTAAATCACGTCTGATCAGCGAGATCAATCACCTAAAGCGTTGAGCATAATCACTCAATACCAGGGCATTCGATCACTTCAATAAATTGGGGCAGAGGTGATGATAAATAGCATTGGAGTTCCTTAAATCGTTTATTTCTCTCTGCCTGCCAATATGCGCTTTCAACTAAGGCTTTTACCGTTTGCTCTGTTTGACCTCTATGCTCAGGTTGCAACCTCTGGACACATCACCTTGGCTGATCGGTATGGTTTAATGGCAGCTATTTTGGAAGATTCCTTGAGTGATGACGAGCGATCGGTTCTCGACCGCATTTTGTGGACTATCTATCGTGGCAGGATGAGAGTTTTGGATGAGCTATCAGCGATTTCATAAAAATGGAATCGGCTAAAAAAGCTGACTCAATCCGTCATTCAACTCAAATTTAAACAACTTAAGCCCCCAGCATCTTTTGAGATCCTGGGGGTTTTTGCAGATTGGCAACACCAAACACTTCAGCAAAACTGAACTTAAGCAGAACAGAGCGTCAACGCTTCACTGCGCTGTTGGAGTTGTTGCATGTGATGAAACAGATTCCAGCAATATTGCTCTGGCAAGCCACATGTCACCGCTCCTCGAAGCACCACACCGGAATACCAATCATTGGGGGCGTGTTCTTCCGTTAATTTCTCAATCACCGTGTAAGTCCGAACATTCAAAAATGACTGCCCCTGGCGATGAACGGTGATGGTTTCATGACAATATCCTTCTTCCCGATCATCCAGGCGATCGCTCAAGCGATGCGGTAAGCGATAAAGCACGCCTTCTACAGTAGAAGTCGGGTCTTTAACGATATCAAGCACCCCACAATTGCGCCGTTGAGACCGCCGAAAAAATCCTAAGCGATAGCCCTTGAGGGTAGCAGGCCCCACCACATAGGAGTGAGTGTGCTCTCCTAGCGATCGCTTCAAATCTACAGGACACATGCAAGAGCCGTAAGCAAAGTAATAGAACATTGGCTCAATCACTGACTCAGGATGTGTTTGAGGGTGGATTTTGGCTAACTCAACCCGATGAGAAGGAGGGCGATCGCTCATGGCTGGGATAGGGGGATAGAAATTTTGGTTACTAGGATTTTAGCAGATCGGATCAGAGAATGTCACATAATCCGATGTGTGTACCGTAGTTTTATAGGTATGTCATTGAGTTCACAACACAATATTCCAATTCAGCTAAGATTTGCAAAACTTAACGCTGTAAAATCGGGGGATGACACATCAACACTCTCTTCCCAACATTCCCTCGTGTGCCTGGAAACGACCTATTGGCTTAGGTTGGGGCAATCCTTACACGGTTCGTTATGCCAGCAATTTAGATGATGGTCCCTGGCATGGGGCACCGCTAGGGGGGTTTGGCGCAGGGTGTTTGGGGCGATCGCATCGGGGTGATTTCAATCTCTGGCACATGGATGGCGGTGAACACCTGTTTCAATCCATGCCAGCGTGTCAATTTAGCATTTTTGAACAGGTGGAAGGGCAACCCGCTCATGCCTATGCCCTCTGCACTGAAGCCCCTGACGATGGCACATTAAGCACCTGGCAGTGGTATCCCTCTAAAACAACTGACTCCGATACTGGCACCTATCACGCCCTTTATCCTCGCAGTTGGTTTGCCTATCGCAATGTCTTTGAGGCATCACTGACCTGCGAACAGTTTTCCCCCATTTGGGCAGGCAATTATCAAGAAACCAGCTATCCCGTAGGGGTATTTGTCTGGACGGCACACAACCCCAGCGATCGCCCCATCACTCTGAGCATTTTGTTGACCTGGCAAAACATGGTGGGCTGGTTTACCAATGCTTTGAAATCGCCAGAGGTGAAAGTGCGGGATGATGGTAGCCCCGTGTATGAGTATCAACCTCGTCTGGGGGAGAGCCAGGGCAACTTTAACCAGTGGGTGGCTGAAGCTGGATGGGCAGGCTGTGTATTAGATCGAGTGGGTCAGTCAGACACGCCAGCAGAAGGCGAAGGACAATGGGCGATCGCCCTGGCAACGTCTCCCGATGACACCGTGTTTTATCACACCCGATGGAACCCAAGCGGAGATGGATCGGATATCTGGCAGACCTTTGCAGTGGATGGTTCTCTGGCTAACTGTGAGGATCAAACTCCAGCAGAGGCTGATCAGGTTGGAGCCGCGATCGCCATTCGGTTTACCCTTGCCCCTGGTGAAACCCGTCAGATTCCTGTTGTTCTGAGTTGGGATCTGCCCGTGACAGAGTTTGCTGAGGGAATCAACTATTTTCGCCGTTACACTGATTTTTTTGATCGCAGTGGACGCAATGCCTGGGCGATCGCCCGCACTGCCCTAGCCCAGTACAGCGAATGGCAACAGCAGATTCAGATCTGGCAAACTCCAATTTTGCAACGGGAGGATTTGCCCGACTGGTTCAAGATGGCTCTGTTTAACGAGCTATACGACTTGACCGATGGCGGCACCCTATGGTCTGCCGCGACGGAGGCAGACCCGATTGGCCAGTTTGCGGTGTTAGAGTGCATCGACTACCGCTGGTATGAAAGCCTGGACGTGCGGCTCTATGGCTCTTTTGCCCTGTTGATGCTGTTTCCAGAGTTAGACAAGGCAGTGCTGCGAGCGTTTGCGAGAGCCATTCCGACCGCTGACACAAGAACTCGACTGATTGGTTATTACTTTACCCAGGGGGTTGAAAGCCCGATCGCCACTCGCAAAGCCCTTAATGCCACACCACACGACCTCGGCGCACCCAACGAACATGTCTGGGAAAAGACCAATTACACCAGCTATCAAGACTGCAACCTCTGGAAAGATCTAGGTTCCGATTTTGTGTTGCAGGTTTACCGCGACTTTGTGCTGACGGGCAGCACCGATACAGCTTTTTTGCAAGAGTGTTGGACTGCGATCGCCGCGACTCTACACTATCTCAAAACCTTTGATTTGGATGGCGATGGCATTCCTGAAAATTCAGGTGCTCCTGACCAAACCTTTGATGACTGGCGGTTACAGGGCATCAGTGCCTATTGTGGTGGCTTGTGGATTGCGGCACTAGAGGCAGCGATCGCCATTGCTCGTCATCTGCAAACCCACGCTGTCACCGCATTGACCCCTTCTCTGAGCGAGGCGGATACTCCACAGTTCCCTGACGGGGTAATCGCCACGTTTGAGCAGTGGTTAACTCAATCTCGCTCGGTCTATCACAAGACGTTGTGGAATGGTCAATATTATCAACTCGACAGTGGCAGTGGCTCTGATGTGGTGATGGCCGATCAACTCTGTGGACAGTTTTATGCCCGCCTGCTAAGGCTGCCTGATGTTGTGCCTCCAGGGTGCGATCGCACAGCTCTGACCACGGTGTATGAATCGTGTTTTCTCAACTTCAACCAATTTATCGCTCACCAAAAAGCTGCAAAATCGCCAGACTCAACCACTTATGCCTTACTGGGAGCGGCTAATGGAGTCCGGTTGGATGGCTCTCCCCTTAACCCCAACGACACCCATCCCTTAGAGATTTGGACGGGCATTAACTTTGGTATTGCCGCTTTCCTTTTGCAATTGGGTATGCGAGACCAAGCCTTTCAACTCACCGAAGCCGTTGTTCAGCAAATCTATGAAAATGGCTTGCAGTTTCGCACTCCTGAAGCAATTACTGCTTTCGGCACCTTTCGTGCCAGTCATTATCTGAGAGCCACAGCGATTTGGGCAATCTATGGAGTATTAACAGGGTTTGAGTCGTGAGAGATAGGTGAATGAATGGATAAGAGCCTATTCATTCCCTGAAAATTCAAAACTCAAAACTCAAAATTTAGAATTTTCTTACCCATCCACCCATCTCCTCATCCACTGCTTACCCCTACTCTCTACCCCTGACCCTTAGCGATTGTTCCCTGGCCTCTGACCAGACTCCACTTGCCAAGTCGTCCTTAAATCGCTGAAGTTTATCGTCTAATCGCGCCAACAACTCATCCGATCGCCTCTGCTCACTCAAGACAGGTTTTGACACTTTGGCAATGCGAGCTAATTGGGCGGCAACCGATTGATAGTCTGCTTGCCGGGTTTGGCGAATTGCCTGGAGTGGGGCTTGCATAGCCCATTTACTCCAATAGCCCAGAGACGATCGCACCCCTGGCCCACACCGATACAGATCTTGAGAAGGCATGACATAGCACGGTTGATACTCGATCCCAACGGTTAAACACCAATCCTGCCACTTAAAGGGCAAGATCGCCGTGTTGGTGCACACCGGAATCCAAGGCACTCGCAAAGCATCCGCCGCGATCGCCCCATGCATTGCCTCCGCCAAAACCACCTCTGTCTGGCTAATTGCAGCAAGCACCTCCTCAGTTGATCCACGTGGATCGATAAATCCCATGCCTGCTTGCTCACAAATCCGTTGCCAGTCAACCCCACCTCGCATGACGTTAGAAACATGGGGAATGTAAGCAAAGCGTTGTGTCTTGCGAGGGGAAGCAGGTTGATAGACACGTCGCAGCAGCAATGCTCCATCTGTGATGGCTAAGTCCGGATCTAGACCCAGTGCTTTAGCCGAAAGAGGGCCTCTCAAACAATACACTGTCCAAGAAGAATCAATGCTGGGTAATCCTTTGCCATAACCCACACCAGATCCAAAAACAATTGTTTTTCGGGCAGTTGGAACATACTCATTTAACAAAGTCCCAATACCCACAAATAAAACTGTTTTCTCATCATCAAAAACATTTGGCAATAATCGTTCCCACAACCAGGGATTGAGATCATCTCCAAAATTGTTGACCTTCTCGCGAAACTGAAAATAGTATAATTTCATGCATTTCTTGAGGTTATTTGCCAGGAAAACAGGTGGAGCTGTGTCATTTATTGACCGCTTTTAACTAACACCTTTTTGGTATCTTTTTTAACCACTTCAGCATCTAAATCATTCGCAGGAAATGCGTATGGCAAAAGCTCTTTTTGCCGGTGTTGTGAAATCAGTTGAGCTGTTTTGTGCCCTAGTTTTTGCAAGTGACGGCTTACTTTAAGTAACACAGAGGGTTGTTTTAAGACCGTAGGCTTTAGTTCAGGTTGTTTAAGAAATCGGTAGTGCAAAAACTCTGATTTATACCGCATAGGCATATCCTCACCTTTTGTCAATCGAGCAAAATCTTTGTAGGAATAGCCCATGTAGTGAATTCGATGAATTGGTTTCAACCCCTGCTTGTTGTAAAGAACATGATTGATATTGACAAACGGATCTGCATTAGCACAATTCCCCGTCCGCTCTTCACTATTAGGACTCAACGTAAAGTTGAACAAAGGGCGATCGCTGCGTAAGGTCATATAGGTAAATAGAAATGCATCATCCCACCAGCGAGGCACCCAGGTAATCTCATTGTGGTCGATCAATCTTTGTCTGAGATAGTCTAGCTCTAAAGCGTCAAAAATCCCTTTTTTAGAGCCAAAGAAACTTGAGCAATGTAACTTGGGACGAATCTGAGCTTCAGTGTAAGAACCGCTTTCTTCGATCAATGAAATATTGAGTGCTGCAACTTCTCTTGATTTTTTGTGTTCCCAATCATCAAATACAAAATCGTAGGTTTGAAGCCGCTTAAAAACATCATTGATTGGCTTCATTGCCAAACTATCAGCATCATAAAAAACAAACTTGTCAAACATTCCATCAAACGCCACTAATTTGCGGTGATGTCCTAATCCCCAATGTTGGCGACTTGTAGCGTTTTGAGCGATCGGATGAGCAGCCCAGATCGCTTGAGCAAATTTCTCCCAACGAGCGATCGCTTTTGTATCTTCAAATAAAACAACATTCGCCCTAGAGCTAATTTCATGCTTGACCCGTTCAAGGCGATCGTCAAACGGAATAATACAAACAGGAATATCTAGACCAACATTCATTTCAATGCTATTAAGCAGAGCAACCAATTGGTCATAAACCGCATCGTTCGCCAAGGTGTAGATACCATAGGAATGCATGAAAGAACCTCACGTTATTGTTTGCAAAACGAGTTGCAGGATTAATTAGAAGAACTTGATGCCCCTTTCAAAGCAGCGGTTTGATGTGTTGTCAACTGTGTTATTACAACAAGTCATTAGTAACAGTTTTATGGTCTTATAACTCCATCTTTTGAGTTTTGCAGGTCAAGCTAGAGTAATAGATGCAAACATCAGAAAAGTGTTCCTGAGGTTTAAGAATGGACTATGTTTTCGGAAATAGATGTATTGGGTTGAGCCATTCCTAAAGGGTGTCCAATAGCACTTCCACTCAAATTAATTCCTGTGTGTCCCAGCCCCTCATTTCAGATTTTCCTTACCCCATCTCTACGCTTTAGACTTGTCAAAAAAAAGACCATAAACCACACATGAGGTAGCGAAAAATTAGATCATATGGCTTCGTCTCAGCAAATTTTTGTCTTTGCTAATTATTCTTGCTGGCTACATCCCGTTGGCAACTGAGAACAAGCCCTTTCAAAGGCACTCTAACCTCATCTCTTAACCAATATTTAAGAATCAGGCTGTAGGCAACAAATGCAGATTCTACCGGAGTCAAACAAGGAGCTACAGCGTTTTCTAGAAGAATTTATCCCTGATGCGCTAGGGAGTCACTAAACCTGGTAGATTTAGCGGAGTATCTGTAAGCATGACTCTACTCAAATGAAAGTCCTAGTTATCGGCGGTGACGGCTACTGTGGGTGGGCAACGGCGCTTCACCTGTCTAACCGGGGTTATGAAGTTGCAATTTTAGACAACTTGGTGCGGCGGCACTGGGATCTGGAATTGTGTATTGAAACATTGACTCCTATTGCCCCAATCCAGCAACGCCTCCAACGCTGGAAAGACCTCACAGGCAAAACAATTGACTTGTTTGTAGGTGACATTAACAATTACGCCTTCTTAAAGCAGGCGATGTTGCAATTTGAGCCAGAAGCAGTAGTGCATTTTGGCGAACAGCGATCGGCTCCCTTCTCAATGATTGACCGCGAACATGCGGTTTTAACTCAAGTTAACAACGTCGTGGGAACGCTTAACTTGCTCTATGTGATGCATGAGCATTTCCCTGATTGTCACCTGGTGAAACTGGGCACGATGGGTGAATATGGCACCCCCAATATTGATATTGAGGAAGGCTACATTACCATCGAGCACAATGGTCGGAAAGATACGCTGCCGTATCCCAAACAGCCTGGTTCCTTCTATCACTTGAGCAAAGTTCACGACTCTCACAACATCCACTTTGCCTGCAAAATCTGGGGCTTGCGTGCCACTGATTTGAACCAAGGCGTGGTGTATGGGGTGCTCACTGAAGAAACTGGCATGGATGAGTTGTTGATCAACCGCTTAGACTATGACGGGGTTTTTGGCACGGCTCTCAACCGCTTCTGTATTCAAGCGGCGATCGGGCACCCCCTCACGGTTTATGGCAAGGGCGGTCAAACGCGTGGATTCTTGGATATTCGTGACACGGTGCGGTGCGTTGAGTTGGCGATCGCCACTCCAGCTCAAGCAGGCGAGTTTCGCGTCTTTAACCAATTTACGGAGATGTTTAGCGTCACCGATTTGGCGGCAATGGTCAAAAAAGCGGGAACGGCACTTGGCTTAACCATCGATATCAATCATCTCGAAAACCCCAGAGTTGAAAAAGAAGAACACTATTTCAACGCTAAAAACACCAATCTGCTCAGCCTGGGCTTGCAACCCCATTACCTGTCAGACTCACTCCTCGATTCCTTACTCAACTTCGCTCTCAAATACAAACACCGAGTCGATGAGAAGGAAATTCTCCCCAAAGTCAAGTGGAAAGGTTAACCCACAGACTGCATCTCGTCGTGTACCCTGAGCTAAGACAAGGGGCTTAAGCCCCTTGTTTCACCTAGCGTTTTGGTTCAAGCAGCCGTTAGATATCAAACTAGCTGACTCTACTGAACTGGCTCTACTGAGCTGACTTTACTGAAATAGAGGCCATTCCCCCGTTGATCAAACAATTGCCTCGGTCTTAAGCAATTGCTTCTCCTGTCCAGCGTCTACGTTGATTTCCCCAATTCCTAAATTCCAATTACTTTTTAACGTCCTCATTATGAGAATTGCTCTATTCACCGAAACCTTCTTGCCCAAGGTTGACGGCATCGTGACACGGCTAAGTCACACCGTTGACCATTTACAACGTATGGGAAATCAGGTTTTAGTGATTTCTCCTGACGGAGGATTAGACGAGTATAAAGGAGCAAAAATTTTTGGGGTGCCTGGTTTTCCGCTGCCACTTTACCCAGAGTTAAAGTTAGCTCTACCTCGTCCTTCGATTCGACAGACACTCACCGACTTTCAACCGGAACTCATTCATATCGTCAATCCGGCAGTGTTAGGGGTCGGGGGTCTTTACTATGCCAAATCACTTGGGGTTCCCCTAGTCGCTTCGTATCACACTCACCTTCCTAAGTATTTAGAGCATTATGGCTTGGGGATGTTGGAAGGGCTATTGTGGGAACTGCTTAAAGCATTGCATAACCAGGCACAGTTGAACCTCTGTACCTCGACGGCGATGCAAGATGCTCTCGTTGAACACGGCATTGAGCGGGTGGAGGTCTGGCAAAAAGGGGTTGATACGGAGCTATTTCATCCCAGTCTGATCGATCGAGAGATGCGATCGCACCTCTCTCAAGGGTCGCCTGATAGCCCTCTGCTGTTGTATGTGGGGCGGCTCTCTGCTGAAAAAGAAATCGATCGGATTAAACCTGTTTTACAAGCCATCCCTGATGCCAGACTGGCCCTCGTAGGAGACGGCCCCTATCGACAGGAGCTAGAAGCCCACTTTGCAGATACCTCAACCCATTTTGTCGGTTATTTGACCGGGCGAGATTTGGCATCTGCTTTTGCATCCGCAGACGCCTTCATCTTTCCATCTCGCACAGAGACCCTTGGTTTAGTCCTGTTAGAAGCAATGGCAGCCGGATGTCCTGTGATTGCAGCCAATGCAGGGGGTATTCCTGACATTGTGACGGATGGGGTTAATGGCTACCTGTTTGACCCAGAGGATGAAGAAGGGGCGATCGCCGCTACTCAACGCCTCTTAGCCAATCGCGAAGAGCGGGAAACCTTGAAACACAATGCTCGCCAAGAGGCAGAGCGGTGGGGTTGGGCAGCCGCCACTCGCCAATTACAGCACTTCTATCAGACGGTATCGTCTCAATCGATGCTAACCGCCGCTTAGAGGAGGTTGGGAGTAGAGAGGATGGTGACACCAACAGCATGACAAGATAAGCACCTGTCTTACTTCAACACTCAGTCTTCAATACTTAAGAACGCGAATTAAATAACGTCAGTTCGGTTTAAGCAGCCCAGCGAATAAATTCGCGGCTACCAAAGCAAAGTCCGCCTTCGCGGACTGGCAAAATCCAAGGTTTACTGAACCGACGTAGATCGATTTTGTCCGTATAGCAGCGGTTTCAACCGCCAAAATCCTGATTCCGAACTCAGGTTAGATAACATCGATTATTTTCGTCAAACTGCCCTCTTCCCTTGCTCTTCTCCGAGCCAGAGAGGGGTACTGTAGGCGGAGTGAGGTTTCCGAAGTTATTGAATGGCTTCTACCCTTCTGCCCCCCTTTTTTGTATCGTTTACCGCTTGTTGAATCGAGAGTGAACAGATACAGTCTTATGTAGATATGCCTTTACTAAAAGGGGCCTTGTTTTTCAGATTTTTGTTCTGAGCAGTGGTGACTTAGGAATACTAATGAACGCTCTATTTTCTAAACGCTTTGGGTAATCTCGAAGCATAAATAGTTCCGGTTATTCGTTAGTATTTCTGTGGAGTGAGGCTGAGTTTGAGTTAAGTTTATCTGGAAGCTTCTCGTTGACAAGCGTTAGCAATACCTATGACAGCTTCGCCGCATTTACCCGATTCACCCTCTTCTGATGATCGTGTTCACCCTGCTGAACCCAATCCAAAAGTCGTTGTTAACCCAGTTGAGGTAGTTCCTCCAGATTCAACGGTAGTAGATATGCAGACCCGACGCATGGATATGGATTCTTCTGGCATGGCTGATATCATCGATGTTACTGCCCACGTTGACGTGGAAGTATATTCGGTTGCTGAAGAACCAATCACTCCAATGGAAGCGGCGATCGCCCCACCTGATCCTGAGTTTAGTGCTGCTCCAACCAGTGCTTTAGCAACCACACGAGGGTCTTTTTCAACCTTTTTAGCACCTCTCACTCAAGACACCTTTAAACAAGTCGTTACTGACGTTGAGCAAAAGTTGCAGGTAGTCAATCAAACCCTCTCCATGTTGGATGACATGTTGAGTTCACAAGGGTTTGATGCAATTCTAGATGAGATGCTGCGCTCCATCACTTTAAAGACAGGTGAGCTGCTGAACGCTGATCGCACCACTATCTTTTTGTTAGATGAAGAGAAGGACGAACTATGGTCTATTGTTGCCAAGGATGAAAAAGGGAACAATTTAGAGCTGCGTTTTCCTAAAACCGCTGGGATTGCAGGTGAAGTTGCAACGAGCAAAGAAGTCGTCAACATTCCCTATGACTTCTATAAGGATCCCCGCTCTAAAACGGCTCAAGAATCCGACAAAAAGAATCACTACCGCACCTATACCATGTTGGCAATGCCCTTGCTCAGCGAGCAGGGCGACCTGGTGGCAGTTGTGCAGTTGTTAAACAAGCTCAAGCTTACGTATGATCCCCAGGCTTCTTTAGAAGAGAAGATCGATATTGATGGATTTAGCCAGCATGACGAACAGTTGTTTGAGGAGTTTGCCCCCTCCATTCGGCTCATTCTAGAGTCGTCTCGCTCTTTCTACAAAGCGACTCAAAAACAACGAGCCGCATCTGCCTTGATGAAGGCTACCAAATCCTTAAGCCAAAGCAGTTTAGATTTGGAGGAAACCCTGAGCCGGGTGATGGAGGAAGCGAAGGAATTAATGCAAGCCGATCGCAGTACGTTGTGGCTCCTCGATTTAGACACTCAAGAACTGTGGACTAAGATTCCGGTGAATGATGTCTTAAAGGAAATTCGGATCCCGATGGTGGCTGGTTTTGCAGGTCAAGTGGTCAATACCAAGCAGCCCTTGTTAATCCCCTTTGATCTGTACGATCATCCCAACTCGGCTACCTCTAAAGAGACCGATCAGAAAACAGGCTATCGCACTTGCAGCATGCTGTGTATGCCTGTGTTTAATGCTAATAACGAACTCATTGCCGTCACCCAACTGATCAACAAACGCAAACAAGGAGAGCACCCACCGTACGATCCCAATGACTATCCTGAAGTGCCCGAATGTTGGAGAGCCAGCTTTAACCGCAACGATTTAGAGTTCATGCAGGCGTTCAATATTCAAGCGGGGGTAGCCTTGCAAAATGCTAAATTATTCGCCACCGTCAAGCAACAAGAGCAAACTCAGCGAGATATCTTGCGATCGCTCTCTAATGGAGTGATTTCGACAGATAAAGAAGGTAAAATCATCGCGGCTAATGAGAGTGCTAAAAAATTGTTGGGCTTAGAAGAAAATAAGCCCCTCGAAGGTCAATTTGTGACCAATTTGATTCGTTTAGAAAAGGGTGAGTTTGCTGAATACTTCCATACCGTGCTTGGGGCAGAAGACCAAAAAGACCGCCAGCAATATTACCCTGATCAAACATTAATATCCCTCTACAAAGAAGAAGAACATAGCATTAACCTCTCGATCAACACGATCGCTGATGCCACCGACAGTTCTAATGTTTCGGGGGCTTTGGTGGTGATGGATGACATCAGCGATGAAAAGCGAATTAAGAGCGCGATGTATCGCTACATGAGCCAGGATGTGGCAGAACAGGTGCTCAAAGGAGATTTGAAGCTGGGAGGAAATCGCCAAGAAGTGTCTGTGCTCTTCTCTGATATTCGAGGCTACACCACCCTCACTGAGGACATGGAGGCTGAAGAAGTCGTAGAAATGCTCAATGAATACTTTGAAGCGATGGTAGGGGCCGTCTTTAAAAATAAAGGCACCCTCGACAAATACATTGGAGATGCCATCATGGCGGTGTTTGGCTCTCCTCTGCCAATCGAAGACCACGCCTTTCAAGCGGTAAAAACCGCGATTGACATGCGGCAACGCTTAAAAGACTTTAATGTCAAGCGAGTTGAGCAAGACAAACCAATCATCAAAATTGGCATCGGGATCAACTCTGATGCGGTGATCAGCGGCAATATCGGCTCCAAACAGCGCATTGAGTTCACCTCAATTGGCGACGGGGTCAACCTGGGTTCTCGTTTAGAAGGAGCGAGTAAACTCTATGGCACAGACATTGTCATTAGTGAAACCACCTATGCTCCTTGTGCCGAGCGCATCTGGGCACGAGAGCTAGACCGCATTCTAGTCAAAGGCAAAAATAGACCCGTTAGCATTTATGAACTGATTGCGTTACGGGAGGATGAGTTAACCGACAACCAACTGAGAACGATTGAGCTATATCAAACGGGACGCGCCTATTACTTAGAGCGCAAGTTTAGACCCGCCTTTAATGAGTTCGCTACCATCATGGAAGAGATTAATAGCAACGACAAAGCCGCTAAACTCCACATGGAGCGGTGTACCTATTACCTCACCAATCCCCCCAGTGAAGAGACGTGGAATGAGGGTGTTTGGACGCTGACCGAAAAGTAACTCTGGGCGATCGCTCCTTATGGGTTGACAGTGCTTCAACGGTGGTAGATTCCACACAAGTCTGCCGTAGCATCCACCCTGCAACATCTAGCACTTCGTTTTATGATGGAGTGAAGTAAATTGCAACTCTAAAAACTCATGGCAATCTTTGGATTTGGCAAAAAAGTATCCCTGCCCACCCCTCAAGAAGCACTCCCCGGTCGGTCAGAGGCGATGCCAGTACCTGCAACTCACTTTGTCAATGGTAATCCTCTCAAGGCACCTTTTCCAGCAGGGTTAGAAGTTGCCGTGTTTGGGTTGGGTTGTTTTTGGGGTGCTGAGCGCAAGTTTTGGCAACAGGAAGGTGTTTTTACAACGGCAGTCGGTTATGCGGCGGGTGTAACCCCTAACCCCACTTATCAAGAAGTTTGTAGTGGCATGACCGGACACAACGAAGTCGTTCTCGTGGTGTTTGATCCTAAAATTGTCAGTTACGAACAACTCCTTAAAGTCTTTTGGGAAAGCCACGATCCGACTCAAGGCATGCGTCAAGGCAATGATGCTGGCACACAATATCGCTCTGGCATCTACACCTATTCTGAAGCGCAAAAACAACTGGCGATCGCCTCACGAGATGCCTACCAATCAGCGTTAAGTGCTCAAGGATATGGCAAAATTACCACTGAGATCTTGGATGCTCCAGAGTTTTATTATGCTGAGTCCTATCATCAGCAATATCTGGCTAAAAACCCCAATGGTTATTGCGGCTTAAGTGGCACTAAAGTTTGCTACCCCAGCTCTGCGGTTGTTTAATCCTCAACTGCAAAAATTTCAGCATTTATTAAGCAGTAAAGTTCCTCGCGCTTGTTATCATTTTGGCGATTTCTTGAGCGGGGAACTTTGACATGGCAACTGCAACTGTGTTGGAATTTATGCATAAAACCGCCGAAGATGAAGCTCTACGCCATCAGCTAGAAGCTCTCTTAGGAGTAGGAGATGGCAACATTAGCAGCGAAGCGGAGTTAGACACGGCTGAGTCTGAAGCGTTGACCGAGCGTGCCCCAATGGTGGCTGAGTTTGCAGCCCAGAATGGGTTTGAGTTTTCAGGTGACGAGTTGATTGTTGTTATCGATGCCTTCCAAAAGCACCAAACGGGTCAACTGTCAGATAGCGACTTTGCCCAACTGATTGGCATTTCAACGGCTGATCCCTCTAGTGGTGAGGCGATCGCCAATGCTGCTAGCCCACTCACACGCTTGGCTCAATACATGAGTAAAACTTACTTAGGCATTGACCTGGTCAAGAAATAGAGCACCAATAATGTCTTGAGTCAGTCCTCAACCAGCTTCTAAATCCAGTCAAGATGGGCCGCATGGTTTCTATTTAAATCACACGACGGATTGAAGTGTGCTTTAAATTTAACTCCTCAGATTCTTGAAGAATTTGGGGAGTTTTTATATCAATATTTATCATAGGATTAGTTCATATGAAGTCTGGGTGACAACGTATAGCAACGGTCAAGATAGGTCATACAAGTGGGTGCTATATCACTATAAAGCGCACCCCTCCCAACCTCCCTTGAGTTAAAGCTACTGTATTCTGTATCAGATCCCATCAAACACTGAGCAAAAAAACAGCCCTATGGGAACTCTTAAGAGGGAGCGTTGAGATTTGGGGATGCACCTTTCAGAACAGACTGGGTGGGATTATGTTCGTGCAGCATTCCAACGAATTTGGGGTTATGACGACTTTCGCCCACCGCAAGGAGAAATTATTCATAGCCTGCTGGCGCATCAAGATGCATTAGTCGTAATGCCTACAGGTGGCGGTAAATCAATTTGTTTTCAATTGCCAGCCCTCTTGCGGACTGGGTTGACATTAGTGGTTTCGCCATTGGTGGCTTTGATGGAGAATCAGGTGCAAGAGTTGCACCACCGCGATCTTCCAGCCGCACTATTACACGGTGAGTTGCCTAGTTATCAACGGCGTCAAACTCTTTTATCGGTGCAGCGACAACACTTGCGCCTGCTCTATCTATCTCCAGAGACACTCCTCAGCCCTCCAGTGTGGGAGGTGCTGTGCCAGCCTTATATCAAGATTAACGGGCTAATTTTGGATGAAGCTCATTGCCTGGTGCAGTGGGGTAATACGTTTCGCCCTGCCTATCGACGCTTAGGGGCAGTGCGTTCGGCGTTGTTAACCCACAAACTACCCGGCACTCGAATTGCGATCGCCGCCTTTACCGCAACGGCTGATCCCCAAGCTCAACAGATTATTCAAAAGGTGCTAGACCTCAAACACCCTGACATTTTTCGGCTCAGCCCTTATCGTCCTAATCTCAATCTTGCCGTTCAAACCACCTGGACTCCGCGTGGACGACGAAACCAACTGCTCAAGTTTATTCAGCAACATCCAGGTCAGAGTGGCTTGGTCTATGTCCGGACTCGCCGAGACAGCGACAGTTTAGCAACTTGGCTCGCACAGAAGGGGTATCAGACAGCGGCTTATCATGCTGGTTTAAGCCCCGATGAACGCCGCTATATTGAAACGGCCTGGTTGCAGGGTGAGCTTCAGTTCGTCGTTTGCACATCGGCCTTTGGCATGGGGATCAATAAGCCAGATGTCCGTTGGGTGATTCACTTTCATGCTCCTGTCTTGTTGTCAGAGTACGTTCAGGAGGTAGGCAGAGCAGGACGAGACGGCAAACCAGCCGATGCTCTTACGCTGGTGAGTGAACCCACAGGTTGGCTCGATCCAGAAGACAAACAACGCCTTAATTTCTTTCAAGAGCGGGTGCGATCGCAACAACGCCTCGCCCAAGAACTGGTAAATCAGCTTCCAGCCAAAGGCGATGTTAATGCGATCGACCAGCAATTTAAGCAAGGGGCGATCGCTCTTTCCCTGTTACATAGCAGCGGACAACTCGAATGGCAAGACCCGTTCCGTTACGTCTTAACCTCCACTAAGACCCCTCAATTTCCACAACAAGAACAGGGTGCTCAACAAATGCTCCAGTTTCTCACGACTCCTGAGTGCCGTTGGAGGTTTTTGTTAGCTGCATTTGGCTTTGCAAAAGAGTCTCAATCGATGCGCTGTGGACATTGCGATCGCTGCCTATCTCGACCCTAATATAACGTGAATTCGGGATAAGGCTTTTGGCGGTTGAAACCGCAACTACAGGAGCAAAACCGACCTGCGTCGGTTCACTCAACCCTTGATTCTCCGTGGTTCGCGAAGGCGAACTTCGCTCTGATAGCTGCGAATTTATTCGCTAGGCTCTCAAACCGAACTGACCCTAATATAACAACCGTCTTAAAACTGGCTGACAGAGACAGGCTGTTCAACACTTGCAGCTGTTACACTTCGATCCACCGTGGGGTTAGCAACAACCGGACTGCTGTTCTCTTCTGTCGATAAAAAAGCCATTGTTTCGGTCTCATATTCCAACAACAACTGCTTTTCGGTGTCATTCAAATCGGGGGCAGCATCCGCCTCAAATTCTTGAATCGTTTGCTCAACGAGTTTGACTTGCTCCTCCGCCTCAATCAAATCAGCTTGAGCAGCCGCTTCTAACAATAATTCAAAGACCCTCAGTTCTTCATACTTGCCTGACACCAGTTGGAGTTGAGCTTCTAAATCAGCTTTTTCTTGCTTCAACGTGGCGATCGTTTGCTTCCAAGCTTTTACAGTTTTGAGTAACGGCAACAGCTTGCTTTTGAGGGTCATGTGCTCAACATCTAACTTTTGAAAGCGTTCAGAGAGTTGAGTGTAGGCACGAGATAAACGAGCATAGCGATCTGCAACCGTAGGCATAGTTCAACCTCAGAAATTTGAATAAGTGGCAAAAGAATGCTGGAAGTACCAGGGCTTGAGAAACCACCCTAACTTCTTAACGTGTGGGGTAAGGCAATAATGTGCCAAGGGAAATTGAGCTGACAGTCTATGGTGGCTATTCTACTCCACCTCATTAAGGTAGGCGTGTTGGTTTAAACAGTTTTATAACACGTCGTTTAAGTTATTGACGATTCATTGTTTGGATTAACCACAGCGTAGACCCCACCGCCACAAAGTGCGCCATGATGATGTTGATATTGGCTTGCACCAAAAAGATTTGCAGAGGACTGATGTAAGGGGGAATGCTACCGGCAAACACAGCAAACCCTTGCGACATCGACTTAGCAACGAGAGCACCGACGATCGCCTGAGCACCTAAAATCGTCAGTAACATGCCCACAAGATTAATCAATAACCCGATCCGCAGAGCCTGAACAGCATCTCCACGTTTAGGGCGAAGTTGAGCATTTGGACTGGCGAGTCGCCGAGATAGCCGAGTATATCGAAATGCCCAATAGGCTCCAATAAACAGAACTATCAACCCACAAACAGCAAAGAAAAATCCAAATCCTGTGATTGAGTTGCTAGCTGCAACTGGGGCAGCACCTGGGACATTGGGCACCCCAACCCGTGGCTCACCAGCATTGAGATTTAGCCCTGCAAAACCCAACACCCCAGCAGATACGACTGCCAAGACAATTTGCGCCCAAAAACTGACCCACCCAAAAATACGAAAAGCTCCAGCGGCTCGTCGAACAGCGGGAGGCAGTGAAAATGTTTCTGACCTGTTTGCCATAGCCCTGTTTAGCGGAGTGTCAGGTTAGTAGAAGGTACCGAAATACAACTTCTCCCCCCGGTTCTGACAGTTCATCTATGAACGTACGATAGCAGAGATAAGAACCTTCCTACCACTGAAGTGTAAGAGAAAGGGTGAGAGAGGCAGAGAGTCGGGGAAGCGTGTTGGTTGCTCTGCAGGATTGTCAGATAAGGAAGCGTCATTACATCCGTTATGGCAACACGGGAGAGTGGGGGCTTTGTCTTGAGGAAAGAGGTTTCGCCCCAAAAATCATCTTGAGTTTAACTGCACCCACTGACTTAATCTAGGCGATTCTGTGCGATCGCCCTCTCATATAGATTGCTAAACCACTCAACACCAACAAGCCCATGATCCCAGCGAGGGGATTGTGGTTGATCCCTGTAACCCACTCTGGCACTTGCTGAGTATAGGTGACCCATTGACCCACGTTAATGAGATAAAACCCCCAGACGAGTCCCCCGTGCAACCCAACGGGTAAGCCCAAGCGTCCTTGACCTGCCCGTTTTGCCCAGATCAAGATCAAGCCCAGTAACCACAGTCCGCCAAACTGAGGGAGCGATCGCCACACCTCGTCCCAAGGTTTGATGAAGTGCAATATGGCAAAAGCAAGACTGTTAACCCATAGAGCAGTTGAAGGGGGGTAGTCTCGCTCTAACTCCTGTAGCAACCAACCGCGAAACACCAACTCTTCGGCAAAGCCAACGCCCAATCCAGTCAGTGCCCCTTCTAAGACAAACCGGGGTAAATCAGGGGAAGGCGATCGCCAAACAATCCATCCTAGCCACCCCTGAATGCTAAACAAGGCAAATAAGGTGATAAACCCAATTGCTAATCCTTGCAACAGCTCCAATCCTTGCGGTTGACTGATGCCTACACCATAGGATCGAAAGGCTGGAAACTGATGATAGACGCGCCGAGTCCACACCCGCAGCAACACCAGAAATTCGACAAACAACAGCGACATCGCCAGGATATTGAGCCGATTAGCGTCGTGTATTGCGGCTTGGAGAATCGCTGCAAACGGCAGCCAACAGAGCAGCAAGGTGAGTAAAAAAATACCGACTCGTAGGAAAACTGGAGATTTAGCGAGGCGATCGCGAGAGAACATAACCCCTGAGAAGTAAAGCTATATTCAAGAATAGGCGTGTTGGGTTTTGAGTTTTGAGTTTTGGGTTTCGAGTTTTAGGTTTTGAGTGGGTCATTAGTCAATTAGTCAATGGTTGTTTGTTCATCAACTGCGATCGCTTGAGAGTTAAGGGAATCGAGGGTTGAAGCAGGTAGAGTCAATTTCTAAGACATAATCTTTCTTAAAAGCCTCCAGCTCTCTGGCTTCTATTGAAGTCGCACATGACTCTCAAGAGGGGAATGCCAGAAGCTAGGGAGCTAACTCCATCTCACCCTTACCCCCTCTTATTTATCTTTTAGCCTCTTCTTCTTTCTTTTTTCTTATGAAACGCATTCCCCCTGGTCCTGGTCAAGAGTCTGTTTGGGATTATCCCCGTCCTCCTCGGTTAGAAGAGACGACTAAACACCTTCAGGTAATTTTTAATGGCGTCACGATCGCCGATACTCATCGAGCTAAGCGGGTGCTGGAAACGAGCCATCCCCCCACTTATTACCTTCCGCCAGAAGATATTCGACTGGAATATTTGGTGCAAACTCCTCGCTCTAGCTTCTGTGAATGGAAAGGACAGGCAAGCTATTACACCATTCAAGTGGGCGATCGCCAGGTTCAAAATGCGGCTTGGTTTTATACCCATCCCACTCCTGGTTTTGTCAGCATCACCAATCACGTCTCGTTTTATGCTCATTTGATGGATGGGTGTTACGTCGATGGAGAACTGGTGCAGGCGCAAGCGGGTGATTTTTATGGCGGCTGGATTACGAAAGATATCGTGGGTCCCTTTAAGGGAGGGGCAGGAACGTGGGGATGGTAGGGAGTGGTTGAATGATGAGTTTTGAATGATGAGTTTTGAATAATGAGGGTGGAGGGTGGAGAGACCCGATTAATCGGGTCTGGACTGGAGTTAGGGGAAGGTAAAGAGTATAGATGAGTAGGAGAGTAAGAGTTTAGTGTCATCTACCCTTGCACTGCATCACGCTTCCTAATGGCATGGTGTGACTGAGTACAATTGTGAAACCAGGGGTCACCTAAGCTATGGGCAGCGATATCGGTGTGTATCTACACGGTAAGATTTAACTTTGCTTGGTATCGTACACACGTTATTTGAGTTCCTCATCCGACTGAAGGAGAACAGCATAGCAATGGTCAAACTGACACCCAACCCCAGTTTTAGCCTTACAATTCGGGTCAAACTTCCTAACCAAGCAGGCATGCTGGCGTATGTAACGCAGGCGATCGCGGCGGCTGGGGGCAATATCGGTCAGATTGACCTGATTGAGCGCGAGTTAAAGATTTTGGTGCGCGACATCACTGTCGATGCCTTTAGCGCAGAACATGCCGAGATGATTGTCTCAACGGTGAAGGCATTAGACGATATCAAAGTGCTCAGTGTGTACGATCGCACTTTTAACCTGCACCGGGGTGGCAAGATCAAGGTGCAAAGCAAGATTCCTCTCAAGAACCAGGGTGATTTAGCAATGGCTTACACCCCTGGGGTGGGGCGCATTTGTACGGCGATTGCTGAAGACCCGTCACAGGTTTATTCTCTGACGATTAAGAGCAACACCGTGGCGATCGTCACCGATGGCAGTGCAGTTTTAGGGCTGGGCAATTTGGGGCCTGAAGCAGCATTACCTGTCATGGAAGGTAAAGCCATGCTGTTTAAAGAGTTCGCTGGCATTGATGCCTTTCCGATCTGTCTGGCAACGCAGGACACGGATGCCATTGTGGAAACTGTCAAAAACATCGCGCCTGTGTTTGGGGGTGTCAACCTTGAAGACATCAGTGCCCCTCGGTGTTTTGAAATTGAAGCTCGGCTACAACGAGAGTTAAAGATTCCGATCTTTCATGATGACCAACACGGCACAGCGATTGTCAGTCTAGCGGCTCTGTTCAACGCGCTCAAGCTGGTTCGCAAATCGATGGATCAGGTCAAGATTGTCATCAATGGAGCAGGTGCGGCAGGTGTGGCGATCGCTCGTCTCTTGCAAAAGGCAGGTGCCGAAATCATCTATATGTGTGATTCTAAAGGCATTCTCAGTTACAGTCGCTCAGATCTCAATCCTCAAAAGCGAGAGTTTGCCGTAGAAGAGAGTGGGTCTTTAGCCGATGCAATGGTGGGTGCTGATGTATTTTTGGGCGTCAGTGCTCCTGGTGTGGTGACTCCCGAAATGGTGCGATCGATGGCAAAAGACCCGATTGTATTTGCGATGGCAAATCCGATCCCCGAAATTCAACCGGAACTAATCATGGACGATGTCGCCGTTATTGCCACAGGGCGGAGCGACTATCCCAACCAGATCAACAACGTGCTTGCCTTTCCAGGCATCTTTCGCGGAGCCCTCGATTGCCGTGCGGTAACGATGACAACCTCAATGTATTTGGAAGCAGCTGGAGCGATCGCCTCTCTGATCAAACCCTCTGACCTTGACCCAGAACACATCATTCCTTCAGCGTTTGATGAACGGGTCTCAACAGCCGTCGCAGCAGCCGTGCAACGAGCCGCCCGACAAGATGGAGTGGCAGAGCATTAAGGAAAAAAGAAGGGAGAAGAGAGAAAAAAGAAGAGGAAACGGGTAACAGGAAATGCGTAGGGGCGCAGCATTCGGTAGGGGCGCATTTGTGAAACCGTTAGTTGCGACCCAAATGCTACGCCCTAACCTAAGATCGATAGACAGGCATTTGTGAACTTGTTAGCAAAAAAGCGAATGCTACGTCCTGAGTCGAAATTAGGCTAACCGAGATGAAAGGTCGATGGCGACGATGGTTGATATTGATGGTGGCAGTGGCGATCGCCATTGTTGCCTGTCAAAGCCCAATTTCCACGGGTCAAGGGTCTGCTGATCCGGTCGTTCTCAAACTCAGCGGGTGGGGAGCCAGTCCAGCCGAGCAAACCCTGCTCAATCGGGTTTTGCGAGATTTTGAGGCAGAGCATCCCCACATCCGGGTACGATTTGAGCAAATTGCCGACCAATATATGGACGTGCTCAAAACTCGGTTGATTGGCGATGCCGCTCCCGATGTGTTTTACCTGGATGCGCTAGAAGCCCCATTTCTGATGAGTCAGGGTGTTTTAGAGCCACTGGACAGTTACATCACCCCCAATTTTGACCTGGCAGATTTTGAGGAAACTCTGCTGCAACCCTTTACTTATGAGGGGCAAATTTATGGCTTGCCCAAAGACTACTCAACGCTGGCTCTGTTTTACAATACAGATGCTTTCGCTGAAGCAGGATTGACTCATCCTCCTAAAACCTGGGAGGAACTGCGGGCTTACTCCAAGGCACTCACACGCGATCGCAATCAGGATGGCAGACCTGACCAGTATGGCTTTGGGGTCATTCCTGAACTGGCACGTCAAGTTTTTGCCATTCAAGCCTTTGGGGGGCAGTTGGTCGATCAGCGGGGATATGCTGCTTTTGCCACACCAGAGGGCATTGCCGGACTGCAACTGGTCGTGGATCAATATCGGGGCGATCGCACCTCGGCTCAAAAAACAGACGTGGGCACCAACTCTGGCAGCGAAATGTTTGGGCAACAAAAAGTAGCAATGGTGCTTGAAGGCAATTGGGCGATCCCTTATCTGACAGAGACCTTCCCCGATCTAAAGTTTGCTACGGCTGAGATTCCCACGATGAACGATCAACTTGGAACAATGGTGTTTACCGTTGCCTACGTGATGAGCCAGCAGACCGAACATAAAGCAGAAGCGTGGGAACTGATTTCTTACTTAACGGGCAAACAGGGCATGGCGAAATGGACAGAAACGGGGTTTGCTCTCCCCTCCCGCAAATCAGTTGCTCAAGCTCTAAAGTACGATCGCGATCGCCTCAGAGCTGCACTGGTAGCAGGGGTTCCCTACGCCATTCCCTGGCAAGCCGGATTGTATCCCGCCAGCATCATGAACAATTTTGATAACCAATTCATCAGTGCCCTGTTGGGTCAACAACCGTTAGACCAAGCCATGCGGCGAGCACAAGAGAGTGCAAATGGGCAGATTCGGGCAAGTGAGTGAAGAAAAAAAGAAGAGAGAAAAAAGGTAGTCCTAAACAAGTAAGGATATGCCGCGCGAGGCGCGGCATATCCTTACTCAAAAATCATTACTTTTAGAGGACTACCAGAAAAAGATAGAGGATAAACAGGTTGAGACAGAGAAGTGCATTACGATAAAGCAAGCAGCGATCAATTCTCATCTTCATAAAACAATTTGATCGCGTCAAAATTCTGACGCAACAAGTTTTCAACTTATGATGTCGAACAGTTTCCAAGGCGAAGCTAAATAACTTTTAGTGAATTTCCGAATACTAAGCTCAGGTCATCCATATCAGCATCTTTCGAGACAATCATCAAATCATTGTCTTTTGCATAATCCTAAACAATTGGAGCGATCGCTGCTTTCATTCCTACATCTCGGACGTGAAGTGAGTTTGGGAAAAGATCACTTAAACAATTTGGCAACTTGAACGACAAGTTTTCACCAAAAAGTAATTTCATGCAGATAATCGAGCAGCCATAAATCGCCGTTCACGATCTGCAGCATAAGCAATGCAAGCCTTTAAATCTTCTCGCGTCAGATCAGGAAAATCGTCGAGGATTTCTGCTTCGGTCATCTCGGAAGCGAGGTATTCAAGCACTTCATAAACCGTAATTCGCAAGCCACGAACACAAGGCTTATACCAATATTTTATGAAGCTGCGCCAAAAAGAGCTTCTAGGATGAAGTCATAGGAGG
>JANRJA010000212.1:0-78828 GCA_033764315.1 Oculatellaceae cyanobacterium bins.114
GAATAAATTCGCGGCTATCAGAGCGAAGTTCGCCTTCGCGAACTACAGAAAATCAAGGGTTGAGTGAACCGACGCAGGTCGGTTTTGCTCCTGTAGTTGCGGTTTCAACCGCCAAAATCCTTATCCCGAATTCACGTTAACTCAAGGCTCAAAGTGCAGCCCTGACTTAATACTTTTCAGTCGTTCACCTTACTTATTCTCGGCTCAATTCCATGCTGCTATATAACTCTAAAGCTGTTCGCCAAACCAAATAGCCTTGAGGATTGAGGTGCAACCCATCGGTGCTAAGGTCAATTCTCAAATTGCCCTGGTTATTGGCAAATAAAGGATAAAGGTTGAGAAAATAGGCCCCTTCTTGATGGGCGATCGCAGCTAGTTCTTGATTTAAGTGGCGGATGCGTTGATTGGGAACTCGCAACAGGCGATCGCGCCCTTCCCAAGTGGCTAGCTCAGCCGCGTGAGGCAGAATGGATTGCACCACAATTTGGCTACGGGGATGAGCGGCACTGAGATGACGAATAATTTGCTGATAGTTGTCGAGAATTTGCTCATCCTCAACGCCCCGAATCAAATCATTAATGCCAATCATGACAAAGATGGTTTCAGGGCGAGTTTGATCAAACACCTCAAGTCGTTTCAGCAACCCTCCAGACGTCTCACCAGAGATGCCTTGATTCAGCCAAGTGCGCTCAGTTGGCAATAACTGGCTAGGAAACCACAAACTGAGCGAGTCACCCGCTAAAACAGTGAGCCGTGGGGGTTGGTTAACGGCAACAACCCTGGCTTCTTGAGCCAATAGCTCAACCCACTGGTCATACGTGAGTTGATGACGAGGCCCCAATTGAGTAATCAATAAATCTGGATCAAAGGAGGGCTGAGGCTGCGCGGCTGAGGCAGTAGCAGGGGCTGTCAACGATAGGCTATAGATTCGTAGCACGGACAGCATAACCAATGCCAACAGAAACCCGTTTGCCGTGAGGGATAAAAATACCCATCCTGGCAAGACCCGCAAGTGGGGAAATTTAGACCGAGACTTTGCGAGACTGACAAACAATCTGGAGTGGCGATCGCCCATCAGATTTACCCAATGCCTGGTAAACACCCTAGCAGGAACCGATCACTCAGACAAGTCAACTGCTATGAAAATTTCAACTTTAATGACAAATCCACTGGTTGACTGACAAAAGTTCTAAAAGGTGAGGATGGAACTAGTTCATCCAACGATTCACGTTCTCCTAAAAGAATCACATAAAAAAGCGTAGCTCATTTGAGCTACGCTTCACCACTCAACTACAAGAGATATCTAACGCAACTCCGCCGAGGGTCCGGTCATGTCAGCCGGAGCACCACTCAAACCAACTCCAGCAGCAATTTGCTCACTATAGGCTTCTTCACCATGCTCGTAGACATCCAGACCTTGACTTTCGATCTCAGGAGTCACTCGCAAGCCAACGGTTGCATCCAAGATTTTGAGAATGATAAAGGTTGCTACGCCTGCAAATACATAAGCAATCAGAACTGCAATAATTTGAGTCACTAATTGACCAGGGTTGCCAAAGAGCAAACCATCTTTACCAAATTCGTTAACAGTTGTTGTAGCAAATACACCCGTTAAAATTGCTCCAATCGTTCCACCGACACCGTGAACAGGAAACACATCCAACGAATCATCAAAGCCTAGCTTTGCTTTAAGACTAATGGCATAGAAGCAACAAACAGCTGCGATACTACCAATTAACAATGCACCAATAGGATTAACAAACCCGGCGGCAGGGGTAACGGCCACCAGACCAACGACAGCTCCAGTTGCCGCACCGACAGCAGTAGGCTTGCCACGCAGAAACTGCTCTAGAACCAACCAGGTTAAAACAGCAGCAGCAGCACCTGTGTTAGTTGAAACGAATGCCACCGTTGCAAGTGTGCCAGATGCCAGGGCACTACCTGCGTTAAAACCAAACCAACCAAACCAGAGAAGACCAGCTCCCAACAAAATGAAGGGTACGTTGTGAGGTGCTGAAGGTTGGCTGGGATAGCTGCGCCGAGGACCAAGCACCATAACCGCCACAACACCAGAGACAGCCGAGATAATGTGAACGACCGTTCCTCCAGCAAAGTCAAGCGCGCCTATGCCACCATATAAGCCTAAGAAACCGCCTTTACTCCAAACCATGTGCGCCATAGGTGAATACACAAAGGTTGACCACAGCAACACAAAGAGAGCATAGGCACGGAAGTTCATCCGCTCTACGATCGCCCCTGAAATCAAAGCAGGCGTAATGATGGCAAACATTGCCTGATAGATCATGAAGGTCTGATGAGGAATGGTTCCCGCGTAGGAGACGACCTCTTCAGGCCCATGACCTGTTAAATAACCGGCTGTCTCGTAGCCAACCCCATTCAAAAATAACCATTGCAAACCGCCAATAAAGGGGGTAGCGGGTGAAAACGCAAGGCTATAGCCCCACAAGATCCAGGTGACACCCACGATGCCCATGAGCACAAAGCTCATCATCATGGTGTTGAGAACGTTGCGCGATCGCACGAACCCACCATAGAAAAACGCCAACCCTGGTGTCATCAACAAAACCAGTGCGGAACAGAGCAGCATAAAGGCCGTGTCTCCTGTATCAGGAGGAGGTGGCTCAGTTGCTTCTTGGGCAAACGCATTGCCCATCAGGGGACCGCTAAGCAACCAAAGTGCGATCGCCCCAATCATCAAAGCTTTTTTTAACACTTGTCTTTCCCTTCTACTACTAGAGACCTGAACTGATGAGTAGGTTTAAGTCTGAATTGCACCAATTTTGGTAGGGTTGATTCTGTATTGCAAAATACATTTTCAGGGTTATGACTAAACCGTAATGAGCTTTATTCAAAAAGCACTGTAAAACTTATGAGATTGCATCCCAAAAACTCGGCTTTACGAGGAGAGGTTAGACGCAACGATCATGAGCGATCGCACCACCAGGCTCAACGAAAAGAATCTTTATGATTTGGTTAATCTACACAGGGCTGACTTTGAACACAGGTGATCGGCAGCGACGCCTCAGGTAGAGCAGCACAACCCATCAACCTGTGATAAATTTGTATTCAAAGATACAGTTTGATATTCAAATCAAGATTCAAAGCAATGAAAAAAATAGAAGCTATTGTTCAACCCTTTAAGTTAGATGCTGTTAAAAACGCACTAGTTAGTATCGGCGTTGAGGGAATGACTATTACCGAAGTCAAAGGATTTGGCAAACAACGGGGGCAGACCCAAATTTATCGGGGGGCAGCTTTTCAAACTGAGTTTATTGCCAAGGTCAAAATTGAGATTGTCGCCGAAGATCACCAAGTAGACAATGTGATTGAAAAGATTATCGAAGCGGCTCAAACCGGCAACATTGGAGACGGCAGAATCTTTGTTGTACCCCTCGAACAAGCCATTCGCATTCGTACGAGAGAAGGTAGCTTTCAAGCCCTCTCTTAAGCTAATTGGCGATCGCAAATAGCCACATTAGTGAATCAGGCGGTAATCCTAAACAAGTAAGGATATGCCATGCTCCACGCGGCATATCCTTACTCAAAAATCATTACTTTTAGAGGACTACCCTTACGCGAATTCGAGATAAGGATTTTGCCAGTAAAACCGACCTACGTTGGTTCCCCAAACCCTTCATCTTTCGGAGTCTGCATCCAATGTTTGGCAATACTCAATGGGAGTTGAAACGCATCTTAGAGTGAACGACACCCACTAACTTAACTGTTTCAAACATAAATTTTCAAACACAAATATTTAATAAGTTACTCCGTGTGCGACTTTCCCCAGATCCCCGGTTGCTGTGACGCAAATCAGACTACTTTGAGGATGCTGAACGAGCAACCGGGGATCTAAACCTCTACGTTGCACATCACGTTAAGTTAATATTCCAAGCAAAGAAAATTAAAAGTGACAACAGAGTATCTGTAATCCTTTTTCAGATGCTCTAAAGTTTTTTAAGGTTTGGGTTTAAAGCCAATTCAACTAACAAGATCAAAAGTGTACTAAAAGTGTTAGCCGAGGTTTAGTTAACTAAACCTCGGCTACTAAAATTCGTGAGCTAGATTGCATCAAATCAGCACATTAATGCAGTAACCTTAGCAATCTTGCAGAAACAAGTTAATGACCCAACCATTCAACTTAGACTTAATTGAAGCGATTCAGCATCTCACCTAATTAAGTGATTTCTAACAAGACCCAAAAAACATCACTACAATGTGCTGCCACTCGTGACACCTCCAGAGCTAGAGCCAGAGGGAAGACCAATGGGTGCTCCACTCGCATCCTTCGCTAGCCCTGCATAAGCCTCCATGCCGTGCTCTCCAATATCCAAGCCCAGCAACTCTTCCTCTGCGCTGACTCGAATACCCAAAGTTGCTTTGAGGATCAGCCAGAAAATGCTGGAGAGCAGAACCGTAATTCCACCCACCGCCAGAGTACCGACAAACTGAATCCAGAGTTGACCAGGGTTGCCAAAGAAGAGACCTGTTGGGCCACCAGCATAAAAGGCATCACCTTGAGCAAATAGACCGACCGCCAGGGTTCCCCAGATCCCATTTACGAGGTGAACGGAGATTGCACCTACAGGATCATCAATCTTGAGTTTGTCAAAGAGACCAACTGCAAAGACCACGAGAATTCCGCCGATAATCCCAATGACGGCAGCGGAGCCAGCATTGATGTAAGCAGTAGAAGCCGTAACAGCGACTAAACCTGCCAAAAGACCGTTGATGATCATGGATAGGTCAGGCTTGCCCAATACAAGCCAAGCCGTAATGGTTGCGGCGACACCCCCAAACGCTGCTGCTGTGTTGGTCGTCAACGCAATGTGAGCGATCGCCGTGCCATCGCCAACCGCCATCGTAGAACCGGGGTTAAAGCCAAACCAGCCCAACCAGAGAATCAAACACCCTAGAGTCGCAATACTCATGTTGTGACCGGGCAACGCATTGGCAGTGCCGTTGTCGTTGTATTTGCCCAACCGAGGACCGAGGAAAGCTGCTCCCATGAGAGCCGCCCAACCACCAACGGCGTGAACGACGGTAGAGCCTGCAAAATCCCAGAAGCCAAAGTCATAGAGCCAGCCTCCACCCCAGATCCAGTGTCCAGTGATGGGGTAAGCAATCCCAATCAGCAATAGGCTAAAAATTAAGAAGTCAACAAATTTAATTCGCTCTGCAACTGCGCCTGATACGATGGTTGCCGCCGTTCCAGCGAATACCAACTGGAAGAAGAACTTAGCACCCAGAGGCACACCCGTCCAATTGAGAGAGCCAAAAATACCCTGATAATTATCAAATGTTGCAGGGCTGTTGTCTGCTCCAGTCAAGAAGAAGCCACCGCTTGTACCAATAAAACCGTTACCATCGCTGAACATCAAGCCAAAACCGATCGCCCAAAACGCAATGGTAGAGAGGGCAAACACAATCAAGTTTTTAGAGAGAACATTGACTGCGTTTTTCTGACGGCAAAAGCCAGTTTCTAACATACAGAAACCAGCGTTCATGAAGAACACCAGCATGGCAGCGATCATTACCCACATGGTATCCAGACCGACTGTCAGACCTGCTGCAACTTCCTCAATCGTCGGAGGAGTGTCTTGGGCATAGGCCGCAGAAAAGGTGCTGATGAGAACAATGAAAGCAGTCAGAGGAATACAAGCTTGCCAAGTAGGAGACAAGAATTTGACAGCCTTGAGCTTCTCAAAAAAGCTCACAGACGCAGTAGCGATCGCCTTGGGTTTGAGTTGGGCTTGCCAACTTTTATTCTTTTTCTTTTTACGAAGTGGGAAGTTAGACATCATCAGTCGTCTTGGGGATTAGTGTTCTTTATCTAGAGGTTATCAGGGCGAAGGGACAAGCCTCGCCATAGAGAAGAACCGCAATCAAATTAAGGAATGATAAAGATAATTCAATGTATTAGGGGGGTTCTTCTGTATAAGAGATTACAGTTAGTACGACTCTAGCAGAGGACTTGGTAGCATCTATGACTAAATTTTTCTCTATGGGTATTCTTAGAAATCTAAATTAACGGAGATTGATCACTCCCTGTTATCAACCTATATAAACGTTAATCTTCGAGGTTTTATGGATGAATCACGATACATAACTCAATGCTTAAACTCAAGTTATTTAATCTCTCAATCTTGCTAAATTTTGATGGATCGCCAAGGAAACCCTGATGTATCAATCCTGGCGATCGCCCCTCAATAGATAATTTCGTCTTCCTTACGCCATGCCGGATCGACAATGCAAATAAAAACGAGAGGTTCAGCCCCACTATTGTGAATAAACTGCTTGGCATTGGGAGGAATATAAACCGCATCTCCCGTTTCAACCCGTTGAGTTTCTCCGTCAATGTGCATGTCGCCAATCCCACTCAAGATGTAATAGACCTCAGATGTCGTCAATGAATGAGGGGTTGAGGTATCTCCTGGCAGCACAATGGCGTGGGCAAGGCTATAGCGCAACTCTAAGGGTTGCTTGTCTGGATGTAATAGTTCTCGCAATAGGGTGCCATCACCTGCTATAAATTCCTCACACTCATTCAGTTTGCGTACCAACATATAAATCGTTAGCTCGTATCAATTGCATTATTCGCTCAGAGTATTTTGCAACAGTTGGTGCAATGCTGGATAGTCTATTTTGGCGTTATGTCGGCGATCGACCGGAATTTTAGGGTAGAGTTTGTATTCCTGGATCTGTGCCCAGACCAGTGTGGTTTTAAGTCGATTCAAGGGAGCGTGACCCGCAGAGGGAGCCAGTTCGATCGCTAAAACCCGTTTTCCCTTAAAGGTAGTCATGGCAGTGCGGCAAACCCCAGCCACATAACTGGCAGCCGTTTCGACTGCAAAGGGATAGAGGTCTCCTAACCCATCTCGAATGCGAGCACTACAGCGTCCCATCAGCCAGAGGCGATTTTTCTCATCCAGATAGCCTGCATCCCCAGTGCGATGCCACGATCTTCCGTCTACTTGAAACTTAGTTTCTTCGTTGCCTTTGCCATGCAGGTAACTTTTTAATACATGCTCACCACTAACAACGATCTCGCCGACTTTATCGGTCGATAGACAGAGCGAGTCAAATTCAGCAGCGGTGTAGTGTCCCAACGGAGTACCCCAGCGATTGCCCAAAATTCGCAGATGCACCTCAGACACAGGCATCCCAACTAACAAACCCTTCCCAGCTTGCATAGCAGCAACATCATCAGGTTGCACCTCGTGATAAGCCATATGAGCGATTGGCTCCGCTTCGGTAGAGCCATACACAGCAGACACATGCGCTTGAGGGGCGATCGCTTGTAATCGCTCTAACAATCGTGGAAACACCGGAGCACCACCACTAAACAGTCGTTGAAAACTGGATAGCGTTAGTTGTTGTCGTTGACAATAGTCTGCCAACCGCTCTAACAACGCTGGTGAGGCAGCGGTGCTAACGGGTTGATAGCGTTGAATCTGGGTAAACAACCGAGCTGGATTAATCTGACCAGGAAACCGCAGATCGGCATCGGGAAGCAAACTGGTGACTCCGGAGGCGAGATTTGCTAGCCCAAAAATAGGGAGCGTGGTCAGATCCACAGTGTCTGGGGTCAAGCTTAGACTGTGCGCCAATGCCTGATGTTGAGCCAGCAAAAACCCGTGGGTTCTCAAGGCGGCTTTGGGCTGCCCAGTGCTGCCACTGGTAAACGTCACCAGAGCTGGGTCATCCGTTTTACAAGGGGTGATGTCTTTGAGCAGAGCAGACTGTTTAACGTGAGACCAGGCGATCGCTCCTGGTATAGGCAACCCGATCACAAACTGAATGGGGATCTGACGAAGTGCGGGCGATCGTACCTTTAGCAGATGGGCTTTGTCGGTCGCAATCAAAGCCTTGGGGGGATAGAGCGCACAACAGCTTTCTAAGGAATCACGTCCAGCAGAAGGATCAACAAACATTGCCACCATGCCCAACCGAAACACGGCCATCAACGCTACATAAAGCTGAACAGACATTGGCACAAAAATGAGTACCGCATCCCCCGTTCGCAAGCCCGATCGCCAAAGCAGGGCAGCGTCCCGACTGGAGGCAACCTCTAATGCTGCAAAGCTGAGGTGTTGATCCCGACGAGCCTCAATCAAGGCGATCGCTTGGGGTCTAACCTCAGCCTGCGTTTGCAAAATAGTTGCAATATTAGTCAACAATTACACCAATTGCAGCGTGTGATAAGGACTGGTGAGCTTTGATAACTGCTGCAATAACAGACTGAGGAACAAGCCCACATCTGTCACCACACCAACCGACTCAACCGAGCCGCGATCGCTCAGTTTTGTCACCACGGCTGGGTTGATATCCACACACACCAACTTAACACCAGCAGGAGTCATGTTCCCAACTCCAATAGAGTGCAGCATGGACGAGAGCATCAAAATCATGTCAGCTCCTTCAATCAACTTGGCATACTCGGCTTGAGCTACCAGCAGATCCATGCGGGTATCAGGCAGCGGCCCATCATCTCGAATTGAGCCTGCCAGTGAAAAGGGAACTCCTTTTCGGACACACTCATAGAAAATGCCGCTAGTGAGCACTCCCTGCTCCACCGCATTGGCGATGCTGCCACAGCGACGGATTGTGTTAATCGCCTTGAGGTGGTGCCGATGTCCCCCCCGGACAGAAACGCCGCGTTTCATATCCATACCTAGCGAGGTGCCCATGAGTGATTGCTCAATATCGTGAACGGCGATCGCATTGCCACCCAACAACGCTTGCACATAGCCCTCACGAATCAAACTTGAGAGATGCTCACCGCCCCCAGTATGAATGACCACAGGTCCGGCGACTACGGCCACCTTGCCACCCTGATCCCGAATCCGGCGCAATTCCCAGGCGATTTGTTCGACCACTAATTCCACGCGACGTTCGCTTGATACCCCTGATCCCATAAAGCTAAACTCTTGGGCACCCCGTTGATCGCGGGCTTCGGGTTTGCGCACCGTGCGAATGCCTTCAACCCCTACTACGACGCGATCGCCTACTTGCAAATCTCGCAGTAATTTGCAGTGAGCTATCGGGCCATCAGGAGTACTAGAAACAACAATTGCCCCGTCCATCCGTTGATCTTGGACACGCACCCATTGACACTCGACTCGCACCTCAGTGGGATAGATCGTCGTCACATAAAAATCGTCTGGAGCGACACCCGCTTGAGTCACAACCTCTAACGGATTGTCACACACCTCTTGAGGCAGAGCCACTGCCCCAACATCGATCAATTGAGACATGATCTTTTCCATCACATCGTGAGATGGAGCCGTTACCCGAACCTCAGCCGTTGAGGTGCTTTGACGTTGTTCACCCAATTTGAAATTGAGGATTTGGAAGCTGCCACCCCCTTCAACGATCGCATCTAATGCCCGGTTCATTGTGCCAGAGTCGATCAAGTGACCCTCTAGATGAATTGTCCGGCTTTCAACCGCCGCGATCGCGTGTACCTCAGGTTGAATCGGCTCCGTCACCCGCAGGGTCAGACACTTTGCCGCTCCACCCGCTTTGATAAACTCGTTTAACGGCGTCTCAATCACCGTAAAGCCCGCAGCACCCAGTCGTTGCTTTAGCTCCTCGCTAGTTTGATTCATCACGACCAACCGATCAACATTGACCGCATTGCAGGCAAAAACCACCGCATCGGCTTCATTTACCACAATGCGTTTGTGCTCTGGCACGCGCATCTCAATCAACCGATTAGAGTAAGCGTCAAACGCAGGAGGATAATACAACAAATAGCCGTCAGCCAACGGACAAAAACAGGTATCGAGGTGATAAAACCGCTCATCCATCAACCGCAGCGATAGCACCTCAATATCCAACCATTTAGCTAAATAAGGATGAGAGTCTAACTCAGAACGGAACCCATACCCCGCCCAAAGCCAGCGTCCTTCGCGATCGAGCAGCGCATCTCCAGCCCCTTCAAATGGCAAATCTTTGGGTAACTCGTGCACCGTATAGCCCTGGCTCAAAAACCACTCTTTAAAGAATGGTTCTTCACCCTGGCGTTCCTTGTGATAAAAGCGGCTGAGCACAACACTATCACCGAGCACTAATCCAGCATTGGCAGTAAACACCATATCAGGAACTCCTTTTTGAGGAGCTACCAGATCAACTAAAGCGTGATCTTTTAAGATGTGGTGGAGCGATCGCCACTGTTCTACGGCGCGATCGCGAGATGACTTGTGAATATTTCCTTCCATCCACGGATTAATCACGTAATCCACGTCGTAATGGTCAGGAGAACACATCAGAAAACGGATTGAAGCACTCATAAAATAGCACCTGTAGCAAAGAGGTCGTGTAGCTGCGGCATCGGGCATGTTTGAGTTTTGAAAGTGGGGTCAACCCCTTGCCCGTAGGCAATCGCACAGTAACCCAAGAACACAGAGACCCAAAAAAGTCAAGATTCTATCTTATTACGGCACCGGGGTCATATCACAGTTACAACGGTCACTGCAAATTGTTCTCAACTCCCCTTTAGCCCTTACCCCCTAGCTCCATCCTCGCTTAGAGAACGCCAAGTCGCCGCTGTGCTGTCACATCTGCAACTTTTTGTGACAATCTCATTCTTCTTACAGCCTGACTCAGAGACAACCAAATGAGGGAGCGATACGAAGCGCATCCTGTTTCCCCTCTGCCTAACCCAACCCCATTTTCAAAGAAGCAGAGTGCTTACACGGTAGGATGATTCCCAGAAACCCATTTAGTAAGGAATCATGACCACTTGGCAGGCTGATTTTTATCGGCGACCGTTACAGGATGAGGCGGGCAACCCCTTGTGGGAACTAGTGATATGCGATCGCGATCGCACCGTCACTGAGTTTGCCTGGTGTCCTCAAGCCCAGGCCAATGCAACCTGGTTAAGCCAGCAATTGCACCAGTGGATGAGTCAAACTAAACCTGCCCCCACCCAATTGCAGGTCTTTCGCCCGCAATCACTAAGCTTGCTCGAAACCGCCTGTCAACCTTTAGGAATTGCCGTAGAGCCAACTCGCCACACACCAGCCCTAAAACAGCTACTGCAAGAACGAGCAGGGTATTACCGAACCTTGACGGGTTATACCGGGCAGCCCTATGAGCCTGTCAAACTAGAACAACCCCCTCCACTGCCCCTACCAGAGCAACTTTGGGGTGAGCAATGGCGATTTGCGGCGATCGCTGCCGGAGATTTAGAACCCGTGTTTGTAGACCGCCCCATTCCGATTCGGTCTATGCCCCCAGAACGGCTACCTATGTCTCTGCAACTGGCCTCAACCCTCCCGATTCCTGGCGTGGTGATCGACGGGGGACGACAATCGATGTCATTGGCTCGATGGCTACAACAAGTTAATCCAGCGGCACTGCAATATATTCCTGGTGAACCCGATGGACTCATTCTAGAAGCAGGGCTAATCGATCGCTGGGTAATTGCCACCTTTACCGACCAAGAGGCGATCGCCGCTGCTCAAACCTTTCGGCAACGACAACACACTGCTAAAGGACTGCACTTTTTGCTCGTGCAACCCGACAATTCAGGAATGACCTACAGTGGCTTTTGGTTACTCCAATCCCACCTTTAAACCAACAACTAAACCAACAACCGTTCCAGCGCGTGCATATCAGGGATACACAGAATCTCGCGCTCACGCACAATCAACCCTTTGCGCTCTAGCTTACTGAGCACTCGCGTCACCGTCTCCCGCGCCAACCCACTTAAGCTACTTAACTCACGATGGGGCAAATTAGGGATTTCAATTCCCTCAGGACTCTTTTTGCCTTGACCTTCTGCCAAAAATAGCAAAATATCTGCTACACGAGACGTGCTATCCGATTCACGCAATCGCAAGCGACGGTTTACCTGGCGCAACCGTCTTGCCATAAACTGTGCTAACCGAATTCCGGCTTGAGGTTCCGAATGAATCAGTTGCACAAAATCTTGAGCTGGCATGTTTCCAATAATCGTCGGAGCCAGCGTAATCACATCTGTAGAACGGGGCACCTCATCAAGAGGAGCCATCTCACCAAACACTTCACCCTTGCCCAGAATGTTTAGGGTAACTTCTTTGCCGTCTAAATTGTAAGTACGAATCTTAACCCATCCTTCCAAGATGAAGTAAACAGAACTTCCCCAATCATTTTCGAGCAAAATGACCTGGTTAGGAGGATGGCTACGAGTGACAACGTGGGAAGTCGCCTTCTCCACAACTGTCTCTGGCAACCCTTCAAAAAAGGGAGCCGAGCGAATTAGAGTGTTATCTCTATTGTCTCGTGGGTTGTACCGATCTTGCATGGAGTCATCGCGTCGAACTCTGAGTCAAAGAGAAAAGCCTGGTCGAGTCAGCAGTAGCTAACATTACCTTAGCTACCCAAATAGCTCACTCAGAGTGAATAGGCTACGACCTCGTTGGCGGGAAAAGATAGAACTATGACGATGCTAAAAACAGTGACCTCAGGATCTCCATTCTTCTTATCCAAATTATCGCACTATCTTTGCTTTAGATGGAAAAGCAAGGAGAATTACGGGAATGGCAGGTTAAGTTCGTAACGTTGCCAAACCAGGTGAAGCTTTCACTTAGAAAACCCAGCATAGTCATAGCCCCAAGATTGCCCAAGGCTAGGTCAAATTATTAAACCATATTTAACGATACAGACACCAATTAGACCGTTCCGCAATCAAATCATTAATCAGAGCATTATTTTCTCGACTATATTTTTCTGACGATTGCATCGATCCCACTTTTCTACTTTTTAGCGATTCATATCAGTTCGCAGGGTTTCGGGTGGGGTCACTTCCGGGTTGGCGATCGCTCCTTCAGGTTGCGTGGTTGGCAGTGTTGTTCCTGAGGCCGCTCCAGTGATCGGGGTGGGAGATTGCACGGCCTCTGGAATGGGCTGTGACTGCAAATCGGGTAAGACAGGATTGATCATCGTAGACCCAGATTCATTAGACATCCAGGCCAAGCCACCCAAGGCACCCGCCATCAGAGCGGCGTAGCTGAGATAGAGATGCATCGGGCGCAGCGTAGGCGGTTCAGGCGATCGCTGTTGCCAAGACGGAACAATCGTCTTGGGTGTTTCGAGGGCCAGCAATGAATTAGCCATACTGACCCCATCCAACCCCAATGCATCGGCGATACGACGCACAAATCCACGAACATAAATATCTTCGGGTAAGTGATCGGCATCTCCAACTTCCAATGCCTTAATCAGGTGAATGGGCACCCAGGTCTGGTTATGCAGCCGATCGAGCGATAGTCCTTTTTCTTGCCGCACCTGCCCTAATTCCAACCCAATCTGACGCAAAACAGCTGCCCGCTTTTGGCTAGCAGGGCTAGGCAAAACCTCTGCTCGTCCAGTCTTTTTAGTCTGAGAGACAATCACACGTGGCTCAATTCGAGCCAGGTGAGGTCTAGCAGGCTGAGTGGCTAGTGCTGCTTTAACAGGTTGATGAGTCAGCGCGTTTGCGGGTGTCACCCCCTGATTGCTCTCGCTCAATTGAGATAGCTGAGCAGACTCAGATTTAGCGGTTGATTCAACTGTGTGGCTCACCACTGTTGATGTGGCACCTTCTGAAGGAGTTGCAGTGTGGGTATAGTGTTTTGCCAGATAGCGTAAAGCTAACCGAATGGCTTCTCTACCCACATTTTTCAATGCTTGAGCACCATGCAATACATCTGTCCCTTCATGTTGCAAATTGCTTAGAGCAGTTTGATAAGCTTCACTTCGGTGAAGTTCAGCTTCAACTTGACTCAATAGCGATCGCAATCCCTCTTGTGAGATTGCCAGCCTCATACTCCCAACACCATCCAATATGGATGAAGATGCTGCAACTACCATGTCACATCCTCCCTTCATGCTCTCGTAGCGGTTTGCTTCGACCTGGACTGAGTGGAAGCATCACTCCAAACGACCTTCACACCGATATAAACTCGCCGTCAATCAATAGCTAATTTAGTAAAGCCCAGTTTGTCTAAGTAAATTCTTCTAGGGCTTCACATTGGCTCCGGAAGCGATTGTAGGAAATCCAGCATTTTTCTCAAGAATCCTGTTTAATCTTCCATCTCAATTAAACGGTCAGAGAGTAAATTATCTACACATACTGTTCCATCGCTATTAATATGTCCAAAGATAGAGGCGGAAAAACGAAGAATTTGCTTAGAGGTATAGTCCTTCCCCCTGACGCCTACACATCTTGGATGCTCGGTGATTAAAATCGCAGACTTAAGCGTAAGCCTCAGCCAAACGCCATAAAAACAAAAACCGCAGATCGACTAAACTCACGACGAAGCCCTTGCATCCCGCCCTAACCTAAACTCGTATTGCTCCAACACAAGAGGCACAAAGGCTGGGAAGAACCTTTCCCCATCTTTGTGCCTCAAACGTTAAATGTTGTTAATGGGGCGCGATCGTCGCAACAATAACGACTACATCGACTCCCTAAACTTTCACACTGGCTCTCTGCTGATACCTGTGGTGTGATACTCGGCTCATTTCTTCAAAACGGGTTGCTGTTCTCACAGTAGATCGCCATTCTAAATAACGTCACTCTATTAGTCTTGAAATTTAGAAATAAAACACTGTTTTGCGACTGCGGAAACTACCTATATTCAACCCTTAGCCGTATCTCATCCTTCACTTAGATCAGCTATGATGATGCTCTCCAGGACGGTAGACTCTAGACCAGCAACGTTCTAAATGTCTCACTTTATAGACAGACCAAAACTTGTAAGGGTTTAGTACTAAAGGTAAATTCTTGCACCCAACAGGTTGATTGAGAAACTGCCAAAGGGGGAAGGAGGAGCTGTTGTAATTTGAGTTCATGGTGAGTAGGAAGGAGCTAGGAGGACTGGGCAATGACCCTCAGCATCTACCAAAAGGTAGACTTAAAGGCTCTTTTATAAAAATGCCCAAATCTACGCTCTAATTTCCTAAGTAAAACAACCCCATTGTTGAAGTTTTATATCAACTTTAACGGGTCGGGTTGAGGTTGCAGCCTGAAATCAACCACCCCTCTTTAAGAGAAGTAGTTATAGCAACCACCGTGTGATTAGGATAGGGTACGAGAGCGAACCTCTCGGATGGGGCGATGCCCCCAATCCCCTCAAATTTGGAGTCCTAAGCCACGGGCCTATAGCTCAAATGAGCGGCTTATCAGAAACAGAGTATCGATTTGGGCAGAAAAGAGTGACTTGCTGCTGATCTCTTTCTTTCAATTGCCACAGCTCTAAACCCGAACATTCCCAAAAAAATCTCACTAAAAACGGGTTTGTTATGAAATCTTAGGATGATTCAATTTTTTTCCTATAGCGACAGATAGATTAATAAGGACGAGGTGCGGGTGGAAACACAGGCCGACGAACACTGCCGCAAATTTAAGATCGCTTTATGAACTCGTTTAAGTGGACTCGTCTAATGGAGCTGACGGGAGTCGAACCCGTGTCCGCCCTGGGTATTAGTACTTCATTCGTTCACAGGTTTAGCTTTTCTAATCCTCAAAGCGGGAACCGCCCCTTATCCCGGACGGTGGGATTCTCTAGTAATTTCTTAGCCAAGGTATGACTAGAGGCATACTATTGGAGCATCCGTTGAGTTTTGTCCACAGTCCTTAACGGAGTCAAACCGTAGACGCTCGAACCTATAAGAGGTGTTTAGGCAATAGCTACTGCCTTACGAGCAAAAGGAACGATGTTGTTTGCATCTATTCTTTTGAGCCCTTGATTTTCGAGAGACGACTCACTCTCGACCTGCATCACAAAGTAGTGTTCGCCAAAACGTCGAAACCGTTACAGCCCCTCGTTTGAACTTAACTTGACTTAGTCAGACCATTATAGCGAATTTAAATGAGTATTAAAGTTAAGCGTTTTAAGGCGTTTTAGCAAAGCTCGGCTTAGAAGTAGCACTTTTAGCCTAGATTTTTGTCATCGCCTATTACTCGCCTATTACTAACAGTTTGACAAGGTTGAACTCTATAGCCGTCCTGAATCATTTGTGAGATTAGGGAGTTGTAAGAGGCGCAACCCATTTGGGATTGCTATATGTAGGTTTTATATAGGTTTTTGCAACTGGTTGAGAGTCAGTCGTGATGGCAAGCATCGATTGGCAAAATTTTATGCTATTTGTTAGGACAAGATGAAATTTAGCCAAAATTACAGACACAACCCAGTCAGTAGTGTTAGAACTCAAGCTAATTCATCGACTTCTACGGAAAATACGGAGATATATAGAATAATGTCGTTATTATTTTTTCTCCTACCTCAGTAAGAATATCTAAGGCAATTGATATAGATTGGCTCCGGTCAGTTTTACCGCTCAGAACCAACAAGGGTGCCGGCAATGCCTGTACTAAACCCAATCTTTGCAGCAATCCTTTCAGCAGATCAGCCAACCGCATCAACATAAGTGGTTTTTCACACTGAACCTCATCTTATAGAGCGAGTCCTCCTTTAGGGAAGCTATCAAGCATCACCCGCTTAGAGGTAGATCCCTCCATCAGTGAGCTAAATTGTCGTAACCATCCGGATGGCGATCGCCAATTGAAGGTAATGAAACAGGTAGCACACTTGATCACACGGTCAAACCTCTACCTAGTTTTTCCTAACTTTTAGGGTGAATTTAACTGCGTAATCAACCCGACTAACTCGCTAAACCGAGGTCAAGATGGCTGGTGGAATCTATCCTTCTTCCGGAAGACGCGCAAACGCATCTTTGATGCAAAACGCGGTGAGTCGAGATCACTTAACTCGACGAGCACTAATTTTTATGTTTGTTGTGACGGCGTTTATGAGCGCCCACCTATTTCGTTTGACACAATTGCAGTTAGTCGAAGGAGCCTATAACCGACAACGGGCTGAGCAAAACCGAGTTCGTTTAGTGCCAATTCCTGCGGATCGGGGCAACATCACCGATCGCCACGGCAGATTATTAGCATCCAATCAGTTATCGCGTGCCGTTTATCTCTGGCCTCGTCAACAAACCCCGACCCAGTGGCAAACAACTGCTGCTCAGCTAGAGACTGTTTTACAAATTCCAGCGGCTGAGATTATGGCACGGTTAGAGCAAGCCGGATATGACTCGCCCTTACCCGTTCGGATTAGCCAACAACTGAGTCCGACTGCGTTTGTTGCCTTAGCTGAGAAATCTGCTCAACTTCCAGGAGTAGAAATTGTTGCCGGATCAGTGCGCTATTATCCGCATGGCAGTTTGGCGTCTCATGTGCTGGGCTATATCGGTGAGGCAACTGAGGCAGATATGGCTGCTAATCCAGCTTATCCTAATGGCATGATTGTGGGTCAGATGGGTATTGAGCGCATCGCCAATGCTCAGCTAGAAGGAGTTTGGGGAAGTCGGTTAGTAGAGGTTGATGCTCGAGGAAAAGAGTCTCGCATTTTGGGAGCCAATCCAGCAGTAGGCGGCAATCCCATTCAACTAACCCTGGATCTAGAGCTGCAAAAAGCAGCAGAACGAGCTTTAAATAATCGTCAGGGGGCTGTTGTCGCGCTGGATGTTAAGACAGGGGCTGTTTTGGTTTTAGCCAGTGGCCCCAATTTTAATCCCAGCATTTTTACTCGGCGGGTCACTCAAGCAGAATGGCAAGGCTTGCAAGAAGGTAGTCAACCTTTTCTCAATCGAGCCTTGCAGACCTATCCTCCGGGTAGCACTTTTAAGATTGTGACAGCAACAGCAGGAATGGAATCCGGAAAGATTTCTCCCAATTCCACGCTAAATACCTCTGCTTTCATCAGTTTGGGAGGTATTAAGTTTTGGGAGCATGGCAATCACGGATATGGAGCGATTGGCTTTCGCAAAGCTTTGGCGGTTAGTAGCAATACCTTCTTTTATCAGGTGGGTTTGCGAGCAGGACCTGAGGCGATCGCCAAATGGGGGCATGTTTTGGGAATTGGTACCACGTCTAATATGGGGTTAGAAGGCGGCACTCATGGGTTATTGCCCACTCCAGAAGATAAAGAAAAACTGTATGGAGAACCCTGGTATGGCGGAGACACCGTCAGTATGTCGATTGGTCAGGGGGTAGTACAGGTAACTCCTTTAGAACTGGCAGTAATGGTTTCTACCATTGCCAATGGCGGTCGGCGCGTTCACCCACACTTACTGACCAGTGAGACGACGATGCCTGCTATGCAACCAGAGGCAACCGGAATCAAACCTGAAACAATCAATGCCATTCGCTCAGGGTTGATTGCTGCCGTCCAGGAAGGCACGGCTCGTCGCCTAAATGATGGCTCTATTCCCCTGACCGCCGGTAAAACGGGCACCGCCGAGGTGGTAGGACGCCAGCCCCATGCTTTGTTTGTGGGATATGGCCCGGTTAGTGATCCTCAAATTGCGATCGCCGTTATTGTAGAGAATGGAGGCTACGGTGGGGTGGCAGCGTTACCAGTTGCTCATGAAATTTATAAAGCTTTCTTCGATCGCCAATAACAGGTTATGAGAATTGTCCAGGTTTTGAAACTCTGTTTTGTGTTGCTAGTGGTGATAGGGGCGATCGCTTGTAGTCCTCCTGCGGTTACGAGTCCTTCGGCGGCTCCATCTACTTTCCCCAGTTCCAGTGCTACCTTACCCCGTGCTACTCCCTCTACTGCACCAGAGACAGGTGTAACCACCCCTTCTGAGACCTGGATTGAGACTGTTCAAACATCATTGGCTCAAACCCTGGCAATATCACCTAATCAAATTCAACTTAAAGAAGTTACTCCAAGCGAATGGAATGATGCCTGTCTAGGATTACCCCAACCTGACGAGTTATGCGCTCAGGTGATCACTCCAGGCTATCAGGCCACCTTTAGCACTCCTCAAGGAGATTATTTCATTCACAGCGATCGCACAGGTCAATCGGTTCGTATAGCAGAGCCATCACCTTAAATGGCGTTGACTCTAGCTCGTCACGGGATGGTCAACACTGAGAGAACTTTGACTCACCTTTGAAGCATCTGATAACGCATTACCAGGTTGAATGATCAACACCGCACAACAAGCGTGATGCAATACATAGTTGCTAACACTACCCAACAGCACCTCAGTTAGCCCTCGACGACCTCGTCGCCCCAAAACGATCAAGTCTGCTTCCCACTGCTGAGCCGTTTGACAAAGCCCCTGTCCAGCATCGGCAACTCGATAGCTAGACTCCGCAGCAACCCCTTGTTGGGCTGCGGTTTCGCAGTAACGGCGCAACAAAGCTTGAATCTCTTGAACCTGATTCTCTAGATAAATCTGTTGCGCCTGATAAGCCTGATTAACAATGCGCGGCAGCAACCCCAGTTCTCCAGAAAAGGGACTGCTTCCCGTAATCGTCTCTTCTGAAATACAGTGAAACAGCATTAACCTGGCATGATTTGTTTTGGCAAGGTCAAGGGCTTGCGCAAACACTTCTTGACTTAAAGGAGAATAATCAATCGCCGCCAGAATCTTGCTAAATCCCATGACTTTCCCCTTTGTTTTTGCTCAGCGTTTCACGTCCTTCATCCATCAAACTAGCGCAATTCTTTTTTGATGGTTCGTTTTGCAATACAGCTTTAAAGTAAGCACCCAATTTAAACCAGTCGCTCCTGAGTTTTTCACCGTTGTCAAGTTGCGTACCACCATTCAACGAGTCATCCAGCAGTCGAGCACAAAGCGGTGTTACTCACCAACCCTTGCTGAAACCATGACTGAATTATAAAAACCTGCCCTGATTCATATTCTTCAAAAACTTTTCAAAAATCGATTTGTGCACAAGATTCTTGTAAGAGATTCGCTGCCGTGCATTAACACCGACTATTGACGATTTGCCACACGGCGTTCAGTGTCAGCAAAATTGTGTCTATTGAATAACAACAAAACGTAAAGACCAGATCACGAACTGCTTGACAGAGGTTAATATTCAATTAGATTTATGAGTTACTGGTTTAACCAGGCTGTTGCGTTGGCTATTGATCAGGGGCAGTGACCAGGCAATTTTCCTTTAATTTAAGATTCATTAAGGGTTTTTGCTAATACCAGTGCTGGATGTGAACCATCTGTTTCATCTCATCTCACCAACTTGATGCTGAACTGGTTGAGAGAGTCTGTCACGTTCCTAAAACGATCTGCTTAAACAATCTATGAGTAAATCCCTCACCGACCTTGATCTGCCTCTAGTATCGGATGTAAACGATAGCGTTGCCTGGTACAACCAGGGCGAAGCGTTGGCTAATGCAGGTAGATACATTGATGCTCTATCTTGCTTTGAGAAGGTGTTGGAAATTCGCCCTGACTACGCAGCAGCTTGGATATTTCGCGGAGTTGTTCTGATTCATTTAGAGCGGTACAACGAAGCCCTTGATAGTTGTGAACAAGCATTGTCCCTTCAACCCAAAGATTCTGAAGCCTGGACCTTTCGGGGTGTCGCCTTACACCGCTTGGGTCACTATCGGGCTGCCTATGCTAGCTATGATCGAGCCTTGGGCATTAAGCGACAACCGGTGTGGCAGAGCTTGATGCAACGGTTGAGAAGGGCTTGGAAGTCACTCAAAAATTCTCAGGCTCATTGGTTGTCCTAAGATATTTGTCCTAAGGTGCTTGTCCTAAATTACTCGTCCTAAGATATTTGTGACCTTAAGCCGCTTTTTTTGCTAAGGGAAGATTTTGAAGCAGGCGATCGCTTTACCATTGCTCTACATCTATAAAGATTGCGTAGAGGGTTTGCTGTTTCAGCTTTGCACTTCAGCCTAAAGTGGCGGAAATGATAGTTAATATGGTTAGAGTTGCTGTTATTGATGCTTAGATGGCAACCCTTAAACTGGGCAGTTTATTAGATAGACGCTACCGAGTCGTTCAAACCTTGGCAAAGGGGGGGTTTGGGCAAACTTACATTGCCGAAGATACCCGTCGTCCTGGCAACCCTCGTTGTGTTGTCAAACATCTGAGACCCGCTAGTAACGATTCTAAATTTCTCGAAAACGCCAGACGTCTGTTTTCAACCGAGGCAGAGATTTTAGAGAAGTTAGGCACACACGACCAAATTCCTCGCCTCTTAGCCTATTTTGAGGAAGAGCAAGAGTTTTATCTGGTTCAAGATTTAATTGAAGGGCATACCCTCACCCATGAGCTACACATGGGCTATCGCTGGTCTGAAGCTCAAGTCTGTCAATTACTTCAAGATGTCTTAAACGTCTTGGCTTTTGTTCACCATCATGGGGTCATTCACCGTGATATCAAACCTGAAAATTTGATTCGACGACAGCCAGACAACAAGCTTATATTGGTCGATTTTGGCACGGTTAAGCAGGTTCGGATTCAGCAAGTCACATCAGGACAGGCAAATTTGACGATTGCTGTGGGTACACCGGGGTATATGCCAACGGAGCAAAATCACGGTAAACCTCGTCCCAATAGTGATCTTTATGCCTTAGGCATTATTGGTTTACAGGCTGCTACTGGGTTGCTGCCAGGACAATTGCAAGACGATGTCGATACTGGAGAATTGGTCTGGCAACCGTGGGCACAGCAAATCAGAGGCGATTTAGCGGCCATTCTTGATCGCTTAGTGCGATATCACTTTAAGGATCGCTATCAGTCTGCTGTCGAGGTGCTGCAAGCAATGGATGAGCTGTTTACCCAGCATCCTGATCTGTTAGCTGCGGTAGAGTCGCAGCCTCCGCCAGATATTGCCTCAATGAAGGCCGCCACAAAATCTGGTGGGTTCAGCCATCCGCCATCTCCAATTCATTCGGTGCCCGCTACTTCTGCGACTGGCCCGCTCATCGTCACTGGGTTAGTTAACCCATCAGAAACGTCGATTACATCAGTTACCACGCCATCGGCCACCAATGAGTCTTCACGAAAAGTGGTTGTGACTCAGATGGAAAATGTATCTGTTGATTTGCCAATCACGACGCTGTCTGAGCAACCCAAATCTGGCACACCCCAGGTCGAGTCAGAACCCACTACTCTCAAACAACCTCCTGCTTCAGTGCCGTCTCAAGGCGAGCTTGACTCATCGATTCCTTCAGGTCAACCTGAAACAGCCTCTCAAGAGCGATCGCCTCTACCCTCTCAATCTGCGATCGCCCCCCCTTCTCAACCTCCCAAAAGCGTATCGGTCAAACCTCTAATCACGGCCCCTCCAATCACTAAAATCGATGCTCCACAGCCCCGCTTAACTCAGCTAAGGGCAGCATTACCGCTCTCTCGCATTACAACTCAACCCACTTGGATGGGGATTGGAGCCACTGTTTTGGCTCTACTGATTGGCATCCCAACGCTGTTAAAAGTTCTCCCGATGTGGCACTCTCCATTGTCACCAGTCGCTGGGTTTAGAACCGTCTTTACCCCGGCTCAACAGTCCTTATCAAAGGTACTGTTGACGAACTTACCGTGTCAGGCTTTGCAACCCAAAACTCAACTGACCAACCCTCTGACCTATCCCGATGGAACCCAATACTTTGGTGTGTTGAAGGATGGTTTACCTAACGATCCAAGAGGAGCATTGCTCTTTCGAGATGGGGGGCGATATGACGGAGAACTGCAAAATGGCAAATTTAACGGTTGTGGTCAATATACCTATCCCACCAATGTCAGCTACAGCTATTACATTGGACAATTTCAAAATAACGCTTTTAATGGATTAGGAACCCTCTCCTTTGCTGGGGGCGATCGCTACATTGGCGAGTTTCGCAATGGCAAATGTCACGGGCAGGGAACTTTTATCTCCGCAAACGGGGCTTTTAGGAGAAGCAATTGGCAAGACGGAAATTCGGTTGACGGAGACAGCACCTTGAGCTGTATTCGCCGCTAGTGCTCTTCATGCCGTTGTCATGGAACTATATCTCTAGTAACACAGCTCTTGAGATATTTTCAGATATTGTTTAGAGAATGATTTTTACTGGGGTAGCGATAGCAAGGGCAGGATGACAAGAGGAGGGGAGGGCGCGAAATTTCCATGCTCCCGTCATTCCCTTATTTCTCGATGATGCTTCATCCTTGCCCCAATAGGACTACCCTCACCCGATCCTTACCTTGTGAAGAATGAGCGAGACATGAACAAAGAATTGCTTCAAACTGTGAGTGGTGCTTTCGTTACAGCTGCCGCTGTGTTTGGCATGGGGCTTGTCATCCTGCCACAATTGACTTGGAAGATTCAACGGTCGGTCGCACAAACAATTGCTCAAGGAGCCATTCAAACCCCACCGACCACAGCTCCAACGACAGCTCCAACGACGGCTCCAACCCTTTCTCCCTTTCCATCTCCATCGCCGACGAGCAGCCCAACGGCTCCTAGCCCCTCTCCTAGCAACAGCCCCACGGGAGGGTCAACTCCGTCTTTAACGACCACTCCAACCCCATCTCCGGCAGCCAGCCCGAGCACGACTCCTAGCCCTCGCCCTAGTGCGGTGCCCAACACCACTTCTCCGACCCCTCGCGCATCGGCGTCTCCTAGCCCTCGCCCCAGTGCAGCCCCTAATACAACTCCCAACACTTATCCCCCCGCACGGTGGTAATGAGTTGTGCGATCGCCAACCAGCTTGCACTGACTCAAAATCTCTCAGGAGTAAGCTCGTGAAATATCCGCATCTCTTTAAAGTATCTGTACTCTCTTAAAACATCTAGACAGGGTGCATCTACCTCAACAAATTACGGTCATTCAGTTGCAGGATCTGCATGGGAAGTCGTTGGCAGTTATATCGAGTCTTATCGGTTGGTCTCACAGGGGCGATCGCACTGGTGACGCTTCCATCTAGTGCGATCGCCCAAGTTGTTTTTGCAGGTTATGTGACTACCCCTCAGATCAATCCGCCAACTCCCATACTTGAGCCACGTTTACCTGCGCTTGAGGTGCCCCCATTACAGCCTGAACTGCCCAACCCCTCTCAATATCAGGTGCGCCTTCTCTTACGATTGGGTGAACGTCGTGTTTATGTCTACCGTGGCAACGAAGCACAAGTGAGCTATCCCGTTGCTGTAGGTAGAGAAGGATGGGAAACCCCTACAGGCAACTTTCAAGTGTTAGAGATGGTTCGCAATCCCGGTTGGACTCATCCCTTGACACGAGAGCTAGTACCTCCCGGGCCTACCAATCCTCTAGGCGAACGGTGGATTGCCTTTTGGACAGATGGCACAGATTACATTGGATTTCATGGCACTCCAAATCGTGAGTCCGTTGGACGTGCCGCCTCCCACGGTTGCATTCGGATGTTGAATGAGCATGTCCGTGAACTCTATGAGATGGTTGCTCCTGGAACTCAGGTTATTGTTATGCCTTAAGAAGGGCTTTACGTCACCCGTTTACAATCCCCCTAGATCAACATTCGCTAGCAACACCGCTCATGATTGACCTCTACACATTTACCACTCCCAATGGGCGCAAAGCCTCGGTTATGCTTGAGGAAATTGGGCTACCCTACCAAACCCATGTCATCGACATTCGCAAAAATGACCAGTTTACGCCAGAGTTTGTGGCAATTAACCCCAATAGCAAAATTCCGGCGATCGTTGATCAAGAGGCTGGCATCACCGTATTTGAATCGGGGGCGATTTTAATTTATTTGGCAGAAAAAACAGGTCAACTGCTGCCTACAGAGACAAAAGCCCGATTTAACGTATTGCAATGGTTAATGTTTCAAATGGGGGGTGTAGGTCCTATGTTTGGGCAACTCAACCACTTCAAAAAATTTGCCCCAGACCCAATTCCCTATGCCATCAACCGCTATGAAAAAGAAACCTTGCGGCTTTATGGGGTGCTCAACCAGCAGTTGCAAGACCACGAATTTATCTGTGGCGATTATTCCATCGCCGATATAGCAACCTATCCCTGGGTAGCCATTTACAACTTCCAGGGGTTAACCTTAGACGATCATCCCCATCTCAAGCGTTGGGTCGAAACGGTTGCCGCCCGTCCTGCCGTACAACGAGGAATGAGTGTACCAGGGTTGTAGAGACAAGAAAAAAAGCATAGGAAGATCACAACCTACCCCTTAGAGGTCTAGCCTCCCGGTTTCTCATCAGCATGATCAAAAGAGTCTGATTTATAGCACTAGAAACCAGGGAGCTTGGAAACGTCGCACCTGAGGTTAGAACTGGGGTTAGAAATAGTCGAGTCAAATTTACTCTTCTTTTTTCTATTTTCTTGCTTCTTTTTTACCTATGCCATCCCCGTCACAATGCCCCAAAAAGCACTTTTAAAGTTGTCTTCGGTGACATCAACGTGCATTTTCTTTCCCCATGAATAGACATCGAAGCTAACCCGTCCATTTTGAGCGGCCACATTGCCCAACAGAGCAACCCAGTGATTAGGAAGCGAGAGGGGCATGTCGGCTTCAGTGGTGGAAGCAGTGCCTAACAAGCCTTGAGCCGTGATCAAAGCAAACCCGACACCCCCCAACTTAACGATGTTATTGGCATCTCGCAGGGCAAACAAGTCGCCTTTGCGAAAGGCCTGACTGTAGTTAATTTGGTTGTATCCCAAAATTTCTGACGTCCAGCCACTCATTTCCCAGGAAAAACTCATGCCACTGATGCTGCGGATAATGCTGGGCGCATCTGGGTCAACCGGAAAAATCAGACTTTCAGCTTCGCGTAGCGTGGCTAAGATCATCCAGTCAGCTTGTCCCATCAGCAGATTGCCCTTGCTAGACTCGCGCAAGCGATTGGGTGCTGGAATCGTCTTAGTTTTTCCTTTAAAAGATCCATCTTCAAACAAACTACGGCACATTTCAACATAGCGCAGCGGCTGTTTTCGCACTAACTCAAAGAGAACCGCAGTTGGCCCACAAAAGGGTTGTTGACCCTGGTTGATTTTAAAGGGGTCATTGACCCGCGATCGCATATCAGCCAAAATTGCTTTTTTATCAAGGTGTGGCCATACCCCCGGTTTAGACGACCCCTCAAATTTGGCGATCGCCTCTAACGCTTGCTGGGTTGTAGCCGATTTAGATGAACCAGGATTGCTAGATGTCGTCATGCGATAGATGGGGAAAGAGAGCTAGATTTAAGCGTAGCAGGGAGAATTAACAGAACACACGAATGCAATGCTTTGCAAAACTAGAGCGAGGATTAGAACTCACACAGAGTATGTCAGCCATTTTTCTGCAATACTCTATCCTTCCTCTATAAATTCTGTTGTACCGTGGAGTTAAGATTTGTTTTATCTTTTACGTCATGACCGTTGCGATCTCGCTGCAAAACGTTCACAAGGTTTACAATAACACCCCTGTTGTTAACGACCTTAGCTTTTCAATTCCACCAGGTGAGATTTTTGGCTTACTCGGTCCTAACGGGGCAGGAAAGTCCACCACCATTCGGATGTTGACCACTTTAACGAAGCCAACTCAAGGAGAAATCATCATCTCAAGCTATGACGTGGTGCGTCAGCCTTTTCTGGTTAAAAAGCAAATTGGCGTTGTGCTTCAGCAAACTAGCGTTGATGTTGATCTCACCATCTGGGAAAACATGGAGTTTCACGGGCGGATGCACCACATTCCCAACCCATACCGTCAGACCGAGATCGATCGCTGGTTAGAGTATGTCGAGCTCAGCGAACGCCGTCATGATCTGGTTAAAACCCTCTCTGGCGGCATGAAGCGTCGCCTGCAAATTGCGAGAGCACTATTGCACCGACCTCAGATTTTGTTTCTTGATGAACCCACCGTGGGGCTAGACCCACAAACCCGTCGCCGCCTTTGGGAAATCATTAAAGGACTCAATCAGCAGGGCATGACCATTCTGCTGACAACCCACTACATGGAAGAGGTGGAATATCTCTGCGATCGCATTGGCATCATGGATGGCGGTAAACTCATTGAAATTGGCACTCTAGAAGACTTTCGTCAAAAACATGGCGAGGGCTTAGTGATGAAACAAGCAGGCGATCGCTGGGATTACCAGTTTTTTCCCACTATGGACAAAGCCAATGCTTATCTAGAACAGCAACCCAACAAAGCTGGAATGATGGTGCGTCCCTCAAACCTAGAAGATATCTTTGTAGAACTCACAGGACGCAATCTAGACTAAAAACCTACATTAAAGCTCAATCACATCTCTTCCTGCCTTCTGCCTTCTGCCTTTCGCTATATGACCCGTCTCGCCCACACCATCGAAGCCATTCTCTATCTCAAAGCTCAACCCCTGCCAATCGCCAAAATTGCTGAATATGCTCGGTGCGATCGCAAAACGGCTGAGGAAGGGTTAATTGAGTTGATGAACGACTATGCTCATCGTGAGAGTGCGCTAGAAGTGGTTGAGACTCCTGAGGGCTATTGCCTCCAGTTACGTGAGTCGTTTCGAGAATTAATAGACTCTCTCATTCCTTTAGATTTAGGAGTTGGGGCATTGAGAACCTTGGCTGCGATCGCCCTCAAAGGCCCCCTTACTCAAACCGATCTCGTTGAAATTCGAGGCTCTGGAATCTATCAACACGTTCCTGAGTTGGTGGAATTAGGACTCGTCCGCAAACGACGTAAAGCAGATAGTCGATCTTTAGTGCTCCAAGTCACAGATAAATTCTATCAATATTTTCAGGTTGACAAACTGCCTCAACCCTTTGATAACTCGCCATCTTGACGTCTATGGAGTTCTCTTGCTTGGCTGAATTTGAGTCATTCCAAAGGCAGATCAACCCTGTTCTTCGTAAGAACACTGGTCACAGTAGCAAATATAAATGTAACAATGGGTCTAATTAAGTTAAATATACATAGGGCTTCTATGGTCTTTAACCCTGACAGTGCCGATTTTTTCAGCAACAGCACTGAGAGTACTCAGAGCAACCAATTGTTGAGATATCTTCAACATCAGTCACCTGAGATTTTAGAAAGAGTTGCTAGGTCTGTTAGCCCAGAAATCAAGCAAATTATTTCTCAAAATGTGCAAGGCTTGGTTGGAGTGTTGCCTGCCGAAGATTTTGGAGTGCAGATCACAACCGACCGAGACAACCTAGCTGGCTTGCTGGCTTCAGCAATGATGACAGGTTACTTTTTGCGCCGCATGGAGCAGCGCATGGAATTAGAGTCAAGCCTGACTAGTTCAAGCTCGCTGCATCGTGACCCCCAAAGCGATGACTCGTCATCTGACAGCTAAATTTCATCTCTAGAAACACATGAAAAGGTTGAACCAAGTGATCTAAGTACCTTGGTTCAACCTTCTGTTTTATTATCTTTGTTGTGTTATCCAGGTGTCTGTCAGGGCGTTTTGTGAAACGCCCCAGTCAATTAATTGGCAGGTTCAGCGGGCAATGTGCCTGGACGCACCTCAATGGATTGAGTTTCTCCATTGCGGTTAACCTCTAGCGTTAATGCGTCCCCAATCGTGCTCGATTCCACCTGTTCTTGCACTTCAGATGCCGTTGTCACACTCGTTCCATTCACTTTGAGAATCACATCCCCATTCTTTAAACCGGCTTCAGATGCAGGCGTGTTAGGCAAGACTTCAATAATCAAGACCCCTTGATCAAGGGTGACTTTAAAGCCAAACTTGCTGGAATCCTGGTTAATTTTGTCGCGTAAGTTGGGGGTGAGATCGACCATTTGAATCCCCAGGTAAGGGTGCTCAACCCGACCATTCGTAAAAAGTTGTTCGGCGATCCGTTTAGCCGTCTCAATCGGAATGGCAAACCCTAGCCCTTGAGCGTTAGCCCGAATAGCCGTATTAATGCCGATTACTTCACCCCGATCGTTCAGCAGTGGCCCCCCAGAATTGCCTGGATTGATTGCCGCATCCGTTTGAATAAAGCGAACTCGGCGATCGGGCACACCCACTTGAGAACTAGAACGACCCGTAGCACTGATAATACCCGCTGTGACTGTGTTATCGAGTCCGAGAGGGTTACCAATGGCGATCGCCCACTGCCCCGGAATCAAATCTTCTGAACTACCCAGAATCACTGTTGGCAAATTCGTTGCTTCAATTTTGATCGCCGCCACATCGGTAACAGGATCGACCCCAATCACCTCACCCTTAAACTCCCGCCCATCTTTGAGCGTCACAATAACCGTGTCAGCTCCCTCAACCACATGGGCATTGGTCACAACATGACCATCGTCCGTGAGAATGAACCCAGACCCCGTACCCTGCTCAACTCGTTCTTGGGGAGGCGTGGAGGGAGCCTCATCCCCAAAAAAACGTCTAAAAAAGGGATTTTGCAACGGATCAGGCACTTGCCCAGTCACAGTCCTTTCAGAGTCAATTCGCACCACTGCCGGACCTACTTTCTCAACCGCATCTGCAATAAAGTTGGGGTTGTTTTGCACGACTACCGATGTCGTCGGTAGCGGCTGAGGCACTTGAGATGGAGATTCGAGTGCTGTTGAAATGACAGACTCTTGATTTGGGCGGTTTTCAGCATTGAGATAGTAACCACCCGCCCATCCAGCAGCCCCACCCGCCGCTAATACGGCTGCATAAATACCCAATTGCTTAAAGGACATGCCAATGGTTTCTTTTTTCATAATTTAGTTAGGGCATTACCCCTTTAGGGGAACTGCTTCTCATCGCAGCAATGGTTTCCTACCGTGCCCAAAAAACAACAACCTTCAAGGGAAGTGCTTTTATAGACCCTTTTATTTTAGTTGACCCGATTGAAACAGTGTAAATCTAACAAGAGAGGGAATGATGGGTTGACGAGATGACCGTCTCCGAAATCGTTATCTTGGAAGAGATGTCTTGGTGGTTGGCTCTGAGAAACTATGAATGTGTGGCGTTGGCTGTTAGGTGGTTCAGTGCTGTGCTGGTTGCTGCTAATTGGCAATAGCGATGCGAGCGAGCCCAAGCAAACTGATTCGATTTGCCCTGAACCTGCTTTGTCGCGGGTGACTCGCCATCGAATTGAATCGGGCGAAACGCTGGTGTCGATCGCCCAACGCTTTGACCTGATTCCAGAAACGCTCATGGGCATGAACCCCGTCTTACGGACGGGCACCGCTCCTGTAGGAGCTGAAATTCTCATTCCCCCTTATAACGGCATTCGGGTCGAGGTGCCAGCCGGTCGCACCTGGCGTGACATTGCTATGACCTATGGTGTTCGAGCCGATGTGTTGTTTGAAATCAACGGCTGCCAGACTGCTCCACAAGTTGTGTTTGTGCCCGGAGTCAACTGGTCACCCAACCCAATTCCGGCAAATGTTGCAGGACAAACCAGTCATGTGCTGAGGGGCTATCCGTTACCCAACGTTGTTCCAGTAGTCGTTGGACATGGTTGGCAAGTAGATCCCGGTTCTGGTGAAGTTGTGTTTCACAGTGGAGTAAGATTGGCTGCACCTACAGGCACCCCTGTATTGGCAACAGGTGACGGAGTGATTGCGTTTGCCGCTAATCAGGGAAACTATGGCAACTTGATTGTGATTAATCACAATGAAGGATTGCAAACTCGCTATGCTCAGCTTGCAACTATTGAGGTGCGGGTAGGACAAGCCGTTAGAACAGGCGATCGCATTGGTACGGTAGGAGCAACTGGGTCAGCCAGAAGCCCCTATCTGCGATTTGAGGTGCGGTCTAACTCTGACTTGGGGTGGGTCGCTCAAGACCCAGGAGCCTATTTGCAAAACATGAGAGTAGGGCGATAGAGAGGTTAGAGCCAAACCAATCCAGGAGCATTTGCTTGACGTTCTATAACAGTGTTCTATAGCAGTTGCATTTTGAGCAGGCAGGGATGCAGCCTCTATGCCCCCTTGTTCTACCCTAATTCTGTCAGGCTATATAAAGGAGTTTTACCTCCCTGTTCATTCACAGGGGGGAAGTGGTATGTTGGTGGGGCGTGACATAACAGAGTATTAATACTTACTCTCTGAATAGACCTCTTTCATATTGCGATGGATCGGTGCAACGCCTTTACCCATCTCAATCAAGCAACTCTAATTTGCCAGAGATCTAATGATGATGACTTCAGGCGACCAGGATTCTAGTCCTCGCGTTCTCCTAATTGAGGCGGACGAAACACTGGCTCAGCATGTAAGTGCTGACTTAAGAGAGTCAGGTTACGAAACGGCGATCGCCCATGATGCAGCCGCAGGTCTTCACCAAGCAAAAGAATTTCAACCCTCTCTCATTGTGATTGATCGCATGTTAGCCGGGGAGTCTGGATTAGCTGTGGTTGAGCGGTTACGAACAGGAGGTGCGCTAGTACCAGTTCTCTTGCTCATGGCACGCGATAGCATTGACGATCGCATTGCCTGTCTAGAAGCAGGGGCAGATGATTACTTCTTGAAGCCCTACCGCACCGAAGAATTTCTCAAATTAATCAAGCTCTACCTGCAACCCGAAGTCACCAGCAATGAACAATTGCGGTTTGCCGATCTAATGCTTGATCTGGCAACACGACGCGCCTTTCGTAATGACCGCATTATTGACCTGACCATGAAGGAATTTGAACTCCTCAAATACCTGATGGAACATCCTCGTGACGTGCTTACTCGTGAACAGATTCTTGAGAATGTCTGGGGATATGACTTTTTAGGGGAATCAAATGTGATTGAAGTTTACATTCGCTATCTGCGTCTCAAGATTGAAGATGAAGGCGAGAAGCGGTTAATTCAAACGGTACGAGGCGTGGGCTATGTGCTCCGGGAAAGCTAATAGCAACTAGCAATGCCTTACCCAATTGCACCAACCCTATCTAAAATAGTGCTGAAGCGTTCTTTCAGGGTGTGTGATATGAGTTAGAGATCACGAAACCTGTTGGCAACGAGATCCGTCCTAACTTCAACCCCCTTTACTCCTCGTCTTACCCGCATGACCCTTCAACCGTTTCTTCCGTCTTTACAGACTCGTCTCCATCTGTTTGGAATTACCCTTGGACTCGGCCTTCTGCTGCTAGCATGCACCTCATCCACTCCCAATACCACTAGCAGCACAGATGCGCCCCGTGAGGTGACCCCAACGCCTCGATTAGAGTCACAAATCGGTTCAGGACAGATGTTGCCTATTACCGCAGAAGCCGAGGTCAGAGGTCAGCGCATTCAACTCGAAGTGGCACTGACTCCAGAACAACAAGCAATGGGGCTGATGTTTCGTCGAGAGTTGGCAGACGATCGGGGCATGTTGTTTTCTTTTGCGTTTCCCCGTCCGGCTCAGTTTTGGATGAGAAACACACTGATCCCGCTTGATATGGTGTTTTTGCTCAATGGAGAGGTCAAGGCGATCGCCGCGAATGCAACTCCTTGCACGACACCCACCTGTCCGTTGTATGAGTCGGGCGTTCCTGTTAATCAGGTGATCGAGCTGCGGGCCGGACGAGCTGCTGATTTAGGGCTACAAGTGGGCGATCGCATCACAATTCGCTCTTTACCGACAAGTTCCTCTGCTGTTCCATCTTCGTTTTAATCAAACAACACCTGACTAAAACGCAACCCAGTAAAAGGGGTCGCCGCACCACTCACGCCAATTCAACCAGCAACAGTCACAGCGCAGGGGCAGTTTGCGAAACGTCCCTGAGAGGATATTGATGAGTAGCCCAAATTTTTAGAAATGGGGTCAAGCCCATAGCGATCGCTTTTACTTTTACAAAAGTTATTAGAAACTTCTGTAAATTTATCAAGGAAAGACTATACACATGTCTTGAGGATTTGTTAATCTAGCTTTCCGGATGTGACTTAAGAGACAGACAGCTTTACAAAACCCCTAGAAAACCTCCTTAATTTTACGAGTATGCTTTCAAGCACCGTTTAAAAAAAGGGGTACTCTTGCGGAAGGTTAAAGTCAGCGTTCACAGTTTAATAAGGCGTAACGCTGTTGATTCAAGCTCATCTCTCACCCTGGTTTGACTCGTCAAACGAGAGAGCGTCAAAGGTTAACTCAATGACCATAAATCCTGTGAGATGAGTTAAGAAAAAAGCTGATTTACAGATGGCTCTCTAACCAATTGCAGATCTGTCTAAAATCCTAACCAATAGATAGGTTTCAACGGAAACAATTATCTGTTTATTAGAAGAAACTCTTGGTTACTGTTGCAGGTTGACTGTCTTTAGTGAAGTACAAAGAAACCTGACTGACTAAAGGACAGATCAAAGAGTGGCTCTTATTTCCTACGTAGGGAGTTTGAGTACCCCACAATAGGTCAATGATGAGCCATGTTTAATGACAAACAATAAATGAACTCCCTCAGGAGGTGAGTATCAATAATGACGCCCGCAAAACACTCTCGCTTTATTCAGTTTCTTCAAGATGAGTTGGCAATTTCACCACCTCAGATCGCGATCGCACTCCGGCATCTTGAGCACGACCCCGGACCGTTGCCGATGATCTTGTGGCAATATGGCTTGGTTACGTTAGAGCAGCTCGATCGCATTTACGATTGGCTAGAAACGGCTTAAAGTCCTCATTTCCAGGAGTAACCCTTGATGTTTAGTCGGCTGCACATTATTGCTGATGTGATACGACAACGAAATAAACGCCTCGGAATAACGAATATCTTCAATTTCAAGAACAAAAGAGCGAGTCAATCAAGACTCGCTCTTTTGCATTTAAGGGGCGATCGCCCAATCCACCTTTATACCAGGCACTCAGAAATTCTCCCTTGAGTCCGGCAAAGCCAGAGACTCTAGCGACCCGCATTTTAGTTGAGCCAAATTCGCATTTCGCCTTGATACCAATGCATATGCATCGGATCAGTCCCCCCTTAACGACCACTCAAAGCCCCCCAATCACGCAAAGTCCCCCAATTCTGAAGAATTTAGAGGACTGAGGAACTAATACCAATTCCTTAAAGGAGTCCTACAGATGTCCCCTTCGACTACACTCAGGGGACGCTGACCGAGCGCAGTCGAAGGCAGCCTGATCAGTCGCTCGAATTTGGAGAAGGAGTATAACTACAGCAATCCCAAATGGGTTGTAAGAAGCTAACACAGTTAGGATTGAGTCAAGACTTGAGCTGCGGCTGTTGTACCAGACCCCAAGGTGGCATGGGGATAGCCCAACTCTTGCAGGGTAGCTTCAAGTGCTCCCACTGCTGTCAAAATGTCGCGATCGCTGACAAAGCCCAAATGCCCAATCCGAAAAATCTTGCCACTGAGATGGTCTTGCCCACCCGCTAGAGCAATATCAAACCGCTTGCGCATGATAGAGCGAATCTGCTCAGCATCGACATCTACAGGGGCGACGGCTGTAATTGCAGGGCTACCCACTGAGTCAGCGGTAAATAGCGGTAAACCCAATGCCTTCATTGCAGCACGAGTGGCTCGCATCTGCCGATCGTGTCGCGCAAAGATCTTGTCTAACCCCTCTTTTTGCATCATTTGTAAAGCAACTTGCAGCCCAAAGAACATGTTGACTGGAGGAGTAAAGGGGCTACTGTTTTTAGCCGCTTCTTTGCGATATTTGCCCAAGTCTAGATAAAACCGAGGAGATTTAGCGGTGGCGTAAGCGTCCCAAGCTTTTGCGCTGACTGCCACAAAACCCAAACCAGGAGGCAGCATAAAACCCTTCTGTGAACCAGAGCCAATGACGTCTAGACCCCACTCATCCATCGGTACGCTAATCGCCCCCAAACTGGTGACGGCATCGACAATCATCAACGCACCGTGAGCGTTGACATAACGGCTAATGGTTTGTAGATCGTTTAGCACCCCAGTCGAGGTTTCGCTGTGGGTTACAATCACAGCTTTGATTTGTTTGTCGGTGTCTGCTTCTAGCTGTGCTCGAAACTCTTCGGGATCAAGGGGTTTACCCCATTCAGCCGTGACTTGCTCAACCGCATAGCTGTAGGCTTGACAGACCTTTGCCCAGCGATCGCCAAACTTGCCGTTGTTGCCCACTAAGACGCGATCGCCCGGACTGAGGAAATTGATGATGCCTGCTTCCATAGCTCCGGTGCCACTAGCCGCGAGAATCAACACATCATTTTGGGTCTGGTGTAGCCACTTTAATCCCTCAGTTACCTCAGCGATGACCTTGCTAAAGTCGCCACTGCGGTGACCAATAGGGTGTTTGGCAAGGGCGCGTAAAACTTGTTCTGGTACTGGGGTCGGACCAGGGATCATTAACATTAACTTATCGTCCATCTGTCTGTCCTGCCTGTAAAAACTTGACGCATCGCGCGTTACGGTGCTTTCAATGCGATCGAACCCGGCGATTTGAGCGTTATGTGTGCAAATTGGAGTAGATCCAGAATGACATAACTTTTCCCCATCGTTGCTAAAGCACAGGTTAAATAGAGCAATAAACCCCCAGCACTGCCAGGGGTTTGTTCAGCAAGATGGGTGATGCTGATCAAGATTCATGAGCGAGAGTCAGCATTGCCACGGTAACGTTGCTCAATCCAAATTCGCACTTCCATTTCCGAGAGCAAGCGAACGGTTTGTTGAGTGATTGGATCGTACACATTCCACCAAGCCTCACCCGACCGATTTTGGGTCTGCCAAATCTGAAGTTCAGAACCGTGCGATAAAAAAGCGAGGAGCTGTTGTCCGAGGGTCTTAAGAACTGACAACGCCGCAGAACCGATGGATTTGACCTGTTTTGCCGGATTGAAGAGAGATTCCGGTTTTTGAGTCGGATGAATTCCATTCATCCGCTGTTCATAGGTTGCCATTTGAATGACCTCTAAAGCGATTCAGTATGTGAGTGAAAGCTTTTTCTACTCACATTCTTAGAATACCCATCGCACTTAATAACACACTTCACCTGGCTGATTCATCCAATGGAATGAGAATCAATCGGTCTAGAGATATTTGACTTGGTGTTTGGTCTCAAACGTGCCTTTTATACCCATTTAAATTGACTTTGCGGCACATGACTTCGCAGGGGCATTTTGCGAAACGTCCCTGCAACAATATTCATGGGTAGCCCAAATTTCTAGAAATGGGATTGCGAGGATACAAAAGACAGATATTGCTGGTTTTGTTAAAGCTTACTGAAAATCGTTTATGGCATTGGAAATTTCTAGCAGATTGCCATCGGGATCGCGAATATAGAGGGAAGCGATCGCCCCTAAAGCCCCAGTGCGGGTGACAATTCCCTGCTCGATGACAATTCCCAACGACTGAAGATGCTCTACTACTTGCTCTAGCGGAGTGGCCGTGATGAAACACAAATCGGCTGATCCCGATGTGGGATACAACGCTTTGGGTTCAAACTCTTTGCCGACCTGGTGCAGATTAATTTTGTGTTGCCCAAATTGTAGAGCTTTGCGATCGCCCCCAAAAGTAACAACCTGCATCCCCAATGCCCGAGTATAAAAATCGCAGGTGGCTGGGATATCTTGAACGGTTAACACAAGATGATCGAGGCGATCGATATGCATGGGTTCTTACGCTGCAAACTCCCACATGACGGGATTGCTATCTAAATGATCAGTGACGGTACGCCCGATCGCGCTAATCTCTGCTAAATCATCAGAGGAGAGGTTAATATCTGCGGCCTTAACATTTTGCAGGGCTTGCTCAGCGTTGCGTGCTCCGGCGATCGCACAGGTCTGAGGCTGAGCAATTAGCCATGCTAAAGCCAGTTGCGCCAGGGTGCATTGATGCCGCTCGGCGATAGGACGTAAACGGCTCAGAGCGGCCTGTGCCCGCTCATAGTTTTGTCCCTTAAAGAGTTTGTTTTTAGCCCGAACGTCGCCTTCTTGAAACTGGTGATCGGGTTTAAACTTGCCTGTCAACAATCCTTGTGCCAGCGGTGAGTAAGCCAAAATTGAGATATTGTTCTCAACGCAGTAGGGCATTGCATCCGTTTCAACACCACGCCAAAACAGGTTATAGGGCGGTTGCAGGCTAGCAATCTGTCCATATTGCGAGGCTTCAGCGAGTTGGTTGCCAGAGAAGTTAGAAACCCCGATCGCCCGAATTTTGCCTTGATCCTGGAGTTTGTTAAGAGCTTCCATCGTTTCCCCAATAGGCACTAGCTCATTGTTAAAGCTGCCAGCAGGCCAGTGGATTTGATAAAGGTCGATATACTCGGTGTTTAAGTGCTGCAAGGAGCGATCGCACGCCTCTAACACCTGGTCATATTTCAAATGATTGGCAAACACTTTGGTAGCAAGCACGACTTGGTCGCGCACATCGCTTAACGCCTTTGCCACAATCTGCTCTGAATACCCATTTCCGTAAACTTCGGCGGTATCAAAAGTGGTAATTCCAGCATCAAACGCAGCTTTTAGAGCACTGATAATGTCATCATCTTCGATCCCAACCCAACCCCCTTTACCCGCCTGCCAGGTGCCCATAATGATTGGAGTGATTGCGATTCCTGATTTACCCAAGGTTCGTTTTTCCATACTGATGCCTGATCGCAACACATAAACGGTAACAAATTTGCGCAGAAGGGAAACCTGACTTGGGTAGACATTGAGCAAATTTGCCCCTACAGTTTGCAGCAGTGGGCACGATGAGGAGTAGTGAGGAGTATGCAACCACTGATTATTGCTCACCGAGGAGCATCCGCCTACACAAAGGAAAACACCCTGATTTCTTTTGACAAGGCGATCGCCCTTGGTGCAGATATGGTCGAGTTCGATATCAGACGCACCCGTGATCGAGTGTTAATCATTCATCACGATGCTGAAATCAATCAAAAACCGATTCGTCAATTAACCTATGCTCAAATTCGAGCGGTCGATCCCGATATTCCAACCCTGGAAGAGGCGATCGCCCTATGTCAAGGTCGGGTGCGGCTCGATGTAGAGCTAAAAGAGGCAGGTTACGAAAAACGAGTCGTTGAGCTGCTATCACACCACTTTCCTAGAGACAAATTTGTCATCACCTCGTTTCACCCCTTCGCCATCAACACCGTCAAACGCCTTTACCCCGACATTAAGACGGGGTTTTTATTTGGTTATGGAACGGTAGATTTCTGCCGCTCATTTTGGTTTAATTCTAAGTCCGTGAGCGATCGCATTCGAGAAATGAGAGCTGATTTTATTGCCCCTCATTGGGAGCTTTTAGAAACCGATCTGCTCTCTAGAGTCGTCACCGGAAACATGCCTATCTGGGTCTGGACAGTAAACGAAGCCCCTGTGATGGAGCGGTTGCTGACAGACCCCCGCATAGAGGGGATCATTACTGACAAACCTGATCTAGGAGTGCAAATGCGCCAAAGAGCATTGGCATATCCAGAATTGGTTTGAAATCAGAAAAGCTAACGGATGAACACTCAAAGATCCATCAGACGTGACAGGTAAGCCCGGATTGTCCAACCCACCTTCATGGCACATCTTCATGGCGCATCTTCATGACGTAGGTTCAACAGGTGGGTGCAACATTCGGGCTAGTGCGGGCATTGTGCCCGCATACCTTTTTCAGTGGGGATCAAACCCTTCGTTTATCAACTAGCCTTCATTCTTAACCTTTATCCCTTATGGGCTGATCAACAACTCACAACCCGATTGCGTCCTTGCGATTTAGCAGTGAGAAGATTGTGATCAGCCCGTCTTAGCATGCTAGTGCCCCTGACATCATCGTCTGGGAGGAGAGAAGCCGTTCCAGCACTGACGGTGATGCGCAGATCGAGAGTTTCATCAATGACAAAAGGTTGCTCCGCAATCAGACGGCAGAGCCGACGAGCAACGAGGTTAGCTTCAGTGCAATCTGTTTCACTGAGAATAATGACAAATTCTTCGCCGCCATAGCGAAAAGGCGTGTCATAAAATCGCAAGTTGTGGCGTAGACGAGTGGCAATGAGTTGCAGGGCACGATCGCCCACAAGATGCCCATAGGTGTCGTTAATAGTCTTGAAAAAATCTACATCCAACATCATCAAGCTGATGGGCAGATCGCGTGAACGGGCATTGTTGATTTGACGGGGCAACTCCCATTCAAAAGCGCGGCGATTATTTAACTCGGTGAGTGGGTCAGACAGGGCGATCGCCGACAACACATCATTAGCTCGCATGAGCTCTCGATGATTGTGAACGCGCCGCAACCCAACCTGAACATGCGCTTGCAACAGTCGAATAAATGGCTTTTGCGTCTCAAGTTGAGATAATTGAGACGCGAATTGAGGAAATTGGGTTAACAGATAAGCATCGGCTCCAGCATCAAGGGCCTTAATTTCGCTTTCAAGCGATCGCTGCATCTGAAGCGTTGGATCGACCTCAAACTTACAATCTTCTAGAACGATGCAGTAAATCCACGACAAGCGACTTTGTTCTTTAATTTGATGGCACAAAGCAAAACTGTCCGGTTGATTGGCTTGCAATATCAATAAATCAGGTTGTTGAGCCTGAATCAGAGGTACTGCTTCCGCAGGATTGCTAGCAACTTCGATGGTAGAGGCGGTGATATCACGAATAGGTTCAAGAATAGTCGCGAGAAAGAGCTCGCACCCAACAAGAAGAATAGAAGCATCCATTGATAGCGAAGGAGCTTGCTGTAGTAATTTTTATCTCGTTAAGATAAATTTATTTTTTGGAGATCCTCAGCCATATCAACAAACTTAACCGTTTTTGCCGGCTTTAATTTGATGTAAAGCATTTTGTATCTCAAGTTTACCCAGGTCTAGATTGGCTACACACATATTGAGGTGAATTCCTTACCGTGTAACCTTTCCAACTCTTTATTGGCAGATTGGAACGATCGTAATTGCTTAAATGGTGATGATATCACCGGATTTTGTCGAATCCTGCGGCATGATTGAGAATAGAATAAGCGTGCAATTCAGTAAAAACTCCATGTCCACTCCCCTTAGCGGCGCTCAGATCCGACAAACATTCCTGGATTTTTATGCAGCCAGAGGGCATCAAATTTTGCCCAGTGCTTCGTTGGTGCCTGAAGACCCAACCGTACTGTTGACGATCGCAGGTATGTTGCCGTTTAAGCCCATCTTTTTGGGACAGCGCACTGCCGAATTTCAACGAGCAACTAGCTCACAAAAATGTATTCGCACCAACGACATTGAGAATGTGGGTCGCACGGCGAGACACCAGACTTTTTTTGAGATGCTGGGTAACTTCAGCTTTGGCGATTATTTCAAAGAGAAGGCGATCGCTTGGGCATGGGAGTTGTCTACTCAGGTGTTTCAGTTGCCTGCCGAACAGTTGGTTGTCAGTGTTTTTCGGGAAGATGACGAAGCATTTGCGATTTGGCGCGACCAGATCGGTGTGCCTGTTGCTCGCATCAAACGCATGGATGAGGCCGATAACTTTTGGGTATCGGGGCCAACGGGTCCCTGTGGGCCGTGTTCGGAGATTTACTATGACTTTCACCCAGAGCGGGGCGATGACACCATCGACTTAGAAGACGACACGCGCTTCATTGAGTTTTATAACCTGGTGTTCATGCAATACAACCGGGATGTTGATGGTAAGCTCACTCCCTTGCAAGCCCAAAATATTGATACGGGCATGGGGTTAGAGCGCATTACCCAGATTTTGCAAAAGGTGCCGAATAACTTTGAGACTGATCTGATCTTGCCGATTGTCAAAACGGCGGCCAGTCTAGCAGGGATTGATTACTTCAAAGCCGATGAGACGACCCAAGTGTCGCTCAAGGTAATTGGCGATCACGTTCGTGCGGTCATGCACATGATTGCCGATGGTATTATGGCGTCCAATTTAGGACGGGGCTATGTACTGCGGCGGTTGATTCGGCGGGCAGTGCGTCATGGTCGTCTGATTGGCATCGATCGCCCGTTTATGACTGAGGTGGCAGAAACAGCGATCGCCCTCAACGAGGAAGCTTATCCCAATGTGCGTCAGCGTGAAGTGGCGATTAAAGCCGAGTTGCAACTTGAAGAAGCCCGGTTCTTAGAAACCCTCGATCGGGGTGAAAAGCTGTTGGCAGATATTTTGGCGAAAGTCGGCAAAGCCGGAGAGATTTCGGGACGCGATGCTTTCATTCTCTATGACACTTATGGCTTTCCGTTGGAGTTGACCCAGGAAATTGCTGAAGAGAAAGGGTTAACCGTAGATGCGGCTGGGTTTGAAGCTGAGATGGAGCAACAACGACAGCGATCGCAAGCGGCACACGAAACCATCGACCTGACGGTGCAGGGGTCACTCGACAAATTAGCGGAGCACTTACACGAAACCAGTTTTTTGGGCTACAACCAGGCATCCAGTCCAGCCGAGGTGAAGTTGCTGCTGGTGGCAGGTCAACCCGTAGATAGTGCTGAGGCGGGAACCGCGGTTCAAATTGCGCTCGATCAAACCCCTTTTTATGCCGAATCTGGGGGACAAGTTGGCGATCGCGGCTATCTCTCAGGGGCTGATGTGGTCGTTCGAGTGGAAGATGTCAAAAAGGAAGGGGCTATCTTCGTTCACTTTGGGCGAATTGAGCGGGGCACCTTAAACCTGGGCGATCGCGTCACAGCCCAGATCGACCTGTCGTGTCGGCGTCGAGCCCAAGCAAACCATACCGCAACACACCTGTTGCAAGCCGCACTCAAGCAATTGATTGACCCCAACATCAGCCAGCAGGGGTCACTGGTCGCCTTTGACCGGATGCGGTTTGACTTTAACTTCTCACGGGCACTCACCGCTGAAGAGTTGGAGCAGATCGAAGAGCAGATCAACACCTGGATTGCCGAAGCTCACACAGCTCACATCGAAGTGATGCCGATCGCGGAGGCAAAAGCCAAAGGAGCCACGGCTATGTTTGGTGAAAAATATGGCGATGAGGTGCGGGTGATCGACTTCGCGGGTGTGTCGATGGAGTTGTGTGGTGGCACCCACGTCAGCAACACGGCTGAAATTGGCTTGTTCAAAATCATTTCTGAAACTGGAGTAGCCGCAGGCATTCGGCGAATTGAAGGGGTCGCAGGTCCAGCCGTGCTGGAATATCTCAACGTGCGCGATCGCGTCGTGCGAGAGTTGAGCGATCGCTTTAAGGCGAAACCAGAGGAAGTGCTCGATCGGGTTACTTCCTTGCAAACCGAGTTGAAAACAACCCAAAAACAACTGGAGCAACTCAAATCAGAACTGGCGATCGCCAAGTCAGATCAGTTACTTGAACAGGCCGAAGCCGTGGGTGGCTTCAAGATTTTGGTGGCCCATATGGAAGGGGTCGATGCAGATTCTCTGAAAACAGCTGCCGAACGACTCTTGCAAAAACTGGGAGACGGAGCAGTCGTGTTAGGTTCTGTGCCCGAACCCGAAAAAGTCAGTCTGGTGGCTGCCTTTAGCAAAGGGGTCAACGACAAAGGACTGCAAGCAGGGAAATTTATTGGGGCGATCGCCAAGCTGTGTGGCGGTGGCGGTGGCGGTCGTCCGAACTTTGCCCAGGCAGGAGGACGCGATGCCAGCAAGCTACCAGAAGCCTTGGAAAAAGCTCATCAAGATTTGCTCACAACTTTGAGCTAGAACCGCCATTTTTAATGAGTACTGAATGCAAGTATGATTTCCCTCATCCTCAGCCCTTCTCCTCAAGGAGAAGGGAGCTAAAATCTGGTTCCCTCGCTCTTTAGGAGAAGGTTAGGGTGAGGGCTGATTGGCAATTCATATCTCTGTTTAGCAACACCAATTTCTCCATATAGCGATCCTAAATGAGTTATGAGATTGGCAGGTTGTGAGAGGCGCACTCCTCCAGAGTGCGCCTCTCACAACCCATTTGGGATTGCTATAGCAATCTCTTTACTCTAACGGTTGCTTTACCCGAATCAACTCATAGGCACCGGATTGTTGAAGAGTGGTAAATTCGTCTGGTTGCAAGTTCAATTCCTTCAACTTGCGAGGCAACCCCACCACCAAAACTGAGGTTGGGACATTGCGGCGAAATCGGTAGGGACGACGCAACCAGGTCGCTAGATTTTCGGTGTGGATCACATAGGTGATGGGTAACTGGGTGTAAAACACCAAGCTGGGTTTGGGAAAGCCAACCATAATCAGCTGCTCGGTTGGTTGCTTTTGCTGGATCGCGATCGCCGCTAGTTGTCGTAGGGGAAGTTGTCGTTGAGCATCAATCAAACTCATAAACGGCATCGCTGTGAACAACATGAACAGAGCGATCGCCGCAATGTTTACTAACCACAGCCACCGCCCCTGCTGCCGCAACAGGAGGATCAGTTGGACTAGTGCCGCGATCGCCAAAATCACAGCCCCCCCGATGAGGATGCCCGACTGCTGCGCGATCGCTGGAAAATTTGGCATTGCCGGATCGCCCGACAACCATTGAGGACTAACGGCAATGCCAACTGCCAAAATTGCCAAAAACCCAATCGTGAACAGGCTGCTAATCCACACTCCCCGACTCAGGTGTAAACGTCCCATTGCTTCGCCCCACAGCATCGCCACCAACATCGCTGCCGCTGGAATGAGGGGAAGGACATAGCTAGGAAGCTTGGTTTCAGCAATCGTAAAGAAGCCAAACACAGCTATAAACCAACTCAGCGCAAACACACTTAAATGAGCCGTGCGAGGCTGTTGTCGCCAGTAAGATGATCGCCAAACCCGCAACCGTGCGATCGCCGCTGGCAAATAAATCGACCAGGGGGCAAACCCCACTAACACCACACCGAAATAGAAGAACCAGGGTGCTTTGTGGTTATTGACTGCCCGGGTAAATCGCTGAAAGTTGTGATAGCCAAAAAAGGCATCGATAAAAGCATCGCCATTTGCTAACGTCACGAGGATATACCACGGCAGTGTCAACCCCAAGAAGATCAACGCTCCCTGCCACAGCCGCATCTCTCGCAACACAGCTCGAAATTGACCGACGTAGACCAAAAATAGGGCGATCGCCAACCCCGGCAATACCACCCCAATGGGCCCTTTAGTCAACACCGCCAACGCCAGCAGCCCATAAAACGCCAAGTACCAACGAGGCTTTGCCTGAGAGTCAGATGGCTCTGTATAGCCCCAAAAAAACGCCATTAGTGCCATCCCGACACACCCACTCAAGAGCATGTCAGACACACCCGTCCTCGCCCAGAGAATCGTTTGCAGATTAAACGCCATCAATGCAGCACCCATCCAAGCGACCAGCCATCGCTGTTGATGAGGTTGCAGTCGGGTTGATTCAACGGCATCAGCCGAAAACTGTGGCAAAACGGCAAACCGCTGAAGCGTCAGGAACCCAAATACGGTGAGGGCGATCGCTGAGAGGGCTGAGGGCAAGCGTACTGCCCATTCATTCACACCTATCAGGTGATAGGCGATCGCCATTAGCCAATAAATCAGCGGCGGTTTGTCAAAGCGGGTTGCCCCGTTGAAATAAGGTGTCACCCAATCTCCGGTGACAGTCATTTGTCGCGCCGCCTCAGCAAACAACGGCTCGGTTTCATCCACTAACCCAGTAGTGCCCAACTGCCACACAAAGGCAATGCCACATGCCAACCCCACCCAGACGATTGAAAAGAGCCACAACCGGATCGGTCGTTTTTCAAAAGATTGCAGGAGAGAGCGCAAGGAATACGTGGGAGAGTTCATCAAACCGTGGTGGCAGAAGCCGAGAGTCAAGATAATCCAGACCCTACTTTACTTCAAGACCGAAGACAGAGGGAAGTAGAAAAAGCCATCATCTTTCGCTCGCATCCCTTCTGCAAAAGCACCACTAAAGCAGCAATCTAAAATTACAACTTGCCGCTTTGAATGTGACCGATTCATGATTGTATGAATCGCACTAGCTGCGACCGCTGTTGTAATGATTAGCTTTCCAGAAGTATTTTTCTGTGTATTGGGCGTAGCTAGATAAAGATTGCCAGTATCATCTTTGATGCTGTGTCCAGAAAAATAAAGAAGCCCCAAATCATCCCGATCTAACTCAGAAAATAATGCTTCAATAGCTTGTTCTATTGTTTGACGATCTGGGTTTTTTAAAGCCTTCGTTTGATCGAACGCACCCATCTCAGGATCATCGAGAATCCGTTGGATTGCATCTACATCCCTAGAAGCTCCAGGCAGTGACGTTAGACCAGAAGCATATTCACTCACTCCAACTAGCAGGGCATTTTTTTTGCTCATGGGGTGGTTCAGATAGATGCAATAGCAATTACGTTATCAACCAAACTTCAATCACTATCATCCAAAACCCAAATTGCTGCTAAGCAACTTAGTTAAAAAAGAGGCTCAAAATCCTATATTAAGAGACTAATACCGTGCCAATATGAGGGGTAACACCCCCCAATGTTGCCTACTTTTCACTTCTCTAAAAGAAATCTATGGGATACCAGTTGAAAAGAATTTTGGGTTTATTATGGCGATCCTGAAGCTGTGTCAATGAAGTACGTGCATGAGCAAACAAGCAGGTTACTATCGGTTTCCCACGATTTATGGCGATCGCATTGTTTTTGTTTGTGAAGATGATTTGTGGAGTGTGCCTGCTACGGGGGGTATGGCGATTCGATTGACGGCCAATTTGGGTGAGGTCAGTCGTCCTTATTTGTCCCCAGATGGCACCCGACTGGCATTTATTGGGCGCGAGGAAGGACATGCCGAGGTGTACTGTCTGCCTGCCGAGGGGGGTGTCGCGCAACGGTTAACCTTTTTAGGAGCACAAACAGTCGTCGTCGGTTGGAGCCGAGATGGTCAATCCATTTTGTTTTCGAGTAATGCGGCACAACCGTTTCGGCGCATTTTTAATCTCTACGCCATCAACCCAGAGGGGGGCTTACCAGAACGCTTGCCCTACGGATTAGCCCATCACATCGCGTTAGGGGCAAGTGGTGGGGTCGTACTGGGCAGAAACACGGGTGATCCGGCTCGTTGGAAACGCTATCGTGGCGGCACAGCAGGTGTTTTGTGGATTGACCCTGATGGCAGCGGCACCTTCCACCGACTGCTCAGTTTGAATGGCAACCTGACGACTCCTATGTGGGTGGGCGATCGCATCTATTTCATCTCTGACCATGAGGGAATTGGCAACCTCTACTCCTGTACACCCCAGGGTAAAGATGTGCAGCGTCACACACACCATACAGAATATTACGTTCGCAATGCCTCAACTGACGGTACTCGAATGGTCTATCATGCTGGGGGAGAGCTGTTTTGCTTTGACCCGACACTCACCTCTACTCAAAAAATTGAGGTCGAGTTCCATAGCCCTCAGGTGCAACGTCAACGCAAATTTGTTGATGCAGGTCGCTATCTAGAAGACTATAACTTGCATCCCGAAAGCCACTCGACCCTAATCACCACACGGGGCAAAAGTTTTTACTTTGGCAATTGGGAAGGAGCCGTGCTGCAACTGGGGCAACCTGACGAGGGACGCTATCGCCTCACCCGCTGGCTCAATGATCAGAAACGCTTTGTCACCATTACCGATCGCGCGGGTGTCGAGGCATTGGAGATCTTTAACACTGACACAGACTTTCCATCTGAGCGACTGGATGGATTAGACCTGGGGCGATCGACTGATTTGGAAGTATCCCCTGTTGCCGATCAGGTAGTGCTCTCTAACCATCGCCATGAACTGCTTTGGGTTGATTTAGAAACACGTCAGAGCCGAGTCCTCGATCGCAGCCCCTATCAGCGTATTGCCGGATTTTGCTGGTCACCTGATGGTCAGTGGGTGGCCTATAGTTGCGCTGAAACGCCACAAACCTTCTCCATCAAATTGTGTCGAGTACAGGATGGTACGGTGCATCGTCTCACACCTCCTCGTTTTCGAGATGTAGAACCCAGCTTTGACCCAGAGGGCAAGTTTCTCTACTTTCTTTCAGTGCGAGAGTTTAATCCCGTCTATGACAGCATCTACTTTGATTTAGGCTTCCCAATGGGGATGCGTCCTTTTTTGATCACCCTACAAAAGGATACGCCCTCTCCGTTTATTCCCGTGCCTCAGTCGTTTAGTGCCAATGGCAAAAACGGATCCAACAGCAAATCTGAGACAGGTGCAGATTTTGCCGCTTCAGCCGCGCGTGGTGATACAAATCCTGAAGATATAAATTCTGAAACAGGCGAACCCAAAGAACCAGAAGCAGACAAACCTCAGCCCAAACCAATCGCCATTGATTTTGACGGCATCGAGCATCGCATCGTCGGCTTTCCCGTAGCAGAGGGACGCTATCGCCAGATTATTGGAGTTAAAGGCAAGGTGTTATTTAGCTCCATTCCTATTCAAGGAAGCCTCGGTCGCAGCGGATGGGGAGACTCTGACCCAGAAGCAAACGCTGTCATTGACATGTATGACTTTGCAGAACAAAAACAAGACCGGGTTGCAAATGAGGTTACTAGCTTTAAAGTCTCCAAAGATGGCACGCTGATTTATCGCTCTGGCAACCGTTTAAGAGTGTGTGCGATCGCCCCCCTCGATAACGGCAAAGGCAAAGGCGACCCAAAACCTTGTCGTAAAACAGGTTGGCTTGATCTCAAACGAGTTCGTCCTTCAGTGGTGCCGTTGCAAGAGTGGCAGCAGATGTTTCGAGAAATTTGGCGACTGCAACACGAACAGTTTTGGACAGCAGATATGTCTGGCGTGGATTGGGATCACGTCTATGATCGCTACGCCCCATTGTTAGAAAAAGTGACAACCCGTTCTGAATTTTCTGACCTGATTTGGGAAATGCAAGGCGAATTGGGCACCTCTCACGCCTATGAAATGGGGGGTGACTATCGCAGAGAACCCGATTATCGATTGGGCTTTTTGGGAGCAGATTTTGTCTATGACGCTGAGCATGACGCTTACCAAGTTCAGCACATTGTTCGAGGTGATGGCTGGAGTGATGACTCTGACTCGCCACTTAATCAAGTTGGGCTAAACCTGCAAGTCGGGGATGTGTTGTTGGCTGTAGCTGGACGCCGCGTCAATCGCTACCGTTGCCCGCAAGCGTTACTCGTCCACCAGGCACATGCCGAGGTAAATTTGACCTTTCTCAAAGTTGGGTCAGAGACTCCCCACAGCGTTACTGTAGAAACGCTGGCAGACGAGACGCAAGCCCGCTATCGAGAATGGGTGGAACACAACCATCGACTCGTTAACGAAGCCACCAACGGCAGAATTGGCTATGTCCACATTCCTGATATGGGGCCCAAAGGCTACGCCGAATTTCACCGCTATTACCTAGCAGAAGTTCACAAACCAGGGTTAATTGTCGATGTGCGCTACAACGGTGGCGGACACGTCTCACAGTTGATTTTAGAAAAGTTGGCACGACAGCGGATCGGCTATAACATCTCGCGGTGGGGGCAACCCGAACCCTATCCTGCTGATTCGGTGTTGGGGCCAATGGTGGCGATCGCCAACGAACACGCAGGCTCTGACGGAGACATCTTTAGTCACTGCTTTAAACTCATGGGCGTGGGCACCTTGATCGGCAAACGCACTTGGGGGGGCGTGATTGGCATCTTTCCCCAACACACCCTGGTCGATCACAGCATTGTCACCCAACCTGAATATTCTTTCTGGTTTCAAGATGTCGGTTGGGGCGTTGAGAACTATGGCACCGACCCTGACATCGAAATCGACATCGCCCCTCAAGACTGGGCACAGGGCAAAGACCCCCAACTCGACACAGCGATTCAACTTGTTTTGGAACAGTTGGAAAAGAACCCTGTAGCGTTGCCTGACTTCAGCGATCGCCCCCGGTTGCCATTACCGTAAATAGGAAGGAGAAGCAGAGAAGCCAGAAAAGGGGCATATTGGGCGGAACCCTACGTAAGTTGGTTGAAAAATACTTCTGGGTACTCTGATTGGGCAACTAATCAGCAACCTGAGTAAGTCCTTATGCCAAAAACCGTCCGAAAAGCGGGACAAAATATTCGTGAACTGGCACTCAAAAGACGAATAAAAGCGATCGCTTCCTTTGCCGCAGCAGGGTTAGCCCTCGTCTTTCCCTTCCTCATAGTTAAGACGTTTGAGAATTTTTTGAGCCAAGTTTCCTCCCTCAATGCTACTCAACCACAACCCTCCTTAAATTTGCCCCCGATCTTTTATGCCGTGTTCATCGTGGCTGCTTTAGGGTTGGTCGCCAATGGTGTTCTTTTGTGGAAACGGGCTAATCGTGCCACTCAAGGGGCAAAAGGAGAGGAAGCCACTGCTCAAGAAATGGTGCAGCTAGAACATCAAGGCTGGCGCATTGAATATGGAATGCATTTAGGCAGGGGATTGGGCGATGCTGATATCGTTTGCATTTCTCCTCAAAACAAAGCCTATGTGATTGATGTCAAATCCCATAAGGGTGAAGTAACAACTGATGGAGAGCAGTTATATCGTCGAATGGGAAACACAACTTATCCCTTTGAGAAGAACTTTTTAGCCCAAGCCATGAAACAAGCATTACAGGTCAGGACACAAAAGAACTTAAATTTTGTCACTCCAGTGGTAGCTTTTTCTAATGCTAAGGTTTCAGTTCCCATTGGCAAGTTACAAAAAGTATATGTCGTTGAAAAATCTAGATTAGTATCGCTGCTAAAATCTCTTGGTTAAGAGCCAAATATACTTACTTTTAAGGCTCAACCTGAAAAGACCACAGCCATTACTTCTAGTTCCCTTCATTTGTCAACGCATTAAAGGTGAGTGCCGAGTTAGTAGTTGATAGATTGTTAGAGTAGGGGCGATCGCCTAAGCTTATTTAGCACAGATTGAGAAGAATGTGCCGAGTAACCGTAATATCGCTTATTGTTATACTACACACCCATAAAACCACACCTTTTATCAACTATGCTGAGGTCACTCAGAATTGAAAACTTCCGGTGTTTCCAAGCATTTGAGCTTCAACAGCTTGGTAGATTAAACCTGCTGGTTGGGACTAACAATAGTGGCAAAACGTCAATCCTAGAAGCCGTTCAATTGCTGACTTCTCACTCTAATCTCGAATCATTACGGGAAGTAATGATTAGTCGAGGTGAATATATCTTTAATGATGAACGTAACGGTGGACGTGAGTTAGACATTCGTCATCTTTTTTATGGGCATTTAATTGACGTAGATAGTAAGTTCTCAATTTTTAGTAGCAATCATGATAGTGGAGAAGGAATAACTGTATCTCTAGAACACACAGGGCAGCTTAGTTTGTTTGAGGATTTACAAGAGCTTGTGTTAGTCGTTAAATGGTTAGGGCAAGAGAGTGAAGATGTAAAGTTACCTTTGTCTTCAAAAGAAGGTTTACCGTTAGATTATGTAAGACGGATTCGTAGAGATTTTAGAAGTGCAGGAACAAAGACACAATTTCTAACTACTTCCTCTTTGACTGCTGAGAAAATGATCGAGTTATTTGACCAAGTTGTTTTAACTCCAGAGGAAGATTTAATTACAGAAGCACTTCAAACCATTGAGCCAAGTATTGATCGTATTGCATCAGTTAGTTCTGAAAGAAATAGATTCGGCTCACGTGGTGGCTTCGTAGTACGACTTACTAATGGAGATCAACGTATCCCTATCGGTAGTATGGGTGATGGGATATGGCGAATGCTAGGACTAACTTTAGCCATTGTAAATGCAAGAAATGGTGTTTTACTCGTTGATGAGATTGATACTGGGCTGCACTTTAGTGCAATGTCAGATATGTGGAAATTAGTTTGGGAGACAGCCAAACGACTCAACGTTCAAGTTTTTGCAACTACCCACAACAGTGATTGCTGGACAAGCCTAGCAGCGATCGCAAATACTAAAAGCCCAAGTGAGGAAGGCATTACAATTCAACGAATTGAGAAAGGTAAACCAAACAGTGTAGTCTTTACTGAACGTCAAGTAGTCATTGCCGCTGAACGAGGGATTGAGGTGCGGTAGAGCATGGCTGATACTCATCCAAGGATTCTTCTTGTCGAAGGCAAGCAGGATGTTCGTGTAATACCACAATTGATTGAGGCAAATGGTATTAATTGGGGCACACGAAAAAACCCAATTGTATTTATTCGTGATTATGATGGTTATCAAAGATTAGTAGATCCAGATGTAATTTCAACTGAACTACAAGCATCTGGGCTTACTACGTTGGGTATTATGCTTGATGCAGACGAAAATCCTTTAGGACGGTGGCAAAGTATTAGAAATGCCAGCTTAAGAAGTATTCCTGATATTCCAGAAGATTTACCTGAAGATGGGTTAATACATACCACGCCCAATGGCATCAAGTTTGGTGTTTGGATCATGCCTGATAACAAAATAAGTGGTATGTTGGAAACCTTTTTAACATGTATGATCCCAACCGAGAGCGAAGCACTTTGGCAGTTTGCTCAAGCAGTAGTGCAAGAGGCAAAAAACAAAGGTGCGCTATTGACAGATTTTCAGCTAGACAAGGCTAATATTTACACTTGGTTGGCTTGGCAAAATCCTCCAGGACGACAACTTCATCAGGCGATTATGGAGCGTATCCTGAATCCAAATCATCCTAATGCTCAACGATTCGTCACCTGGTTCATAACTTTGTATGGCTTAGCTTAACTGATGGTGAATGTTTTGGAATTAAGGCGATCGCCCAGTTCATGCCCCAATCGCGATGTTAAAAGTAGAAATCTAAGGTTGCCGAACCTCACACTCAGTCAGTCCTTGAGATCGATTTACAAACTTAGTATCAAAAGTATACATTGCAGAGCAATTTTGGCTCTGTGCCAAATGAATCGCATCAGCAAAATCTAAACCGTTCTCATGCCATTGTAAAGTTTGTACTATCAAACTTCCATTTGAAACTTGAACATTAGGTAAACCTAAAAGATTTCTCAAGGCTGTACAAATTTCATCGGGTCTAAATTTGTAAGCAAACCGTAGAACCCATTCCGTTTCAAGAATGACTGTGTCGGGAATAAAGATATCGTGTTCTTGAAACAGTTTCAAACTTCTGTTATATTGCCGCTCGTCGTCTTGGGTTAGCAGACGTACAACAATGTTTGTATCAACTGCGATCGCACCACTGCTCCATTACTCCCTGGCGAATTGCATCATCTAGTTCATCTAAGCTCTTTGGTTTTCCTTGATATCTCAAGCATCCTGCAACTTGAGCTAAGGTCGTCTCTGCAAAAGGCTTTTTAGGCTTTAGCAGAATACCATCACCGACATTGATAGCAACCAGTTCTTGCCCTGCTTCCCAGTGATGAGCAGTTCGTAAGGCTTTTGGGATGGTTACTTGTCCCTCATTGGATAAACGGGTTATTTCCATTGAAGTTAGGGAAGCAACAGTAAGAAATCTACAAGAATTCTAGCATCAGCCTCTTGAATGCATCTGGCGATCGCCCTACTAGAGAATAGCCCCGCACTCTCCAAGGTTGAAATACAATAAAGCAACCATGAAATGCAGGAGACAGAACCATGTCAACGGAACTGCAAGCCAGCCAAAAGAGCCTGTATGAAGCCGACTTTATCCGTTGGGTTGAGGCTACTGCCGAGCAATTGCGGACAAAGGACTATGCTTCGGTTGATTGGGCAAATTTGATTGAAGAAGTTGAAGATATGTCTCGCCGTGAGCGGAAAAGCCTGAAGAGCAACCTCGTAGTGATTCTGCTGCATTTACTAAAGTGGCAATATCAACTAGACGGTCGTGGAGGGAGTTGGCGAGGCAGCATTCGAGAACATCGCAGGCGTGTCAATGAGGACTTAAAAGACTCACCAAGCTTATTGCCCTATCTCCAAGAGATATTCACTGAATGTTATATCAATGCTCGTGAGCAGGCGGCAGATGAAACAGAGTTACCGTTAGAAACATTTTCCTTGGATTGCCCTTATACAGTTGAGCAAGCATTGAATTCTGAGTATTTACCCAATTAGAGTCAAACTGATACGCAAGGTTAAGAGCTTCATTACATTCAAAGCGATCGCCCCATTGCGCCACTCATAATTGGGTAGTAGACAATTCTATTGGTTATGAACTGGACTTTGGGACACCGAATTTGGCGTAAGCTCAATCGCTGGCAACGGGGAGGAGTGCGACTTCTTCTGGTGATTGTGCTGTTGGGGCTAACTGTGCGATCGCTCCCCTATTTGGCTCCAATTCGCGCAACCGATATTGCCCAAGATGACCAGGCAGTGACTTTTCGCGATCGCCACGGTTCATTACTGGGAACTCTTCTCACCCGCGACCAAGAGCACACAACAGTTGTTCCACTCGATCAGGTCTCGCCTCATTTCCTCTATGCTATGATTGCCGCTGAAGACAAGCGGTTTTATCAGCATGGAGCCGTGGATTGGTGGGCAGTGGGACGGGCGATCGCAGAAGCAATTCAGGCGCGTCACATTGTTAGCGGTGCTTCAACGATTACGATGCAACTGGCGCGAATGCTAGAACCGACTCCCGTAACGCTGTGGGGCAAGGCTCAAGAAGTCTGGCTGGCATGGCGACTGGCAGCGGGTATGAGCAAGGATGAGATTTTGCAAGCGTATGTCAACCGTTTGCCAATGGGCGGCAATATCTATGGGGTAGAAGCAGCAGCACGCGTTTACTTTGGCTTACCAGCGCGAGATCTGACGATCGCTCAAGCGAGTTTGTTGGCAGGGTTGCCCAATGACCCCAATAACCTCAACCCTTATACCCGGTTAATTCCGTTGCGGCAACGGCAGGGATATGTGTTGGCACGAATGGTAGAGGATGGTTACATCACTCCGGCACAAGCTGATCGGGCAGGCAGTGGAGCGATCGCCCTACAACCCCGAGAACAGGGCATTGTCGCGGCTCCGCATTATCTGTTTTGGTTGGCGGATCAGTTGCCGACAGATCACCCATCTCAAATTCGCACAACATTGGATCTGCCTCTGCAACAGTTTGTCGAGGCGCAGGTGAAGCAAGTCATTCAGTCGTTGGCCGCCAATAACGTGCATCAGGCAGCCGCGATCGTGCTCGATAACCATTCGGGAGAGGTGTTGGCGTATGTCGGCTCTACCGATTATTTTTTGGATGCTCAAATGGGGCGCAACGATGGCGTTCAAGCCTTGCGTCAACCGGGTTCGACTCTCAAGCCGTTTCTCTATGAACTGGCTTTAGAGAAGCGAGTGATTCGCCCCAACACGATCTTGGCAGATGTCCCCACTTACTACGCCATTCCTGGAGCGCGGCTCTATAGCCCCACTGATTATAGTGAGACGTTTCAAGGGCCGGTGCGGGTGCGGATTGCTCTGGCTAATTCGTTGAATGTGCCTGCGGTGCGAGTGTTAGAACAAGTGGGAGTCGCTTCATTTCTGGAACGGTTACACGAACTGGGGTTTAAGCATTTGACCCATCCTCCAGAACACTACGGATTGGGGTTAACGTTGGGCAGTGGTGAGGTCAATTTGTGGGAGTTGGCGCATGCGTATCGGATGTTGGCATGTCAGGGTGGAAGAGGCGCGATTAATCGCGTCTGCACTGAAGCAGGAGAGAGCTTATCTCGCTACACAGAACACACAGACGCAACCTGGGCACTGATTACGGATATGTTGAGCGATCGCCATGCCCGGGCGCGATCATTTGGTGTAGATTCCGTGCTCAGTTTGCCGTTTCCAACAGCGGTCAAAACAGGCACCTCCTCCGATTTTCGCGATACCTGGACAGTGGGTTTCACCACTGATTACACCGTTGCAACTTGGGTCGGCAATTTCGACGGTGCGCCCATGCATCAGGTGTCGGGGGTCACGGGAGCCGCACCGCTGTGGAGTCGAATTTTGTTACATCTACACGAACACCGAGAACCGAATACATTTCCCACTCCTAACGAGTTTCCTAACGGTTTGGTGCAGCGTCCCATATGCGCGATATCAGGGGCACGTCCTACCCCAGCCTGTTCAACGGTGGTGCAGGAATATCTTTATCCCGAAGACCTCTATGCCTATGAGCATCAGCCAGATCCGTTTTATGGAGCGATCGCCACAACCCATAACTCTGCTCAACTGCGGTTGCCCCCCGAATACAACGAGTGGCTGGCAATGCAGCAACAACCGACCCTCGACCCCGATCAACTCCGCATTTTGGTGCCTCAAACAGGTGATTATTTTTTAGTAGCAGCAAATGTGACTGCTGGAACCAGTTCTCGGCTAGAGTTCAAAGTGACAGGACGACACAACCAGCCTGTGGAATGGTGGCTCAATGGGGAAAAGATTGCTGCGCAATCGTCAGACTCTTTATTTTGGACATTGCGCCCCGGTCAGTGGAGATTGCAGGTCAAAAGTGGCGACAGGGCAGATCAGGTAACGTTTGAGGTACACGTGCCCGAGCCAACCCATAGCCCTCAGCGAGGTTTTTCTACGGTGGGACAATAGGAAGCAGGTGCAAGTCCTCTGAGCTGTCACCGACTCCCTAACCCCATGCTACTTATCCAAATCCACCTGTGATGGAGCGAATCAAACTGGGAAGCGGCCCTTGACTCGATAAGAATCCGAGCACATCTTTTAAGCTCTCTAAATTGGCAGGCAGATCCGTTAACAATGTGTCAGCGGCGACGATTTGATTCCAATCCAACGGTTTGACGATTTGTGCTGGGTTGACAGATTTCATCACTTGCAAGATCTCATAGGCAACAACCCCATAGCCAATGGTCGTGGGGTGAATGCCATCTAAGCTAAAAATGCCACCTTGATGGCGATCGCCCGGTGCAGCATCCGGTTTTAACCGCAGATAACGGGTATCTAAAATGGGTTTGCCATCAGTGGTGAAGCGATCTTGCGTAGTTGGGTTTGACCTCAACGCCTGCACTAATTCTGCTGGAAAGGTGTAAACAGGTTTGCCCCCTTGCCGTCGATAGGCAAGACGATCGAGCACATCACAAAAATCAACGACATGCCACCCTCGTTTATTGGCTTCAGCGGCGATCGCCTCGTTGTATTCATCAATCACCTGATCAATTAGCCGAGCATCCTCTCCGGTCAATGCCGGATATTGATTGGGGGCTTTGGCAAAATCGTTATCCCAGACCCAAAAGTGGGTGTAGTAGTCGTAATAGCCCCCAGAAGAGCGGTCTTGGTCAAGGGTTTTTCCGGGTGAAATGCCACGACTGACTGGGGGAATGGTCACATGAGGAACTGTCCCCACAAACACATTTTTGACCCCGATCGCCGCCACTTTATCGGCCACCCGACTTAACAATTGGCGGAAATGCTCAGGTCTCCACAAGGTACAACTGCGCTCATGAGACAACCGATTGATGTCAGCCGCTTGTGACCAAACAATTTTGAGATTGCCCACTGTGCCCAGGCAATTATTGCTGCCCAACCAAAACACCAAATTGTCGATGCCTCCTTGAGATTGGGCGATCACCTCAGCCGCTTTAACTTGAGATAACTCTTCATACTGTGGCAAAAATTGAGGGTTGAGCGATCGCTGTGCTGTGCGGTACATTGCAAACTCAGGAATCTGGCTGAGCAGATCATCCTTTGCCTTGGGAATCGTTCGCCGACAAATACTTGCGGTTAGGGTGTCGCAGTCGCCCAACTCAAACCCCCAAACAGATAGATTGTGGTGCAATGGCCCAGTGGGTGAGGGTTCGGTGCCCTCTCCTCGCTCCCAATAATCTTCTACCCGATCCATAAAACTACGAACACTCAACAATGCCATTGGCACTTCTAACCAATTCACTTTGGCCCCATATCGACGGGCTAGCAGTCGAAACAACTGCTCTAAATTGAGTGGTAGGCCCCCTTCTCCCTGAAAATCAGGAACGTTGAAGTCGCTGATTCCCAGGCACTCCGCCAGCATTTGAGGATAGGAAAAGTGGGTTTTACAGATACTGCCGTTGATAAATCCTTGAGAGAGACTGTCTCCAATGACAACGAGTTTAGCAGGCATGGAATTTTCTCTGGCTTCAGTAGCGATTTGTCATTTTGATAACACTTCATCGCTTGCGATCGCCCAAGCTTTAACATCTATTAATTTGTCCTTGATGCAGCAAAGATTTTAAAGTTGAGGGTTATTGAATCCATCGGTAGCCCTGAACTCCTCAGTTTCAAAGGACGGGAATGAGGTTCCTTTGAGAAGACAGACGAGAAACTGGGGATCTATCCCCCAGGGTGCGCATCGCGTTGAAATCGTTTTAGAGCACTCTCCATCTCATAACCGAGCTGATAAATCCTTGAGGACTGCTATATCATTAGAAACGTGTCATTTTGGGCAGGCAAAGGAGCAGAGAGTGCCAACCTTAGGCGTAAATATTGACCACATTGCTACGATTCGGCAGGCACGACGAACGGTGGAGCCTGATCCGGTAGCGGCAGCTGTGTTGGCAGAGCTAGCTGGAGCCGATGGCATCACAGTGCATTTGCGAGAAGATCGGCGACATATTCAAGATCGAGACGTGCGCCTGTTGCGGCAAACCGTGCGGACTCATCTCAATTTAGAAATGGCGGCAACGGATGAAATGGTGGCGATCGCCCTCGACATTCACCCTGACTATGTGACCCTTGTCCCAGAACGCCGTGAAGAAGTCACTACCGAAGGCGGCTTGGATATTGTTGGTCAAAAAGATCGGATGGGGGAGGTAGTCGCTCAACTGCAAGGAGCAGGCATTCCAGTGAGTTTGTTTATCGATGCGGATCCGGATCAAATTGCGGCTTCTGCGGCGGTCAACGCTCAGTTTATCGAGTTGCATACTGGGCAATATGCCGACGCTAAGGATGAGTCAAGCCGGACTCAAGAATTAGCGGTTTTAGCAGAGGGATGTCAACAGGCGATCGCCACAGGTTTGCGAGTCAATGCTGGGCACGGACTAACGTATTGGAATGTTTATCCGATCGCTTGTTTACAAGGCATGGAAGAATTGAATATTGGACATACCATTGTCAGCCGTGCTGTTTTGGTCGGCATGGAGCGGGCAGTCCGTGAGATGAAACAAGCCATCCGAGGGGAGTTATAAGGCATTTGTTGCCCTTCTAAATGGTTCTTGTGCTGTTGATACTGATTTAATTCCTGATCAAAAACTAACTATGACGACTTATCACTACGTTTTGACCAGTCAAAAATTTCTCTTAGAAGAAGAACCCATCGAAGAAGTTTTGCGGGAGCGTACCCGTTACTATCACGAACAAGAAAAGGAAATTGACTTTTGGTTAGTGACTCAACCTGCCTTTTTAGAAGCCCCTGAGCTGGCTGCGGTCAAAGCTCAATGTCCTCAACCAGCGGCAGCCATTATTTCTACCAATCCCCAATTTATTACCTGGCTCAAGCTGCGCTTAGAGTTTGTGCTTACGGGTGAGTTTCAATCGCCATCCGATACGATTCCCAATCCAACAGCATCCTTGGCAAGTGCTGAGCGTTAATAAAAAAATGTATGGCTCGGATCAATTCACAGGTTGGGTTTATGGGTTGGGCAATTCTCCCTTTGGGGCAACTGATTGGCATCACCAGTGCGATTGCAGTTCCCCTTTTGGGATGGGGCTTGAGTCAGAGAGCGATCGCTCAAACCTCACCCCCCTGTGACCCTCCTGGTGCAAATGAGTATTTATTGATGGTGGTCTATCGATCGCCTGAATCTCAAAGCCAGTTAGAACAAGCCTTGCCCCGCAATACAACGACGACGGTTTGTGATTACCTTGGCACCACTGTAACCCGAGTAGGAGGCTTTACAGATTTGGATGTTGCCAACTCCTGGGCACAGTTTTTGGCAGATATTGGTGGTTTGCAAGCTTTTGTGGCTCGTCCCGCTGAGGCCGCCCCAACGCCTCAGGCTTCACCAGACCCGACGGTGACACCACCTGCGACTCCTCAACCAGACCCTACAGCAACTGCACCTCAGCCTTTCCCGTCGCCTGGAGCGCAACCTGACCCGACACCGGGCGAGCTACCTACCCCTGGGGCAACAGCCTCTGAATTGGCTCCCACTCCGTTTCCTCAGCCTACTCCAGTTCCGACCCCACAGCCTTCGCTTAGCCCTGCACCTCAAGCCGCTCCATCACCCACACTCAGCCCATCACCCACACCCGGTCCATCGGCTGACACCAGGGTGGCCTACAACCCTCAAGTGTTGGGGACGGGGTACGCCGTGTTAGTCGATTATGCCAATCGACCTGAAGTGGCTAGCCAACTCCAACAGGTAGTGACAAGTCCGGTTGGGTTAGTGTCTTATGAACAGCGTCCCTATCTGTTGGCAACCTATACCAGTGATCTGACCACTGCCGCGACTCTATTGCGAACTTTGAGCGATCGTAATTTTTCGGCGGTGATTGTAGACAGTCGGCGGGCTGTGTTGCTGACTCCACAAGTTGTGATTGAGTAGGGCGATCGCAAAATTCTTTGTCAATTCCAAAAATTTACTGTTCTAGCACAAACGTTCCGTAAAAAGTAAAAGAGCGTCAAGTTCTGCGTTTACTTAGATCTGGGGCGAAAATGCCAGTCGAGTCAAATCATCCGCATCATCAATCCAAGTCTCATCAGCAAAACGGCTACTCTGGCCCTCCAGTGATCGTTTCTGCCCCGGTTGCAGCAATGTATCGACAGGACGACCTGGATCTAGCTCAAATTTTGAAGATCATTCAGCGACGTGGCTGGCTGATGGCGAGTGTGGCGATCGCTGTAACCTCCACCATTTGGGGATGGACCTTGACCCGCACCCCCATCTATCGAGGCGAGTTTCGCGTGCTCGTAGAAGAAGTCAGCGAAACAGACCCCTCGCAGCAGTTGCTTCAAGACAATCAAATTCAGCTTTCTCCTACCTTTGACTATTCCACTCAGATCGAGGTGTTGCGAAGTCCAGCCTTGTTGGAACCGATCGCCGAACGCCTGCGCCAAGACTATCCTGATATTAACGCTGGCTTATTAGCTGGAGGACTGGTGATTAGTCGGTTGCGAGACACCAAAGTGTTATCGGTAAGCTATCTCGGCACTGACCCTGACAAAATTCAAGCGGTGTTAGAAGAAGTCTCTAACTCCTATCTGGATTACAGCTATCAAGAGCGTCGCACCAGCCTGCAACAAGGGGTTGAGTTTGTTGACAGTCAGTTACCAGACCTGCGGGAACGGGTCAACACCCTGCAAGTGCGGTTAGAAAAATTTCGTCAGGAATATAGTCTGATAGATCCAGAATCGCGGGGCAACGATCTGTCGAGTCTGATCAGTGGGGTTGAAAAGCAACGCCAAGAAACCCAAACTCAACTGAGTGAAGCGCGATCGCTCTATAACACACTTCAAAATCAGCTAGGATTTAGCCCAGATCAGGCACTGGCAGCCTCCGCGTTAAGTGAGTCACCCCGATATCAAAGCCTGTTAAACCAGATTCGAGAGGTGGAGTCGCAAATTGCGGTTGAAACAGCCCGTTGGCAACCAGGCCACTATGCGATCGCCACGTTAGAAGACAAACGAGCTGAACTCTTACCCTTGTTAGATGCTGAAGCTGAGCGAATTTTGGGGGAACGGGCAACCTCGAATGTGAATAGCAACCTCACCCCCACCTCACTAGAGTTGAGTAAACAGTTAGTCAGCACTGCCAATCAAGTAAAAGTATTAGAAGCTCGCAGTGGTGCCCTGACCGAGGTAGAGGCACGCCTCAAAAATGAGTTTGAGCTAGTACCTGCTCTTGCCAGAGAATATACCGATTTACAGCGAGAACTAAAGATCGCCACCGAGAGCCTCAACCGCTTTTTGTCTACTCGTGAAACGTTACAAATTGATGCGGCACAAAAATCAACCCCCTGGGAACTGCTGTCAGGTCCAGCCACACCTCAAACCCCCATTTCCCCCAATGTGCCCCGCAATCTGGCAATGGGAGCGATCGCCGGATTGTTACTGGCCGCAGTTGCCGCCGCGATCGCCGAAAAACTAGATTCGGTCTTCCATTCTCCCGATGAAATTAAAGCCGTTACCAAGTTGCCATTATTGGGGGTTATTCCCTTTGCTAAAAGCCTGCAAGTTAGCTCTGCCTCAACCGAAGAAACTAGTTTATCGTCTGCTTCAGAATCAGAACTACGGAGTCAGGGGAGTCACCTGACTCAAACGATTACAACGTCGGAACCGTCGTCTTACAAAACCTCTCCCTTCTTTGAATCGTTTCGCTCGTTCTACGCCAACATTCGCTTTCTCAGTTCTGACACGCCCATTCGCTCACTGGTTATTAGCTCGGCAGCACCCGGAGAAGGCAAATCTACAACTTCAGTGCACCTGGCTAAAGCAGCGGCGGCAATGGGGCAACGAGTGCTGTTGATCGATGCTGATTTGCGTTGTCCTCAGATACATAGCCGCTTAAACTTGCCTAACTTACGGGGATTGAGTAACGCGATCGTCAATGAACTGTCATTACAGCAAGTGATCCAGCGATCGCCTGGAGACGAAAATCTATGTGTTATTACCGCCGGGCCTGTGCCTCCCGACCCGATTAAACTGCTCTCGTCTCGACGTATGCAAAACCTCATGGCACAGGTGCGAACTCAGTTTGATCTGGTGATTTACGACATGCCCCCATTACTGGGCTTTGCTGATAGCAATCTTCTGGCCGCTCATACCGATGGCATGGTTCTCGTTGTTGGATTGGGCAAAACCGATCGAGCCGCCCTCGGTCAAGCACTCGAAGCCCTCAAGATCTCTCCGATTCCTGTTCTGGGGCTTGTGGCAAATGGCATTCGGGCTTACACCACCCATCCCTATAGCTACTATCGCTACCACCGCTACTACACTCAACAGACTCGCTCCTCTGACTTAAATGGCAGTCTGCCCGTGGTGCAAGCTTCTCAATCTCGCAACCCTGATAACAATGGGAATGGCTTCGGTGATCTGGGTAGCTGGTTAACCTCTAAAGTGGGCATGTTGGTTGTTGGAGGTGTGACGGTCGCGGTGTTACTGATGACGATGGTTTGGTTGACCTACATTCGCCTCAATTCCCCTAATCAGCCTCCTCGTTCTGCGGCTCCCACCCAGCCCACGGCAACCCAGCCCACCCTTGATGCTCCCTGATCCAATCTCTGTCCTTAGTACAACTCGTCGTAAATAGGGGTGGGAATTTGGGGTGCAGGGGTTTCACCCCTGGCTGGGGGCTGCGCCCCCACACCCCCTTGGTTTTATTGCCGAACCCTATCTGTGAAAAGCAGTACTTAGAGTCGAGCTTGGGTTTAATCCTACAAATTTGAGAACCAAGCTTTGGGGAACCACCCATTGCCGAATGTGGAGCGTGTTGAATCAGGGCTACGCTACGTTGCGTCAGCCTTGCTGAATGCTGTGTTACACCCATTCTCCAAATTCGAGCTACTGATCAGGCTGCCTTCGACTGCGCTCAGTCAGCGTCCTCTGAGCGTAGTCGAAGGGGACATCTGTAGGAATACTTTAAGGAATTGGTATTACACCACTTCTATAAATTTGGGCTACTCATCAATATTCCTCATTTCACCTGCTGGGAACAATCTCAACCAAGGCAATGTCGTGGAGCAGAAGACCATGCCAGTAGCTTGAACTGTAGATGAACGGTTGCTATTCAACTCGACCTGATTGAATTCCCTCTGTGGATCAATGACGGTTGAAATTTTTAAGCGTTAAAAGAGATATAGACGAAGTTCGGAGAAAATTTCGCTCTGAATTGACCTGTTTTGGGAGGAAAACCCGTGACCTCAACTGCTCATCAACATGCCGTTGGTATTTTCCCCGATCGCCCAAGCACAGCCTCTGCGCTACAAACTTTACAAGATGCTGGCTTTCCTCGGCGGCGGATGACGGTGGTTGCCAGAGATGCTCAACAGCAAAGTGCGATCGCCGGAGTACCAGTGCAAAGCCACATCAGTAACCGGGCAGGTCAAGGGGCAGCCGCAGGAGCTTTAACCTTTGGAGTGCTCGGTGGGGCAGCAGGCTTAGCCACCGGATTAGGGTTAATTACCATTCCAGCATTGGCTCCTCTTTTAGGACTGACACAGGGTCTATTTGTCAGTGAGGCCGCGGGTGCTGTAACAGCTTTAGCAGGGGCGGCTGTTGGGGCAACGGCGGGTGGTCTGCTGGGAGGATTGATTGGCTTAGGGATTCCTGAGAATCGTGCCCGACAATATCGCGATCGCGTCGAGCGAGGAGATTATCTGATTCTCCTGAATGGCACTCGAACTGAAATTCAACGAGCAGATGCCATGCTTCAACAGCAAGGAATACAAGATTTAGGCATCTATGATGTGCCTCAGACTATAGAGCGTCCTTTAGAAGCACCCATTCCAGTTAAGTCAATCGACTCGGTAAGTGATGCTCAACCCACCAGCACAGCTACGTTACTCCAACTAGATCCACCTGTCGTTAATCCAGTCGTTAATTCAGTTGCCAATCCAATGGCTCCTCCAGTGGCTGATGTGCCTCCTGCACCGCCATTGCGATCGCCCCACAGAGAGAACAGTTTTGCAACACCTAACCCCATTCCCCCTGGTCGCCCATTGCGCGATCCTCCGGTGCGGTCGGCTTACCCAGAAAAACGATTAATCGGGACATTTGCCACCGCTCAATTGATGGAGCAAGCCTTAAATGCGTTAAAAAATGCTCGCTTCCCTATGTATAAGATTTCAGTAGTGGCGCGAGACACTGACACGATCCTTCAGTTAGATGAGCACCCAATGGCAACCCCTGCGGTAGAAACGACTCCGGCATCGGGCACTGGGCTGAACGGAATTACGGGTCTAATGGTCGGTTTACAGCGATTAAACATTCCAGGACAGGGACAGTTTTTAGTCATTGGAGGTGATGCTCAGGCGTTGACTCACTCTCAAACCTCCCACAAGCCCAACGACTTAGTGCAAGCCCTGATTGGGTTAGGAATTTCAGAAACAGATGCTCGACTGTTTGGCGATCGCCTCAGTCATGGAGCAAGTCTGGTCATGATTCGAGGGGTTGGTGGTGAGACATTACATGCCACCTCAATCTTGAGCCAACATGGGCTACAAGACTGGTGCATTTATGATGTCCGCGATTTAGCCTCCACGCGTTAATCTGTTTTTTGGATTGATGGGTAAACGTCTACGGAGGAAGCCCCTGCTTTGCCTGCCTAACTCACGCGCACATTTGCCCAATAGACTTGAAACAGAGTCATAATGGCGATCGCACCAATTAACTGCACGAACAAAGGGGCGATCGCAAACCCGATAAAAAAGCAGGCTGTGCCAATAATTAGCGTCATCAAGCTAAATACCTCTTCTAACCAAAAACCTCTAGAGCGTTGCAAAAACAGGCTAAGACCAGCAATACCAATCACTAACAAAATTAAATAAAGCGGGATCAAGAGCGAGGTCGCATATAGAACTGCATATACAGGAACCGCAAGAATCAGTGTTGCTAAGAACGCATAGAGAGGCATGACGGTTCTCCGAAGGTTAATTGAGAGAAAATTAAGTGACAAGATAATTATTCAAAATAGACTGCCTTTTAGAAGTGATAGTAAGGGGGGATCGGGCGTGATCTCAACTGACCCGTTGAGTGACACGCCTGCCTAAAACTTGTGATCGCCATCACATCAGCATGACACAGCCAAGAAATCGGGCGTTGCGGGTCAAACGTATGGCTTTCGTCAGGGCGTTTAACAAAACACCCCTGCTGTCGTGATCTGTCTTCTGAGTGCATCAAACCCTCAACCGAATGCTACACCCTAACTCAAAGTCTTGCAGTTATGCCAAATCTAAATAAACGGTAAGCCAATTGATGTTGACAAAGGGGCTTAGCAGACTAAACCCCTTTGCGAGTTATACCAATTGAAACAGTCTTTACGACAGATCATCGTCCCAACCTGATCCCCCTCAGTCCCCCTTATCAAGGGGGATGCCGGAGGCAGGGGGATCTGATGTGTCGCATTCATAACTCAAATTGGTATGAGATTGGCATTTCCTTATTTAACAAAAACCGCCATCCTAAATCAGGCCCACACCTTTGCTACGAGAGTCATGATCCATCGTTAGATTGCCTTCCTCATCGGTGTTGTTGGCGGCATGCCGCTCTTCGATTTGTGCAGCTTTCTCAGCTTCTTCCTTCTCCCGCAAATCACCAGGCTCGTTGATATACATCTCAGGCTCGATTGGGAAATTGTCAATCAATCCCTCTTTATCAACGGTGTAACCACCCGTTGTGTCGATGTCTTCAGGGCCACCTCCCTGACCTAACTCTCCGGGTGTTCTCTTATAGGCGTCTTTTTCCCGTTCTTTACGAGCGGCAGTTTCAGCAGGCACAATTCCGCGATCGTAGGTGTCAACGGCGGCTGAATGATCTTGAGCGTCATCCGCATTTGAATTAAATTGAGTTTCGCTATTCATCAGTTTGTACCCCTTAAAAAGAAATTTGATTTCCTCAGCTTAAAGAAATTGTTTCGTTAGAATGCACTATCTCAAGTCATAGATTCACAACTTGCGTTAAACAGAAGCAATCCTAATTTGGTCATGAACCATCGGCATAAGAAGCTTTTACCAGCTTTATCAATTCATCCAAAATATGTCTCTGGATAGGTCTGTCTAATGTAAAGCAATATTACTCTAATGGGCGTATATCTAGTTTTTAAGGCTAATTAAACGTGAAGGTTGGCTCTCGTTATTTAGATAAAAATCGTTGTGAATTTACAGTTTGGGCACCGTTTTTAACGGAAGTAGCCGTTAAGTTAATTTCTCCCGCCGAACGATTGCTGCCAATGCAACCTACTGAGCTGGGGTATTGGCATGTTATTGCCGATGATATTCAACCCGGAACTCAGTATTTCTATCAATTAAATGGCAAGGATGATCGCCCCGACCCCGCTTCAAACTTTCAACCTCAAGATGTACATGGTCCATCTGAAGTGATTGATCATCACGCCTTTGATTGGACTGATCAAAATTGGTCTGGCATCCCGTTAGACGAGCTAATTATTTATGAATTGCATGTTGGAACATTTACCCCTGATGCATCATTTGAAGCCATCATTCCCCGTCTAAAAGAATTATATGAATTAGGTGTAAATGCGATCGAAATTATGCCGATCGCCCAATTTCCAGGAGCCAGAAACTGGGGTTATGACGGGGTCTACCCCTATGCAGTGCAACAGTCATATGGGGGTGTCGAAGGACTCAAAAAACTAGTAGACGCAGCTCACCACCAGGGAATATCTGTCATTTTAGATGCAGTCTATAATCACTTTGGCCCTGAAGGAAATTACATTGGAAATTACGCTCCTTTTTTCACCGAACGGCATCGATCGCCCTGGGGCAGTGCAATTAATTTTGATGGTGCTTATAGCTACGGGATACGCAATTTTTTTATTCAAAATGCATTGTATTGGTTTGAGCACTATCACATTGATGGGTTGAGATTAGATGCGACTGACACGATTTATGATCTGGGTGCAAAACACTTTTTGCAAGAGTTAGTTGATGCTGTTAATGATTTCTCGAAGCAACAGGGACGCCAATTTTATCTGATGGCTGAGTCAGATTTAAACGATGCTCGTGTTGTGCGAGAAAGTAGCATTGGTGGCTATGGAATGCATGCTCAGTGGAATGATAGTTTTCACCATTGTGTCCATACTTTATTGACAGGTGAACAAGTCGGCTATTACATCGATTATGGTCGTTGTGAACAGCTTGCAAAAGCGTATAAGAAAACATTTGTTTATTCCTGGGATTACTCTGTCTATCGCAATCGATGGCATGGCAGTGATGTCAGCGATCGCCCCGGTTATCAATTTGTAGTTTGTGTGCAAAACCATGACCAGGTTGGCAATCGATTGCTCGGTGAAAGACTGACTCATCTCGTTTCATTTGAGGCTTTAAAGTTAGCCGCAGGAACATTATTTCTCTCCCCTAATGTACCGCTTCTATTTATGGGTGAAGAGTATGGTGAAGAAGCTCCCTTTTTATATTTCGTTAGTCATTCTGATCCAGAGTTAATTGCAGCAGTTAGAGCAGGTCGCAAAGAAGAGTTTGCCGCCTTTCACATTGAGGGCGAATACTCTGATCCAGAGAGTTTAGAGACCTTTAAGCGATCGCAACTCAATTGGGACAAGCGCAACGAAGGCAAACACAAAGTGTTGCTAGAGTTCTATCAACACTTGATTCAACTGCGGCGCACTATTCCAGCTTTAAAGAAACTCGACAAGCAAAACCTGGAAGCCTCGGCACTAGAAGAGCAAAAACTCATGTTTTTGCACCGCTGGAATCAGGAAAGCCAGATTTTTGGGGTGCTGAATTTCAATACTGCGGCGATCGCACTGAAACCCTCTACTCCTCCTGGCAACTGGCGAAAAGTTCTAGATTCTTCAGAACCCAAATGGATGGGGCAGGGAACCTCTATGCCAGAGCAGTTGGCGGAACACGATGAGGTGACGATTCAACCTCACAGTTTTGTGTTGTATAGCCGTAGTCATTCAGGTTAGGACGGGGTGCAGGGGTGGAACCCCTGGCTGGGGGCACCGCCCCCACACCCCCCTATGTCCTAAGTTAGCTGGCTACAGCTATATCAGCAGTGAGATAGATCTGCCACATTTGCTCATAGGCCGCTTCGATATGGCGGGTAAACCGTTTGCCATTCCACAAGGTCGAGGTTTGACGTGACTGCCACAGCTTTAATGACACCTGTTGGCGCAAGTCAGCATCACATCCTAGCCGCACGCCCCACTCTACATATTCTTCATCTGTCCAGGCAATGCCTTCGCTTAGTCCAGCATTCACCATCATGGTATAGCTGTTGCGGGCAGGAAACTGTTCCCCCACTCGCGTTACCAGCGGAATCCCCATCCACAGAGTTTCCAGGGTTGTGGTTGCGCCGTTATAGGGGTAGGTATCCAGCACCACATCAGCGATCGCCACATTGGCTCTGTGGGTTTCTTCGTTGAGGTCACGTGGCAAAAATCGGAGGCGATCGCAACTGACTCCAGCTTCTGTCGCTGCCTGCTCAAATAATCGTTGAATCGATTGCTCATCCCCTAACCCTTTAATTAACAGGTAGCTGTTGGGAACCTGGCTCATAATTTGAAGTTGCAATCGCACCATATCAGGATGGCGTTTGTAAGCAAACTGACCGCTGAGATAGACAACTGCATCAGCGGGAATGCCTAAATCATCGCGTCGCAGCGTTGGCACACCAACCTCAAACCCGTCTACCCCGATGTAAGTATCAGGCAATCGCCAGATCTTTTCGCTGTAATAATTTTGAGCATTATCCGGCAACACATAGGGGTCTGCCAAAAAGTAATCGATGCTGGGTAGCCCGCTCGCGTCTAACCCCAACCAAGTGACCTGGATAGGAGCAGGCTTCAACGCCATGACCCCACAGGTGCAGTAGGAGGTGATGCTATCTAAATCGACTAAAATATCGATTTCGTCTTCACGAATAGCTTTGGCAACTCCTAAATTATCGCCATCAAAACTGCAAGACCGCGTGGCTTTGCTGACAAACCACTGTTTTGAAAAGTCATCTAAATCGGTGAGTTGGATGAAATAGGCGTAGACCTCAAAGCGATCGCGATCGTAGTGCTCAAACAACCAGCGACACAGCCAACCAATCGAGTGGCGATAAAAGAAGCGAGACAAATAGCCAATCCGCAATTTTTTATGCTCTGGCGATCGCACTAAAGGAGCCTTGGGATAGGGTTGATAATCCTCAACATGCTTTTCTAAATAGCCCTGGAGTCCCTTGTGATAGAGTTCGGCGACCTGATTTTGCAAAGGGCGATTGACCTGAGGATTGTCTTCAAAATAGGGATAAAAGAAGAGGGGGGTACACATCACCGACACATCAAAAAAGCGATCGACATTGCCCTCATCGTCAGCAATCAAGGTCTGGAATAACTCAGTTTGGCGATGCAATACGGTTTCTGCTTCGTGCCAGTGTGTGCCCGTGTTCATCAAGCCACGCAGCAACAGAGCATTCCCTACAATTTTTTCGATGATTGTGTTGCACTTGTCGTAATAGCGTCGAGCTAACTCAATACCCTCGGCATAGCGGCGATCGTCCTGACAAATGCAACAGAGTTGGTTGACCACATCAGCGCGATCGCCATCCAGTCGCATACACAACTCGGCATAGCGGTAGGCCAGTCCTTTATTGCGCTTGACCTCGTGTAGTTTAGATGCCACAGGCAAAAGCATATCAACGACAGCCGTTGGGTCTTGTATGTAGGGTAAACAGGCTTCGGTGAGATCGGCTAACTGAGGCGCAAGCGGCACCTGGTGCAACAACTCTTGCAGCACTTGAAACAACAACTTAGGGTCGATCGCTGGGGGTGGATCGGCTTGCAATTGCTCACTTAACCCCAGATCAGTTAAGTCTTCAACCTGAAATCGGTTTAGTTTAAGCGATCGCTGTACCAGTTTCAGCGCATTTGTCAGATCGTGTGGAGCAATTTCGTGAATATGTCGTCGAATCAACCAGGCAATTTGTTCTTGTTGAGTGTCTTGCTCCCGCTCCTCGGCTGGGGGTTTGCCTGTCGATACACCCTCAAGCGATTCAGGAACAGACGGTTCCCGTTGTTCTGCTTCAGTGTGTAGCACTTGTAATAGTTCGTCTGTCCAACGGTCGGCTTGGTCTGGCTCTGCCTCTGCGATCGCCATCAACCAGATCATCTGCGCTTCTTCCTCTTGTCCTTGCAACAGACGCGCCAAGCCTAGATACCAACCTGCCGTTCTATTCTCTGGATCTGCCTCAATCAGTTGCTCATAAAGCGTTGCAGCCTGCTGATAGTCTCCACCCTTCAAGCATTGGGTGGCTTCCTGATACAACGGCAGAGAGGTCAGTGATGAAGCATGTAAATTGACCATAGATTCAATCATTGGGAAAGCAGGGGCTGATGCTTTCATTATTCCCCTTTGATTTTTGGAAACGATCCTTAACCCCTATTCCATTCAATGGGTAGGATACGTTACAAAACCCTTACACCTGAGAGTCGTGCAAAGATTGTGTGATAGCCTTCTAGTCACAATCACAAGCTTTACTTACGCCGTGTGACAGGAGGAACCTCCATGATTCAGACACCCCCACCCCCCTCAATTTCACCGCGCCAGATGAATTTGTTACGCATTGTCGCCTCAATGGCTTGGGCAGACAGTGAGCTGGCGGCCGAAGAAGTCGATGTCATGCTCGATCGCTTTAGTGGCATCTTTGCCGCAGATGCACCTCAGCAACAACAGATCCGTCAGGAACTGCAAGACTATTTGATGCAAAACATTCCCCTTGAGGAATTGACCCCCAAGCTACAAACCGATGCCGAACGAGAACTCGTACTCAAGTTAGGCTATGAGGTGATCCAATCTAGCTCACGCTCACCCGATGAAGACCCCATCAACGCCGATGAAGCCGTTGCTTATAACAAGCTAGTTGGGCTGTTGGGGTTGTCTGAAGAAACCGTCAAACGCATTGAGGCAGAGGCGATCGCCGACCTTAATCAGGACGTGGGAATCATTGACAAACTCACGCATACCCTGGAAAAGTTTGCTCAGGAATAGTGAGAGGTCAGGCGATCGCTGTCTCGGGACTGACGTTTTATCCTTCATCCTTCATCTTTCTTTTTTTCCTCTTACCCCTTAATTCCCTGACTCATCTCCAACATGCGTTGCATGGGGCGCAGGGCTGCCAGCCGAGTTGACTCTGGCAGTGTGATTTCAGGTGTGCGGTTTTTCATCGCCAGATAAAGCTTCTCAAGAGTGTTGAGTCGCATGTGGGGGCATTCATTGCAAGCGCAGTGATTGAGCGGGGGGGCCGGAATGAACTGCTTATCCGGTGCTTTTTTCTGCATTTGGTGAATAATGCCGGGTTCAGTCGCCACAATAAACTGTGAAACTGGGCTGTGCTGGCAATACTTTAATAATGCGGTGGTTGAGCCAATGTAATCAGCCTGTCTTAAAACCGCAGATTCACACTCTGGATGAGCCAGCACCTCGGCAGCGGGATGCTGAATCTTGAGCTGCACAATTTTCTTTTCAGAAAAAGTTTCGTGAACGATGCAGCTTCCTTCCCACAACACCATATCGCGCCCAGTTTGCGCCATGACATATCGCCCCAAGTTGCGATCGGGTGCAAAGATAATGGGCTGATCAGATGGAATCTGCCGCACAATCTCAACTGCATTAGAACTGGTGCAGATGATATCGCTCAATGCTTTGATCTCGGCGGTGCAGTTGACATAAGACACCACCCAGTGGTTGGGATGGGCTGCCTTAAATTGGGCAAAGGCATCCGCAGGACAGCTATCGGCTAGCGAACATCCAGCATTTAAGTCAGGCAATAGAACGAGTTTGTCAGGGTTGAGGATCTTGGCGGTTTCTGCCATGAAGTGAACCCCCGCAAACACAATGACCTCTGCATCCGTCGCGGCGGCCTGACGCGACAACCCTAACGAATCACCAATATAGTCTGCGATGTCTTGAATATCTGGGTCTTGGTAGTAGTGCGCCAGAATGACAGCATTCATCTCGCGCTTTAAATCTTGAATCGCATCAAACAAGTCAAGAGGCAGATCAGCTAGCGTCGCTTGGGGAGACTGGGAAGCGATCGCACCTGGCGTTGAGTTAGAATGAACGGCAGTAAACACGGCAGAATTTTGGTTAGAAGAATCAAAGTTATCTTCATGAATTATAGTCTTTTCTACCAAAATTCGCCAATAAGGAATTGATGGTTTCCCTTAAAGTTTACTCATTCACCCGTTAAATTTCAGAAATACCCCTATTTCAGGTTCTTTTTAACCCAATAACAGCAAGCAACCTTTATTTATTCTTGTAATGAATTGGTGTGAAGCACCAGAATCTACGCCATAAACTCAGAGGCAACCAACATAGAGCCAATCCCGGCATCCGTAAAAATCTCCAACAGCAACGCATGGGGAATGCGGCCATCGAGAATGTGGGCTGCTCTCACCCCTTGAGCAAGCGATCGCACACAACAGTTGACCTTGGGGATCATGCCACCAGAAACTACCCCTGACTCAATTAAGCGTCGGGCTTCTTGAATGTCGAGTTTGGGGATTAGGGTTGAGAGGTCGTGATAGTCTTGCAAAATTCCAGAAGTATCAGTCAGCAAAATCAGCTTTTCTGCACCCAGTGCCGCAGCAATTTCGCCAGCAACGGTGTCTGCGTTGATGTTATAAGACTGACCATTATCATCAGCCGCAACACTCGACACCACTGGGATATAGCCACTCTTAACCAGAGAATCCACAATTTTGATATCGACGCTATTGACTTCACCCACAAACCCAATTTCTTGCTGTCCCTGGGGACGTGCCTTGATTAGGTTGCCGTCTTTGCCACACAACCCAACCGCAGAACCACCGACCTGGTTAATCATGGCCACGATTTCTTTGTTGACTCGTCCCACAAGCACCATTTCAACAACATCCATTGTGGCAGCATCAGTCACTCGCAAGCCGTTTTTAAACTGCGGTTCAATGCCCAGTTTATCGAGCCAAGAGTTGATTTCAGGTCCACCCCCATGCACCACAACAGGACGCAACCCAACGCAAGCGAGGAACACAATATCTCGCATCACCGTTTCTTTGAGGTGGCTCTCTTTCATTGCCGCACCACCATATTTCACAACTACAGTGCGTCCACTAAATTGCTGAATGTAGGGTAGAGCTTCGCTGAGCACTCGAACACGGGTCGCTTCAGCTTTTTGAATGTATTCGCTGTTGAGCATTAGAGGTTAGGTAGGGGATAGATGGATGTGAAACGTAGCGATTCTAGTTGATCTTGTATCAAATGTTAATTGCAATTTGTACAGGATTACTGAACAAGTGATCACTAAATAACTCACAGGCTAATCATGATTCACAGGCCAATCATGATTCACAGGCTAATCACGATTCACAGGCTAATTGTGAGGGTGGGTCGATTGCTCAGCTAACTTTGCCTGAATGGCTCCTGCAACTGCATATAGCACTTTTGATGCAACCGAGTTAGACGATTCATCCGCTTCGACTCTGACTCTCACGTCAGCGGTCGCATATAACGGTTGACGCTGTTCTAGGATTTGGTGCAATTTTTGTTGGGGGTCAGGGTCATTTAACAACGGACGATTGCTACTGCCCTTGAGCCGCTTTAAAAGTTGGTCAACAGGGACATCGAGCCAGACCACAATGCCATGATGCAAATAGCTCCAATTTTGGCGTTGTAAGACAATGCCGCCACCAGTAGCGATCGCCGTTCGAGTTTCAGCCGCGACTCGTCCTAATACCTGGGTTTCTATCTCTCGAAAGGTTGCCTCTCCGGAGTCAGCAAAAATCTGAGAAATCGATTTTTGAGTCAATTGCTCAATCACTGTGTCGGTATCTAGAAACTTATATTTCAACTGCATCGCTAGCAGGCGACCCACCGTTGATTTTCCAGACCCCATCATACCGATGAGATAAAGATTGCTGCCTTTTAGCAGACGATTGACGGCAGCACCGTCAAGAGGTTGGTTATCTAACATTCTTTGATCCCAAATTCATATTTGATCTCAAATCCATTCATGGCAGCATTACGTTGCTTAGAGAGTGTCTTAACAGACTAGATTTAGGAGTCGCCAACTTTAGCGTGAGCCTCAACAAACGCTACAAGGGCAAAACCTGCTCCCGCAGGTTACAGAAAGCCTGGGTTGGCTTGAGTTTGCAACAGCAGATCTGATTTTTGTAGTCGTGCGCCAAAAACGTCTCAGACCTCCTCTTAGAGTTACCAATCATCGGCGGAAGGTGTTCTCCCTCTGGGATCATCTCCTCTGCGATCGCTTGGCTCATCTTCATCTTCATCTAACCAATCGTCTGTATCAACGGGTGCTCGATCAGAGTCTAAATCACTTTCTAGATCATCCTCTAAGTCAGGCTCTAGGTCAGGCTCAGAGTCGGTTGATTCTGCCGCATAGGGGGGGGTAATGACTCGAAACTCGGCATCGTACACATCTTCTGTTTGGCTAACCCCAGACGCCTCTCGATCTTCGGTGCTGCGATAGCTATAGGAATAGATTGTTCCCGATTGATAACGAGCCACAGGCTCTTGTTGGACTTCAAAATCGGTGCGACGAGGAGGATAGTCTTCTGGATCAACGCGATCGCTATAGCGGGGGTCACCCTCTAGCTCATCCTCTGCTTCACTCTCGTCCCAGTCATCCCAGACTTCTTGATCTTGAACCGTTGGGGCAAAATCATTAGGTTGAGGATACCGCGATGGCTCTTGCGCATATTGATCGACCGGAGTGGAACGGTCTTCAGGTTGGGTATAGCGGTCTGCGCTATAACTGGCTTGGGCTTTAGATGGCGATCGCACAGGTTCTTCATAGCCATCCCAATCTTCCCATTCTTCTAGCGGAGGACGAGGCTCCCAATCGTCTCCGGTTGTGGTTTGAGAATTGCTGCGAGGAGGTTTTGGAGTGTCAGATTTAGGATTAGCCCAGGTAGAGTTCCAGGCCGTTGAGGTGTTGGCAGACACCCGATTGGGCGATCGCTTTCCAGGACGTCGTGCCCGAGGACTCGCAAACGCATTTGAGGCCGAAAACAGCCCTGAGATCAACAGCGTAGTTAAGGCACCTGAAACGATCGCCCCTAATAGCCAAACGGCTAAAGGCAAAGGCTGTGAGGGCACTCCTAAAACCACCAAGGATATTGGGGTCAGGTTTTGCAGCGCAAAGAGCACTAACCCCCCTGCGATCGCCAACACCAGTGCAAGTCTCACCATTGCTTCAACATCCTTTTGCTCCTTTAGGCCGTTATCCTTACCCCATTTCTACCTTACTGTCTCGTCCCTCCCATCGGTTTAATGGCACACAATCAATCTCTAATTGATCGAGGGCACGAGCAACTACAAAGTCTACTAAATCTTCAATGGTTTGAGGCTGGTGATACCACGCTGGAATCGCTGGAACAATTCTCGCGCCTGCCTCTGCCAGAGCTGTCAGATTCCGCAGATGAATCAGACTAAAGGGCGTCTCACGCGGCACTAAAACTAACTTGCGACCTTCCTTAAGTTGCACATCTGCTGCCCGCTCTAACAAATCAGAACTCAAGCCGTTTGCCAATTTAGCCACTGTGCTCATGCTACAAGGCATAACAACCATGCCAGCAGTGCGAAAAGAGCCACTGGCGATCGATGCTCCAACATCTCCCCAGGGATGGCACTGGAGCTTACCACCCGTTTCAACACCAGCCTGTTGCCGCCAAAACTGTTCCTGCTGCAAGGGTTCCACAGGCATCCGCACGGTTGATTCTGCCTGCCACACCATGTAGGTCGATTTAGAGGCAACCAGTTCAACGACGTATTCTGCCTCCAGCAGAAACTTCAACGCCCGCACAGCATAAATTAACCCTGATGCACCAGTCACACCCAAAATCAGAGGTCGGGCTATAGGAGAAGTTGCAGACACAGCACACCATTAACGACTACTTATTTATTGTCACTCTTCTCCATCGTCATGGAGGTCTTCATCGTAGTCATGGGCACTATGACCCAACAGAGGCACTACTTCGTTGCCTAAAGGAGCTTCATCGACCTCGTCTTCATCCAGGGCTTCACTACCGCCACCAACCGCTACCAGGTCGATTTGCTGACGATAGTAGTCAACACTCTTGACTTGCACCTCAACGCGATCGCCCAGACGATATTGTTTGCGGTTTTTGCGACCTACGAGTTTTTGTTGACGAGAGCGATATTCATACCAGTCATCCTTCAAGGAACTGACATGCACCAACCCTTCTACCAATAACTCCTCAATTTCTACAAAGAAACCGTAAGACTGCACCCCCGTAATCAAGCCGTGGAAAACCTCGCCTGTATGCTGTTGCATAAACTCAGCTTTCTTGAGTCCTTCCAAGTCAGTTTCTGCCTCTTGTGCCAACCGCTCTTGCTCAGTGAGATGAATCGCAACCGATCCCAGGTTCTCTTCTAGCTCGCTGTGAATTTCAGGAGGCAACACGCCCCAGTTAATCTGATCATGACAGGTGCTACTGTTTAACTCGACTCGATCTTTAGACCGGGTAGAGCGGCGATCGCGCCCATACTCAAACACCGCATGCAACACCCGATGCACGAACAGATCAGGATAGCGACGCAAAGGATAGGTGAAGTGGGTATAGCCCTCCTCTAATGCCAACCCAAAATGGCTGCCAGGAGTGGTGCTATAGATCGCTGGCTTGAGGGTTGATAGCAACAGATAGGTCAAAACCTTTTCTGCTTTTGACTCCGCAAAAGCTTGCGTCAGACGTTGATAATCACGGGAGTGCACCGCATCTTCTTGCTCTAGATGAGAGTCGATCCCCATATTGCTGACCAGTTTTAGCAACTCTTGCACGTCTGCCGGATCAGGAGTTCGGTGCACTCGATAGATCACTGGCACTTGCAATGCCTTGAGATGAGACGCAATCAATTGGTTGGTCAACAACATCAGCTCAGTGACAACCGAGCGAGCAGGCAGCAGAGCAGAGACCACCATCGCCCCTAATGCGCCCTCATCGTCATAGTCAAACTTAGTCGAGAGAAACTTAGCCAGTTCTGGAGTGGTTTCATCGGGTGGAAACACTCGCTCTGGCAAATTCAGGTCAAATGCTCCCCGGCTCTGCCGTTGAGTCCGAATTGCCTGACTCAAAGCAAATACCTGATCGACCATCTCAAAGATGGGGCTATAGGGTTCTAACTCCTCAAGCGTGGGTAATGGATAAGCAGAGGCGGCTGCCGCATCAGGCTCATGCCGTTGCAAAATGCCCTGGGCTTGTTGATAGTTCAACTGATAATCGACCTGAATCACCGCCGGATGAATCTCAAATTCGACCACCTGACCGCTTGCATCTAAAATGATCAACAGTGAAATGACCAGGCGATCGTGCTCTGGAATGAGGGCACAGCACTTGAAGACCTGCTCTGGCAGAATTGGCAACACCACATCACCCAGGTGAATCGAGGTTCCCCGTTTTTGGGCTTCTAAATCCAGCGGTGACCGATGGGGAATGTAGTAGGAGACATCTGACACGTGAATGCCTAACCGCCAGTGGTCATCCTCTAATTCCTCAAGGGTGATGGCATCATCAATCGCAGAGCTAGCTAATGTCGCGGGGCTATCAATCGTGATTGTGAGTAAATCTCGTAAATCAAGTCGCTTTTTGAGATCGGCTTTGCGAACTTTATTAGGAAGAGATTTAGCTGCCTCCAGCACAGCCTCTGAGAACTGACGCGGCAAGTCATGTTTACAACAGACAATGTCAATATCAGAAGCGGTTTGGGCATCGCTCCCCAAAATTTGCACAACCCGACCTAATGGCGGACTTTGTCCCAGTGGATAACGGGTAATCTCAACATGAACCAGTTTGTCTAAGGTCTCGTCTAACCCCTGTCCGTTTGCCTGTAACTCTAATTCAAATAACAGGCGATCATCCAGAGGCACTGCTCGATAACTGCTGTCGGCTTGCTTGACCCGTGCTAAAACCGATGAGTTAGCTCGTTCTAGAATTAGCCGGACTTCACCCTCTGGGCTGCGACGACGGCTCCCCTCTTTAGTGACTTTGACTAAAACGCGATCGCCATTCCACGCTGTACTCAAATGACTCTCTCGAATGTAGATATCCTCTGAGCCTTCAACATCTTGAATAGCGAAACAAAATCCTTTACTAGAACAGCGGAGTTTACCCTCCACCACATCTTCTTCAAACATCCGGCGATATTTGCCTCGCTCTTTGACTAAGATGCCAATTTTTTCTAGTGCATCTAGAGCGATTTGGAGTTTACGGAGACTATCCTCATCTTCACAGTTGAGTTTTTTCTCCAATGCTTTGGGGGCAACTAACTTATCATCTGGAAAGTTAGCCAGCAGCGTTGCGATCGAGAATTCCATGTAGCGATTGGTCCTTCTTAAATGGGTTTGGCTCCCTGACTCCTATCCATCACCTGCGCTCTTAACCCGTTTCAGCAAACTCAGCAGGTCTACATCTGAGGGCCACTTTAACCAAACTATTGAAACCAAAACACATACATATTTCGTTTCAATTTTGTCTCATCTTGCGATTTTCCCTACTGAACGGTGATGGCAAGATGGGGTTCAATCAGAAGCCACTCATAAGTATTTAATTTTTCCTTAATCAGTAACCTTCTGAATATTCCATCTCCACACCTTTAAGAGAGGAGTAGGTATATTTGCTACTGACCGAGGAAACTGTTAGGAGTCAGCGGTCATCAACACTGAATGAGATCACCGATGTTCGTGCAGAAATCTCAGCTATTTTTGCACGTTTTCCATTGTATTTATACTTTCGTATTCGGTGCAAAACTGTCAAATTTTGCAGAACTTTTTTAGGTTTGCTGCCGCCGCTAGATCAAAGATGGGGCTGACAATGAACTGTTTTGTGATTAATTTGTGATTAAGGGAACCAAAATTGCATCTTTTAACCCCCTATCCAATACAACAGTAACCGCGATCGCTTGTCTAGTCCTCACTTAATTACCTGGTCACTGATTGCCCGGTCACTGCTTGTCCGGTCACTGATTACCTGGTCACGGGTTGCTCGATTACTTAACCACCCTATGTGCGACTATTCCAGATCCCCGATTTCTAGGAATGTAACGAGGCACCTTTCAGTCAGTGCCAACGAGAAACTGGGGATCTAAACCCCTAAATTGCACATCGCGTGATTTTATTTAATTCTCATTCCTTAGCGTTGCCCAGTCACAATATAGGCGACTCGCTTGCCAATGTTAGTAGCATGGTCTGCCATGCGTTCCAAGTAGCGAATGACTAAGACGAGCAAGATGATCGGTTCAATTGTTCCCTGGATGTTGGTTTGACGGGCTAACAGGTTGTACAACGTTTCATAATCAGAATCAACAGCATCATCTTTAACCTTAATATCTAATCCTGACTCGGCATCTAAATCAGAAAGGGCAGCTAAACTCATCGCCAGCATAGCTCTGCATCGATCAAGCATGGTTTGAATTGCAGTCATCGATGAATGGGTTGGATAAGGGAATAGTTTGATCGCAATTTCCCCTAGGTCGTCAGCATAGTCGCCAATCCGTTCTAGATCACGCACCAACTGCATCAAAGCACTGAGTAACCGCAGATCTTGAGTCACCGGAGATTGCAACGCCATTAAATTGACACAATCTAATTCGATCTGCCGATAAAACTGGTCTATCTGCTTATCCTGCAAGGCAATTTGCTTGGCGGCTTCTAAGTCTCGTTCAAACAACGCTTTACGCGCCAACCAGCAAGAATTTTCAACGAGAGCACCCATCCGCAGCACATCCCGTTGAACTCGCCTTAACTGCCGCTCAAATTGAATTCGAGTTGGTCTAGAGTCTTCCAATGCAATGC
>JANRJA010000002.1:0-6196 GCA_033764315.1 Oculatellaceae cyanobacterium bins.114
GGTTCAAAAACCTTAAAGCTTTCCTGGTGCTTATGGCGCAGTGGACCCACTCTCATCCATCCCGAACTGAGGTGTGAAACGCTGTCGCGGCAAAGATAGTCGGAGGGTAGCCTCCCGCAAAAATAGCTCAGTGCCAGGATGATATTTGAAAACCTCCCCAAATTGGGGAGGTTTTTTATGGTTTGACAATTTATAGAGTAAGCATTTGCGACCAGGTTGTCACGAGAAATGTTGCTACAGCTGCAATCGCCAGGATTCCCTGAATCAAGCTACCAACAATGGAACCCACGATAATACCAATACCGGCTTTAATAGCAATCTGAAGGTCGTGACGATATAAAAATTCTCCAACAATGGCTCCTAGTAAGGGGCCAATAAGGATGCCCAATAATGGTCCTCCAATGGGTAAGGCGGGCAATAATCCAAAGAAGCCAAGGAAAAAGCCGATGATTGCTCCAATCTGTCCCCAGTGGCTGGCTCCAGCTTTTTTAGCTCCTAGATAAGAGGCTAAAAAGTCTATTCCCGAATTGAGTAGAAGTACGAAGATGGCGACGGTGAGGGGAATTGCTATATCTGTAAATCCCTGGGTAACTCCCCAAGTCACAATGGCTGCGACAATCAAAATGGTGCCCGGAATTCCTGGAACAACTGCTCCAATAATTCCTATAACCATTACAGCAACAAGTATCCAATATAGAATCAGCATCAGTATTGCTAGTCTTTTAGAGTTTGATTTTAAGTAGAAATATAGTTCTGAGGCGAGTATCTAATGATTGATGGTTTGGATTTGTTGTAGAGTGTTTGCGAGTTTGTCAGCGATTCCGGCAATCCAGACCTCATCTTGACGGGTATAGCTTCGAGGAGCATTTGCCCCTAAAATCAAAATCCCGTTTTGGCCGAGAGGTTGGCAGATGATTCCTTGAGTATTTTCTGGAAGGAAGTCAAATTCTACCCGCCCTGGATAGAGTTTGAGATTGACTAGGTAAACAGCCTTTTGTTTTTCAATTGCTCTTTGGGCGATCGCCCCTAGTTTTACCTGTGCATTGGCTCGGAGAATGCCACGACGTAACAGAACTTGGTTTTGATACCATATGAGCAAAGTTTTGGTTGAGGTGTTGGTTAGTAGCAGGTGAGATGCCCAAGCCAATTCGGTTTTAGCCGTTTCGGGTAAATCGGTAGCGAGTTCAAATCCCTCTTCCCCTATTAGCTCGACTGCTTCGGGCAGTTTGGGTTGAACTTGTTGCCACAGCAATCCAGTCAAGACTAACACCGCACTTACGATAACTCCGAGGGCATCTGCTCGGGCTTGCGAGTCTGTCAGATTTGCAGTGAGTAGGCGATTGACCATGAACAGGCAACTTGCTAAAACACCCACTATGATGGGCAGAAGTCGTAGAAGATAGTTTGGATCTGATTTAGCCATTCTTTAATTGTAGTTGTGTCTATTGGAGCATTTGGAGAGCAGTGTGTTTGAACAGTTAGTATCTGGATTCCTATCACTGTGGTTGAACAAAGGCGAGGTACAGATTTTGAAGACCACAGATTGGTCCTCATGGCTAAATTCTGCTTGGATTGTATCGATAGGGCAACCTCAGTCTGCCCCAGATCCAACAGCTATAGTTGCAGTTCAGCAGCATTTGAATCGCTTGGCTAACATCCAAATGCCTGCGGCGGAACAAGGGATTTGGATTCAAGTTGGTCATCAGATCTTGGCAGAAAATCAGGGCAATGTTCCTCTGTCAGCTGCATCACTAACTAAAATTGCAACGACATTAGTCGCGTTAGAGACGTGGGGAGTTGATCATCAGTTTGACACTCTTGTGGGTGCAAATGGAATTGTGGAGGCAGGAGTCATTCAAGGAGATTTAGTCATTCAAGGAGGGGGAGATCCATTGTTTGTGTGGGAGGAGGCGATCGCCCTAGGGAATACCTTGAATCAAATGGGTATTAACCGAGTCACAGGAAATTTAATCATTGCAGGTGATTTTGCGATGAACTTTCAAACTGATTCAGCGATCGCTGGAGAATTGCTGCGGCAGGGATTGAATGCTGATTTGTGGAGTAGTGAAGCAAATGCTCAATATCAAGCGTTGCCTTCAGGAACGGCTCGACCTCGTATTGTGATTGATGGCTCAGTGCAAGTTTTGCCCTTAGCAGAGGCAAAAAGCCAGGCAACTGTTCCTTTGGTGCGTCATCGGTCACTGCCATTAGCAGAAATCTTGAAGGCACAAAATGTATATAGCAATAACGTCATGTCTGACTTCTTAGCAGTGCAACTAGGGGGATCTGAAACGGTTGCTCGTAAGGCTGCCGAGCGAGTGAAGGTTGCGGCTGAAGAGATTCAACTGGTCAACGGTTCTGGGTTAGGCATGGAGAATCGCATTTCTCCTAAAGCTGTCTGTGCCATGTTAGTCGCGATTCAACAGGATTTAGAGTCTCACCAAATGACTGTTGCAGATTTATTCCCAGTGGTTGGACGGGAACGAGGAACCTTGGGAGGACGACGGATTCCTCAGGGAGCGGCTGTGAAGACGGGTACGTTGGATGCAGTCAGTGCGCTGGCAGGAGCCTTTCCAACGCGCGATCGCGGCTTGGTCTGGTTTGCCATTATCAACGTTGGTACCGCAGATTTAAAGACTCTGCACGATGAACAGGATTTGCTGCTCCAAACGCTATATCAAAAATGGGGTATGCCAAGTGTAATACCGGCTGAAATTACTCCTAGCGATCGCTCCTCTCAACCTGGCCATCAATTAGGGGCTGCAAATCGCAACGAAATTTTGTGAGCCTTGTGAGACTTTGCTGGATTTGTCAGGGCACAATTTGAGTAAAAATTCTGCCGCCACTCAGGACGATAGTTTGGTTTTGCAATTTGCCTGTTGCTCTTGGACCTCGAGATGTAACCAATGGATTGTTTTGGCGATAATTGACATTGCCTTCGGCGACAAAATCTTGAGTAGGAATATTCCAGGTGAGGCGATCGCTTTGCAACTGAGATTGATTGCGCTGCCCAACTGCCCGTACATTCTGAGTGAGATATAAAACTTGTTTTTGTAAATCAATTTGACCCTGATTAGCAGAGAGTGTCACTTGTTGTTGTCGATGAACCACTGTTAAAGGTTGATTTGCATTAACCCTTCTGGAGGCAAGATTCCAGATTAGAGAATTACCAGATACTTGAACGGGTGGATCGGCTAAATTCAAAAAAGCATTTTGAGTCAGAGTCGCAATCTTGGTTTTCAGATTAAACTCGGCGCGTTGCCCTGTTGCCGTGTCGAGAATCTGGCTTCCTTGAAGGCGATCGATGCGAAGAGGGCGATCGCTTACAGCCGTTTCAGCATCCATATTCCACGTTAACTGTTCTCCTTGCAGGCGCACCGTTGGGTTTGAAGCTAAGCCTACGACTTGACCAGAAAGCTCCATTCGACGAGCCCGAGTCATTAGTCTCCCTTCATTTGCAGTGAGTTGAAAGCGAGGATGGCTGCCTCTCAGATTGCCCCGAACCACAAGCAGCCCCTGAGCAGGGTTCCACTCCAACTCGTTTCCCCGCAGTACCGCTCCGCTTTTAATATCGGTTGCAACAATTTGACCTCGCAGAAGAATAGTTTGTCCATTCTCACGAACCTCACCTCGACGAGCTTGAACCCGAAAAATCGGTTTGCCATCTTGAAACAATTCTCCATTTGGATTTGTAACCTGGGCAACCTGTTTGTTTTGGCTATAGATTGCCTGATCCGCATGGACATTCCACAAGGTTTGCCCCTGTTCATTGGCTTGCTCTAACGTGATGTTGTTAAACGTCAAATTGCTTTCGATTTCTTGAGCGGCTGCGCTGTCTTCAGCTAATCGCTCAGCTGTTCGATTTCTAGGGCGACAACCCATTGTGAGCAACAGGGTAATGACCAAGACGGCAACTGTTGTCCTATGCCATGCCGATAGCTTCAAACCAGATTGTTTTAAATGAGACAAACCCAACATTCATTTCTCGCGCTTTTGATCAGCGTCCTGGTCCACATCAATAGCCTACCGTTCAGAGAGACGAATCACGACATGCAATTGCTCCTTAATTCCATTTTTTATTATCTCTGATTATTCTGACCGCTATATCATCCCAGCTTTTTGTTTCTTCTCCTACAATCCCTCAGTAAGTTGGGGCACGATAAGAGTAAGCAAGTTATAATTTTTTCGGATGGGATGCAAACTTTCTTTACGAGCCTTTTTATGAGCAACCCTTTGGTTCATGCTTTTTTTGTCGGTAGAGCTTTAGCTGAGTCCCTGAGTGAGCAGTTAGAAGCTTCATTAACAAATGCCCTGAGTGATTTGGGTAGATTTGATGCTGAGCAACGAGAACATTTACGCCAGTTTATAGAGCAAGTTCTTGAGCGAGCGAGTCGAGAAGAGGCATTAGCCTTGCAAAATCAGGGAGGTTCTAGTTATGAGCAACCTCAGCAAGACGATTTACAAGCCATGATTGATGAACTACGAGCCGAGACGGCTCAACTGCGAGCAGAACTGCAACGTTATCGTAGCCGCTCTAATTAGACTCGTTGAATTGGCCGATAATTAACAGCCAATTTAGATTTAGTTGTATTCCAGTTTTGATTTTTTGTTGTTCCCTAAGATTTGTAGGCGATCGAGTGGCTGTTCCTCCTGATGACACTCTTCTATCTAAGCAACGCGAGAGACAGCACGGGTCTCCGTCTCATTCCTATGTCTTAGGAGAGAGATTTGATGGACAGGGTCGATCTATTGATTCTGTTGCAAATAACCCGCCTGTGCCAAGCTCAGCTAAATCCTATGGCAGTAAAGCCTATCGGTGGAATCGAGAAAATTATTCTCGACATCGTCGATTTACTGACATTTGGGCATTTGTATTAAAGTTACTAGTTTCCCAATGGGCTTATAACAAGTCTTGGAGCTATGTGGGAGGCATGACCGATGAGGCAAAGGCAGTTCGCCGTCGAGCGTTAGCGATCTGGATTCGCGAGACGTTGCTTGACCTAGGACCTACTTTTATTAAAGTGGGTCAGTTATTCTCAACTCGTGCTGACTTATTTCCAGTGGAGTATGTTGAGGAACTGTCAAAACTTCAAGATCGAGTGCCTGCTTTTAGTTACGAGCAAGTTGAAAGAATTATTACAGATGACTTTGGCAGAACCATTCCTGAGTTGTATTGCAGCTTTGACCCGATTCCCTTGGCTGCTGCCAGCTTGGGACAGGTGCATCGAGCCCAGTTACACTCAGGTGAAGAGGTGGTTGTCAAAGTCCAGAGACCGGGCTTGAGGAAGTTATTTGAGATTGATCTAACGATTCTTAAAGGGATTGCTCGCTATTTTCAACGCCATCCGACGTGGGGACGAGGTCGAGATTGGTTGGGTATCTATGAGGAATGTTGTCGCATCCTTTGGGAAGAAATTGAATATATCAACGAAGGGCGTAATGCAGATACGTTCCGGCGCAATTTCCGAGATGAGGATTGGGTAAAAGTGCCACGCGTGTATTGGCGTTATACATCACCCCGTGTGTTGACTCTGGAGTATTTACCTGGTATTAAGATCAGTCACTATGAGGCACTTGAGGCTGCTGGCTTAGATCGTAAAGTTTTAGCGCAGTTGGGGGCGAGAGCTTATCTCAGGCAGCTATTGCATGATGGTTTTTTCCATGCTGATCCGCACCCTGGAAATATTGCGGTTAGCTCTGAAGGGTCGTTAATTTTCTATGATTTTGGCATGATGGGACGGGTACAACTCGTCACTCGTGAAAAGTTATTGGAAACCTTTTTTGGCATTGCTCAAAAAGATGCAGATCGGGTTGTTGCTTCTTTGGTTGAGTTGGGGGCCTTGGCACCAGCGGAAGATATGGGTCCAGTTAGGCGATCCGTTCAGTACATGCTGGATAACTTTATGGATCAGCCGTTTGAAAGTCAATCAGTGGCAGCGATCAGTGATGATTTATATGAAATTGCTTATGATCAACCATTTCGGTTTCCGGCTACCTTTACGTTTGTCATGCGAGCTTTTTCAACATTAGAAGGGGTTGGCAAAGGATTAGATCCAGAGTTTAACTTTATGGAGGTTGCAAAACCGTTTGCAATGCAAATTATGAATACTGATAATGGTTCTGATGCGAATGGGTTTTTAGGGGAGTTAAGTCGTCAGGCTGCTCAAGTTAGTAGTACTGCATTGGGTCTGCCTCG
>JANRJA010000020.1:0-30562 GCA_033764315.1 Oculatellaceae cyanobacterium bins.114
AAAGTCAGGAGGTATAGCCGTAGCCACATTCGATAGGGCGGAGGCGAGTCAGAAAGCTTTCCCAGCATCAGGATTTGAGCCATTGCCTTTGCCTTAAGCTTTCTGACCAAAGCTATATGGCATGTTCTAAGTCTCTCTTTAGAAGCTACTGTTTATACACAAGCCTCTAAACCCAATCGCTTTGCTCTCCAGACTCTTTCTGGGAACAAGAATTGAAGGGCAGAAATTTATATACACGGTCGCTTTATCAGGAGAGACTTCAGCCTTTTGTTAGGGCAAGGAGGCGGGAAAGATCAAGTCATAGCAACCGTTTTAGGGTTAAGGTCTACTTTGTAAATTGACTCTCTTAAACACTAAAAGAATTGTAAGTAGATGGTCGTAATTAAAAACCGGGGGAGCACCCCGGAGGGGTGCTCCCCCGGTTTTTATAACACAGTTTAATTAGGGCTACCTACTTAACAAGCAAGGTCAACAGAAACTTTTGTTGCGGCTTATTAAATGTTCTACTTAGACGAATAGGACTTGTAGAATATTTTGCATGCCACCTCTCTGGTGTTTGATTTGAAAATCTGCACCTCGTGGAGGTGGCTTTTTGTCTAGAGCCTTAACTTTTTCTTCAGAATTTCCGAACCCTTGATATTTAAATTTTTTAGAAATTCGAGTAGGCTATCTACTTCGGATATCTGTCATCTGCCGATCCAATGCAATGAATTCCCTATGAATACAAAACGAATCCTCATCATTGATGATGAAGCAGACATTTGTGAAATCGCCAAAACAAGTTTGGAGATTACAGAACAGTGGGATGTATTGATAGCAATGTCGGGGGAAGAAGGACTGGCGATCGCAGTTAGCACACAACCTGATGCCATTCTCTTAGATGTGGTGATGCCAGAATGTGATGGTCTTGCGACACTAGGTAAACTCAAAAGTGATCCTGTAACCCGCGCCATTCCGGTGATTATGTTGACAGCTATAGTTAATCTAGCCGTTCAACGCCAATGTGCTGAGTTAAACTCAAAAGCTATTTTAATCAAACCGTTTGACCCGGGCATTTTGGGTAAACAGATTGCCAAAATCTTGGACTGGTAGGCTAAAGGGCGATCGCTAAATCAGACTGACTGGGGTCGTTGCTCTCCTGGCAAATAGGTAGCTCAATGACAAATTCAGAGCCTTGCCCTGGTGCTGAATCACAAGACAGCTTACCTTTGTGTTTTTCAACAATTATTTGGTAACTAACGGATAAGCCCAGTCCACTGCCTTTGCCAACGGGTTTAGTTGTGAAAAAAGGATCAAATAATTTCATCTGGACTTGCTCATTCATCCCTAACCCGTTATCAGCAATCCGGATGGCAATTTGTTGACTATTGACCAACTCTGTAGAAATGTGAATGTAACCTGGACGAGCCTTAATCTGTTCAAGGGTGTGTTGCTGATAATACTCATCTAGGGCATCAACTGCATTGCTAATAATATTCATAAATACTTGATTGAGCTGACCGGGATAGCAATCGATATAGGGGATTTCACCATACTGTTTAGTGATTTGAATGGCAGGATATCCAGGTTTAGGAGTCAACCGATTATGAAGAATCATCAAGGTGCTATCAATACCTTCATGAATATTGGCTGCTTTAAATTCAGCTTCATCTAATCGCGAGAAGTTGCGCAGTGAATGCACAATCGCCCGAATCCGCTCTGCTCCCAACCGCATAGAAGACAAAACCTTAGAGAGGTCTTCCACGATAAACTCTAGGTCGATCGCGTTGATCTTGGCTTGAATTGCTGGATCGGGAACCGGATAGTGTTGCTGGTATAGATCAACTAAGCTAAGCAAATCATGGGTGTATTCGCTGGCATAGTTGACATTGCCATAGATAAAATTAACCGGATTGTTAATTTCATGGGCTACTCCAGCGACCATTTGCCCTAAGCTCGACATTTTTTCACTTTGAACGATTTGAGCTTGAGTGATCTTTAACTTTTGCAGTGCTCTGGCTAACTCTTTGGCTTGCCGTCGAATCTGATTTTCTGCCCGCTGGCGATCGCTGATATCGCGAACCATGACCAAAACATCATTGTCACCACAGGGCATGATACGAACTTCTTCATATTGAGGTGTGCCGTTTAGGTTGAGTTGCTGTTCACAAACCTGAAGCTGACTCGTTTGAAGTGCTTGCTCGACCTGCTTCATCCGTTCTTCGGCTATCTCACGGGGCAAAATATCGAAGACATTGTTACCCACCAATGCTTTCTCCGGATTAATTAAGGTAATATTTCCAACGTTTTGAATATTGACATAGGTGCCATCTCGCTTCATCCGAATCAGCAGATCTGGGATAGCCTGCACTAGGGCTCGATTGGTCGTTTCGCTCTCTAATAAAGCTATCTCCGCACGTTTGCGATCGCACGCTTCGATAGCCAGTGCCACAATGTCGGCGATGGATCGCGCAAAGCCCTCGTCTTCTGGTTGCCATTCTCGAATCGTGTGGGTGTGTTCGATGCAGAATATGCCAATGGTCTGTCCATCTAAACGAATGGCAGTATCTAGCATGGATTGAATGCCTAATGGCGTGAGATAGGTGTCAGCAAAACCACAGGTTCTAGGATCGGTATGAGCATTGTGAGCCACGATCGAGTTTTCTGCGGTGCTGACTGCCTGAAAGTAAGTTGGATAGTCGGCAATCGACAAGGATAGCTCTGCACTGTGTCGTTGCGGAGTTTTCTCAAACAAGTCATAACAATCGAGCTTGGTTTTAGCTTCGTCATATAACCAAACACTCACTCGCTCAACCCCCAGGACTTGAGCCGCTGTCTCCATAATTTCTTGAATAACGGTTTGCAGGTTGCTGTAGTTGATGTCTCGATATTGGGCGAGTCGGCTTAAAATCTGGTTTTGGTTGCGGAGTTTAGTTTCCCGTTCTTGTAATGTTTGTTCAGCTTGCTGTTGGGCTTGAAAGACAGAGTCAAATGTCGCCGCCAGAAAATGAAATTCATTATTAAGGAGATTACTGGGCAGGTTAAATGAATGGCTATCTTTGCTAGCTTCAATCGCTTGGGTTACCAGTTGGAGTGGCTTAAGAACACTGACTCTGATAAAGATGCCCACTTTTGCTAAAAGTACAAGCATGACGATCAGCATCATGGCGGAGGAAATCAACAGAAACGTCCAGCTACTATGCCGCATTTCTTCTAGCTCGATCGCCACGATGATAAAGCCAGATTGCTCTGTTTGATTGAATAGGGAGTGATGAAACGGAAGGGTATGAACTAAAACAGGTCTGTTGTAAATTTCTACTGTAGAGTAAGTTTCGGTATGAGTTTCTAAGGTTGGTTGAATGAGGCTGAGTAGGCCAGACTTGGTAAGAATTGACGGATGATCGGCCTTTGTATGAGCATTGAGTGCTAAAACCTGACCTCGACCATCAACAACAGCGACTCCTATAACATCTGGCAAATCAGCATAGCTTTGAGTCAAGCTGTCTAACGCTTGCAACTCTTGTGTGTTGCTCAAGTGATCAATCGTCAGTTTGAGCGATCGCGTAATAGATGCAATCTCTTCCTGTTCTTCTCGCTCAAAATGCGATCGCACAACAAAATAGTTCACCCCTAAAGCGGTCAAACCAGTGAAAGCCATTGAGAGGCCCAAACCGATTAGCAATCGATTAGACAAGCGATGGTGACGGAATAAGTTGGGTTTGCTCATGATGCGATAATTTGCGATCGTTCAATGGGGTAGTGGGTTCCAACTGAACTAGCAATTGTTTTGAAATTGCGATTTTGATAATTTAGATGCGTTTTAAGGCTTCCCTGCCTTTAGCAGCCATTTTGAATGGGGATGCATAGGCAGGAGTTTAGTCAGAGTGAGGTATTTGTAAAGGCAGTAAGTTTACTGATGCTACGATACAAAATAAATGTGAAAAACTTGTGACACTCAGTATTTTTTCGAGAATCTTCTAATTGGTCTAGACCACTTTCATCGGGGAATTTGTGCCTTGGCTCAGTTTTAAGCCTTTCCACATGAATGTCACATTTAGTCTTTAACATCTAAGTTAAGCCTTATAGAGCTATATCTAACCCAACTAACTCAACACCATTACTCTCCCAGTTCATTGATTGATTGAGCAGCAATGTCTAAAGGCAAGACTTTAAACGGTGATGATCTACCTGATGATCTACGAAAACAGCAGTTGCAACAAAAGATTTATGAATACAAGCAGGCAGAGACGGCACTACAAGCCGTTAAAGAAATAACAAAAACAACGAATTCAGAAAAAAACGACGATGGCGTTAGTAAGACAGCGTGATTCATCAAGCTGCAATCAAAGCGATCGAGGTGGTGATTTTACGTTATTCGGGGGTTTCCGGTTACCTCTATCCCCTATGCTAGATCATTGATAATTTTGCACTGTTAGGGTTAAAGTGTGACTTTCAAAGTGTTCTGATCGTTACCCTCACTCCATCAATCAACTCTAAAGCTTGGGTCATCATGCCGTTTCACTCCATGAATATTAGTTTACCAGAGTGCATCAGGCGAGTCAGTCGTCAACGATGGGAAATGTTTCCTCAAGCATTCGCACTAGCGTTGATAATACTGCTGCTGTTGAGTGCTCAGGGAATCACTCAACAGTCTGTGCAGGTGCGAGTTGACCGTTGGTTAGATATTCAAGAGATGACGGGAAGTGTTACTTTTTACCAGCAAAACAATTCACGGGTCGCCAGGGTGGGCGATCGCCTGCAAAGCGTAGGCGATGGAATTAGAACAGGACAGCAATCGAATGCCGTTTTAGCGGTCGATACAGGGGTTGGGTTTGTCACCGTTTCTGAAAATACTCAGGCAGTCGTGCGAACTCTGGCGATCGCTCCTGATAATGGTCGCATTACTCATTTAGATGTCTCGCAAGGTCAGGTGCGTCTAAACTTGCGGCGTTTTACGCATCGTGGGTCAGAGTTTGAGATTCATACTCCAGCGGGGGTTAGTGCAGTCAGAGGCACTGACTTTGGCGTCAGCATTCAACCCGATGGCAAAACAGGTATTGCGACTCTCACAGGCGAGGTCAGCACGAGTGCTCAAGGGCAAACTGTAGCCGTAGCAGCAGGGTTCCAAAATCTGATCATTCCTGGAGAAGTGCCATCTCCCGCAGTTCCTTTACAAGACAACACTGATCTGCGTTACACCATCGATCGACAAATTCAAAACAACCTTCGTTCCGTTCGCCTGAATGCTCAAGTAGACCCAGTCAATCTTGTTTTTGTGGGTGACACACCTCAAGATATTGATCGAGAAGGACGGTTTAGTCTCAGACTGCGGGCTGTTTACAGACAGCGGATTGAGATTACGGTGATTACTCCACTGGGCAAGCGACAGGTTCATCAACTCGTGATAGTGCTATGAACTGAAATATTATAGTGTTATGAACTGGTACATCCACAGACACCGATGGCGATGGCTTCCAGGCAGTTTAGTTGCACTGGCAATTACAGTCTTGCTGTGGATTGGAGCGTTTCAACCACTCGAACAGATTACCTATCGAGCCCTGTTTCAAGCCAGAGGAGAGTTGGACTGGAGTGATCAGATCGCGTTGGTCACTATCGATGACGCTAGCTTGAGGCAACTCGGTCGTTTTCCCTGGTCTCGCCAATACTATGTCAAACTGCTCAACATCTTGACTGAGGCAAACTCTAGTTTGGTTGTGATCGACTTAATCTGGTCTGAGTCAAGCCCAGTCGATGCGCAACTGGCAGAAGCCATGATGCAACAAGGTCGAGTTGTCTTAGCTCAAGCTTGGGATGCGACGGGCATACCCTTGTTACCTGTCCCTCTTTTAGACGCGGCTGCTCTTTCGACAGGGCATGTGTTGAAGTCAGAAGACACGGATCGATTAGTGCGGCAAGTAGATCTGGAAATTCAGGGAGAACCTGCACTAGCGATCGCGGCTGTGCAATCTTATAGTTTGGTGCAGACTCCCGTTTCGTTGCCCCCTCTAGACCAACCTTTTTGGGTCAATTGGATTAGCTCTGCCCAGAAACTGAACCAGTATTCATTTGTTGATGTCATTGATGGCAAAATTCCGGCTGAGGTATTTCAAAACAAAATTGTGCTAGTGGGCGTTACCGCTACTGGGTTTGATCACCTGTCAACACCGTATGATCTCAACCCGCCTTCGAGCAGCGTCTTTTTGCACGCTACTTTAATTGATAATTTGCTTAAAGAAAATTCTTTACACCCTCTTGCCCAAAACTGGCAATGGATATTCATTCTGCTAACTGCTCCGGGTTTAAGTTGCCTCCTATCTTTGCTCAATACCCGGCAACAACTGGTTGTGACCGCAGGTCTATTTTGCGCTTGGGGGCTGTTAAGTCTATTGCTATTTCGAGCTGATTACTGGTTGCCAGTGACTCCCTCTATGACGGTGTTTGGTGCAACCGCATTTGCTGTAGCTCTCACCGAACGGTTACGAGAAAACTATTTATTGCGACGACAAATCGCTCATATCTGGACTCGCTATCATCAAGATTTGGTGGTGCATCACAATGAGTTTGACCACCCATTAATTCCATCGCACAAACGCAGTCTGACTCAACCCCAGGAATCGGTCTTGCGGGTCGCCCAACTAGCCGCACTAGCAGAGCAGTTTGGTCGTTCTCAATCCACTCAAGCTACCATTTCTCGAACCCTGGCGATTGGGTTATTGGCGGCAGACCTGAAGGGGAGGGTTTGGTTTTGCAATCCGGTGGCGTCAACCTATCTCAAGGTAGAAGTCGGAAGCCACTTGAGTCAACAGTTAATACCTATCTGGCTAACTCGGGAGCAGTGGCAAACAAGTTTGACTTGCTTAAGGTCAGGAAACGTTGTCAGACACAACAACCTGCATTATCAGGAGCAGTGGTTTGACATGATCTTGCAACCCCTGGTCAACGAAACGGCGATCGCTGAGAGTCAGCCTCTTCAGTCTCTGAATGGGTTCTTGTTGCTCCTTGAAGATATTACTGAACATAAACAAAAAGAAGTTGAGTTGCAGCAGGCAAAGGAAACAGCCATTCGGGAAGCCATCCGGAGTGCAAACGCAAATCGCGCCAAAAGTGAGTTCTTGGCAAACATGAGCCATGAACTGCGAACTCCTCTCAATATTATTTTGGGGTTTACTCAGGTGATGAGCCATGATACCTCTCTCAAACCAGAACATCAGAGACATTTAGAAATCATCACCCGCAGTGGGCAACACCTTCTGGGGTTAATCAACGATGTCTTAGAAATGTCAAAAATCGAAGCGGGTCGAGTTCGACTGAATGAAACCAGTTTTGATTTATATCACTTGCTTGATGAGTTAGAAGAAATGCTGCGAGTTAAAGCGGATGCAAAGCAGTTAATTCTAAGATTTGAGCGTGCTTCTGACTTACCACAATACATTCAGAGCGACCAAGGCAAGTTGCGACAAGTTTTATTGAATTTAGTAGGCAATGCTATTAAATTTACCTTTGTTGGGCAGGTCACTCTGCGGGTCAGTGCTGAGCAACAGAGAGCGATGGAGGCAAATCCAACAGAGGCAAATTCAATAGAGGATTCAATAGAGGATTCAATAGAGGCAAATCCAGATTATCAGCAGACTCGAATTTTGTCGTCTCAAACGCCCTCCCTCTTTTTTGCGTCTCCCATTGCTCTAAAGTTGTGCTTTGAGGTTGAAGATACTGGGGTTGGCATTGCCCCAGAGGAATTGGAGAAACTATTTCAACCCTTTACCCAAACCTATTCAGGACAGCAGGCTAATGAGGGAACAGGGCTGGGATTAGCTATCAGCCGCCGATTTATTCACTTGATGGGAGGAGATATTCGAGTTAAGAGTGCGATCGCCCAGGGAAGTACTTTTCGGTTTGAGATTCAAGCCAAATTAGCAAAAGTCAGCGATGCGCCCTTGGCAGTTAGCTTTCAATCGGTAGTTGCACTGGCACCTGATCAACCCACTTATCGTATTTTGATTGTGGAAGATCAATGGGAAAATAGCCAATTTTTAGTCAAATTGCTAACTCCGTTAGGATTTGACGTTCGGGAAGCCAACAATGGTCAAACGGGTATGATGTGTTGGGAAGAGTGGCAGCCTCACTTAATCTTGATGGATATGCGAATGCCAATTATGGATGGCTATGAGGCGACGCAACAGATTCGAGCCAGAGAACGATTGGTGAAGGACTATCCTACTTTTGTTAAAGAGTCTGAAGTGCAAATAAAAGATAGACAACAACAAACAAAAGATAGACAACAGCGAACTAAAATTATTGCAGTGACGGCTAGTGCCTTTGAAGAAACAAAGTTAGCTGTTGCTTCGGTAGGATGTGATGATTTTTTAAGAAAACCAATTCAAGAAATTACATTATTGAGTAAGTTGGCAGAACACTTAGGAGTTCGCTATCTCTATAAAGAAAAACAGCCCGTTAGTTCTCGATACTCTCCATCAATAGAGCATTTGTCTTTAGAAAAACTAAGTAATCATCTTGCTGAAATGCCGACTGAATGGATTATTCAGTTACATCAGGCAGCTATGAAAGGATTTGATGACCCAATCTTGAAACTGATTGAGCAAATCCCGGAGCCACAGGCAACGCTGGCTTATGCTCTAAAAAATTGGATCCACAACTTTCAATTTGACAAAGTATTAGAGCTAACACGACAGCAACTGAAATAGAGTTCATGTCTACGTTTAGACTGAGATTAATATCGCCAAATTCTCTCTAACTGCTGATTCAGATAGCTTTAAACTTTTTATAAACTAGTTCTGTACGCAACTGAAGAGCTGATTTATGAAGGGGCGCAGGAGCTTCGTTGTAAGCTCAGAACCCTTGGCTGAAGATGAATCCTCCACACCCGTATCATCCATATATGAAGTGTCTTGACAGTTGCTATAGATAGGTTGCCGAAAGTCAAAGGTAGGGCTGCTGAGTAAGCTGTCTAACGATTAAGATCAAGGATAGAGAGAATGCAGTCTTGGCGCGATCGCTTCAATTCGATGGGTGGCAAAACACGGTTTGTGGTTTGTCGTCTGTTTCTCCACTTAGCAGGGTCTGCCGTTGCTCCCTTAATAGGATTGCTCAACCAATCCGCACAACGAGCGGTTGACAGTAATGGGGATTTACAGGTCTTGGGTGAAGGTCTGGTTGATATCAGTCAGGCTCTTTTACAACACGACACTTACTGGCAATCAGCCGCTAACGAAGGAGATATATTTTGGGATGAGTCCGAGGCAGGTGATTACATCAACGAGCTATTTACCGACTCTGCTCAGCGATACCAAGGAGAACTAGCGTTTACTGAATCGTCAGATACAACGGACACATTGACTCTACCGATAACTCAAAATTTAGTGGTGATTTTAACAGTGGCTTATGAAGGTGCAGTGCCAGAGTTAGAAATTGACCTTAGTACTATGAGCACATTGAAAGCAGGATTAAAGTCGATGATTAACCTGCACTATCAAAATCAATTGCGAGCCATTCAGATTCACTTTGCCCCTGCTCAATTAGGCGATGAACTTACTTCAGATCAGCTATTAATGAACTTTCCAGAGCTACTTCCACTCTGATACAGCTCAACTCTTTAAACTCATTTTGATCAAATTAAAGAATTTTTCAAACTTCATGAATTGTAAGTATTGTTATGAATAAGATGTATTTACACTCCCTTAAAATCCGCCCGCTTCTAACACTGTCAATGGTTTTAGTGTTAGGTTTTGCAACGCTTTCGTGTAGTGTTCAATTAGAAGAACCTTTTGCAAACACCCCTCAAAATCAACAACCTGAGGTGCAACCTGATCAAACTCAGCAGACTAATCAGAATCAGCTATCAGATGGTCAGTTTCCTGTGCAACAAGTCACCTATGATGACGCAACCGGAGAATATAGTGCAATTCTATTGAATACAGCACATGGCGAGTCATCTAACTTTCGAGCAACTAATTTGCCAATGGCTCGATTGACCGATGCAGAAATTTCACAGGGTCAGAGTAGCTACTTAAAAGTAGACCAGGGACAGCCCTCCCTACACCTCACCGAAGATTTTCGGATTGAGTACGTTCATAACGTTGAAGAAACGGTTACTAACCCACAAACGGGGCAGCCTGAAACAATAGTTGTGCAACGAGACACCAGTTTTTGGACTCCCTTTGCTGGAGCTTTAGCCGGACAGGCATTAGGTAGTTTACTCTTTACTCCTCACTATTATTTGCCACCCGTCTATCGACCAGGGGGAGTGCTAGTTGGCTATGGTGGATATGGCAGAACCTATGACCAGGCCGTCTCGCGCTATCAATCTCGCTATCAGGCTGCTCCGGCAGAGGTTCGTAACCGTCAAACCTTGCGAACTTCAGGGCGGCTACGATCGCCCCGTTATGGACAGCCTGGGCTTTCTCGCAGAACTCAACCTGGCGATCGCTCAACCGGATCAGGCTACGGCTCTAGTAACTTGCGGCGGCGCGATCGCCTGACACCTCCTAGAAGTAATCGTAGTCCGGGCTTTGGCAGTGCTAGACCTCGCAGTTTTGGGGGCAGACGCCGTTAATTATTGTTGTTACATTTAACTGCTTGAAAGAAATACAACTCCCAATTCATCCAGCATTCTTGAGCGGTGGCAGTGTATCCTAAATAGGTGTTAATGCCCTCTAAAATCTGGGCATCGGTTGCCTGATCAATGCCAAATAGCAATTTGCAGTATCGAACCATATCATTGATGTGACTAAATCGCCAATGATATTGGATTGGCTCTGCGTAAGCGACTTGAAAGCCAACCCCTTCTAACTCTCGCTGAGTGGTTTGATTTAGAAATTCACCTTTGTGCCCCATCGAGTTGTGTTGATCTACAAAAATATTGAGGAATCCTGCTACACCCGATCCTTCTCTTACATCTGCCAAACAAAATATTCCGTCTTGTTTTAACAGGCGATGAACTTCTTGGTAAAAATTAGGTTTGCTAGGTAAGTGGTGTGAACCTGCCAAACTGATAACTCGATCAATACTTTCTGACATCAGTGAAATATTGCTCACGTCTTGACATAACAAGGGGATGTTATTTTCTTGCTTTTTAGACTGCTTGATAAATTCACTAGACGTTTCAACTGAAAATAATTTGACTGATTTGTGAACAAAATTTTTGAGATAGCATCCCCCTGAAGGGACATCGCATACAACATTACCATCTTCTAACTTTGCGATGTGAATAGCATTCTCAAATTCTTCTCGTCTGGCATTCGGATATTCAACCATTGCTTGATGATATTGTATGCCACGCAGATTAAAGATATCGGTATACGTCTCAAACATGACAGATCCTCCATAAAGGTCATCAGATACGGTATCGATGAGTCAATTTTTGATAGCAGAACGAAGCTGTTTAAGGGGTTGCTTTAAAGAATCAGGAATGCAAGATTGTAAGAACTGAATGAATTGATTACGGCGAATTGCTTGTTCTAATGCCTGCACCCAGGAGTCAGAAATATTTGCTTGTTGGGCTGCCTGTAACACATCCTTGAGAGCGTCTAATTGAGCATGTCTTACTCGTATTGACCGAATTTCCTGATTTGTAACAGTCCGGTCAAAGCAAGATGGAGCATCAATTCCCACAACGCGGAAATTCAAAATATCGCGAATGCACTTTTCGCATTGTCCACAATTACGATATTTTTCGGCTCCTTCCCAACACACTCTGAGATGATGTGATGCTTCGTCCCACGTAGAAATGTGCTGAATCTTCTTCTCTCGTCTGGATTCTATCCCATCATGGACGATTTCAAAGCTTTGACTAGACAAAAGGGAGTCTGTGAGAGGATTAGAACCATAACGAAAGTCTACGTCGTAGTAGGAATGCGATGAGGGAATCAAGCCTGTAGTGTAGTAGTTTTGAAATAGCATCAAACAGGAGGCGATCGCTGTTCCAAACACATCTTCCCAATCCAGCTTAACCACTTGACGAAAGTTAGTTGCCACAGGGATCAAATCCATCTCCATACTAGACAGCATGTTCCTGGCATTCGCAACTGCCTTATCAAAGGAATCAGTCTGTTTGAGCGGAATATCAAACCCGTGCACAATCATGCCTGTTTTTAGATTGCGTTGATGCTTTCTGCCGATACCTCGACGATGAGATAGTACGGTGTAGCAACTATCGACCCCACCTGAAAAAGCTGTAATCGCTCGTTCTTCAGCATTTGCCTTTTGCTGTTCTTGTTCCGTTTCAGCCTGAATAGCAATGGTATGATATTTGGTCGATCGCCAACACGACCAAGCCGTTTGAAACTCTTCCAGATGAGAGAGCAAAGAAGGGGATACCGTACTATGAACCACTAGATCTGCGGCTTGGTTCATTGCCATGAAAAGAGTAGCAATCACAAAGGGATCACAGCTTTGGGTTAAATAGCTACCGTATTTACGGGGGATGCGGTACCAAAGCAATTTGCGTGGTTGCTGAGGGAATTCAATCGTCGCACTCAGAGTGATAAATTCATCAGTTGCGATCGCTTCTTCTTGCCAAAGATGTATCTGGTTCATACCTGTTACCTGCCTCTCTCGCAACACAACCCTACAGATGGTCAGCAGACCACAATAAAAAGCCAATAAGAGTTTTAATTCCAGATGCCCCCGTGATGGCATCCCGCTTGAGTTCCAGTGCTGCATGGGGGGCGGGTAGTAGTTGATCCAAAACATCCTTGTGAAACAGATGCTGCACCTTGTCACGCTGGGATTCAGCATTGCCACGAATTGCTCGCCAACCAGCGTTGTCGCTATTTAACACTCGATAGTAATAGCGCCGCTCATAGCCTAACCGCCGTTGTAAGCCCCACCAACGACGCTGCATTTGAAATAACGGTGCCAGTCGTTGACGTGTAGGGGAAGGTTTGAGGGGTTCAATATTATGGGAATTGCGGTCGATGGGCAGTCGGGCGAGGTGAGGGAAGCGATCGCACAATAGTTGTCTCTGAGCTTTACGACCATCTATCGTCTCAGCAGGAATGGCAGCACACACCTCTAACAATTGCCGATCTAAAATTGGCAGTGTAGACCAAGCTTTAAAGCTTAATCGCCATGCGCTTGCTCCGACGTGAAAGCGTTGTCGATGGTTGAGCTTAAATTGCCCTGCTCGTCTGAACTCAATGTCAGAGTAGTCATTATAGATCGCTTGCATACGAGCCAATCTGTCCTGCACCAGATCAGCAAATACCTCGCGCCGTAATAACGTTTTCAATATTTCTGGCGAGAGACCCCAACCATTTACTCCTCGCCTAAAAAAGGTATCAAAGGACACAGGCTTGAGAAACAGGCGATCGGGTTGCGGTCCTCCCATAATCAAATCCAGGGACAATCCTGCTGTGATTCTGTGACCCAACAGATGCAAATTGTCATTAAAATCATCAAAAACAATGCTGAATCCATTTGTAAGATGCTCCCATTTAGCACACAAGTGAGCATATTCAAGGTAGCGATCGAATTGAGCTTGATAGGTGTGGTGTGGCAGTCCCAGCGTACGAGTAACCCCCACTGCACACTGCATTTCCAAATCAGATTGCTTACCTAACGTCAATGCAACGGTGTTGATGTTTTGGCGATGCAAATAGCCTGCTAGCAACCGTGAATCTAACCCACCAGATAGCATCAAAACGTAGCTCTCTGTAGCTATCATTTGATGGTCGATCGCTTGATTGAGGGCATTATCCAGCGCATCTAATTGCTCTGCGTGGGAAAGAGCACTGTACTTGTCATAGGGCAGCGATCGCGGAATGCTATACTGCGTCACCTCTTTTACAGGCTTGTCAGGTGCAGCCACCAGCAAACATCCTGCCCCTAATCGGTAGACCCCCGACCAGAGCGTTTGCCCATCCACCAACCCATTTGTCAACAAAATACCAACCAACCCAGCAGGGTTAAATTGCCGGTGAAAACAGGGATGATATTGCAATAATTCTGGGCTAGAAGCAACCAGTAACACTTCACCCCGCTGATAGTAGTAAACCGGAAATAGTCCTAAAATATCGGCTCCTACCGTCAGTCCTCGTTCTGGGTGATAGGCGATCGCCACATAAAATCCATCAAATGATGCAAAGATACTGGGGTCTGCTCCCTGCCATTTTTCCCGAATGTTTGTTGCTGTCATGCGGTCTGAGCTATAAGGTGCGATCGCCTCACCTAACAACACACCTGCCCCAGCAGCATCGGTTTCATAGCTGACGGGAGCTATCGGACTGGCTGCCCAAACCATCACAAAATTGCCCGATTCACACAAATAGGTGAGCAGTCCATCAACCGGAGGTAACATGGGTGTGATGGTTTTAATGAACTGCGATCGTCGCTCTGGATTGGAGTCTACAACGGCAACAAAATTAGCCATAACAATTTCAGGAAGCAGGAATTGAGTGCAAAAGAGGAGTATCTTCAGTAGGCTATAGGTCTTATTGAAGAATTGAATGGAGTTTGGGCAGTGTGAGTGAGGAGTTCTTCAATTGCAGCTTGAGTATGAGAGGGATCAGTCACAAAAGTGCAAAATGGAATGTCCTTTGTCCAGGTTTGATAGAAGGCTTCATTTTTGTGATAGGAGTTAGGTAAGAAGACGTGAGGAATATTTAATAGAACTGATAAGATATGGCCGTGGAGGCGATTGGTGACAATTAAACGATGTTGTTGAAACTGATATAACCCACTATGCATAAAGCTCCACGATTGGCGATGCATTGCAGGATTGTAGAGATTTGAAAATATATCGTTATGAGCATAAGCTGACAACCAAATTTGGCGAGACAGCCATTCCCGTGGTGTGGTTAATCCTCGTTGCCAACCTTCTCGAACAGCTTGAGCGATCGCCCGTTTCAGTGAAGATTGATTTGCGCCCAATACCCAGTCATAGGATGCCCAATCTTGCACAACTAAATTAGGAACGTTGAGTGTAGGAATGCAGGAGCGATTCAACTCGCGATCCGTGCGGCAATGATAGAGAATGGTGGAAGAAACAGGTAAATTCAGTGATAAATCAGGCATTCCTGCCAGTTGAAACACCATATCAGGTGCCATCAACACTCGACAGTTATGAAAGTGTTGAAGTGCAAAGTCATAGCTAAACTGATCGCGGGTAAACAGGGTCAAGTTTGGATGAGCATTAAAGATCTCCACTGCCCGTTTGAGGTTATCAGCATTTGCAAAATAAATGCTTTGCGGCAAGATGATAATTGGGCGATCGCGATAGTGGCTAATAATGTGTTCTCGAAATTGCTGACAGGGCATCCACAGATCACCCAAATTACCTCCCCCATTCAGCAAAATCGGTGCATCCCCCATTTGCTGTTCCATTGCTGCGGCAGAAAAGGTATTGGCACTGGCAGCATAAACAATTTTGCTTTTGAGTGTCTGCGTTAAATAAAAGACAGACCCCAACCAAATCAAGTGATCACCTAGATTTAAATAATCGGGGTAATCGAGTAAAACACAGCGATCAAATGTTTCTAGCTGCCCTAAAACCTGATGGAGCGATCGTTTCAAAGATTCTGCTGTTGAGTCAGTCATAGAGTGATGAACCTCAATACTTAATTTTTCAATTCGCTTGAATACTGACCAGCAGAATTAAGTCTGATTTGACTCTTATAAAGCCAATCAGGAAATTGAGCGATACAACTATTAATCCAGTGATTACAAAGGTAAAAAGGACTAATCAGGCTACTGCATAAAAATTCCCATTCGCAAGTAGCGATCAAGTCAACCTTGATCGACTTTCGATGTTTTAAATAAAATAAAATGATCTTTCGCAGATCGTTCACTAAATAGAGTAGAGGAACCAATGGCTTCTGCCAAAATGTAGTTCGGATCATCCGAATATGAAATCTAGCTAATCCGATACCGCGAATCAGTGGAATTAAATAAGCCGCTTCTAATCGAGAACTGGGTATTTTGTGATGAACCTGCATCGCTGGGTTATACCAAATTTGCCAACCTGCATTCTGGATGTGGCAAATTGCCTCCAGATCTTCACTGGCTAACATGGATTGATTCACTCTACCCTTCAGCAAAAGCTTTTCAGGAACGTGACTTTGCCAAGCACTACGTCTGACCACCAACCCAGCTCCTGGTGGCAACATTTTCCGTTTTGGCTCATAGATAAAGGCTTTTTGACCTCGTTCTACAACAGCTAAAAAACAAGCTATTTTCTTAAAATTCTTAGGTGGAGCTTTCTCAAAATCGCCATGAATTTGACTACCGTAAGCTCCGGCTTTGGGGTTCTCTTGACCAAATTGATACGCTTGGGAAACCCAATCTAAACTGGGCAGATTATCGTCATCTAGAAATCCAATTAAGCTGCTCTTAGCACTTAAAATTGCTCGCTGTCTCGCAAAAGCTAATCCTTGATTAGGTTCACAACAATAAATTAAATGGCAATTTTTTAGCCATTTCCTTTGATAATCACGGACAACTTCTGCTGTTTTGTCAGTGCTGTTATTATCAACAACAATAACTTCCCAAAAAATAGCCTCTGTATGAATTTGGAATTTCAATTGTTCCAGTACTTGAGGTAAACGTTTTTCCCCATTGTAGGTACAAATAGCCACAGTAAAATTAACCATATTGGTTCGAGTAGGTTATGGTTGTATTCCCAACCTTTTTAATGGATATTTGACAGGATGAATTGCTGGATTAAGTCAACACCATGCAGATATAAACTAATAAGCTCAAATAGATCCCCTTTAGGAGAAATCTTGGCATTGCTGGATGGAAAATGCCTTAGTTTGTGATGGTTTTTACAAAAAAAACATGCGGTCTAGTCACTTCCTTAAAATTTCAAGGTTTCTTGAACGACCAAGCTAGGGTAGCGATCGCCCGACCCCACCCAGAAGTAACCGTCGTCCGGGCTTTGGCAAACCTGCACCGAGGCTTTGCTGTCAGGGCATGGCAATGTGCCACATGCCATGCCCCTATCCCAGAAATTACACCTGATTAAATTCACGATCCTGGATAAGCTCACTAGGTGTTTCGACGAAAGAAAAAAAGTCGCCCATCCTCCATTGGCAGAGTAAATTAATACTATTGCAGCCGCAAGGCTAGCTCAGACAAACTTGATTCACACTCTGAATCTTCATCCTCTTGCCCGGTGGGTGAGTGGATAGGGTGAGCCTTTGCCGAACGCTTACCAAACTATTACCCTCTGCCTTCTTTACAGATGACACTCGAAACCTTTTTCACAGACTACCGTATTCCCATTATTCTTTTAATGCTCGTTACCCCGTGGATGACCTACCTGCTGTGTTATTTCATCCCAACTCAACGAGAAGAGCCGTTTATCTTGAGTGTCAATCTGTGGCTGTCTGTCGTTAGCATGTTGTTTTTGGCAGGTTATCTGGCTTACATCACCAACACTGGGGGATGGGAGCAACTGGTCAAACAGGCTGATGTTTTTTTGCTGATTCTGCCACCTTATCACTTAATTACTTCAGTGTGGCTGTCACGCCAACGGCTTCCCCTAGAAATGATTCCGGCATTTCGTACCCTGCAAGGGTTGGTTCTGATGGGGGGAATTTATTTAGTTTTCTCCTGGTTGGCATCCAGAATTTATATTGTATTTTTCTCGTATATGCCGTTTAACTCGTTTTTGCTTATCCTGGCGGTGTTATTGGGTATTGGTTATTTGGGCTATCGCAAGGTGTTTGATTAAAATGCTCAAATCTCTAGTTTCTCAGAGAAATCGGAGATCTCAAGCTCAGCTACACAAATCGATGTTGCTAAAGGTGAGGACTTGTAATGTTGTAGCCCCCTTAAATCCCCCCAATTTTGAGAGGCTTTGAGAATCGAAAGTCCTCTACTTTTTGGGGGGTTGGGGGGCAAATGTATATTTCTATTCAGCTGTGCCCGTAAATTTTTAGCGAGAGTTACAAACCCACATGACTGGGGCACAACCCTGACCATAGGCACTGCACGTCTCAACCGCATAGCCTTCGGCAATGGAGCGGTTAATTCCCCAACCAGAGCCATAGGCCCCATTAGGAGCGGTCGCTAACGCGCCACATGCATTGCGAAACCACAACAATACCTGGCAATCACCGCTTCGGGAAGCCGCTTCACACTCTCGCAGTGCCCGTGTCTCAGCATCGCTTTGGTTAGCATAGTCACGAGAGTAGCCATATCCCTGGGTTGCTTCAGAATAAGCGATCGCCCCAAACTTATCGACTGCAAGTGCTTGTGTTGTTGCTACTAACACGATTGCCGGAAGACTTGCAACGGCTGCCCCAACCCTACGACCCCACTTCGATTTGAACATATCCCTTCCTGGTGAAAAAACTGCTCAAATCTAGCAGCATCTATTATTCATCGTCGAGGGAGTTTAACTATTCTTGTTCTTTGTCATTGACCCGGTCAGTAATGACAGAGGGGAGGGTTACGGTATATCCAAATTTTTGCTTTCTTGAAAAAGTCGCACCCGCAACTTGACGTTAACGTTAAAGTCGTGATAGAACTATTGGTGTGAACGACAAAATGCGTATTGGAGAATTAGCCAAACAGGCAGGCGTGACCCCTCGCACTATTCGCTATTACGAGAGCTTAGGGCTACTCGGGCCAAGCGAGCGTGAGGGCAAAGGGTTTCGTTATTATACCGAAGCCGAACTAGAGCGGTTAGAAAAAATTCACGCCTTTAAAGAGTTAGGACTGACCTTAGACGAAATCGCAGATGTGATGCCCTTGTATTACGCCGACCCAACTCGTCTAGAAGGCAAACGCAAAATTGTGGAAATTCTCAAAGGGCACCTTCAAGACACCGATGAAAAAATCCAGGCGTTAATCCAATTTCGCTCTGATTTGCAAAGCAATATCGATCGCATTCAACAATGGATCGATGCCCAAGTCGAAAGTTAGTTGTTTTTTAACCCAAAATTAACGTTTACGTCGGGGTTAAATTCTAATAGAGACTGATTGGCTACAAAGTTGTTCTATCCTTGTGTATTTTCTTTTTAACGTCAACGTAAAGGAGCTATAAGCCATGAATTCTCCTCAGTTGGGCTTTACAACCCATCGCTGTTGAGACAGCCTAACCAGCATCCTTGCTTCTATCTTCAGACACGGTCTATTCCGATCGCTATCAACGAGGCACTCACTATGAATGGGAGCCGCTGCCCTAGAAACCTGAACACCTGGTTATAGAGCAATGGTTAATGGTCATGAAGTCATGCCTGACAACATTCTTGCTGCTTTATCTGAGACGAAGCAACACTTCTACTCCATTCCCAGACAAAGCCTAAGACACAAAGCAACAAATCCCTGATTCACGTTTTAAGGAAACTGAACCATGAAAACTCGCAAACTTGGAAAAGACTTAGAAGTATCAGCCCTTGGACTTGGCTGCATGGGCATGTCGATCGCCTATGGTGCAGCGGATGAAACCGAGTCAATCGCTACGATTCATCGGGCATTAGAGCTAGGCGTTAACTTTTTAGATACAGCGGATGCCTATGGGGGTGGTGCCAATGAATTGTTAGTCGGACGAGCGATCGCCGATCGGCGAGATCAAGTGATCATTGCCACTAAGTTTGGCATTGCTGGATTCACCGTTACAGAGAATGGGCCCAGTTTTAATGTCAATGGCACACCAGACTATGTGCGGCAGGCTTGTGAGCGATCGCTGCAACACTTAGGGACTGATTACATCGACTTGTATTACTGTCATCGCATTGATCCCGCCACCCCAGTTGAAGAAACGGTCGGAGCGATGGCAGAGCTAGTGCAACAAGGCAAAGTCCGATATTTAGGATTGTCTGAGGCGGCGGCTGACACAATTCGTCGTGCCCATGCGGTTCATCCCATTACGGCATTGCAGAGTGAATATTCTCTGTGGGCGCGGGATATCGAAGCTGAGATTTTGCCGACTCTGAGGGAACTGGGGATTGGGTTAGTGCCCTACAGCCCGATCGGGCGAGGATTTTTGTCGGGACAGATCAAAACCCCTGATGACTTTGCGGCTGATGATTTTCGTCGCACTCTGCCCCGCTTCCAAGGCGAAAACTTTTACAAAAATCTGGACTTAGTTGAACAGGTAAAGGCGATCGCGGCTGAAAAGGGAGCGACTCCCGGACAGCTTGCCCTGGCATGGCTGCTGGCTCAAGGAGAAGATACAGTGCCCATTCCTGGTACAAAACGTCGTACCTATCTCGAAGAAAACATCGGAGCCATTGATCTGACCTTGACTTTAGATGACCTGCATCGCCTTGAAGCAGTGATATCTAAGGATCTTGTGGCGGGCGATCGCTACTCTCAATCGTTAATGCAAACAGTAAACCGATAACCAAAGATCACCTATGCCGATGTGCTGTTTTTTGGACGTTCCCAAAACCACTGATTTAGAAACGATGAAAGGCTGTTACAACCAAAACCTTGCCTCTGCTGAGTCGGCAGACTTCTTACTCTCATCTAGACCAGCTTTGATGGGTCTTGAGGGCAATACAAAACGGGGCAATCGTAGAACTCTCGCAACGCTTTTGGTTCAACTTGAGGAAACCGAAGAGCAGATCGAAATTTTGCAACGGTTTCAATCAGACTTAATCAAAGAAATTACGAGGATTCGGCAACAGTTGCCCAAAGGCTTCTGAAGGTGGCTCAACAATCATTGCCAGATTGTCAGTTGTGATAAAAACTAGTCACTAATCAACGGTCATTCCCATGAAAGTATTCATTGTTCATGCTCATGCAGAGCCACAAAGTTTCAATGGCTCATTGACTCGCCATGCCAAAACTGTTTTAGAAGCGACAGGACACCAGGTTATTATTTCTGATTTATATGCGATGGGCTTTGATCCCGTGAGTGATCGCCGCAACTTTACCTCTGTCAAAAACGAGACCTATCTAAAACAACAAGCAGAGGAGTTGTATGCCACTGAGATCAACGGCTTTGCCCCTGATATTCAAGCAGAACAAGACAAGCTGGATTGGTGTGATGTTTTGATTTTTCAGTTTCCCATTTGGTGGTTTGGGCTACCAGGCATTCTCAAAGGGTGGGTCGATCGCGTTTTTGCAATGGGACGCATCTATGGCGGTGGTAGATGGTATGACAACGGCGTCTTTCAAGGCAAGCGAGCCATGCTCTCTTTAACTACCGGAGGAGGTCCAAGCATCTTTGGTGAGACGGGTTTAAACGGTGATATTCACGCCATTCTCTATCCCATTAATCACGGCATTTTTCGCTTTGTTGGGTTTGATGTGTTACCCCCATTTATTGCCTGGTCGGTTAGTCGGGTCGATGACGACACCCGCCAAAAATATTTGGAGTCTTATGCCGAAAGACTGCTGACAATTCCTGATATAGAGACAATCGCCTATCCCTCTCTGGCTGATTACGACGAAAACTTTCAACTAAAGCCAGGATCAAAATAACCGCCCACCTTCTTTGCCTCTGGAGATCAAACCCTTCGTTTGTAACTCAGCTCCTAATGCATCTCAATCAAAAGGAATAGAACTATGGCTGATATACGCTCTGGCAAACTGACCGACAAAGTGGCGATTGTGACTGGAGCCTCTTCAGGAATTGGGGAAGCCACCGCTTTGGCTCTCGCCGCTGAAGGAGCAACCGTGGCGATCGCCGCTCGTCGAAGCGATCGATTAGAGGTCTTGGCACGTCGCATTACAGACATGAAAGGCCAGGTGCTGAGCATTACCGCCGATATTGCCGATGAAGCGCAGGTCAACAACATGGTGCGACAGACCCACGCCAAATTTGGCAGAGTCGATATCCTCGTTAACAATGCGGGTGTCATGCTGTTAGGTCCGATTGATGGCGCAAACACGGAAGACTGGCGGCGCATGATTAACCTCAATGTATTGGGTTTGATGTATGCCACCCATGCCGTATTGCCATTGATGAAAACTCAAGGAATTGGGCATATTGTCAACATTTCCTCGGTGGCAGGTCGCGTCGCCAATGCCAATACAGGTGTTTACAACGCGAGCAAATGGGCGGTGGGAGCCTTTTCTGAATCGCTGCGTAAAGAGGTTTACCAGAACAACATTCGCGTCACGATTATCGAACCGGGCTTGGTCGCTACTGAACTGCCTCAGCACATCACTAACACCACTGCCAAAGAAAACGCGATGGGGTTTTATGGTTCCCTCAAAAATCTGGAGAGCGAAGATATTGCAGCGGCGATCGTCTATGCCGTGACTCAACCTCCCCACGTTAATGTGAATGAAATTTTGATTCGTCCGACTGAACAAGAAAGATAACGATCACTCAGGAGAAAAACTATGAAAACACGTAAACTTGGGACTCAAGGACTGGTGGTTTCAGAACTTGGACTCGGTTGCATGGGCATGTCGGAGTTCTATAGCGGTCGCGATGAGCAAGAAGCGATCGCCACCATTCAACAAGCACTGGATCTGGGGATCACCTTTTTAGATACTGCCGATATGTATGGGCCTTTTACAAATGAACGGTTGGTCGGTCAAGCCATTCGCGATCGCCGGGATCAGGTGATTCTCGCCACTAAATTTGGCAATGTCCGCTCTGAGGAAGGGGGGTGGTTGGGCATCAGCGGCAAGCCTGACTATGTGCGAAAAGCATGTGATGCCTCTCTGCAACGCCTGGGAGTAGATGTGATTGATCTCTACTATCAGCACCGGGTTGACCCCACTGTGCCGATCGAAGACACGGTTGGAGCGATGGCAGAGTTAGTGCAACAGGGTAAAGTGCGTTATTTGGGGTTGTCTGAGGCGGCACCCGCTACGATTCGTCGAGCCTGTACCGTCTACCCCATCACCGCCTTGCAAACGGAATATTCTCTGTGGAGCCGCGATCCTGAAGACGAGATTTTGCCTACGATTCGAGAGTTGGGCATCGGTTTTGTGCCTTACAGTCCTTTGGGTCGAGGCTTTCTGTCGGGTGCGATTACCAAACCTGAAGATTTGGCCGAAGACGATTATCGTCGCAAAGCCCCCCGATTTCAAGGCGAAAATTTCGCCAAGAACCTGGAACTGGTGGAGCAGGTCAAGGCGATCGCCTCTGAGAAAAACGTCACCCCCAGTCAACTGGCTCTGGCCTGGTTGTTAGCGCAGGGAGATGACATCGTCCCTATTCCTGGCACTAAACGTCGCACTTATCTAGCGGAAAACGTTAGTGCGGTTGACATTACCCTCACCCCAGATGACTTAGCCCGAATAGAACAAGTGGCTCCCAAAGGGAGTGCACTGGGCGATCGCTATGCCGACATGAGTAGTGTAAATCGCTAGTGCTGAAAGGATAAAGGCTGAAACACGGCTTGATTCTAGCCTTCATCGTTCAGCCTTTATCCTTTTCTTAGGGCAACTCCACTTTGTTACGGCAACTCCACTGAAGCAGGTTTTGCCACGTGGGGCAGCCCCCAGCCCAGTTTTTCTCTAAGAACATGGAAAAATTCAGGCGATCGCAAGCGGATAAACCGAGCAACATAGGGCGATCGCTGCACCCGCACCCGATCTTCTGGCAATACATAACAGCCGCCGTTGCCATCCACCACCATGACCAGGCGAGTGGGGTTAGCAGGAAAGATCGTCACAGGTTCACTATCCGCAAAGACCAGAGCACGAGATGCCAGGGAATGGGGACAAATTGGCACCAATTGCATCACAGGCACCCCTGGTGTCACCACCGGCCCTCCCGCTGAGAGAGAATAGGCGGTCGATCCTGTTGGGGTAGAAATAATCACTCCATCTGCTGCAATATCAACCGGGGCATGCTTGCCAATCTCAATCTCAAAGTGGCACATACTGGTTAACGGCTCTCGATGCAGCACCATTTCGTTGAGGCACAATGCTTCCCACAGGGTGATGTCCTCCCGAATTAGTTGCACCGCCAGCATTGCCCGCTCTTCGATCTCATAGTTGCCCACTAAAAGAGGTTCGATCGCCTGCGACAACTGATTCAGATAAACCTCGGTTAAAAACCCCATATGCCCCGTATTAACGGTTAATAGAGGGATGCCACAAGGAGCAACCTGGCGAAATGCTGACAGAACAGTACCATCACCACCTAACACAATGGCAAATTGAGTCTCTTCATCAAACCCAGGAGGCGCAAGGTTATCGATCGGCGTATGACAAATGGGGCGATCGGGTTGGGAATAACCTAAAATCCCACCGATTCCTGTTGCCATTACCACATCCCAACCAAGCGAAGTCAGCTTGTCTCTCAATTCCTCAGCAACACGACAAGCAACGGGCTTTAAATCATTGTAAATAATCCCAGCTTTGGGCACACTCAGCGTCCACTACAGGTGTCAAACAACAGTAAGGCAAAATTTGCCTTGCTTAGCCAAATAAGCGATGACGAAAATCATCCCTCTTTAATACATTAGAGCCTTCGACTCTGGTTTCAACATTTTTAAGCATCTAACTCGATCGCTTAGCAACGAATTGAGTCAAAACTATTAAAAATAAAGGGCGTTTGTGCATCTTTGCATGTTAATTGTTCTGTACTCCCTTTACAAGCAGATAGAGTGTCAGAAGTCGGTGTTACGATAGCGAGTGATGCTGCAATAGTGTTTGAAAAACTTGATAGAGCAAGGCTTTTAAACCGCAACTCTATTCTCTAGAAGTAAGCCTTGTTACATTTGGTTCGCTTATAGAATAGTTTAAAAAAAGTAAAGAAAATTATTTTTACTTTTCTAATTTATGTTTTTTGTTGCTGTTTTCTTCATGTTTTGTTACAACTGATGAAGATCCGTCATTATAAGTGACTCATGTTTGGTGGTTTGACTGGCTCAAAAAGTAGTTCTAGCACAGACTTCGGTGAGCGTATGCTAAATGCCGTCGCTAGTCAATCAATTCGCCACCTTTTCACCCAAAGTGACACTGTGGATGTTGAGATTCGCTGTAACCCCTCTAGCAAGCTGCTGCAAGGCAGTGTTGACAGTTTTAGAATGTGGGGTCGAAATTTGATCATCCGTCAAGACTTCTTGGTGGAAGAGATGTCCTTTGAGACAGACGCCGTCTCAATTGATCCCAGCTCTATCCTCGGTGGAAAAATTCGGCTCAAGCAGCCCACGCAGGCGGTTGCTCAAGTCGTTTTAACTGAAGCCGCCATTAATCGAGCCTTTACCGCAGAATTGGTCAAAAAACGCCTGGTAAATGTTGATTTGGAAGCCGTCACAAACCTATCGGGCGGTGAGCCTATCTCGTTTAGAGATGTGCATGTTCAACTGCGACCCAACAACCAGATCAAATTAATGGCAAAAACTGATTTGCCTAATTGCAATGATGTCCCCCTGAGCTTATCTGCCACGCTCGCTGTTGAAAAGCGACGTCGAATCTCCTTTAAAGACCCGATGTTTGAGCCAGATGACATTCCAAGCTCAATGGTTGGCTTGGCTGAAATTTTGAGTATGGCATTTGCTCAAATTCTCGATAATATGGTTGACTTGGATCGGTTTGATCTCGATGGAGTCATGCTGAGAGTCAATCGGCTAGAAACCCACGGGAAAACGCTAGTCTTTAGTGGGTATGCTCAGATTGATCACTTTCCGGGCACCCGATAACGTTTCGGTGCACATCCATGTCCATCATCAACGTGTTTATTGCAGGTGGGATCGTCATGTTTCCCCTACTTGCACTCTCAATTCTAGCTATGGCTCTGATTTTAGAGCGCATCTTTTTCTGGATTCAACTCACCCGTCGTCAAGACAAGGTCATCCGGGAAGCTCTAGCTCTCTATCGGCGCAGTGCAAAAGCGGCATTTCAGTTTTTAGAAAGGAATGCGGATTTACCTTTGCCTCGAATTTTTTTGGCTGCTCTTGAATTAGAGCAAGCCAACCCAGAGGAATTTCGCATTGCTCTAGAGAGCGCAGCTCAGGCAGAGCTACCCTTGCTTAAGCGGTTTACCATTGTGTTTGATACGGTTACCAGTGTGGCTCCTCTGCTGGGACTGCTTGGAACCATTCTGGGGTTGATTCAATCTTTTAGTTCGCTTGAACTTGGCAATTTGGGGGGCACTCAAACTACAGGAGTCACGGCTGGGATCAGTGAAGCGTTAATTTCGACTGCATCAGGCTTGATGGTGGCTATTTTTACACTATTGTTTGCCAATATGTTTCGTGGGTTATATCAACGCCAAGTTGCCCTGATCCAAGAATATGGAGGGCAGATAGAATTGCTCTATCGCCGCCGTTATGAGCAAAGTAGAGGATTCCCACCCTATGCGCCTTCCTGAAGAACCAGACAATCCCCCTCAGATCAACATCGTCCCTATGATTGATGTGATCTTTGCAATTTTGACGTTTTTCATTTTGTCAACCTTATTTTTGACGCGTTCAGAGGGGCTACCTGTTAATTTGCCTGGAGCGGTTAGTGCGGAGAGTCAAGCTCAAACTCAAATTGTTGTCACGATCGATCGCGATGGCAATGTGTCGCTAAATCAACAACCCATCTCAATTGATGCTTTAAATTCCCAAGTGCAACCGTTAATACAAGCCAATCCAGCCTCACTGGTGGTAATCAATGCTGACACTGATGTGACTCATGGGCGGGTTGTAGCGGTCATGGATCAATTACGTGAGATTCAAGGGATTCGGATGGCGATCGCTACGCAACGTCCTTAGTACTGCTTTTCACAGATAGGGTTCGGAAATAAAACCAAGGGGGTGTGGGGGTTGCGCCCCCAGCCAGGGGTTTCACCCCTGCACCCCAAATTCCCACCCCTATTTACGACGAGTTGTCCTTAGTTAGTGCTGAATGCTGAGTCAAGAACTAATTAAGCGTCACAACCCATCTTATAAAGGAATCTTTTCAAGGGCATTTGAGGGTTAAAGCTTAAATTCCAGTATTAAATACTGGAGGCCCTCTCTCGTTAACGACTAAAATAAGCCTGAGCAATTTGGCTCATCGGTTAGAGGTGAGGAGTGAAAAATATATGAAATTAGGTCAATTAGGATTGACTGCCCTAGTGGTGACGGTCGGAATCTTGATGCAGGCCATCGGTGCGATCGCAGATCCTGTCTCACCATCGAACCTTGAAAATAGCATCCCCCTCAGAGCAGATGCTCAACTCCTTAATTCTCAAGACTCCTTATCGAGTGTGGCGCAACCCTCACTTAGCCCTCAACCTTTACTCGATACTCAACCCTTAGAACTTGACACGATTTCTCAAGTCACCTCAGTGTCTCAACTCTCAGATGTGCAACCTACAGATTGGGCATATGAGGCATTGCGATCGCTTATCGAAACTTATGGTTGTGTCAGTGGCTATTCAAACGGCACTTATCAAGGGGGGCGATCGCTCACTCGCTATGAATTTGCAGCTGCGTTAAACACCTGTCTTGAGCAGGTTAATGAACGGGTCAATCAGGGGCTGGCAGACCAGTTTTCGACAGCAGATCTGGCTACTCTGCAACGCTTGCAGGAAGAGTTTACGGCTGAGTTGGCCACTGTGCGGGGGCGAGTAGAAGACCTGGAAAACAAAGTTGCTGAGCTAGAGGCAAATCAGTTTTCTACCACAACTCGCCTCACTGGACAAACGATCTTTGCTTTTAATGGGGGGTTTCAAGGAGGAATTGATGATCCTAACGTGGTTAATTTAAGTCGAGTTCGGTTAAATCTATCTACTAGCTTCACCGGGACAGATTTGCTGTTTACACAGTTAGAGACAGGTGTAGGAGGACTAAACGATGATGCCGCTGATTATCTCTTACGAGATGAAGGCGAGTTTCGAGAGGATCTGGTTGATGCAGGCAATGATGCGACCGATCAAGTGCTCAATCAAATCGGTTTGAGCTTAGATGACTTTCCTCAGTTGCAACTAACCAATCAAGACAGCATTGAAGAGATCCGCGATACCTTTGCGGCTAATTTACAGGGCATCGCTTTAGCGGTAGGCTTACCCCCGTCTGATGCTCAAGAGGTATTTGACACGATCATTAATGCAGTCGAGATCAGTCAAGGGGTCAACGGATTTTTGCAAACCAACAGTGCGCTTGAGTATTCTGGAGTGAACAGTCGAGTTCGCTTAAATCGATTAAGTTACGAGTTTACACCGAATCCAGATTTGGCATTTGCTTTCTTTGCTCAGGGCTATGCCTCTGATTATGTCGATCTCAATCGTTACGCCAATGACAATGGTGACAATTTTTCAACCTATGGCTTTGTTAACAACCAGTTGTTGTTAGCTAATGACCCGCCGGGAGCAGGTGCAGCATTGCGTTGGAATCCGGCTGGAGAATTCTTGACCTTGCGGGCGGTTTATCGGGCTGAACAAGCCGCGATCGCCACGGTTACTCCAACGGATGGCAATCAAGGTGGCTTGTTTGGCGATCCCTATTTGGGGGTGGTCGAGTTAGAGGTTGCAGTTTCAGATGATTTGGCGATCGCCCTGCAATATAGTGGAGGTGCTCAAGGAGACACGTCCTATGATGCGGTGGGGGCCAACGTGCAACTGAGCCTGGGTGGACAACTGGGAGTATTTGGACGATTTGGCTATGCCTTTAACTTTCCGGGTGGCATTGAGCCAACCGCCTGGTCGGCTGGGGTTACAATGTCTGATTTGTTTATTCCAGGAGCGGTAGGTGGGTTGGCGATCGGGCAACCCCTCGTTTTTCAAGAAGAAATTATCTTTTTTGATGCGACTCAAACCAACTACGAGCTATTTTATAAACTCCCTATTAACGACAACATCAGTGTTACTCCAGTCGTGCAATTAATTACTAACCCAGGCAATCGCAGCGATGATGCGATCGTCACGGGCACATTAAGAACCGTCTTTACGTTTTAAACGGGGTAGTCCTAAGAGGCTAGTGATCTGTAGTTATTGCGGTGGAAAAAATCTCCAATCTTTAAAGGGTTGGAGATTTTTTAAGTGAGCATTATGAAGACAAAATTATGTTTTTCTTGCGATCGCTCTTCCAATGTGGGATATTTTTCTTGTTAACTACGATAAATCTATGTATTTACCGTAGTTAATGGCAACGATAGAAAATATTCGTGCAGTCCACATCAGAAGTGGATGACTGTTCGCTACTGTCATGGAGTTTTGGTATGACATCTAGGATTCGAAAGGGTCGCTTGAAAAGATTTTGGATGGTGAAATCTTTGCGCTCAAAATTACTTGCTTTTGTTGTTTCCTTATTTTTGGCAGCGATCGCGATTCCACTGCTATCGTTTTTCCCATCGTTTGCTACTGAAACGCCCCCTGTTCAATTTGTGCAACCCGCATGGATTTCGCAAAACGCGAACGATCCAAAACTTCGCATTTTAGATGTAAGAATTAACCCCTTCGATTATTTTGGTGGTCATGTCCCCAATGCAGTTCACATTGCAGATAACACGTTTCGGGGACCAAACGGCTTACTACCTGTACAGTATTGGCGTTCTGATAAGTTGCGATCGCTGTTTTCTCAAGCGGGTGTCAGCGATGACAGTAAAGTTCTTGTCTACTCCGATGGTCGGGATGTTCTCGGTGCAACAATGGTTGCTTACTTGCTTGAGCGTACCGGACACTCTAACGTGGCTATTTTAGATGGTGGCTTTGCAGGTTATAAAGCAGCCGGATTGCCCGTTAGCAAAGAGTTTCCGTCTTACTCTTTGGGTCGTTTTAGCGTGCGCGATCAGCCAAATTTACGGGTGAATTTAGCCCAAGTGAGACAACTGATTGGCAAACCTGGTGTCACCTTTATCGATCCTCGGCCTCCAGAACTGTTCTCAGGTCAGCAGCAGGTTTGGGCCCGCAATGGACACATTCCCGGTGCTAAAAACATTCCCTGGGTTTCCTTTACGGCTGGAGAATCTAATTTTCACCAGTTAAAGCCACTGGATGAAATTCGCCAAATCCTAGCAAGCCGTAATGTCACACCAAACGATGACATTATCGTCACTTGCAGCACTGGACGAGAAGCGACTTTGCAGTACCACGTCTTGAAGCACCTGTTGGGATATCCTAAAGTTCGAGTTTACGAGGGATCATGGACAGAGTACTCATCTGATCCAAACTCACCTGTTGAAACAGGTCCCGGTGCTTAGTACACTTTTTCTCAGTACGTTTTATTGAAATGGTTTGAAAGGTGTATGACTAAAGACACTTTTCAAACCATTACAGTCCTTTTTGGCACAACATTATGCGACTCATTTTTTTGTTACTCGGTGGGGCGATCGCCACAACATCTGTTGTCGGTGTTGCACTCCTTTCGTGGATTGCTCAAACCAGTTCTAGCAGTTTAGAGTTTCTCGCCAGTTGCGCGCCTAGCCTACCTGAGGGCGATCGCCCGACTCAAGATCCTTCTCCAACGCCATCTCCGTCTCCCTCGCCCCGTCAGTCGTAATCGCACATTTTATGAGCCATCTTTCTGACCTTACGCTGTCCCGATATCAACCAACCTCTCCTCGTCCACAAACTATCATCATTGCCGTTCTGTTAGGACTGCTGACGCTGGGAGCGATCGGAGTCAGTCCCTACGGAGGATTGAAACAAAGCACCTGACGGGGTGACAAGAGTAGCTACAAAGCAGACTGGACAAGCTTCATCGCCCTCATACCCTTGCGATAATACTGCCACTTGTGGGGTGAGAGTTGAAGTAATTGGGTAACGATTTCAGCATAAGGAGCCATGAACTGT
>JANRJA010000021.1:0-30436 GCA_033764315.1 Oculatellaceae cyanobacterium bins.114
AGGCAAAGGCAATGGCTCAAATCCTGATGCTGGGAAAGCTTTCTGACTCGCCTCCGCCCTATCGAATGTGGCTACGGCTATACCTCCTGACTTTTTTCTCTCCTCTCATGCGATCGCTCTAGCCAGAGAAAATTTGGGGAACTGACCCAGCGAATGCTGCGGTTTCAACCGCCACTCCTCCAAGCATCAGATGCACCCAACACAAAACACCCAACACAAAACACCCAACACAAAATTCAACAAAACGCGATGTGCAATTTAGGGATTTAGATCCCCGGTTTCTCGTTGGAGTTGACTGAAAGGTGCCTTGTTACATCCCTAGAAACTGGGGGATCTGGAATAGTCACACATAGGGTAAGCAAACGCAAAATTAAGCAAACGCATAAGTTGCAGTGTTGGTTGCAGCAAGAGAGCCAGCAATATTAGCCGCACTCAACCCAGTCACCCCTTCCAGGCTCATGAGCAAAGCACCAGAACCAAATCCTCCAGCGTTGGCAAGCCGCAGTTGAGTGCTAGCTCCACTGACGACGACATCAACCTGCTCGATTTCAGTGATGGCTAATCGATCAAAACCCAGGTTAAACTGTCGAACCACGTCACTCCCGTCGCCACGCGCATAGAGCACGGTGTCGCGATCGCCATCCACACCCAGAGCCAAGACATCGTTCTCTGCCCCACCCACCAGCACATCGGCACCTAAACTTCCAGTGAGTGCATCTGCTCCATTGCCACCTCGCAAAATATCATTGCCAGCACTACCGTCTAAGGTGTCGTTGCCATCGCCCCCCTCAAGCAAATCATCTCCGGCTCCGCCATCGAGCACATCATTGTCTTTACCGCCATCAAGATAGTCGTTGCCTGACTCACCAGCCAATGTATCGTTTTCAGTGCCCCCTTTCAAAAAATCATCACCCTCTCCTCCATTCAATCGGTCAATTCCGGCATCTCCATCAAGCACATCATTTTCGGTACCCCCGTTGAGGCGATCGCTCCCGGTGCCCCCGTTGAGATAGTCTTTTCCAGCGTCTCCTGCTAGCACATCATCCCCTGACTCGCCCCAGAGATAGTCATCTCCGTCTTGTCCTGACATGGAGTCATTTTGCTCGCCGCCATACAGAGAGTCATTTCCGACATCACCCCGCATGATATCTTGACCAAGTCCTCCAATCAGCGTGTCATTGCCTGTTTCGCCATTAATTCTGTCGTCACCTGCATCGCCACTCACATAATCGCTGCCGGGTCCTGCCGTGATCGTGTCGTTGCCTGCTTCACCCCAGAGCGAGTCGTTGCCCAACCCACCCATCAAGGTGTCATTTCCAGAACCCCCCATCAAAATATCTTGACCTGCAAAACCAATGACTCGATCAATTCCTGATTTGCCCAACATCACATTAGCGGCATTGGTTCCCTTGAGCAGATTATTACGCCAGTTGCCTGAGATGGTTCTAACTCGCTGAGGCGCAAAGACAGAATCGGCTCCAGTTATCCGAGTTTGCCCACGAGCAGACCCATAGGTGGCATTTCCAGTGATGGTGTTATTGTTGTCTCCGAGCGATCGCTCACGAATGCTATAGCGAGCACGATTGACGAGAGAACTGCGAACGAAATTGTTTTGCAGCGTGTTGTAGGTGGAATAAGTCAGGTTGTCACTGTAAAGCTCAACTTCACTATACGCTTCATTACGTGACTGTGAATTATCAAATATCCAGTTGTTTGCAATCGTGTTACCCGATGAGCTAAGAACCGCAACCCCATAGCGACCATTGCGTTGAATAACATTACCTTCAATATCATTGCCGCCTTCTTCAAATGAATAAATACCATTCGTTGAATTCAACGCAATTTGGTTGCTTTGAATGAATAAGTTGCGACTTCCTAACTGAATAGTGACTCCATTACCTCCGTTATCAATACTGACATTGTTGCTGACACGTGTGTTTTCAGAGTCTGTCACCAGGTTAATTCCGTGGCGATCATTATTGAATGTCAAATTGTTTTCAACAACTGAATCAATCACTTTGTCGAGCGTAATTCCATCTAGTCCGCTATTCTCAACGATGTTATTGCGAATTGTAAGATTTGTAGTAGGTGTCCCATTGGCTGAGTTTTCGTGAGGATCAAAACCATAGGATGATGTGTTACGAATATAGAGATTTTCAAATGAGCTACTGTCATAAACTCCATAAACACCATACTTATTGCTTTTAACAGACTGGCGTTCACGGTTGCCATCGATCTGTAAATCGGCGATATGAGCGTTATAGATTTCAACGTTAGAACTCAGTAGACCCGGTCCTTGAGAACGAATGATGCCTGCATCACTCAGTGTGGCTTGATCTGTAAGACGAATGATGGTACGCCAACCAGATCCGCGTAAGGTAACGTTGCTTCTCAAGCGAATGTTATCTGAGGTCGTAAACACTCCTGGTAATAAGACAACCGTTCCACTCCCTGCTGCATTAACTTCAGCGATCGCCCGATTAATGATTTCCTGATCATTGGTTCCAGTTGCCCGATAGGTTGCTCCTGCGGCTGTGACGGCGTCGGTGTCACTGGCAGCAATCACAATAGTCAGACTGGTTCCGGCGGGTGGGATGGACGTGATGCGTGACGTGCTTGAAACATAGGTATTGACCTGGACAGGTTGATTGAGAGCATTGCCACTGGCATCATAACGACGCTCATAGGTGCGGAAACTGGTATGGGTTGGGTCAGCCGAATGCCAGACGATCGCATAGCCACCCGATGCCAAGCCTGTAATAGCCGCTCGACCGCGATCGCTGCTAGGAAAGGTATTGACTTGAAGATCTTGATTAACAGGAGCACCGTTGACATCAAATTGTCGGGCAAAGACAGTGTAATCATCTGTAAAATTGGGCCGCGATCGCCATGTAATCACAAATCCACCCGTTGCTAATGCCGCAATTTGAGGCGTATTTTGTTCGCCTACGGTTCCAGCATTGACGACAAATTCGTTACCAATGGCTGTGCCATCGGCACTAAAACGACGAGCGACAATGCCGTAGTTATCTCCATCCTGTCCGTAAGAGGCCCAAGTGGCGACAAATCCTCCATCCTTGAGAGCCGCGATCGCCGGACGATTTTGAGAACCACTTGTGTAGGAGTTGATGCGAAATTCATTGCCAACCGCTGCACCACTAGCGTTATAGGTCTGAGCATAAACGCCATATTCGCTGCCATCTTGAGCATTGGAGTGCCAACTAATCAGAAAATCACCATTTTGCAGAGCGGTCACGGCAGGTTTTGCCTGGTTGCCATCGGTAAAGGTGTTGACAGGAAACGCTCTGCTCACAGGAGTGCCATCGGCAGCAAACACACGGGCAAAGACACTCAGTGATTGTTCATCGTCTTCTTGTTGACGTGAATCCCAAGTGATTACAAAGTTGCCATTGCTAAGGGTGGCGATCGCCGCATTTTGTTGAAAGTTAGCTTGAGCTGTGTTGACTAAAAACTCCCCACTTAAAGCATTGCCTGCGGCATCATAGCGACGGGCAAAAATGTCGTATTCAGTGCCTCCAAAGTTGCGAGATTGCCACGTCACAACAAAACTACCATCTGGATAAGTTGCGACAGCCGGAGTATCCTGGTTATCTTTTGTCGTGACATTAATTAAAAATTCCGTACCAATCGGATTGCCAGAGCCATCATAACGTTGAGCATAGATGCCAGTATCCATGCCATCTTGATATTCTGACTGCCAAACAGCAATAAATCCCCCATTGGGCAAGGCCGCCACCGCAGGATGAGGCTGTTTGTATTGAGGCCGCGTGGTAATGTCAAAACCTGTCATATCGGATACTCCAGAGATGAGAAATACGATTTGTAATTGACTGGGAACAGGAATAAGGCGTCAGGATTATGGGCGAGTTGTATTGCTCGAAATGGTGCTCAGTGTCTCTGTTGTCGAGAGATTGCCTCTCAACTGAGTATTGGTCGCGTCGATCAATACAACATCTTTGGCATTGGAATACTGATCGAGTGACACATATTCCACGACAACTTGGTTTGTATTTTGCAACACTAGACTTCGACCAGCACTGCGTTCTAGTCGCAAGTTGCGTAGTGATGATTGAGTCACATGATTGAGAAAAATGCTGTCTGGAATGGAAGCACCTGACTCAAATTGAGGTCGCAGCGAGAATCCTTGTAAATGCACTTGTTCTAAGGGCAACGCTGTTTTTGGATCAGGGGCGATCGCGACAATCGCATGGGCTTCGGCTTGTGTTTTGGCATCAAACACCACATTCAAAATAGTGCGCTCGGCTCCCTGTCCGACAATCATGGTCTGACTCCGCCGAATCGTGACAGGGTGAGAAAACAATAATTCCCCAATCGGTAAATTGATTTTCACGGTGCCTTGTTCCTTTGATAGCCCATTCACTAATGCTTGCAGCGGAGCAGCATCATCTTTGTCATCGCCAGCAATGACCCCGTAATCTCTAGCATTAACTGTTTGAATGATGGGAGCTTCATAGTGACTGTTTCGCCAAATGGCAACCATATCTTTAACGGGACTAAGCACCCCCAAGACCCAAAACAGCAACACTCCAAAGCAAAAGATTTGGGTAAAGAGCAAAAACTTTGAAACACCTTGAGCAATTTGGACGGCGCGAGAATTGCCATCGGCTGAAAGTTTGCGATCGCCCCGATTAAACCAACGTTGTTGTGCCAGGTTCATCAGTGTCCAAATTTTGATCAACGCAGATGACCACTGCGAAAGCAACAGTAACGGTAAATGCACAGGCTTGAGAATCGATTCTCGATTCCAAAAGATGAGGGTCAATGTCAGCGATCGACTGAACAACAGCCAACACACAAGAACCCCCACCACTAACCATTTGCCGGTGAAAAGAGCGACTAATAGCAAGAAAGGTGAGACTAGACAAGTCCACATGCTGAGGCGTTGATCAAGCAAACATAACCAGACAAACAATCCAGTTCGTCGGGGTCCCAATGCCAAAGCTCGATTGCCATTTCGCAGCATATTGCCAAACCAGCGACGCATATTTTGATACATGCGATTAAACAGCGAACCTGAGACTGTCTCAATGGAATAAACCACCACATCTGGAATGTACAGCAGTTCATAATTTCCTCGACGCAGCAACCAATACCAGGTCGTTTTGTCATCTCCAGAAAGAAATTTAAACTGTCCCCACAGCCAGTCGTTCAACATGTCATTCTCTAACTGATCCGCAAAGGTTGGGTGCAGAGCCGCTTCACTGCGATAAAGCGAAAATCGTCCCGTTAAACACAACACTTTCTTAGACAGTGAGATTGAACACATTTGGTAGTGTCGTTGCGAAAACCGCAAATGAAACCACTCAGAGAAGATATAAGACCCCGACACAATAGGAACTTCATCCGTTGTGAGTGCTCCTAATTTAGGAAACATGACAAAGAATGGAAGACACCGTTGCAGCGTACCGGGGGTGATGACTGAGTCTCCGTCCATCAACCCGACAATTGTGTTTTTAGGTAAGTCAAGACGGGCAAGTTCTCTCAACCCCACGGCCAGTGCTTTGCGTTTGCCTTGTCCTGGATCAGCAACATGATAAACCTGCACAGAAGACAAGGTTGGATCTGCCAATTGCAGTGCTCGAATAATATCTGCATCTTCTTCGGGGCCGCTGCTGACGGTTACTAAAATCAGGGGTTGAGAAAACGCTTTTGCTTCTTCAGCGATCGCCCGAAACACCCGTTTGGTAATCCACGGTTTCTCTTTATAAGTTGGCACTAATAAACAGATAGGGGGCAGATCCTCTAGCGGAATTGCATTTGCTTGCCGACGCCAACGAGCAAAGACAAACTTTTGATAGATCCCCGATCGCAGCAGATGCAACCCAAACCAGAGCCAACGCCAAATACCAATGATTCCTAAACCGATTAAACTCGACCAACCCAAAGCTGCTAGTTTTGCTGGGTTATGTAAAGAGTAGAGACCAATCAAACCAAAAACTGCGATCGCCAACACAGCAATCTGATTAAGATTTTGGATGATTTTTTGCCAAAGCGTTGAGACAGCCGCTTGAATCATAACAGACCACACAAGAAGAGAAAAATGAAGAGAGAAGAGGAAAGCAAAGAGAAACAATAAAGGATCAAGAATGAAGGATAAAAGTAGATCTGATTGTTACTTTTAGCCGTTAACTGCTAACCTTCATCCTTGCCTTAAACCATCCTCTAATGGGTTACAGAAGCGCGAGCATAATCATCTTGTAGGCGAACAATGTCGTCTTCTCCCAGATACTCTCCGTTTTGCACTTCAATCAATACGAGTGGCAAAATTCCAGGATTCTCTAACCGATGATTGGTACAAGAAGGAACATAGGTCGATTGGTTTGAAGAGAGTAAGGTGACAGAGTCTCCACAATATACTTTTGCTGTTCCTGAAACGACTATCCAATGCTCACTACGGTGGTGATGCATTTGTAAACTAAGGCGTTGTCCGGGCTTGACTTCAATACGTTTAATCTTGTAACCCCGTCCTTCTTCTAAGACAGTAAATGATCCCCAGGGGCGGATCTCCGTCGCTGCAATTCCTTCTAACACAGGGGATAAAGCAGGAGTAGATACGGGGACAACAGCTACCTTAGAGACGGTTTGAACGTGAGACATCTGGCTTCCTCCACAACAGGAATCAATAATGATGAGATGAAATAGTAGTGAAACGGTCGGGTCAATTTTGAGGTTGGGTGCAACACCATCCTGGACAAGAGACGTTGTTGCACACCGGATTGTGGAATGCGCTAGACTCTAGGTCTGGAATCTAGAGTTCTAACTGGACATTAGGCTCGGATTCTAAGCGGGATACTTCAGGCTTCGATCGCTGCACTCTGGACTATATAGCGGCGTTTTGGGGTCTGAAGTTTTCTTTTGAGCAGAGAGAGCGATGCAACAGAGTTGTCCTGATGGAGTAGTCGCTGTCTGGGTTTGGGATAAATCATTGACTCATTCTCCCTTAAGCCACTGGGGCAGGTGTAGGCATCTCCAACTTGCGAATTGCTTGGGTTTCCCAAGTCATCAGGTCTAAAACAGGCTTTTCAGTGGCTTCCAGTGCAGCGGTAAATTCAGGACGATGTTGAGTCAAAACGACAGCATCTGTTTGTTGCAGCGTCTGATCTAAGTCAGCGCAAAAGACTTGGCGAATTTGGGGCAACTGGCGTTCTAGATATTCCCGGTTGCTGCCCAACATGGTGTCAAGGTCAATGTCAGCGTCATGCACCACAATTTTGATGCCGTCTTGCCAGAGTTGATTAATCAGGTTGATCACTGGGCTTTCGCGCAGGTCATCGGTACCTGCTTTAAAGCTCAGACCTAAGATCGCCACACTGCGAACCCCCAGGTCATGTACTTTTAACCGAGCCGTGTCGATGTGCAGTTGATTGCTGGGCAAAATGGATTCCAGAATAGGGAGTTTTTCACCCAGACGGTAGGAGTTAAAGACCAGAGAACGTAAGTCTTTGGGCAAACAGGAACCACCAAAGGCAAAGCCTGGTTTGAGATATTTGGGAGAAATGTTGAGCTTGGTGTCAGCACATAACAACTGCATGATGGTGTGACTATCGACTCCAATCGAGTCGCAGAGACGACCAATCTCATTGGCAAAACCAACTTTGAGTGCATGGAAAGCATTGTTTACAACTTTCAGGACTTCTGCATCCTCTAGTGCAATGCGATAAATGGGAGCCTCAATTCCGTTGTAGAGTGCAGCGACGGCATCACCAGAACGGCTGTCAAGTTCGCCAATCGCAGTCAGAGGGGGTTGATAAAAATCCTTAACCGCTGTCGTTTCTCGCAAAAACTCTGGGTTCATTGCCAAGCCAAAATCAGTGCCCACTTGCTTGCCAGAGTGCTCTTCTAAAATAGGCAATACTTGATTGCGAGTAATGCCAGAGAAGACAGTGCTACGCATGACGACTACATGATAGCGATCGCTCTGCTTCATGCCTCGACCGATTTCACGCGCCACACTGTAAATATAGTTGAGCACAGGGCTGCCATCGGGGGCACTGGGGGTGCCAACACAAATCAAGGACATATCTGCCCAAGAGACATAATCTGTGCCATTGGTCACTGCTTTAAGATTGCCGTTGTCTAACCCTTGACGAATCAAATCATCCAAGTCTGGTTCTTTGATTGGGCTGAATCCCTGGTTAAACTTTTCGACTTTTTCAGGATTGACTTCAACTCCAACTACATCATGACCCCGCTCAGCCAAACAGGCTGAGACAACGGTTCCAACATAGCCTAAGCCCCATACTAATACGCGCATCGATTTACTCCTTGATGATGTAACAGATTCAGGTCAGATCGTCCCTCAACAGAACTCGATAACCGTTCTGTGAGTAAAGGACAACCGTTTAATGCAGGTGCCTCACGCAAAAGTAGCTACGTCATTGGCGACCCTCCTTATTGAAGTGAAGTGGAAAAACGGTGACCTCAACAGGCGAGATCTCAACAGATCAAAAGTTGAGAAATGACTGCTTACTAAAGGTAAGTTGTGCTCCTTGCCCAACTCCACAAAACTGCTGTGCACGCTCGTAGTTAGAGGGTGGCGGAATTCGCACCGTCACTCGTGTAAGAGCTTGTGCTAACAGATCAGGGGGAATCACAGGCACCAAAGCTTGGACTTGAGTACGGCGATTTTGCTCTTCGTTAAGATTGACCCCGCTAATCGGCTGCATCAAATCAACTTCCCCGCTGATTGCCTCTGGATATCCAGCTAACTCGACCGTAACGGGTTTTTGCACGTCGATTTGGCTTGCTTCTTTGGCACTGACAATGACCTCAACCCACAAATCTGAACAGTCTAACAGGGTCAGAATAGGTTCTGAGCGATTGACCTGCTCGTTGCTTTCTTGCTCAGTGTGATAGACCACACCCGTCATCGGAGCCGTCACCTCTAAATCTTGGCGATCGCTATAGAGTGAGCGAGCTTGTTTGAGGCGTTGCTCAGCACTTAACACCTCTGTTTTCAGAGTTGCCATTTGAGCTGAATATATCTGAATTTGCTCTTTTAATTGAGCTGTGTCTTGAGTGAAGGTGTTATTTAATGAGGGATATTGACTCATAATCGTGCGCGATCGCGATGCCCCTACCTCTGTTTTTAAGGCTTGCACCGCTTCTTGGGCACGTCGCACTTCTGCCTCTGCCGATTGCCAAGTGGCACGCAATTCATCTACCCGTTGGGCTGAAACGGCTCCCTCATTTAGCAATTGTTGATAACGTTCATAGGTTGTTCGAGCAGTCGTTGCCTCAGCGATCGCCCCATCTAACACGGCTTGCTGTTGCGACATGTCACTAGAGGTTAACGTTGTTTCAACAGCCCAAACCGACTCATGTCGATTTGCCAGGGAATTGAGTTGATCTTCTAAAAATGTTTTTACTTCTGATGCAGCCTGGAGTTGATTTTTCTTGGCTTCGAGATCACTTTCTAATTGCAACAACGATTGCTCAGTGGTGTGATCAATATTGACTCTAGCCAATACCTGTCCCGATTCAACTTGCACACCTGGGCGAGCGTAGAAATCACCGATATTGCCGTCTATGGGCGATCGCAGACGTACAATTCGACCATTCACGACTCCCCCATCAAGAACGAGGTGAGTCAGACGATAACTAATCGAGCTAGCCCCAATCAGAACAGCAGTCACCCCCAAGCTAAGGAAGGCTGAGCCAATTACCAAACGTTGCCAGGGAATACGAATCGGTAGAGTTGTTAGCTCATTCAATTTTGGATTTTGCATACCAGTGCTCAAGAACGATGGACACAGATGAACCACAGATGGTTGTGATATTTGCCAACAAAATTGCCAAACAAACAACACGTCTAACCATGCAATGAGGCAAATATTGCATCAATATTTTTTGATGTCCAGGAAAACAACCTCTGCCGAGAAAATGTTCTTAATATGCTCAAAACATTTTTTACTGATTTGAACATATCCCCATATCTGGCATTTAGCTGATACTTAAAAAGTTAATTGACCAGCATAGAAAAAAATATAAAGTTTTTGCGAGGAAGGAATTTTTTGTATGAAGTTAATATGAAGTGATAAAATAAAAAAATAATTGTAAGACAATAAAAAACCGCAAACTTCTTGATTAACAAGGGTTTACGGTAAAAACTATTTTCAATAAAAAATATTGTTTTCTCTTTTAATTTTTTATATTTAATTAGGAAAAATCCTATTTTTTCCTAATTTAGAATATAAATAAAAATTTAAATAAGCTGCCAAAAAATCTTATTTATATTCCATAAGTAACTGTGTAATAAAGATATCTAAGCTCATCTTGATGGGCGTAGTTTTCTCTAACTACTTAAAGTGACTGAAATCTTAATAATAAAAATTTTGATTTGGTTGTTTCCGAGGCTCTTGTGATTGCTGTAAAGAGTAATCCTCAATCGCCTTGGAGAATGATGAAAATGTTGAGGTCTACCTCTTATAACTGTTGTAACTGTGAAACAGGTGAGGACAGATTCATTAGACCCAGTGCTGATTCATATTAAGAGTGAATAGTGAACCTTACTTGCGTCAAAGCTGTCGTATCAACTATCTCAAATTGGCTTGGATATACCTAGATTTAAATCTAGTGCTAAAGAAATACGTAATTGAAAATACCTAGTCAATAGTACTGATGAGGATCGTCATTCTTCGTCTGCCTCAAGGTATAACTCTAAAATCGGAGCGCAGACCTAATCCAATTTTTTAGTCAAAAGAATTTTTCTAAAGTAATTTTTTTTAATCTCTAAAAAATTTATAGAAGTCCAAAAGTGCCTTAACCCTTTGATTTGCAAGACTTTTAAAATATTTCTATTTATCTCCAGACTCAAATCTTTAAATAAAAGATGCGTTTTAATTGAACCAGAAAACTTAAAAAACTCACTCCACAGAGTGATTTATTTCTGTAGAATGAGTTCTTTAGGTGTTTAGCCACATCAACTTTTGGGAGTATCAAAAACTTAAAGCTGTATATTGCTATACTCTTTGCCAGAGCTGTGCTGAAGCACCTGGCACTCTTTATTTTTTGATTGGCCAGTAATACGATTAATGAATTTATGATTCAGACGAGAATAGGGTGAGTTGTGGCTGGAGACGCTGGAAAGTGCAGGTTGCGATCGTGAGGCGCATCAAAGGCGATCGCTGGACCCATTGGAATAATACGATTTGGGTTTAATTCTGCGACCCCTGCATAATACAACTGCTTGACGTGTGTTGCGTCACACATCTCCTTTACACCGGGCTGCTGATACAAGTCACGAAAATAGTTCCACAAATTAGGGTAGTCTACTAAGCGTCGCAAATTGCACTTAAACAGCCCATGATATGCCAAATCAAACCGAAATAAGGTGGTGAAGATGCACCAATCTGCTAGGGTAACTTGATCACCACAGAGATAGCGTTGTTGACTTAACACAGTCTCCCAATGATCTAGTGCTTGAAATAACTCTGTCACCGCTTCTTCATAAGCTGCTTGAGACTTAGCAAATCCAGACCGATATACTCCGTTATTAATGGGTTGATAAATGGCATCGATCGTCTGGTCGATTTGCTGTTGTAAATGTTTAGGATAGTAATCAACACTGGCATGAGTCGCATCCTCATTAAACTCGGCGTTAAACATGGTAATGATTTGCCGAGACTCATTGTTAACGATCGTGTTGGTGTGCTTATCCCACAAGACTGGAACGGTGACTCGTCCTGTATACGTTGGGTTAGCCTTGACATAAATTTGCCAGAGAAAGTCAGCGTTGTTGACGTCATCTCGAACACAACCGGGGTTGTCAGAAAAGGCCCACCCTTGTTCTGAAATGATTGGATCAACAATCGATAGCCCAACGACAGGTTCTAAACCTTTGAGTTTCCACAATAGGGCAGTGCGGTGTGCCCAGGGGCAACCCAATGAAATGTAGAGGTGATAACGTCCTGCTTCGGCTTTAAAGCCACTTGAACCGTCGGCTGTTACCCAATTGCGGAACAAGGTGGGCATACGCTGAAATTGCCCTTTTTCATTATGTTCTGTCCAAGCGGTAGTCCATTGACCGTTAACAAGTTGACCCAGTGCCATGTGTTTCCTTTAGGTGTTAATTGAGGGGAATAGGTGTTAATTGAGGGGGAGAGAGCAGAGAAAGGATAAAGCAGAAAGGATAAAGGATAAGGGATAAAGGATAAGGGATAAAGGATAAAGAGCAAGCTTGTGATCCTATCATTCCACTCTCTCTGTCTTTACTGATTGCGGGTACTACGCAAAGGCATAAGCTGCCATGCTCAAGATTCCATAGGTAAAACTGGAGTGAAGCCGTGTGCTTTGTGGGTTGTCACCCCCTGCACCGAGTGCCACAAACAAGGGAAGTAAGTGCTCATCAGTGGGATGATTTTGAGTGGCGTAGGGGGCTTGTTGGCGATAGTTGACTAATGCCTCTGTGTCATGGCGGGCGATCGCCTCTGCCAACCAGTTATCGAATGCTGTAACCCAATCGGGAGGAGGGTCATGTAGGTCATAAGCCCCAAACATGCGTAGGTTGTGTGTAGCAGCACCACTTGCCAAAATTAACACTCCTTCTTCGCGTAACTGGGTTAAAGCCTGTCCTAACAGCAGATGATGATGAGTTCCTAACCGGGGCTGAATCGAGAGTTGTGTAACGGGGATTGTTGCCTCTGGATACATCAACATCAACGGTTCCCAAGCACCATGATCAAGGCCGCGATCGCCATCTACCACAACCTTAAATGCGGGTGCTAATGCCTTACTCACCTGTTCAGCCAGTGCTGGTGCTCCGGGAGCACCGTATTTCATCTGGTATAAGACTGGAGAAAAACCGCCAAAATCGTGAATTGTAGAGACGTTTTGTGCACTGCTGATGGTAGGGGCTTGAGTGAGCCAATGAGCAGATATGACAAGAATGGCTTTTGGGGTTCCTAGTTGTGTTCCCAATTGTTTGAGAAAATCAACCGCAGGAACGGCTTGTAACAGTAGCTCAGGGGAGCCATGAGAAATGAAAATGGCAGGAAAAATAGTCATAGGTAGGAGAACCTAATTAAACTCAATTGAGAATCCGGGTTGAGCAGAGTCGAAACCCGCTGCCAGCGAGATTTAGAGCGTTAAGTGGCTTGTCCTGAGCGGGTTGAATGGGAGTCGAAACGCATCTTACCGTTCATGACACCCACCTACTTGGAAACACACAACTATGAGAGAAAAAGGAGAGCGGCGATCGCTACGCTTGATCAAAAACTAACTCAATTAACGGGTTCGGTCAGGCAAGAGTGCGATCGTACCTGATCCATATTGAACAATCATGAGCAATCCACCTATGATTGCTAGATTTTTGAGAAACATGATTTGCTGGAGTTGATCACTCAAATTTGTGTGAAAAATGAGGGTAGCAAGTGCGGTAAATCCAATCAAAGCGATCGCTCCCCAACGAGCTTGATATCCCAATAAAACCGACAGCCCTGCTCCAATTTCAAGAGCGATCGCGGCTATTAAAAATAACCCTGTTAGGGGCATTCCTGCTGCTGCCATATAGTCTTGAGTTGCTGCCGGATGCAACACCTTATTGATCCCCGACACCAAAAAGAGAACCGATAACAAAATACGAGCAATCAGTGGAATGTAATTACGAGTGGCGTAAAGTCCGCGATCGCTTGGTTCAGGTCTGGACAAGATGTCAGCTGCTTCAGAATTAAGAATGCGAATTTTCATAGAAGTTTCCCCCACTGGTTTACTGATGATTTGCTATTGGTGAGTGTTTGTGTTTGCACTGCCACTGATCTCGACCGTAGCGGCAGTCGGTAACTCTAACGCTAGAGGCTGAAATTCGCTTCCTTTGTGAGATCCGTTGCAGTAAGGAGCATTGCTAGAGTGACCACAAGTACAGAGCCAATGTGTGCCAGCATCCAATCGAACTGTGAACGTTGGTTGAGCCATAGGATTAAGTGAGGAGAATCAGTTTGATCAAGAAATGTACTAACACGTACTTTCTGTTTATAGATATAGCATAAATTTGTTTGGAGTCAAACAGTTTAGTTAGGAATATTTGACATTTGATAGATATGACATTTGATAGACATTTGCCCCCGACTCGGCAGACCCGCCGCAATCGAGTTGTCTAAATGGACTGCAAAAGTTTTGACAGCTCAAAATTATCTGCGCTAGAATAGTACAGTCATACTATCTACTCTATGCTGCTTTAGCTGTGTTCAACCCTGGAGCAACAGCTATGATGGTGTACTTTTGGCTCCCTTCCATTGACCTTAACAGTCGGAGGAGTGGCGGTTGAAACTACCAGAACAAAATCGGCCTTCGTCGGTTCAAAACCCTCAGTCCGCGTCGGACGTTCGGCGAAGCTCGGTCGAGCCGCAGACTTCGTTCCAATAGCCGCGAGTTCATTCGCCCGGTTCAGTCCCCTAACTACTAGATGCGCCCTTAGAACACTAAATCTACATTTGTTTTTGATATTTCCTTAGTCTATGAAACTCTCTGAGATTCTTCCTGAATTGACCGCTAAATTTGAGCCACATGAGCACAAAAAACGCCAAGTGCCGGGTGGGGCAGATTGGTATTTTGTTCCCTGGCAAACCGTTCGAGCACGGCTCAACCGCATCTGCCCAGAAGATTGGACCAATATTTACTCAGATCTCACCTTTACTGAAGGATATTGCATTATTGTATGCACCTTGACCATTTGTAGTGTGAGTCATCAAGGCATTGGCTCAACCCCTATTGAAATGCTGAGTCAGGAAGGCAAAAACGTTGCTTATGGCGATCCGATTGAGCGAGCAACAGCGGATGCATTTAAGAATGCAGCGGAACAATTTGGCATTGCTGCCTATTTAGATGCTCAAAGTAATCCGATGAAAAAGAAGGCATTTGTTGAATATGTCAGTGGTCGCAGTAGAGCGGCTTAGACGAAATCCTACTGAAGTACCAGGTTAGGGTTCAGTGATTTTGGCAGTGACCGTTAGGCAGTAAGCACTTCATCTTTTAGATCACCAATAAACATATGTCCCGGTGCATGGGTAATGGCAAATTCGGGCTTTGCTTGGTCAATCGCGATTTGAGTTGTAACGCCACAAGCCCAAAAAACAGGGACTTCATCATCACCCAGCGTAACCGCGTCTCCATAGTCTGGACGAGACAAATCATCAATCCCAATTTTGTCTGGGTCGCTAATATGAATTGGAGCTCCATGAGCTTTGTGATAACGCGCTGTTACTTCTACAGCTCGAACAACCTGGCGCACCGGAAGAGGACGCATAGAAACCACTAAAGAGCTAGAAAAAGTGCGGCTAGAAAAGCAGTCAATGGTTGTCTTATACATGGGTACATTCTTCTTCTCCTCAATATGGCGCACAGGTAAACCTGCGTTCAACAAAGCGTTCTCGAATGAAAAAGAACAACCAATCAGAAACGTAACGAGATCGTCTCGCCAAAGCGGTCGAATATCAGTTGTTTCCTCAACCAGTTCACCCTGACGAAAAACGTTGTAGCGGGGTAAATCTGTTCTAATATCAGCACCGGGAGCCAACCATTTAGGCTCAAACTCTCCTGCATCTATCACATCAAGAACTGGGCAGGGTTTAGGATTGCGCTGGCAAAACAGCAAAAATTCAAATGCTAATGGGTACGGCAATATTACTAAATTAGCTTGAACGTATCCTGGTGCAAGCCCTGATGTAGGAGTTGTTAACTGATTCGAGCGACAACGCTGACGAATCTCGGCAGGAAGCATAGAAACTGACATGATTGATTCTCCCAGTACAGCCACACGTAATACCGCTACAAGTTCTTAATCTGTTAATTCAAGCTGGTCTTGAACCATCTTATTTATGGCACTTGTCAACCTGTGGGGGTTCCAAATCCACCACCGCCTGGGGTTTCGATCGCAAAAATATCGCCTGGATGCATTTGCACTTCCGCTTTGCTGCTGAGAACTTCAATTGTGCCATCTCGACGAATGACCTGGTTGTATCCCATTGCCCCAGGTGCACCGCCAGCCAAGCCAAAGGGTGGAATGACGCGATGACCAGATAAGATCGCTGCGTTCATCGCCTCTCGAAACTGAATACGGCGAATGGCTCCATTACCCCCTTTATGTTGCCCCTGACCACCACTATGGGGACGAATGGCAAATTCTTGAACGAGTACTGGAAACCGCCACTCTAACACTTCTGGATCCGTCAAGCGGGAGTTCGTCATATGGGTTTGGACGGCATCTGTTCCATCAAATGCTGCGCCTGCCCCGGAACCACCACAGATCGTTTCGTAATACTGATATTTCTCGTTTCCAAAGGTGAAGTTGTTCATGGTGCCCTGTGCAGCCGCCATAATTCCCAACGCACCATACAAGGCATTGGCGATCGCTTGTGAGGTTTCGACATTGCCTGCGACCACCGCAGCAGGATAGCGTGGATTAAGTAGACAACCCTCTGGAATGATGATTTCCAGGGGTTTAAGACAACCGGCGTTGAGCGGAATGTCATCTTCAACTAATGTCCGAAATACATACAGCACAACAGCTTTGCAGATCGCTAGAGGAGCATTCAAATTGGTGGACTGCTGCGGTGAAGTGCCGGTGAAATCAACCCGAGCCGATCGCTGCTGATGGTCAATTGTAATTTGGACGCAAATCTCGCTGCCATCGTCCATTGCACAGCTAAAACTGCCATCGCTCAAGACATCGATCGCGCGTCGCACTGATTCTTCTGCATTGGCTTGAATATGCTGCATGTAGGCTTGCACGGTTGCTAACCCGTAATGATTAACCATGCGATGTAGCTCCTGCACACCCCTTTCATTAGCAGCAATCTGCGCGTGCAGATCAGCAAGATTCTGAGCCGAATTGCGAACTGGATGAGGATTATCAGTTAACAATTTCAACAGCATGGCTTCCTGAAACTGGCCTTGCTTCACAATCTGAACGTTATCGAGCAAAACACCTTCTTGATCAATCGTGGTGCTGTAGGGCGGCATAGAACCCGGAGTAATGCCGCCAATATCAGCGTGGTGTCCGCGTGAGGCAACGTAAAACTGTGGTGTGCTGCTTTCTAGAAACACAGGTGTGATCACTGTGATATCAGGGAGATGGGTGCCGCCATTGTAAGGATTGTTGGAGATGTAAACATCTCCTGGTTTCATCTGGTTACCCTTGGCTTGCATGAGGCTACTCACACTTTCGCTCATCGACCCCAAATGCACCGGGATATGGGGTGCATTGGCAACCAGTTGCCCATCCTGGTCAAAAATAGCGCAAGAGAAATCAAGCCGTTCTTTAATGTTGACTGAGTAGCTGGTGTTTTGCAGCGTCACCCCCATTTCCTCAGCGATCGCCCGGACTAAATTGTTGAAGATTTCCAGAAGAACGGGGTCAGGGGCGACGGTTAAAGACAGCAATGCGTTGAATTCACTCTCTTGTCTTACACTCTCATCTCTACTCAAAATTAAATGATTTTGGGGTGTTAATTCTGCATACCATCCAGGCTCAATCACATTAGTTCCGGTCGGTTCAAGAATGAGCGCAGCCCCAATAATGCGATCGCCAGGTCTAAGGTCGTGGCGTTGATAAACAGGTGTATTGTGCCAGTTACCTTTGGTATAGATCTGAATCGTTGCGATCGAGTTGAGGGGTGCCGCTCGACCAGATGTCAGAATCGGTTCTTGATGGGTACTAGTTTGTCCGACAATTTCCGCTGAAACAGCTTCTACAATCAGAACTTTATCTGGCATTGTAAACCCGTATCGCTGTTGATAGGCTTGCTCAAAATGTGTACGAAGACTAACACAACGGTGGACATAATCTGTTACGTGTTCTCTTGCGTGATCCGTTGTAATTGTGGGATCACCATAATCGACGACAAGGGCAGAATCTGTACCTCCATAACGGAGATGCACTCTGAACAAAGTGTGAATTTGCGCCGCATCAATGCCTTGTTCAACCAGTTCAGTCTCTCCTTGCGCGGCGAGTACGCTCAGCATTTGATCTAGCATGGGCACAACATCTGAAGCCAGTTCAACTTCGACCGCTTTTTCTTTGAGCGATCGCACATCTGCCAGACCGATACCATAAGCAGAAAGAACTCCAGCATAGGGATGAATAAAAATTTGCTTCATTCCCAAGGCTTCGGCAATTAAACAGGCATGTTGTCCACCCGCACCGCCAAAACAGCACAGCGTATATTGGCTGACGTCATAACCCCGCTGAACCGAGATTTTCTTAATCGCATTTGCCATTTTGTCGATAGCGATTGAGATAAATCCTTCAGCGATTTGCTCTGGTGTACGCTCACTGCCTATCTTTGCAGAAATCTCGACGGCCAGTTGAGCAAACATTTGTTGCACAATTTCTGCGTCTAGAGGTAAGTTGCCCTCCGTCCCAAATACTGTCGGAAAGAAGGCGGCTTGCAGTTTGCCTACCATCACGTTGCAGTCTGTCACCGTCAAGGGGCCCCCCCGACGGTAGCAAGCAGGCCCCGGATCGGCCCCTGCCGATTCTGGCCCTACCCGATAACGGTAACCGTCAAACGTGAGAATTGATCCACCGCCTGCGGCAACAGTGTGAATAGACATCATCGGTGCCCGGAGCCGAACGCCTGCCACTTCGGTTTCAAAGCTGCGTTCATATTCCCCATTGAAGTGAGACACGTCGGTTGAGGTGCCACCCATATCAAATCCAATAATCTGATCAAATCCTGCCATTGTGCTGGTCTTGACAGCTCCCACAATACCACCTGCTGGCCCTGATAAAATACTGTCTTTGCCCTGAAAGCGATCGGCTTCAATCAATCCCCCGTTGGATTGCATAAACATCAGTTTAGGAGCTAAGGGCGTTGTAGCGGTGGCTTCCCTTCCTGCTAATGCAGTGGCTACTTGCTCCACATACCGTCGCAGAATGGGTGATAGATAGGCATCTACAACGGTTGTGTCTCCCCGACTGACAAGTTTCATCAACGGGCTTACCACATGGGAAACGGAAATTTGGGTGAAACCGATTTCACGCGCGATCGCCGCCATGTGTTGTTCATGCTGAGGGTAGCGATAGCCATGTAAAAACACGATCGCGCAAGCTCGAATACCAACATCATAAGCCGATTGAAGAGATTGCATCAGGGTTTCATTGATCTGAATCGGAATTAATTGTTCTCCCTGAGCTGTATAGCGTTCTTCAACCTCAATCACTTGCTCATAGAGCATTTCCGGTAATATGATGTGGCGTGCAAAAATGTCAGGACGATTTTGATACCCAATTCGCAGGGCATCGCGAAATCCTTTTGTAATGAGTAATAGGGTGCGATCGCCCTTTCGCTCTAACAGCGCGTTGGTTGCTACCGTTGTACCCATCTTTACGGCTGCAATTTGTTCTGTTGGAATGGGGGCATCCACTGCAATGCCTAAAATCTCTCGAATCCCCTGAATGGCCGCATCCTGGTAGCGTTCTGGATTTTCAGACAGCAGTTTATGCACGACAATCTCACCATCAGGACGTGCTGCCACAATATCAGTAAAGGTGCCACCGCGATCGATCCAGAATTGCCAGCCGTATTGATTAGAACTAGCGATCGATAAGTTCTTTTCCTGATCAAAACTCATGGGTATTTCGCTCCATACAGATATACCAATATACAGTTGAGTGATTTTCATCACATGGAAGATTTAATAACAATCAAGTTGTGATCAATTTGTTTAAGCAAAACTGCAAGTCAGTTTTAAGAGTCATCAGGGAATGTCCAAGAAAACATGAAAATAATGACTGTAATGATAAACAAAGGAGAAGAGGAGTTGAGTTAAAGTTCTTCTTCCGCCTTGGGAAAAAGATTGAGGGTGAGGGCTACAAATGTGAGATACTCTCTGGCAACCTACTTTATATGTTATAGAGTAAAACACCGCATATCAAAATATGGTGTGAGATATAGTTTGGAGCCTACTAATGACCTTTCAGCATCTCAGTTCATTTGAGTTAAGGCAGATTTGCTACTTTATAGCCGTGGTGCAGGCTGGAAATAATTTTAGTGAGGCAGCCATCCGCTTGGGGATCAAACAGCCTCCACTCAGCCAAAGTATTCAAGCCTTAGAAAAATTGTTGAGTGCTGACTCCAAAACACCCCATGTTAAACTGTTCGATCGCAGCAAACGACCCATTGAATTGACAGAAGCGGGACAGGTTTTTTTGAAAGAAGTACAGCTTGCTTTAACCCATCTTGATCGGGCGATCGCCCAAGCGCGACAGGCAAGCCAGGGTCAAATTGGACACTTGATTATCGGATTAAATAATGCTGTGTCGAACAGTATTTTGCCAGAGGTGTTGAAAGAGTTTCAAAAGCAATTTCCTAGTGTGGAATTAGAACTGCGTGAGGTCAAAATTCAGCAGGAAATTCAAATGCTTAAAAGTCGTGAATTAGACGTTGTATTTCAACGCTCCCCTAGCTTTGAGCAAAACGATCCAGATTTAAGATTTCAACCGATTCTACAGGAATACTTTGTCGTTGCTCTGCCAACCTCTCATACATTATCAGAGCAAAACCAGATTTCTTTGAAAGACCTGGAGAATGAGCCGTTGATCTTGCCATCTTTAGACGTACTGCCCTTTTACGAAGAGGTCATTACACTATGTAGAAAAACAGGCTTTGAGCCTAAGATTATGTCTAACATCACCGTTACAGGAGTTGTTGCGCTTTTGAGTTTAGTAGCATCAGAAAAAGGTGTAGCCATTCTGCCCAATCACGTTCAAACTTTGAAGCGCGATGGCATTATCTATCGAGCTATTCAAGATACAAGGTTGACTCGACAAACGGCTGCTGTTTGGCGACAAAGTGATTCATCGATCGTTCTACTCAATTTTTTAAATGTGATTCAAGAAAACATGGGTCTACCTCTTTTAGATTCTTGGTAAAAAAATTGGTATCACTATTGTTGTTTCAACCGTCTTATTATTTTGAGTTAAATCTAATCAGGCCGTTGTAGCAATCTCTCAAGTAGATCTCAAGTAAACTATAGCGATCCTAAATGATTCATGAAAAAGCACCATACATTAAGGCCTTTGGAAAACTGAAGAATTGACGGTGCGTGACTCGCTCAAATAAGCATTTCACCGCTGAGAAGGATTGACACAAATGGTAGAACTCTCTGATGAACCGTTTTGCCTGGAGCCAAACGTCTTCAACGGGATTTTGTCGGGGGTCATTGGGGGCAAAGCGATCGCCATCCATCCTCCATTGCTTTAAGCGATCGCCCCTTTTCTAGCTGAGAAGATAAGGTGGTTTCAGTTTCACCTGTTGTGGAGTATGCGGCTTCGCTTGTACTGCAAGGGTCGCCATAGGTGTAAGCGATCGCTTTTCACACTCTCAATCGAACCAAAAAGTCAGTTGTAGCAATGATGTCTGCTCCACAATTCTCAATAGACGGCGATGAGGTACAGTGTCGGAGCGATCGCCTCTAAAACAGTAGCTTTCAAATAACTTCTTCAAAAATTAAACCCTTTAAGTAGTTATCTTCCACGCATTGTTTAAACTCTTGCGTAACTTGACTTCAAGTTCACTCAAGTTTGCTAAGAAGAGCAATGAGTTCCACATCCTCACTTTGTCTTGCCCAAAATAATGCGTCGTGTCCTTCAGCATCTTGAATGGTACGATTAGCATGATGATGAAGTAGCACTTTTACTGTTTCTAAACGATTGATTCGATCAGCGTCCATATAAGCACGAGCGAGGGATGCAGAAATTAAGGGAGTCGAACCGAAATCGTCTTTTGTGTTCACATCAGCACCGGCTATTAGAAGAGCCTTCACCGCCTGACAACATCTTTGTCCAGCGGCCACTATAAGAGCTGTCTGCCCATCTCTACCTTTGAATTCTAAATTAGCTCCTAAACTGATTAGAGTTTCAATAGCTTCCACTTGATTTCGGAAAGCAGATGTCATGAGTAACGACCACCCTTCATTATCTACTGCATCGACGCTCAATCCCTGCCCTATAAGCTGTCGTATTTTTTCAACTTGTCCCTGCCTGATTGCTTGCTCATACAATTCAAGTAGGACGGTCTGCTGAGTTCCTGAGGCTTGGCTATCTGAAGGAATGCGAGTAGCCAGGTAATTAATAATTTCAGTATTGCCTGTCTGTGCTGCTGTTTGAAGAATGGTTTCGGCATCCTCTCCCAAAGCAGCCATGCTTGTACTCGCTTCAATCAATAACTGAATCATGTTTAGATTTTCGCGCTCGACGGCAGCAACCAGAGGAGTCACTCCGTCGTCTTCTTCAAATTCTAAGTCTGCACCCGCTTCAATCAGCAGTTTTGCAATATCAATGTATCCAGTTTTGACCGCGATCAACAGTGGAGATGCGTTCTCGCTGTAATCGACAGGAACACCGATATCGAGTAACAGGCGAACCATATCAATATCGTTTTGCTCAACAGCTATGCCTAGAGCTGAATTACCCGAATCATCAACCTGCAAAATATCTTCACCCAATTCAATTAATCGGCGCACTTCCTCTAAATTTCCTCTTTGAATAGCTTGGTGTAACGAGGGAAGAGACACATCTTGTTCATCTAGCATGAATACCTCCTCAGCATTGGGTATGGTGCTGTTGAGCAATTACATGACAAAACTCATTGAGTTATGCCTGCTATAAGGGTATAAAGTTTTGAGTGTAACTGGTAAGTTTCGGACGATTTCCCTATGGCATGGTTTGGCTTCTCTCGGCGGTGGTGGCGGCTCTTGCTGCAAGGTGTTACCCTTTTTAGCATCTGTTTAGCATTAATTGTGGGGTGTGGTGCGCCACAGTCCAGCACGGATGGTAGTCCAGCGGCAGATGAAGGTGGACGGATCACAATCGGCACCACTCAAAAAGTAGACACCCTTGATCCGGCAGATGCTTACACCATCTTTACAGGCATCTTGCTCTATAACATGGGCGATCGCCTCTATACCTACAAGCCAGGAAGCACAGAACTGGTTCCACAACTGGCAACCGAGATGCCCAATGTTAGTGACGATGGGTTAACCTACACCATTCCCCTACGAGAAGGGGTAAAGTTGCACGACGGCACCGACTTTAACGCCAAAGTAATGAAATTTTCCATCGATCGCTTCATTCAAAATGGTGGAGACCCTGCTTTTTTGTTGGCAGACCTGGTGAATTCGGTAGAAGCAACTAGCGACTACGAACTGACGATGAAAATCAAATATCCTTTCGCAGCGTTTCCCGCGATTCTCTCGTTTTGGGGAGTTACGCCTGTCTCGCCTGATGCGTATGAAATTGGGGAAGGCAGCTTCAAGCCTGAATCGTTTATTGGCACAGGTCCCTATAAGTTTGCTTCCCTCTCTCCTGACTCGATTCGCCTGGATGTGAACGAAGAGTATTGGGGCGACAAACCTGCGAATGACGGTATTGACATTCAACTCTATGCCAGCCCTGCCAACTTGTATAACACCTTCCGCACAGGGGGATTGGACGTAGCCTATCAAACCCTTGACCCAGACCAAATCGCCAGTTTAGAACGGGAAGCAAGTTCTGGTGGCTGGAAAGTGCTTGAAGCAGGAACCACTGTGGTGAACTACTTGACCCTAAATCAGAAACTTGACCCGACCAAGGAACTGAATGTGCGAAAGGCGATCGCCGCTATGATCGATCGCAACTTAATTAACGAGCGCGTCTTTCAGGGGCAGGCAGAACCACTCTACAGCATGCTTCCTACCAGCTTCGACATCTACAAACCTGTATTTAAAGAAGCCTATGGCGATGGCGATTTTGAAAAAGCCAAAGGGTTTCTAACAGAGGCAGGCTATTCTGAGTCGAACCCACTCACCTTTGAAGTCTGGTATCCCTCGGCTTCGACACAGCGTAGCATTGTTGCCAACACCCTCAAGGAATCCATTGAAAAGGCTCTTCCTGGGCTAGTCACCGTTGCGGTTAATAGTGCCGAGCGTGCCACCCTGTCAGAAGGGGTTGACAACGGGCTTTATCAAACCGTCCTGCTCAACTGGTATCCCGACTTTTATGACCCTGACAACTTTATTCAGCCTTTTGTGACGTGCGATCAAGGCTCACCTGAAACCCTGTGTGAAAAAGGGGCTAGTCAGGGTAATGGCTCGTTTTATTACAGCCTGGAAGCCAATAATTTAGTGAAACAGCAACGAGCCGAGCAAGATACAGAAGCCCGAAATGCTATTTTTGATAAGTTGCAAACGATGGTGGCAGACAATGTCACTTACATTCCGCTGTGGCAAAACAAAGATTACGTCTTTGTCAAAAATGGAGTTGAAGGGGTGGCGATCGAACCAACCCAACAGTTCTTGTTGTGGCAAATTCAGAAGTGAGAGAGCGAGGGAGTCATGAAGTGAGTTTTGAATTCCTAGTGTTGAGTGCTGAGTGAGAGGATTTAACTCAAAACCCAAAACTCCATCACCCCACATCCCAATCACTGCCTCTTATCTTTCACTGAGGTAAACCATGCAAACTGCTGGCGTTCATCACATTGCGATTATCTGCTCCGATTACGATCGCTCTAAGCACTTCTATGTTGATGTGTTGGGTTTCACCGTCATTCGAGAGGTCTATCGCGAGGCACGACAATCTTACAAGCTCGATCTTCAAGTCAGTAACCATACTCAACTTGAGCTGTTCTCCTTTCCTAACCCGCCCCAACGGGTACAGTTTCCAGAAGCTTGTGGGTTACGACATCTCGCCTTTGTCGTGCCCAATTTAGATGAGGCGATCGCTGACCTTGCTGCCAAAGGTGTTGAGGTAGAACCCATTCGCATTGATGAGTTTACCAACAAGCGGTTTACCTTCTTTAAAGACCCAGACAACCTGCCCCTAGAGCTATACGAACTTTAGAGAATCTCTACCAGAAGCCAGATTCAAGAGTGACCTGCCCAGTTAGACAATGAAGACCGAATTCTTCTGCAAAGTGAAAATTAGACGTGGCAGGCACTCCTTCGGCGATCGCACACTACTTAAATCAGGTTCATGAAACCGAGTCGGCACTGCCCCTTAAAAACGAAGCCTGCCGCTCTAAATTTTGGGTGCATCCCCGGGTGACTCCCAAAGTTTTTCTCTTTTTACATGGGTTCACAGCCGCGCCCTATCAGTTTGAACCGATTGGTAAAGCTTTTTTTAATGCTGGCTGTAATGTGTTGGTGCCTTTACAGCCCGGTCATGGTCAGGCAGGGGAGTGGAGCCGCCATAATCCGCCACCCCTGCCCTGTGACATTAAGACTTATCAGCAATTTGTGCTGAAATGGCTAGAGATTGCCCAGACATTGGGGCAACAAGTGATAGTGGGTGGACTATCAACCGGGGGAACCTTGGCCGCCTGGTTAGCCTTAAATTATCCTCAACGCGTCGATCGGGTATTGTTGTTTACCCCTTTTCTAGGGAGCCGATATCGCCTCTTTGATTGGCTAATTCACTGGTTGCCCATCTATTTTGAGTGGTTTAACAAAGATGCATCCGGCAATTTTGGTTATAAAGGCTTTTATGTACCTGCCTTACGAATTTTTTTGCAACTTGCAAAGGATGTTGCCAAGCAAAGCTGTGTCAGCACAAGTCCACCAATGTTAATGGTGTGTAGCGAGGGCGATCGCGCTGTGAACCGGGCAAAACAACAGGCATTGTTTCAAGCGGTTGTATCGCGCCAACCCAAGTCCTGGTATTACTGTTTCGATGACTCGTTGCACATCGAACATCGCATGATGACCAAGCTAGAAGACAATGACTACGAAGATTTAGTCATCACATTGGCAAGAGCCTATGTAGAGAGCGATTTAACCTGGATGCAGTTTCAACAACTGGCTCATCAGGTTACACAACCTGGCTCTGAAGCTGAGATCTCCTATTTGTTGAATCTTGATGCCCAACTCGCTACTAATTTACGGGCAATGATGACTCAAGCTTTGGGGTGTGATCAGCTTGAATGCATCAGCCCATCTGATCAATAGCTCTATTAATCACTTAGTAGATGAGTTGAAGCAGATAAAACAATCAATCAAACTCTAGCCAACACCTGCTTAGAAACAGGGAGAGTCGATCGAGATAGTGATGAAACTATGCCTAAAGGAGGTTGAATAGTCATCTCTAAATCTTCCTCAAAGGAAGGCATAGATTGCCAACAATTCCGACAAAACCAATAGACTTGGTGATGTTGGATATGGCGTAGCATTAAATTTGAACAGCAAGGACAGGTATTCATAACGTTTTAAAAGGGTAGTTGAAATAAAGCGATAAAGAGTTTTTTGCAGAAAAATCGTGTAAGTTATATGTTGAATTTCCGTATATTCAACAGGTCAACACTATGAGTTTAAAAGTAAAACACAAATAAGTTATAGAGATGTCAGTAAAACTGCAAGAAAAGCAATGACTCGCAAATTCTAAGCGAGTGCCGACTAAAGTTAAAAATTAAAAAATCAGATTTTGTCTCTACTTTGAAATCGCCTTTGGATATGGCTCAAGGGGTCAACACACAGAAAGCCAAAGGAATAAATGTTACGACCTTGTAAAGTATAGCAAGATTAAGCAACATAATGCCTAACAAAACGACATACTGGCGATCGCTCAGTCTTGTTTTTCTAATGAGTGGCTTACTTGGACTCACCAATGCTTATAAAGCTAATGCTTTACCTGGTCATTCTTTGGGGTTAGCATCTGCTTTTATCTATGGTGTAGCTTTCTTCGTCGGATTTCAGGCATCTCGTACTGCCCTTTATGGATTAGAGCAAAGGTTGAGTCAAGGAGTCGCCTTTGTGAGCTTCGCTGCGATCGTTGGAACAGGCTATGGAGTTGGGTTTGCTAGTCTAAATCTGATTACAGCAATTTTTAGGTAATAAACCTTTCATGGCTGCCGATTTTCAAAGTTTTCAATGGTGCAGGCTTTAGAGAGCAACCCACATGGCAAAGGCTCACCTTTTATACAGACACGCGATGTGCAACTTAGAAGTTTAGATCCCCGGTTGCTCGTTCAGCATCCTCCAAGTAGTCTGATTTGCATTACAGCAACCGGGGATTTGGGGAAAGTCGCACACGGGGTTACAGACAGCAACTAATATCCATCTAAACAGTGAACCCTTTACGTTGCACTTGAACCCACTGCGGCTTGACGGCTCGACTGAACTTCGCCGAATGTCCTACGGCACCTCTCCTTGCCAAGGGAAGGTTGGGAGGGGTCGCACTTGCACCATCTACACTACTTTCAAATCAAATCGCCAGTTCTGTAACCAAGATGTGTCGCAATCATTGTTATAGAACAGAGTTATAGAACAGAGCCTCAAGACCCTAACAAAAACTCGTTAATCACACTCCATGCATTTGATTGAGCCGTTTTCTGACGAGCCGCAATGTAATCAGCGAGATAAACCGCATCTCTGGCAACGCCCGAAAACCGCCCTGACCCCCAGGTATATAACCAGGGAAGCCCCAAGAAATATAAGCCTCTGACAAGAGTGACCCCTCGTTCGTGACCAGGGTAGCCTTTGCCATCAAACACAGGCACTTCAACCCAACTAAAATCAGATTGATACCCCGTACACCAGATCACAGTCGTGATTTTTGCCTGTTCACAATGAATCGTTGATGCCTCCGTTTTAGGTTGCCAAACGGGTTGATAAGGTGGGTCGATTGGGGCTTTAATCCGATGTTTCTCAATGAAGGCATCAATGCTCTTCTTGATGCTTTCAGCCACGGCATCGGCCTGGTCTAAATTTTGTTTTAAGTCATCGGCAAATTCTAAAATGCCATTGCTAATTACTTTCAATCTGCCATGCAGTTTCATTCCTTCTAATGCAAACTGCCGCAAGTCAATTTCACGTCCACCATCTCGACCCGTGACATAGTGATTGGCTTTCGTTCTCACTTTCTCTTTTTGCGGATGATCATCAATCGACAGGTCATAATAGCCCATCTGATCGAGCCAATCCACCACATCTTTGCCACGATATCGTCGGGGCGATCGCGGGGCACTGCCTACACATAAGTGAACTTGTCTTCCAGCTAGATGCAAATCTTCAGCAATCTGACATCCTGATTGTCCAGTTCCAACTACGAGCACGGCTCCATCAGGCAGGGATTGTGGGTTCCGATACTCTGAAGAGTGAATCTGCACAATCTCTTTGGGCAACCGCTCTGCAATTCTAGGTATTTTGGGCAGATGATAGCTGCCTGACGCAATGACGACCTGATCAGCCGTATAGTCCCCTATCGAGGTTGCTAGTTCAAATACTCCTTGAGCTTCATTTTTACTAACTCTTAATACCTCAACGCCTTCTTTAATAGGTGGATTAAAGGAAGCGGCATATTCCTCAATGTATTGAACAATTTCATCCTTTTTCATAAACCCATTGGGATCGGCTCCTGGATAAGCAAAACCAGGAAGCTGACATTGCCAGTTAGGAGTCACCAGGCAGAAAGAATCCCATCGTTTTGAACGCCATGAATAACCAATCTGATTTTTCTCAAAAATGATGTGATCAAAGCCTCTTTCACTGAGACAGTAGCTCATGGACAGACCAGCTTGTCCACCCCCTACGATGGCAACGGAATAGTGATTTTTCATGGGCTACTCTGCTTACTTTGATCGGTTCTACATGCACCATAAAATCTCGAAATAAGTATCACCGTATCTCTTGATACAGAATATTGAAGACTCAATCAAAGACTACATCTAAGGACAGGAGCGGGTTTTAGAGGCAAGGTCAAAGAATATATTTCACCCTCCTCCCCTATCTAAATGAATAGGTGCTCTATTGATAGCGATAACACTTGATAGCGATAACACTGAGGCGATCGCCAAGGGAATAAAAATTGGCGTTGCTGAATCTTGGGATGAACTGCTCTCATCCACAATCCCTGTACCTTGAGCTACTGTGTATACACGTCTCTGTCTTGTTAAGTTGAGCTTAGCAGAGCCAAAGCCCCTGATCTGCTCAAGACCCTTAAACTCCATAAGAGCCAGAAGTGATTGGGCGATCTATACTGCCCAGTAATGCACATTACTGAACTTGAAGGGTCTATCAGACGCTATGAAAACTCTGCCACCTCTTAAACAACCTGTTGCTTTACAGCGTATCCAATGGATTTTAGACCCAGTTGGCTATCTAGAAAGTAATTATCAACAATACCCAGATCTGTTTAGAGCAGATGGCATTGGTTTTGGCAGTGATATTGTGCTCACTAGTCATCCACAGATGATGCAGCAGATCCTGACGAACGATCGAAAACAGTTCAGTGCTCCTGGAAGCCTCAACCTGATTTTAGAACCCCTGCTCGGTGATGCCTCAGTCATAACAATAGAAGGCGATCGCCACAAACGACGACGCCAGTTGATCATGCCCTCCTTTCATGGCGATCGCCTTTCGGTTTATGGCGATTTGATCTGTCAACTGACTCACAAAGCGTGCGAGCAGCTAACAGTCGGTGCGGTATTTTCTGCTCGTACGTTGACTCAAGCTATTTCTCTCCAAGTCATTTTTGAAGTCGTATTTGGTCTTTCTGAGGGAGCCAGAAATCATCAAATTAAGCAATTGCTAACGGCAATGGCAGACCGATTTAATTCGCCACTGACATCTGCTCTGTTATTTATCAAGGCATTTCAGAAAGATTGGGGGCCACGCAGTCCCTGGGGCTATTTTTTGAGCCTCAGGCAACAACTTGACGACCTTGTTTATGCTGAGCTTCAAGAGCGACGCACCCATCCCAATCCCAACCGCACCGATATTCTCTCGTTGATGATGGCTGCTTATGATGAAGAGGGTCAGCCTATGAGTGATAAAGAACTACGAGACGAGTTGATGACTCTTTTGTTTGCAGGCCACGAAACCACCGCAACATCAATCGCATGGGCGTTATATTGGCTACATCAATATCCCAATGCCAAAGCGACGCTGTTGCAAGAGTTGAATAGCTTAGAAGACGCAGATCCTACAACAATTGCCAGGTTGCCCTATCTCACAGCGGTTTGCCAAGAAACGCTACGCCGCACTCCTGTGGCGATGTTGACCTTTCCTAGAGTGGCTCTTGAGCCAGTCGAATTTTTTGACTACTCCTTTGACAGTGGCACGATCTTTATGGGTTGCATGTACTTAACCTTACAGCGAGAAGACTTGTATCCCAATCCAAAGGAGTTTAGACCCGAACGTTTTCTAGAAAGGAAGTATTCTTCTTTTGAGTTCATTCCTTTTGGCAACGGTGTCCGTCGCTGTGTTGGGGAGGCATTAGCCCTCTATGAAATGAAGTTAGTATTGGCTACGATCTTGACTCACTATCACCTGGAGCTTGCTAACTCTCGTCCAGAAGTACCTCGCCGCCGGGGGGTCACGCTTGCCCCTGCCAGAGGAGTGCAGATGAGAATGTTGGGTAACTCAAAGAGGTAAAGAGAACAGTGCTATCTATTTGTCAGTGTCAGGACTCAACCTGCTTACAGCAATT
>JANRJA010000007.1:0-7006 GCA_033764315.1 Oculatellaceae cyanobacterium bins.114
TGTAACCCAACTTATGGGTAAAAACTGAACAGTGACAAAAATAAAGCTAGATAGAAAACCCCACATCAAACATGCTTGATCATGACGTGTATAAAATGTAGAAAGTAGCGTATAGCGACCCAATTGCCAATGTACTCTCCATATACCAGGTAGGTCTTGACCAACAAAAGCAGACTTTTTTCTAACAAAAATTGGAACGTCTAGATTAAAGAAATTCATCAAAAGATTAAAGATTAAATAGTGGAGCCGAACTTACTGCTAAGTGTGTCTTAATAGAGCCGTTCTAGAATCTATCGAGAGAACAAACTTGCATCGCTATGGATCTATCTATAGAGATAAGTCAGCACAACTATCAAAAGTAGTAAACAGTGATTTAAGATACAAAAGCGATCGCTTCTTTAACTCATCTCAACTTTAATCAGCTTAAGCCTGATAATCTGTGCAATCAGCGGCTTGTTTTGTCAATGCGAGATCAGGGCGAACCGCACATTTGACATAAGGATTATTCGTAAAAAAACGACAGGTCATGCAAGGAATTTGTCCTCGTACAGCACAAACTGTTTGCTTATGACGATGGGGTGTGAGTCGCAAAAACACTAAGATGGCGATCGCCCATGCCATCAAAAAACAAATTGGAATAATCTGTGCTGCTGGATCAGCACTAACAGGTTGATACTGTTCCCCTAGGGGTTGTTCTTCCACGGACGAAGCGTAGGAAGTTGGAATAAACTTTACTCCAACAGTTGTTGCTTGCTTAGAACTAACCTTAAAAACAATCGATTCAAGAATGTGAACATCAGAAGTATCACTGACTACATTCATAACAATTCTCAACGAGGACAAATCTATAACTATCAAAAGTGAGGTTCTCGTGGAGTTTTATCCCTACAAATTTCTGCTCACAGATATACAAGATAGTGAAAGTCTCAAAACAATTCATATCCCTTGAGAAGGATCTGAATTGAATCTTGTACAGGTTGTGAGCCTTATTTGTCCTCGATTACAGGCTAATTACCATCTTGACCCCGTGTGCGATTTCCTCCAGATCCTCGGTTTCTGGTGATGGTTGTCAGACCCCTTTTAAGGATGCTCCGCGAGAAACCGGAGATCTAAACCTCTAAGTTGCACATCACGTATCTTGTGTAAAACGTATGACAACTTCAATCTTGGAGCATTGAGACTGGTGCAAGGTCTCAAGAGATTCATTGAATGAATTCCTGACTGTCCTATTGCCTCCTATCTCAATTCACGCTACTATCTTGCCAAAGAAGTACTATTTATCGATAGATTTACCGGGGATTGAGAGATTATGGCTAGCCCATACCGCTTTGAGACGTTGCAAGTTCATGCCGGACAGGAGCCTGCCCCCGGTACTAATGCACGAGCCGTACCGATCTATCAAACTACCTCCTACGTTTTTGATGATGCCGACCACGGAGCACGATTATTTGCGCTGCAAGAGTTTGGCAATATCTATACCCGCATCATGAATCCGACTACTGATGTGTTTGAGAAACGTATTGCGGCTTTAGAAGGGGGTGTAGCAGCATTAGCAACCTCTAGCGGTCAAGCCGCGCAACTGCTTGCAATCAGCAATATTGCTCAAGCAGGCGACAATATTGTCACTACTAGCTATTTGTATGGTGGCACCTACAACCAATTCAAAGTGACATTTCCTCGGTTGGGCATTAACGTCAAATTTGTTGAGGGAGATGATGCAGAGAGCTTTCGACAGGCGATCGACGATCGCACTAAAGCCCTTTATGTCGAAAGCATTGGCAATCCCCAATTCAACGTGCCAGATTTTGCTGCTCTAGCCCATGTTGCCCATGAAAACGGCATTCCCTTGATCGTAGACAATACCTTTGGGGCGGCTGGATATCTCGTTCGCCCGATCGACTATGGAGCCGATATTGTGGTGCAGTCTGCAACAAAATGGATTGGGGGACATGGCACCTCAATTGGAGGTGTGATTGTCGATTCTGGCAAGTTTGATTGGGGAAATGGCAAATTTCCGGTCTTTACGGAACCTTCTCCCGGCTATCATGGACTCAATTTTCAAGACGTGTTTGGTTCACAAAGTTCCTTTGGCAATATTGCATTTATCATTCGTGCTCGTGTCGAAGGCTTGCGAGATTTAGGTCCTAGTCTCAGTCCGTTCAATTCGTTCTTATTTTTGCAGGGGTTAGAAACTCTATCGTTACGGGTGCAGCGTCATGTCGATAATGCTCTGGAATTAGCACACTGGTTAAAACAACATCCTAAAGTTGAGTGGGTTAACTATCTGGGGTTGCCAGAACACCCTTATCACGAGCGGGCAAAGAAGTATGTCCGAAATGGCTTTGGTGGCGTTTTGAATTTTGGTATTAAGGGTGGTTTAGAAGCAGGGCGATCGCTCATTAATCACGTCAAGCTGGCAAGCCATTTAGCCAATGTAGGAGATGCCAAAACACTTGTGATTCATCCTGCCTCGACGACACATCAGCAGCTAACAGATGCAGAACAGCGATCAGCAGGAGTGACTCCCGATCTGGTGCGAGTGTCGGTCGGAATTGAGCACATTGATGACATCAAAGCTGACTTTGAACAAGCATTTCAGCAGATAGGAGGCTAGTCTATTGGTTGTTAATCATTGGTCACTCATCGTTAGTTACTGGTTACTCGTTGTGGGCTATTCATTGTTGATTATTAGTTCGCTATTCGCGACGCACAGCAATTAACCCAGGATCACTTTGGAGCATCTTCAACTCGTAGAGGGTGTGTGTGGAAGATGTATTAGGGGTAGTGGAATATAAATCACTTAGCAACTCTTTGGCTCATTCACTGTTGCTAATGTATTGCTAATGCTCTTTACAAAAAGAGTAACTTTATTGTTGTACAGTTCATGTCAATGAGACTCTTTCTAGTCCTGTGAATTATCAACAGTTCGTCTCTCCTAAGACTCTGCTTTATCAGTTTTCCGAACCGTTAAAATTGGAGTCGGGAGATGTGTTGATGGGTGTTCAAGTTGCCTATCGCACTTGGGGAAACCTCAACCCTATGCGAGATAACGCCATCCTGGTTTGCCACGCATTAACCGGATGGGCAGACGTAGATGATTGGTGGGAAGCATTGCTAGGGAGTGGGCGATCGCTTGATCCAGACCACGACTTCATTATCTGTAGCAACATTTTGGGCAGTTGTTATGGCACGACAGGACCTACCTCACTCAACCCTATAACCGGAGTCGCTTATGGAGCTAACTTTCCACCCATTACAGTCCGCGATATGGTTCGGCTGCAAGCGGCTTTGTTAGAAGCGTTGCAGGTGCGATCGCTACAACTGGTGATTGGTGGTTCTCTCGGTGGAATGCAGGCGTTGGAATGGGCAGTGCTGTATCCAGAAAAGGTGAGGGCGATCGCTGTGATTGCGGCTTCTGGACGGCATTCTGCCTGGTGTATTGGTTTGAATGAGGCGCAACGACAGGCAATTTATGCTGATCCCAATTGGCAAGACGGTAACTACAAGCCCGATCACCCACCCACTCAAGGATTAGCGGTAGCTCGAATGATAGCGATGAGTACCTACCGTTCTTGGGCAAGCTTTGCAGAACGGTTTGGACGGCAGATTCAACCAAGTCAAGATACAGAACAATTTGCAATCGTTGATTACTTACATTATCAGGGTCAAAAGTTAGTGGAACGCTTTGATGCCAATACCTACGTTGTTCTGACTCATGCTATGGATGCTTACGACTTGGCTCGATCTAACCAATCCTATGAAGCGATATTGCAAAGTATTCAACAGCCAACATTGGTTGTTGCCATTAGCTCTGACATTTTGTACCCACCAGTGGAACAAGAAGAACTGGCGGCATGGATTCCAAATGCTGAGTTAAAGTGCCTGGAGTCATCACAGGGTCACGATGCTTTTTTGATTGATACAGAGGTGCTGAATCGTTTGGTCGTTCACTTTCGGGAAACCCAACGAGGGGCGATCGCGACTCCTCTGCCTGCTGATTCTCAGTTTAAAAAGATGCTCTTAAGCAGCGATCGCTAACTGCTTTAACTGAGCATCCAGAAACTGAGCATCCAGACCAAAACTATCAAGCTGTTCCTCGGCTAGAAATAGGTGCTTTTGAGTTAGAGATAGCTACTCATTTGCCGACTAAACATCGTGTGATAGGCTCCTTGCTGTGCCATTAATTTTTCATGGCTTCCCTCTTCCACAATCTTGCCGTGTTCCAGAACGACAATTCGATCTGCCATTTTGGCTAAAGCCAATCGGTGACTGACCACGACCGTCATGCGACCTTTGGCGATCGCCCTAAAAATCTGATAGATGTCGTGTTCATTTTTAGGATCAAGGGCTGCTGTTGGTTCGTCAAACACCAGCAGTTCTGCTTGCGAGGGGTGGTAACGACTTATGGCTATGACAACAACGGTAATACCGTCTCCAAAGTCGCAGGGACAGAGCAGACCACCTACACCTGGAACGATGAGAACCGCTTGGTTGGGGTGCAGACTACGACTGGAGATGTCCTTTCTTACGTCTACAACTCGGAGGGTATCCGCACCAGTTCAACGACCAATGGAGTGACGACCGAGTACTTGGTTGATGCCAATCGGGACTATGCTCAGGTATTAGAGGAGCGAGTCAACGGAAATCTGATTGTCAGTTATATTTATGGACATGATCTCATTTCTCAGGAGCGGAACAATGTCACATCATTCTACTTAGTCGATGGGTTGGGTAGTACTAATGCACTGACAGATGCTAGTGGGAATATTACCGATACCTATACTTATGATGCCTATGGAAGGTCTGTTAGTGGGACGGGTAGCACAAACAACAGCTACCAGTTTGCTGGGGAGCAGTTTGATGAGAATTTAGGCGAATACTACCTGAGGCAACGTTATTACAACTCTGATTCTGGTAGGTTCACTAGAAGAGATTCGTTTGAGGGCAGCCTGAGTGAACCCCTCTCGCTGCACAAATATTTCTATGCTCACAATAACCCGGTAAATAATATCGACCCATCCGGTTTATTTACCCTTACAGAAAAAATACTACGATCCTTGCTCTGGCTATTCTGGGAACTGCTGCTCTTATTGGAGTGATTCAAGCAGGACCACCCCCAGAAGAATTAGGAGGGTTTGGGGAAGGTTCTCAACCAGCTCTTCCCAGTCATACAGGACGAATTCTTGATAGATTACTCAACTTTGGTAGACTTGGGGGATTCGGAGAAGGACCACAACCAGAGGTTCTTAGACATACAGGTCGAGCGAGTTGGGATGCTATAGATTTAGCTCGCTACATCTTTGATATTGATCAGCAGGTAGGAAGGCATCTTGTTGGGCCCTATGGAGACGGTGGAGGACATCATCCTCATCAGCAAGCTGCCAGACGAAATAACGCTAATTATGATGCTCGTGCTGCAACTGCAGTTAGATTTGGTACGTTTGATCATGGAGCTATTAATAGAGTTCAAGGACAGTTACACAGGCAATTTGTTGCTGGTGGAGGAACTATCTCGACTTATAATTTAATGGTTGAAGAAGATTTTCAAAGGCAAGCAATGAAAGCAGGTGGTTTTACAGATGCGGAGATAGAGCAAATATTAGCCATATCGAGAAATGAGTTATTAAGGCAAGGTGCGTTAGATCCAACACGGGTTCCGTGGGGTCCTTAAATCAGCTGCATCTAAAATAATCATGATTCTGATTTTTCCTATTACTGCGTTGCTGCAGACGGTTTTCTTACAGTACTTAAAGAAGGTCCTTTCATTCTTTCTTCAAGTTAATGTGTCAAGTAATCTGTATTCCTAATACATAGGAGTTTTATTTGATGACATAGAGTTAATTGGGGGAGCAGTTTAAGGAGATGAACTTCACATGCAATTATCGCTACAACTTTACAAAGAGTTTGTTGATGGTTTGGTTAATATTCGATACGGAATATTAAGTAACTGGGTTAGGACAAATAGTTTACCTGAAGTATCAGAAAATGAGAAGATTAATCAACTGTTATCACATCTCGACGTTGAGCAACGAGAGATAATTGCAGCTATGCTTGATCGTGCTCGCGATAATGGAATCAATGATGTGCTAGCTTATATTAATGATGAAATAGCTATTCATAATTTGCGGCTATTGCGAGGTGAGATTGAGTTAGCATTCCAACCTTTTGATACAGAGTTATATTACGATTGGTTACGGCGAGCCGATGGTGATGTATGGCCGGACGAGGAAATCCAGAGTAGATAGTTAGTCGGTGGAATATAGTGTGATTGTCATCTCATAAGATGTGTTCTGCTAAGCAAACGCACCAATCCCAATTATGCTTTGCTTTCCAGGTGATATTCTGCTTAAGACTTGTCCAGATGGATTTGATGAATGAGATGTACGATTTTACAAACCAGAAAAAAAGCGATCGCCCTCTTATCCTTCCTCTCATCAGTCCAAGCGATCGCGACCATTGTTAAGGGCGATCGCAGGTCTTACTATTATTCAACTAGCATTGGCGATCGCTTTCACACTTCCAAGCAAACGAACATCAAGAATTAGCAGTAAAGTTGGAGCGATCGCCCTCCTATTCTTATCATCAGTTTAGGTGATCGCACTTACTCCTAAACCAATATAAAATTCTCTCTAATCTCCAGATATTGAACTTCGTAGAGCAGAACCCATCTCCATCTGAAGCCCTGTCAAAATATTTCTAATTTCATGAGTAGCAGAGATCTCTGTTGTCGTGAAGAGAGCAGACTGAATCATCCTCTTGGTTGCCTTATTAAGTACCTAAGTAACCTCACTTAACCACTTTTGAAGATATCCTTGTGCTGATAGTGCTCTATATAAATTTTTTCCTCGTAGTTGTATTGTATGTTCTTTAAACTTAATCGGAAATAGCTAGATTAGTAGAAAAAGGTTGAGGGTAAACTGCGGGGCTTAGAATGCTGTCTTACGAGCAAGTTCAAAACAAACCACAAGTACTACAAAGCTTAACAGGACTGAAAGCGAGCGAATTT
>JANRJA010000079.1:0-1568 GCA_033764315.1 Oculatellaceae cyanobacterium bins.114
ATCAGGGAGGCAACCAGTTCGGCTGCCCGCTGAAGTGTGCTGTAGGTGTGGGGTTCCTCTGCTGGCAAAATGGGATAGAAAGTCTCTTGTTCTGGCCACGGTAAAGGTTCATCGACCTTAACCACCACGAAAGTTGGAAGATTTGAGTTTAGTGATTCAGACATAGACCGCTCCATGTTGGTGAACAGGCGAGGGAATGTAAACCTGCTTAAGGTTGTCAGCCTGCCTACATTGTCTGGAGCGGAAGCTCTATCGCGATCACAGCTATCTTGTCTGTGCTTGAGTTAGGGAACAAAGAGAGTCAATTGAACAGGTTTAGCGGGTCCTGTCAGTTCTCTCCAATTTTGCTCAAAGGCTTTCTGGTTACGGCATTTGTTTTTCGCTAGCTTGGGAGCAACAACGTAAAACTCCTCGAAAGCCGGATAAATGCCTTCTTGTCGTCGGTGGAGATAGCACCGTTTGCCGTGTAGATCCTCAACTGTGGCTTGATATTGTTGAGCAAGGGTTGCTAACTTTGACTCCATCTTCTCCTTATTACCTTCATAAACAAGAACCACTTTGCGATCTGCATTGATGTAGAGCTTATTATTTTTCCCCATCAGTTGTTTGTAAATGCGTTGGACATGATAAAGTCCCCATTGCATTTGACTTAACATCTGCTCTAGTTCATCTAAAGCATTCCGATTGCCGCTTTCTACAATTAGGTCATAGGCTGTACCAGATGAGAATAAATGCATTCGAGGATTAAATGCTAAGGCATTCATTTCCATTAGCAAAGTGAATCCAGCGGCTTTAGAATCACGCTTGTAGCGGGCGATCGCAGCTTGCTTCTTTTGAAATGGACAATAGCTACAAGCAGATTTTCTCCAAAGAACTCCCAGGGTGCGATAGAGATATTCAATGCAGTCATCTCGTGTCCACCCCCATTCAATGAGCGGATAGAGAAACTGGTGCCCTTGGCAGGTATAGCCGTCAGCTTTACTAGCCCGCTTGGTTTCATCGGCGTTGTAGCCCAAATAGGGACCAAACGCTTCTGTGATGTGGTCTGAGATCCAGGCATCAAGCACCTCTCCCTTCCAGCGTTGCGCGCAAATATGAGGTCGCCCCAACCGAGGCACCGTTCCAGACTGGAGTAAATCACGGCTGAGGGGAAAGTATCCTTCGGTGTGCAGCTCATAGGGCTGGTGAGTGTCACTGAGAATGATATAGCCATCCAGTTTACTGGTAGAGGCTTTTGCAACCTGCACCAATCGAACCTGGTGTTCCCGCATTACCGGAAAGAGATGAGTTTCACAAAGGTATTTGGTTTCATTCATCTCATCGCCAGTTTGCGCGGCTAGCACAATCAGATTGTGGAAGTCATTGAAGGGACGAGACTGAGGCTCCAGCAGCCAACGCACGAGGATTGCTGTGCTCTCGACTCCCATGCCCCAATTGAGAAGATGTAGCTGAGGAATCATGGCATAGAGATAAAAAAATCCTCCAGACAAGTGCCTGAAGGAGCCAGCAGAAGGGAGCTAGAAGTTCTTAAAGGGTGGTTCCTGTTCGCTCAGTGATATGCAGGAACC